>QHRU01000041.1 GCA_003220225.1 Candidatus Rokuibacteriota bacterium
CGGGAACTCGAACGGCCGGCCGCTCTCGGGCGGTGGCAGCGGCGGATCGTTCGCGGGCGAGGCGACGGCGACCGCGGCCGGCCGCACGAGCGCCGCGAGCGCCTGGGCGACCGGCCGGTCGCCGTGCAGCAGGCGTGCGACGAGGCGCTGCACCTTCGCCCCCGCGCGCAGCGCCTCGACGCGGACGGCGAGCCGGTCGATGGGCACCGGCAGCAGGAAGTCGACGGTCACGCGCGTGATCACGAAGGCGGGCGCCTGCGCCGCGATCGCGCGCGCGAGGAGCGCGGCCGGCGGTCCGCCGTGCTGGTGCCGGGGACTCCACGGGCCGCGCGTGTGAACGGTGGCGACGAAGGCGTCGCCGTCGGGGACGTAGAAGGCGTCGGTCATGCGAGCCCGTGCACGATCCGGTCCAGCAACTCCTCCGGGCGATCGACGTGGAGAAAGTGGCCGGCGCCCTCGATGGTGTCGACGCGACAGCCGGCCGCCTCGAGCCGACGGAGGTCCGCGTCGGACACGTACTCGGACTTCCCGCCGCGAACCACGTGGACGGAGTAGGAGCGCCGTCCCTCGACGGCGGGCCACAGGTCCTCGGCGCCGATCTGGGCGTAGAGCGCGGCCAGCGCCGCGCGGTCGATGCGCCAGCGGTACACGGCGCCGTCGTGGACGACGTTCAACAGCAGCCAGTCGATCGCCGCGGGCGGCAGGCCGGCCTGCCGGAACCATTCGCGGAACGCCTCGCGGCCGGGCGCGGCGTCCGGAGCCTCGGCGAGCGCCTTCACGATCGGGGCGACCTCGCCCCCGGGCGCGCGCGGGGACGGCGTGACGTCGAGCAGCGTGAGGTGAGCGAGCGCGGCGGGCGCGACCAGGGCGGCGCGCAGCGCCACGCGGCCGCCGAGCGAGTGCCCGAGCAGCGTCCACGGCGCGGCCGGCGCGAGGGCGCGCGCGGTGTCGAGGACGTCGCGCGCGATGAGGGCGACGTCCGGACGCGGCGGCAGCGGCGGCGACTCGCCGTGGCCGGTGAGGTCGAGCGCGATGATGCTGACGTCCGGCCTGCGCTGCGCGAGACCGCGCGCGAGGGTGGCGAGGTTGCGCGCGGAGCCGAGAAAGCCGTGCAGCAGGAACACCGTGCATGGCCCGGCGCCGACGCGCGTGTGGGCGAGCAGGCTCACACCTCCAGCACCATGCGGGCCGGGTCCTCGAGGGCCTCCTTCACGCGCACGAGAAACGTCACGGCCTGCTCGCCGTCGACGAGGCGATGGTCGTACGAGAGCGCGACGTACATCATCGGGCGGATCACGACCTGGCCCTCGCGCGCCACGGGCCGGTCCTCGATCTTGTGCATGCCGAGGATGCCCGACTGCGGCGGGTTGAGGATCGGCGTCGAGAGCAGCGAGCCGAAGACGCCGCCGTTGGTGATCGTGAAGGTGCCGCCCGCGAGGTCGCCGGGCGTCAGCCTGCCGTCGCGCGCGCGGCGCGCGACGTCGCCGATGGCCTGCTCGAGCGCGGCCAGGCCGAGACCGTCGGCGCCGCGCACCACCGGCACCACGAGCCCGCGCGGCGTGCTGACCGCGATGCCCAGGTGCACGTGGCGCGGCTTCACGACGTCGGTGCCGTCGATCCGCGCGTTGAGGATCGGCACCTCGCGCAGCGCGTGGATCACCGCGCGAGCGAAGAGCGACATGAGGCCGAGGTCGACGCCGTGCCTGGCCTTGAACCGCTCGCGGTGCCGCGCGCGCAGCGCCAGCAGCTCGCCGAGGTCGACCTCGTTGAAGGTGGTGAGGATGGCCGCCGTGCGCTGCGCCTCGACCAGGCGCGCGGCGATGGTGCGGCGGAGCTGGCTCAGCGGCTCCCGCTCGGCGTCGTCGTCGTGCGCGGCGGGACGCCGGCCGTCGCCGTCGCGCGGTCCCTGCGCCGGGGGTGGCGGCTCCGCGCGCCGCGGCGGCTCCGGGCGAGGCGAAGGCTCGGGGCGCGGGGTCGGCTCGGCGCGCGGCGACGGCGCGGGCGCGGCGGCCTTCGTGGCGCCGACGGGCTCGGCGACCTGCCTCCTCGGCGCGGCATCCTTCGGCTCCGACGCCGCGGCCTTCTTCTCCGGCGCCGCTTCCTTGCGCGCCGGCGCCGCCTCTTCCGTGATGCGTCCCACCACCGTGCCCGGCTGAACGCGCGAGCCTGCCGGCACCACGATGCGCAGGCGCCCCGCCGTCTCCGCCTGCACGTCCATGGCCGCCTTCTCGGTCTCGAGCTCCAGCACGACCTCGTCGGCCTCGACGTGCGCGCCGTCGTCCTTCAGCCAGCGCACCAGCATCGCCTCGTTGATGGACTCGCCGAGCGGCGGGATCCGGATCTCGACGGCCACGTCAGCGCTCCAGGGCCTGCTCGAGGATCGCCTGCTCCTCGGCCTGATGGATCTGGTACGAGCCCGTCGCGACGCCCGCGGCCTCGACCCGGCCGATGTAGGAGAAGCGGACGTCGGGCCGGAGCAGCGGCGAGAGCAGCGGCCGCACGAACCACCACGCGCCCTGGTTGGCCGGCTCCTCCTGCACCCAGCAGACCTCGCGCGCCGAGGCGTGACGCTGGACCAGCGCGCGCACCTCGTGGGTGGGGAACGGGTAGAGCTGCTCGATGCGGACGAGCGCCACGTCGTCGCGCTGCTTCTCGCGTCGCGCGGCGTCGAGCGCGTAGAAGATCTTGCCCGCGCAGATCACGAGGCGGCGCGCCGCCGACGGCGGGCTCGGGTCGTCGAGCGTCAGCCGAAAGCCGCCGTCCGTGAGCTCGGTGAGCGGCGATACGGCCTGGGGGTGGCGCAACAGGCTCTTGGGCGACATCACGACGAGCGGCTTGCGGAAGCGGCGGTGGATCTGCCGCCGCAGCGCGTGAAAGATCTGCGCCGGCGTCGTCGGCACGATCACCTGGATGTTCCGGTCGGCGCAGAGCTGCAGGAAGCGCTCGAGCCGCGCGCTCGAGTGCTCGGAGCCCTGGCCCTCGTAGCCGTGCGGCAGCAGGAGCACGAGCCCGCTCATGCGCTGCCACTTGGACTCGCCGCTCGCGATGAACTGGTCGATGATCACCTGCGCGCTGTTCACGAAGTCGCCGAACTGCGCCTCCCAGACCATGAGCCGCCGCGGGTCGCCGCTCGACATGCCGTACTCGAAGCCGAGCACGGCCTCCTCGCTGAGCGGGCTGTTGACGGCCTCGAGCAGCGCCTGACCGTCTTGAACGTGGTTGAGCGGCACCCACGGTCGCCCGTCCTTGGCGTCGAAGATCGCGGCGTGACGATGGCCGAACGTGCCGCGCACGGTGTCCTGGCCGCTGACGCGCACGGGCGTGCCCTCCAGCAGCAGGCTGCCATAGGCGAGCGACTCCGCGGCGCCCCAGTCGAGCGCCTCGCCGCGCGCGATGCGCGCGTGCCGGTCGTCGAGCAGCTTCTTCACGCGCGGGTTCGGCGTGAAGTCGGCGGGCAGCCGCGCCAGCACCGCGCCGAGGCCCCGCAGCCGGTCGGCCGGCACGCGCGTGTCGGCGCTCCAGTCCTCGCCCGCCCAGCCGAGGCCGCGCCAGACGCCGCCGAACGCGAAGACCTGTTGGCGCGGCATCTCCTTGCGCGCGGTGGCGAGCGCCGCCTCCAGCGCCGCGCGGCGCGCCTGGCGCATCTCCGCCAGCTGCGCCTCGTCCACCACGCCCGCCTCGACCAGGCGCTTGGTGTAGCGCTCGACCACCGACGGGTGATTGCGGATCTGCTCGTACATCACCGGCTGCGTCAGCGTCGGGTCGTCCAGCTCGTTGTGACCGTGGCGCCGGTAGCACACGAAGTCGATGAAGACGTCGGCGCGGAACGTCTGGCGATAACCGGCCGCGAGCCGCGCCGCCTGCACGGCCGCCTCGGGATCGTCGGCGTTGACGTGAAAGACGGGCGCGCGCAGCACCTGGGCGGGGTCCGACGGGTAGCGCGTGAAGAGGTATTCCTCCGGCGAGGTCGTGAAGCCGATCTGGTTGTTGACGATGACGTGGATGGTGCCGCCCGTCGTGAACGCCGGCAGCGGCGACAGCGCGAGCGTCTCGTAGACGATGCCCTGGCCCATGAAGGCCGCGTCGCCGTGCAGCAGCACCGGCGCCACGCGCCGGCGGTCGCGGTCCTCGCGATAGGCCTGCTTGGCGCGGACGATCCCCTCCACCACGGGGTTCACCGACTCGAGGTGGCTCGGGTTCGACGTGAGCGAGAGGTGGACCTCGGCGCCCGCGCGCGTCTGGCGGTCCTTCGAGTACCCGAGGTGATACTTCACGTCGCCGTCCCCGAGGATGTCGTCCGGCAGCGGCGCGCCCTCGAACTCCGCGAAGATCATCTCGTAGGGCTTCTCGAGCACGTGCGCGAGCACGTTGAGCCGCCCGCGGTGGGCCATGCCGAGCACGACCTCGGCCACCTCGAGCCGCGCCGTCTCTTCCACCAGCGCGTCGAGCAACGGCACCAGCGCCTCGCCGCCTTCGAGCGAGAAGCGCTTCTGCCCCGGGTAGCGCGCCTGGAGGAACTGCTCGAACATCTCCGCGATGACGAGCCGCTCGAGCATCGCGCGGCGCTCGTCGGCGGACAGGTCGGGATGGTTGCGCCGCGGCTCCATGCGCTCCTGCAGCCAGTCGCGCCGCCCCTTGTCGGCCACCGAGAGGTACTCGACGCCGAGGGTGCCGCAGTACGTCTCCCGCAGCGCGGCGATCAGCTCGCGCAGCGGGCCGCGCGCGCCGCCCTTGAACGGTGCCCAGTCCACCACGCGGTCGAGGTCGCGCTCGGTGAAGCCGAGCTCCGACAGCCGCAGCAGCGGGTGCTCGCGCGGGCTGCCGCCGAGCGGGTCGAGGTCGGCGACGAGATGGCCGAGCTCGCGATACGCGTGCACGAGCTCCGCGACCGAGCCGCCGGCGCGCGCGCCGTCGCGCAGCGCCAGGTCGAAGCCGGCGAAGACGAGGGCCCAGCGCTCGTCCACCGCGGTGGGGTCGCGGAGGTACTCGCGATAGAGGGCGTCGACGTACTCGGGATTCGCGCGGGCGATCTCGTCGAAGGGCAGCATGCGTGACCTCGTGACGCTCTCCAGCGTACACCCTCAGACGACGCGAAAGACCTCCACCTCGGCGGTCTTGCCCTTCACGCGCACGGCCGGCAGCGGCTCGAGCGCGACGCCGCCGTCGAGGCGCCGCGCGGTGGTGGCGCTCACGAGGATGTCGGCGCCGACCTCCTTGGTGAGGCCCTCGATGCGGGAGGCGAGGTTGACGGTGTCGCCGACGAGCGCGTACGAGAGCCGGTCGCGGCTGCCGATGGCGCCGGCGAGGACCGCGCCCGTGTGCACGCCGATGCCGTGGCTCAGCGGGCGCGCGCGCCCCGTGTTCCACGCCCGCAGCCGCGCGCGCATGTCGAGGGCGGCGCGCACGGCGCGCGCGGCGTGGTCGGGCGACGGCACCGGCGCCCCGAAGACGGCCTCGATCTCGTCGCCGATGAACTGCAGCACGAGGCCGCCGTGGGCGCGGATGGCTGCCTCCATCTCGGCGAAATAGGCGTTGAGGTCCCGCACGACCTGGCGGGGCTCGGTGGACTCGACCCACGGAGTGAAATCGCGGAGGTCCGCGAAGAGCATCGTCACCTCGCGCTGCTCGCCCTCGAAGCTGACGCGGCCGGCCAGGATCTCGTCGCGCACCTCACGCGTGACGTAGCGGCCGAACGCGTCCTTGATCGTCTCGCGCTCGCGCAGGCCGTCGAGCATGCGGTTGAAGCCCTCGGTGGCGGCGCCGATCTCGTCGTTGGAGACGACGGGGCAGTACGCGTCGAGATCGCCGCGCTCCACGCGCGCCATGGCGAAGGTGAGGCCGAGCAGCGGCGCGGCCACGCTGTCGGACACGACCCACGACAGCCGCACCGCCGCCACCAGGCCCGCCACGATGAAGAATCCGATGATGGCCAGCATCTCGCCGAGCATCATGCCGGCGTTCGCGGGATCGGCGGCGGCGAGCCGGCCGCGGCGCCAGGCGACGAGGCCGAGCAGCGCCAGCGGGCCGACGCTCGTCAGCAAGAACACGACGAGGAGCCGCGCGCGCACGGGCAGGCGCGGCACGCCGCGCACCGAGCTGAGGTCGCCGGCCGGAAAGAGCTGCGGCAGCTCGTGCCGCCAGCGGTTCTCGATCGAGAAGAACACGATGGTCGCCGTGACCACGCCGCCGACGGCGGTGATGCCGATCCCCGCTCGCACCGCCGACGGGAGCGTGAACGTGCCGGCGAGCAGCGGCCACACGACGCCCCAGACGACGCCCGCCATCACCCAACCGCCGAACACGACCGCCGCCATCGCCCACGGGAACATGAGCGCCCGCCGGCGCACCTCAGGCGCGGCGGGGTCGCCAGAGCCGATCGGCGCGGCCCAGCGCGACCCGATTCGAACGCCGACGAGCGTGAGCCCGGTGAACGCCACGACGGAAAAGACAATCTCGGGCCAGGCGACCTCGGGACCGGCAGTCATGGGGTCGATGAAACGGAAATAGACGAATGCCATGACGGCGCCGAACAGGTTCGCGGCTCGCGTGCGCCGCACGATCGACCGGCGGCGCGCCGAGAGGGCATCCATCACGCGCTCGCCGCGCCGTCGAGCGGGGCCGACACCGTGTCGACCGCCGGGCTCGGAGGCGTGGCGCGCCGGCGCACGCTGGCCTACTCCCAGACCGCCGGCTCGAGCGCGAGCCTGACACCGAAGCGTTCCGCGACGGAATCTCGAAGGTGGCGCGCGAAGGCCAGCACGTCGGCCGCGCGGGCGCCGTCGTGGGCGACGATGGCCAGCGCGTGCGCCGTCGAGAGCCCGACCGTGCCCTCACGCTGGCCGCGCCGGAAGCCCGCGCGCTCGATCAGCCACGCCGCCGACAGCTTCACGCCGCCGTCGGCCTGCGGCCAGCGCGGCAGCGTCGGGTCGCCCGCGCGCTCCGCGACGCGCGCGGCGGCGTCGGGCGTCACGATCGGGTTCGTGAAGAACGAGCCGCATGAGCGGCGGTTCGGGTCGCCGGCGTCGAGCACCATCGACTTCGCGCGGCGGATCGCGAGCACGCTCGCGCGGACGTCGGCGAGCGTCGGCGCCGTGAGCCCGCGCGCGGCGACGGCGCGCTCGACGTCGGCGTAGCCGAGCGTCGGCGCCCCGCCCGGCTGCAGGCGGTACGTCACCGCGAGCACCACGTAGCGCCCCGGCTCTCGACTCTTGAAGGCGCTGTCGCGATAGGCGAAGCCGCACTCGGCCGGCGAGAGCGTCACCGCCTCGCCCGTGGTCGTGTCGAGCGCGCGCACGGCGACGACCGTGTCGCTCACCTCCTGGCCGTAGGCGCCGACGTTCTGCATCGGCGTGGCGCCGACGAAGCCGGGAATGCCCGACAGGCACTCCAGTCCCGCCCAGCCGCGCGCCACCGTGAGGGCGACGAGGTCGTCCCACGGCTCGCCGGCAGCGGCGGTGACGTCGACGACGCGCCCGGCCTCGCGCGTGGTGACGCCGCGCAGGCCGACCCGGACCACGAGCGCCTCGATGCCCGCGTCGGCCACCACGACGTTGGAGCCGCCGCCGAGCGTGCGGAGGGCCACGCCACGGGCGCGCGACCAGGCGAGCGCCTCACGCAGCGTCGCTTCGTCCGTCGCCTCCACGAACCAGCGCGCCGGCCCGCCCACGCCGAGCGTCGTGTAGGGCGCCAGGGCCACCCGCTCGCTCACGATCATGGCCACGACCCGTGACTCACCGCGGCGCGGGCGGCAGGTAGCCGAGCAGGAACACGTTGAGGTGGACGAGCAGCAGCTTGTTCCACGCCACGCTCGCCTCCAGCGCGCGGGCCGGCGGCAGCGCCGCCGCGAAGAGGTGTGCGAGCGCCGTCTGCGCCAGGCCGATCGCGTTGACGACCAGGTGCGCCGGCACCACGCCGCCGGGGCCGGTGGCCCGGTGGCTGTGCGAGAGTCCGACGGCGAGCAGGTAGTACGACGACTCGTGGGTGACCGCGGCCTGTGCGGTCTCACGCAGCCAGCGCGCGAGGCTGTGCTT
The DNA here is from genome assembly GCA_003220225.1 of Candidatus Rokuibacteriota bacterium. Classification (GTDB taxonomy): domain Bacteria; phylum Methylomirabilota; class Methylomirabilia; order Rokubacteriales; family CSP1-6; genus AR12. The sequence goes on from QHRU01000041.1 coordinate 8,031, forward strand.
GCGCCGCTCGATCCGCGCGGCGTCGGGCGCGCCGTCGGCGCCCAGGAAGAAGCGCGCCGATTCCGGAAATTTCAGGAAGTGATCGTAGAGGGCCGTCGTCAGCTCGGCTTCGCGCTCGAGGACGACCGGCGCGCTGGCGCGCACCGTCGCCGCGTCGGACTCGCCGAAGCCGACGAAGTCGCACAGCTCGCGCACGTAGCGCGGCATGTCGGTGGCCGGCAGCCAGCCGCTCACGGCATGAGCCGCGTGCCCGACCACGCGCCGCCGGCGTAGCCGTCGCCATGACGCGTCAGCGGCCGTATCCATCGAGCCCGGTCGTGCGCGCGTCCCGGCTGGCCGACCCAGAGCTCGACGCGCTCGGCCCACACGCGATACCCGCCCCAGCGCTTGGGCCGCGCCACCTCGCCGCCCTGCGCGCGCGCCGTCACCTCCGCGATGCGCGCGAGCAGCGCCGCGCGCGACGGGAGCGGACGGCTCTGCTCGCTGGCGGCGGCGGCCGCGCGCGCGTCGGGCGGACGCGAGGCCCAGTATGCGTCGCTCTCGGCGTCGGCCACGTCGGTGACCGGACCGGCCACGCGGACCTGGCGCTCGACGACGTCCCAGTGGAAGACGAGCGCCGCCCACGGCCGCGCGGCGAGCTCGGCGCCCTTGGCGCTGTCGCGGTCGGTGTAGAAGACGAACGAGCCCCTCGCGGCGTCGAAGCCGCGGCAGATGACCATGCGCGCCGCCGGCCGCCCGTCGGCGCCGACGGTGGCCAGCGTCATCGACGTCGAGTTGCGGACCGCGCGCGCGGCCTCGGCCAGCCACGCGGCGACGAGGGGCAGCGGGTCGGCGGGCAGCGTGTCGGGCAGCGGCGGAATCGCCTGCGCCATGTCGCAGGCCACCGTATCATGACGCGCATGCCCTTCAAGACCTTCACGCTGCGCGAGCGGCCGGACCTCGAGGACGAGTTCGAGCGTCTCGCCGAGGCCTCGTGGCCGCGCTTCCTCCGGCAGAAAGACGCGCTCGGTTACGGACAGTACTGGCCGTCGCTCTACACGACGTGGGCGGACTGGCAGCTGGTCCTCGTCGACGGCATGGGCCCGACGATCGCCGCCACGCACGCCGTCCCCCTCGTGTGGAGCGGCACGGTGGAGGACCTCCCGTCGAGCATCGCGGAGATCCTGTCGCGCGCGACCGCCGATCACGAGTCGGGACGCGCGCCCACCGTGCTCTGCGCGCTCGCCGCGATGGTCGACGCGCGTTATCGCGGCCAGGGCCTGAGTCCCGTCGCCGTGCGCGCGATGGTGGACCTCGCGCGCGTCCACGGGCTCGGCACGCTGCTGGCGCCGGTGCGGCCGGCGGACAAGAGCGCGTATCCGCTGGCGCCGATGGAGCGCTACGCGCGCTGGCAGAACGACGACGGCCTGCCGATGGACCGCTGGATCCGCGTCCATGCGCGGATGGGCGCCGACATCCTGGCCGTCGCGCCGCGTACGCTGCTGATCACGGGGAGCGTCGAGGAGTGGGAGCGCTGGACCGACCTGCGCTTTCCCGACTCCGGCTCGTACGTCGTGCCCGGCGCGCTCCAGCCCGTCGTCATCGACAGAAACGCGGACGAGGGTCGCTACGAGGACCCCAACGTCTGGATGCGCCACACGATCGAGTAGCGGATCGCTCGGGGCCGCGCGCGCGATCGAGGAGCGCCACGGCTTCGCCGGGGCGCTTCCGAGTATTGAGGGGGGGGCATTTCGGGGCCCCCCATATTCAAAACACCGCGATGGGGTGCGCGGGCGCGCCGGTGGCGCCGACGAGCCGGAGCGGCGTGGCCGTGAAGAGGAACTCGTAGCGCCCCTCTTCCGCGCACGCCTTCGCCAGCCGCTCGGGGTTCGTGTTGTCCACCAGCGCCAGCCCGAGGAACGGGATGGCGAGGTGCACGCCCATGCCGAAGCCGGCGTAACCGATCGGGCGCTCGTCCATCATGTCCCACGAGATCGCCGCGATGTCCTTCTCGCGGAACCACTCGAGACAGGAGACGTGCAGGCCGGGATGCGGCGAGACGCGTGGGATCCAGTCCGGATGCTCGCGGCGGAACGTCTCGTCGCCGCTGCGCACCACGACCACGTCGCCGGGCTCGACGCGCACGCCGAACCGCGCCGCCGTCTCGTCCAGCTCCCTCGGCGTCACCGGATTGCCGACGGTGACGTAGCCCTCCTTGCGCCCGGCGGCGACGTCGAGCAGCACGCCGCGCGTCAGGATGCCGTCGAACAGCGGGTCGATCGGGCACCAGGCGGAGCCGGCGGCGGAGAGGCTGTCGGCGAACGAGCGGCCGTTGTAGAGCTCACCGTCCCAGCCGACGTGGCAGAGCGCGTCGACGTGGGTGATCCAGAAGCCGTGGTACACGAGGTCGAAGCGGTCGAGCACCACGTCGGCGCGCTCGCGCTTGGACGGGCACGTCACGTGGTACATGAACTGCAGATGCGGCTGCGCGACGATCTCGCGCGAGAGCGAGACGGTGCGCCCGGTCTTCACGAGCGCGCGCGCGGCCGCGCGGCGCGCGTCGGTGATGAGGTTCACGGTGCCGCGCTGGTCGTCGTGGCCCCAGCGCCCCCAGTTGTTCAGCCGCTTGAAGTACGACTCCACGTCGGCCTGCGTCGGCAGCTTCGTTCCGGCCATGCTCGCCTCCTCGCGATGGATGCCAGAGTATGCCACGCACGTTCGCGGCCCGGCTCTGTTCGAGCGCCGGCTTCGCCGGCGCAATCGAGTCCGGGGGGGAGGCCGGGTCTTGTGATGCGGCCGGGACGGCGTGCACTCCGAGAGGGTCAGACAGAGCACTCCGGTGCCCAGCCGTCTCCACGCGCTTCGCACGAGGGTTTGGCGGGCGCACGAGTATCATGACGTCGTGAAGCGCACGGTTCGCACGATGTGCCCGATGAACTGCCACCCGACGCTGTGCGGGATGCTGGTGGAGGTCGAGGACGGCCGCGTGACGCGCGTGACCGGCGACCCCGACAACCCCGACAGCCGCGGCTTTCTGTGCGTGCGCGGCCAGGCCGCGCCCGAGATTCTCGACAACCCCCGGCGCCTGCTCTATCCGATGCTGCGCGCGACGCGCGGCGACCGCTGGCGGCGCGCCACCTGGGACGAGGCGCTCGACCTGATCGTGGAGCGGATGCGCGCGGCCGGACGCGACGCCGTCGCCACGTGGCCGGGACACGGGATCTTCGCCAACAACTACGGCACGCGGATCCACTCGCACCTGCTGCGGCGCTTCTCGAACATCTACGGCTGTCAGTGGTGGAGCCCGGCCATCATCTGCTGGGCGCTCGGCGGCTTCGGGCTCGGGATCACCGGGCTCCTGGAACCGAACACCAAGGAGGACATGGGGGCGAACGCGAACCTGATCCTCCTCTGGGGGGCGAACCTCGCGAGCCAGCCGAACACGGGCCGCCACCTCGCCGCCGCGAAGCGCCGCGGCGCGCGTATCGTGACGGTCGACGTGCGCGAGACGGAGGCGGCCGCGCAGTCGGACGAGACCTTCGTGATCCGACCCGGCACCGACGCGGCGCTCGCGCTGGCGATGCTGCACGTGCTCGTCGCCGAGGGGCTCGTCGACCGCGACTTCGTCGCGCAGCACACGATCGGCTTCGAGCGCCTCGCCGCTCACCTCGCCGCGCACACGCCCGCGTGGGCCGCGGGGATCACCGGCATTCCCGCCGGGCGCATCGTCGACCTCGCGCGGCGGTACGCGAGCACGCGCCCGGCGATGATCATCGTCGGCGGCTCCTCGATGCACAAGGCGTCCAACGGCTGGCACGCCGCGCGCGCCATCGCGTGCCTGCCCGCGCTGACGGGCCAGGTCGGCATCCCCGGCGGCGGGCTCGGGCCGCGTCACGGCGCCAGCCTGCGCGGCCAGGTGCTGGGCACCATCGTGGCGCTCGACCGGCGCCCGCCCGGCGACGACGTGCCGAACCAGATGCCGCGCATCACCGAGTCGCTCGTGAGCGGCCGCGTGCGCGTGCTGCTGCTGTTCGGCACCGACATGCTCTCGTCCTTCGCCGACGCCCACCGTGTGGCGGAGGGGCTCGCGCGGCAGGACCTCGTCGTCTGCTACGACCTCTTCGAGAACGACACCGCGCGGCGCTTCGCCGACGTCCTGCTGCCGTCGACCTCCTGGCTCGAGGAGCTGGGCTGCAAGGCGACGAACACGCACGTCTACCTGATGCCGCAGGCGCTGCCGGCGCCGGGCGAGACGCGCTCGATGCCGTGGGTGCTGCGGGCGCTGGCCGAGCGGCTCGGGCTCGACGACTTCTTCCCATGGAAGGACGACGCGGAACTCGTCGACGCGATGATCGACGTGCCGGCGACGCGGCACGCGACGGTGGCCGCGCTGGCCGCCGAGGGCGGCATGCGCGCCATGAACGTCTCGCACGTCGGGCACCCGGATCTGACGTTTCCGACGCCGTCGGGAAAGCTCGAGCTCTTCTCGGACCTCGCGGTGTCGCGCGGCCTGCCGGGCCTCCCCGTCTACGAGGCGCCGGCCGACTCACCGTATCCGCTGACGCTGCGCCAGGGCCGCACGCTCACCGCCTTCCACGGCTTCTACGACCACGGCCAGGCGCTGCCGAGCCTCGCCAAGGCCGACCCCGAGCCGGTGCTCTGGATCTCGCTCGCCGACGCGACGGCGCGCGGCGTCGGCGACGGCGCCAGGATCACGATCACGAACGCGCGGGGCGAGATGCAGGCGCGCGCCTACGTCACGCCGAAGATTCCGCCGGGCACCGTGTGGATGCGCGACGGCTGGGCGGGGCTGAACACGCTGACGTCCGGCGACGCCGTTCTCCCCGACGGCGCCGTCGAGGCGCTGGGGTTCGCGGCCGGGCAGGCGGCCTTCGACGCGCGCGTGGAGGTTACGCCCCTGGGCTAGCGGCGTCGAATCGACGTCCCGGTGTCCCCTGTCGCATGAAGTCGACGATGACGTCCGCCGCCGCTGCGGCATTCGTGTAGAGCGCCAGATGAGGTCCGTCGATGGTCACCACGCGCGCCGCCGGGATCGCATTCGCGACCGCGCGGGCGTTCCAGGGGGGAACGATGATGTCCTTCGACCCTCTGATGTAGAGCAGCGGAACCCCACACGCCAGCCGCGAACGAAGGTCGACAGCGAGCACCGCGCGGGCCCGAGCCGCGAGGGCCGACGGCGGAACGCGAGACCAGCACTCCGCCCTGTCGCGCACAAAGTCGTCCGACGAGTACCGCCCGAACAATGCCAGCGCTCGAGAAACGAACGGAAGGAACCGCGCGACTGAGGCGGTCGCCGCGAGGCGCAGTGCACGAATGAAGGGCCATGGCGGCGAGATGAACGAGGCGCAGAGGACGACGCCGCGAAGCGCTGCGGGGGACTCCGCCGCCAGCATGAGCGCAAGCGGACCTGAAAAGGACCACCCCAGCAAGAAAAACTCTTCGCAAGCTTGGCATGCGTTGCGCACGAGCGGTAATAGATCGCGATAGTCATTCGGCCCGGAGACGGGATATTCGACGCAATGCGCTTCGATCCACGGCGGCAGGGCCGCGAGCAGCGGGCGGAAGAAGATGTCGGTCCCATCCAACCCCGGCAGCAGTATCAACGTCACGCGCCTCGTGGAACTCACCTCAGGCGCATGGCCGCCGCCTCCGCATCCGCGGCGGAGTTGCACCAGACGATCGCCCAGAACTCCGTGACGCCGCGGCGGCGCAGCGCCTCGTGGCGGTGATTGCCGTCGCGAAGGCTCAGCGTGCCGTCGCGGTACTCGGTGATGAACGGCGGCAATGCCAGCGGGTCCGAGATCTCGGCCGCCATCGCCGCCACCTTCGCCTCCCAGCGCACGGGCGCCTGAGGATACTCGAGGTCCGGCTCCGGACCGCAGACGCGCGTGACCGCGACGAGCGGCAGGCAGAGCGGCCCGAGCCACCAGCGCCGCTGGCGACGCAGGCCCGCGACGAAGGCGGGATCGGCCCAGGCGCCGCTCGAGAGATAGGCGTGCACCCAGTCCTCCAGCCTCCCCTGCTCGGCGGCCTGCCGTGCCGAGTGGACGTCATGCATCGCGTTCGCACAGCTCCATGGCGCTGACCTTCAATCGATGTGGAAACTCTCTCGAAGCCGCATGGACGCGTCAGCGCTGCACCGACGGCACCCAGGCCGTCGTGCGGCCCCCGATCGTGTCGTGGCGGATCTTCTCGCGGCGCGCCGTGTAGGCCTTGGGATTCTTGCCCCAGCGGTCGTGGAAGAGCCACGTGCGCGGATACCGATCGCTGTCGTTGCGCGCGCGCACGGACACCGCGATGACGCGCGCGAGGGCGGTGCGCAGCCGCCGGATCTCGTCGCCGGTGAGCGTGCCGGCGCGGCGCCGCGGGTCGATCCGCGCCTGGTAGAGCACCTCGTCCGCGATCCAGTTGCCGACGCCGGCCGCGAACGACTGATCGAGCAGCAGCGCCTTCATCGGCGACGAGCGCGCGGTGACCAGCGCCTTGAAGGACGCGAGCGGCGGCAGCCCGCGCCACGCGTCGAAGCCGAGCAGGCTGATGGGAGGCTCGGCGGCGGGATCCAGGCGCAGCCGCGCGCGGCCCAGGCGGCGCGCGTCGGCGAAGGCCAGCTCGCCGCCGTCGTCGAATTTCAGGATCAGCTTCACGAAGCGCGGCGGCCACGCCAGTCCGGGACCCTTCTTGCCGTGCGCGACCAGCCACAGCGTGCCGCGGCCGGGCGTGTGGAAGCCGCCCGTCATCCCGAAGTGCATGCAGGGCCACGGGCGGCGGTCCAGCTCGAACCAGAGGTGCTTGCCGTGGCGCCTGACCGCGCGCACGCGGCGGCCGAGCAGCGCGCGGCGCCAGCGCGCGGCGGGCACACGCTCGAAGACGATCGGGTCGTCCGCGCACCACACGTCCACGATGCGCCGCCCGCGCGCGACGCGCTCGGCGACGCGGCGCGCCGCCTCGACCTCCGGCAGCTCAGGCATCCGGCTCGGTGGCGAGGCCCGCGACGACCGTCGTGCTCGGCATGCGGCGGAACACCTCGGGCGAGATGCGGATCTTCGTCGAGCGGCTGCCGCCCCCGAGGATGAGCCACGGCAGCGCCATGATGCGGTCGTCGACGTAGAGCGGCAGGTCCGGCGGCAGCGCGAAGATGGTCACGCCGCCGATCATCATGCCGGTCAGCGCCTGCGTCTCCTCCGCGGTCGCGAACGAGACCCTGGCCGCGCCCATGAGGCGGCGCACGGTGTGGTTGACGTCGAGCCGCGTGGTGGCCAGCACGACGCACGCGCAGTACAGCTTGGGCTCCTTCTTGCTGGCGACGACGATGGTGTTGGCGGAGTTCGCGAGCGGGATGCCGTACTTCTCGCAGAACTGCGCGGTGTCGGCGAAATCCGGGTCGATCTGCATCACCTCGTAGGGAACGCCGAGGGCCTCGAGGGAGGCGCGGACGCGCGCGTCGATGTCGGCGTCGGTCATGGCGCCTCCGCGAAGACCGCGCCGAGTCCAGGCGCGGGCTCGCCCAACCCGGTGACCGCGCGCGAGGGCGGCGCGACGTCGATGCGCGTCGGCCCCTCGTCGCTCGCGGGATCGATCTCGACGGCGATCCTCAGCGGCGACGCCGTCCAGCGAAACACGTGCACGCCGTTCTCGATCGACTCGGCGCCACCCAGCAGCGCGGACCACTGGCGCCGCGCGCGCGCCGCCGAGTGCGCGCGCAGGCGCAGCCCGAGCAATCGCACGGGCGGCGGCGGGCCGGCCGGCATCGGCGGCGGCTTGCGCCAGTGGCCGCGCGGCGGCTCGTCCGGCGACTCCACGATCTGCACCACGATGCCGAGCGCGTCCCTCGGGTGCAGGAACGCCTCCTTCCAGCGCGGAACCGTCGCGTTGTAGCCGACGACGCCGTAGCCGAGGCCGGTGGCGCGCGCGAGGGCCTCCCGCAGGCTCGGCACCTTGAACGTGACGTGGTGGATGCTGGGCCCGCGCGCGGTCAGGAAGCGATGCAGGAAGCCATCGTCGCCGCGTGGCTCGAGGACCTCGACGCGGCCGCCGCCGTCGAACTCCCACTGGCCGAACCGGAACACGTCCGCGGACATTCCGAAGTAGGGGACGCCACCCAGCACGCCCATGAGGTAGGGCGGCGCGTCGGCGATACGCTCGGCGGCGATGGCGATGTGGTCGAACTGGATCCCGGACATTGGCGAAGAAGTGTACGCTATCGGACCATGAAAACGAGACTCGGGATCATCGGGGCGGGCGCGATCGGCTGCGTGGTGGGCGGGCTGCTGACGAAGGCGGGGCACGACGTCACCCTCATCGACCAGTGGCCCGAGCACGTGGAGACGATGCGCCGCCGCGGGCTCCGGCTGACCGGCACCTGTGGCGACCACACCATCGCCGTGAAGGCGCTCCATCTGCACGAGGCGCAGTCGATCGCGGAGCCGTTCGACCTCCTCTTCGTCGCCGTGAAGTCGTACGACACGGAGTGGGCCACGCGGCTCGGCGTGCAATATCTGAAAGACGACGGCCTCGTGGTCGATTTTCAGAACGGGATCAACGACCACCGGGTGGCGGCGGTCGCCGGCGCGCACCGCACGCTCGGCTGCGTGATCACCATCGGCGCCGGCATGTACGAGCCGGGCGTGGCGATGCGCACCGATTCGGGGCGGCTCGGCTTCAAGGTGGGCGAGCACGACGGCCGCGACACGGAGCGCGCGCGACGGATCGCCGAGCTGCTCACCGCCGTCGCGGGCGCGAAGGTCACGACGAACCTCTGGGGCGAGCGCTGGTCGAAGCTCGCCGTCAACTGCATGCTGAATCCGCTCGCGGGGCTCAGCGGGCTCGGCACCGCCGAGTGCCGGACCGAGCCGGGGCCGCGGCGCATCGCCGTCCACCTGGGCGCCGAGGTCGTCCGCGTCGGCCGCGCCTGCGGCTTCGAGGTCGAGCCGACCTTCGGCATCGCGGCCCAGCGGTTCGTCGACGCCGCCGAGGGCCGTGGGCTCGAGGCGGTCGAGGCCGAGATGGTGCGCGACGCGACGTCGCGCGCCGGTGGCCGGCCGTCGATGCTCCAGGACGTCATGCGCGGACGGCGCACCGAGATCGATCACCTGAACGGCTTCGTCGTCGGTGAAGGCCGGCGCGTCGGCGTCAAGACGCCGTTCAACGAGAAGGTCGTGGACCTCTACCGCGCGCGCGGCGCGCGCTTCGTCCCCGACCCGGGCCAGCTCAAGCCGCTGCTGGAGATGCTGCCGTCCCCCCAGGGGGGGCACCCCCAGGGAGGGCCAAGGACATGAGCGCCCGGCTGCCCTACGTCGAGGATCCGCCGCCCGAGCTCGTCCCCGTCTACGAGGAGACGAAGAAGGCCACCGGCCGCGTGCTCAACATCACCAGGCTGATGGCCCACCATCCGCCCACGGTGGCGCCGTTCCAGGCCTGGTACCGGACCACGCGCGAGGGCCCGCTCGATCTCAGGCTGCGCCAGCTCGCCTATGTGAAGACCTCGCAGCTCAACCGCTGCGAGTACTGAACGGTCCACAACACGGCCCTCGGTCAGAGAGCCGGCGTGCCGAAGGAGAAGTTCGACGCGCTGCCGCAGTACGAGACGAGCCCGCTCTTCGACGAGCTCGAGCGTCTCGTGATCCGCTACGCCGAGCAGATGACGACGCGGGTGCAGGTCGACGGCGGGCTGGTGGAGGCGTTGAAGAAGCGGCTCACGCCGCAGCAGCTCGTGCAGCTCACGCTGAGCATCGCGGCGGCGAACTTCACCAACCGCTTCAACGAGGCGCTGGGCACCGAGCTGGAGGTCCACCGATACCCCCAGGGGGGGCATACATGAAGGTCGGCGTCTCGCTCACGAGCGCTCACACCGTGGATGACCCGCGCGCGGGTGCGCGCTGGATGATCGAGCGTGCCGCGGCGGCCCGGAAGGCGGACCTCGACTCGCTGTTCGTCGGCGACCACCACGCGACGCCTGGCAAGTACTACCAGAACGTGCCGATGCTCGGGCGCCTGCTCGCGGAGTGGAGCGACAAGCCCGCGGGCTGCCTGTTCCTGCTGCCCCTCTGGAACCCGGTGCTCATCGCCGAGCAGGTCGGCACGCTGGCCGCGATCATGCGCGGGCGATTCATCTTCCAGTGCGGGCTCGGCGACGACGACGCCCAGTTCCGCGCCATGGGGGCGCAGCTCAAGAGCCGCGTGGCCGCGTTCGAGGAGTCGTTGTCGGCGCTGCGACGGCTCTTCGCCGGCGAGACGGTGACCGCGTCGGGCCTCTTCTCGTTCGACTCGGCGCGCGTCGCGCTGAAGCCGGCCGAGCCGGTCGACGTCTGGATCGGCGCCACGGCGCCGCCCGCGATCGATCGCGCCGCGCGGCTCGGGGACGCCTGGCTCGGCTCGCCCGGCCTCACGTTCACCGGCGCGCGCGAGAAGATCGGCTACTACCGCGACCGCTGCAAGGCCCACGGGCGCACGCCGGGCGTGATCGCGATCCGCCGCGATGTCTACGTCGGCGAGTCCGAGGCGGAGGCGAAGGCGACGCTCGAGGCCGCCGTCGCCAAGGGCTACCGCGGCTTCGATCCGAAGGCGCTCGTCGCCGGCACCGTCGCCCAGGTGACGGAGCGCTTCCGCGAGCTCGGCGCCATGGGCTTCACGGACGTCATCGTGCGCCACCTGACGACCGATCACGCGAAGGTGCTGGGTTCCTTCGCACGGCTGGGCGAGGTCAGGCGAAACCTTTCCTGACGCGGCGGCATCTCAGCCATCATGAGCCGACTCTACGAACCCCTCGGCGCCGAGGCCGACCACGAGCAGCCGGGCGTCCCCCCCTCGGCGCAGCCAACCGACGCCGGGCTGCTCGACGCCTACTCCGCGGCGGTGGTCTCCGTCGTGGACGCGGTCGGCCCCGCGGTGGTGAGCGTCCGCACGAACGCCCGGGCCGGGCGGCGCGGCGGTGCCGGCGCAGGATCCGGCGTCATCATCGCCTCGGACGGCTACGTGTTGACCAACAGCCACGTGGTGCACGCGGCCAGCGATCTGGAGGTCTCGCTCACCGACGGGCGACGCTTCGCCGCGACGCTGACCGGCGACGATCCGGCCACCGACCTCGCGGTCATCCGCGTCGACGCTCCGGCGCTGCCCGCCGCCCACCTCGGCGAATCGGCCAGGCTCCGTGTCGGCCAGCTCGTGATCGCGATCGGCAATCCCTTCGGGTTCGAGTCGACGGTGTCGGCCGGCGTCGTGAGCGCCCTCGGCCGCTCGCTGCGCAGCACCACCGGGCGACTCATCGACAACATCATCCAGACGGACGTCGCGCTCAATCCGGGCAACTCCGGCGGACCGCTCGTCGATTCGCGCGGCCGCGTGGTCGGGATCAACTCGGCCGTCTTCGCGATGGCCCAGGGCATCAGCTTCGCCGTGCCCATCGACACGGCGACGTGGGTGATCCCGCAGCTGCTCGCGCGCGGCCGCGTTTCCCGCGCCTATCTCGGGTTCGGCGGCCAGTCCCGGCCGCTCGAGCGCCGACTCGCGCGCGCGCTGGGTCTGGCGAACGCGCGCGCGATCGAGATCGTGAGCCTCGAGCCCGCCACGCCCGCGGCCCGCGCCGGCCTGCAGACCGGGGATCTCGTCGTCGCGATCGGGGAGCGTCCGGTGCAGACCGTCGACGACGTCCATCGTCGGCTCGTCGCGTCGCCCATCGGTGAGCCCCTGACCGTCACCGTGGTGCGCGGCGTCGATCGCCGCGACGTCACGGTCACGCCGATCGAGACGCCCTAGCCTCGAGCGGTAGGATCTGAGGGTGGAGGTGAAGGCATGGCAGGCCAGGTCAAGCCCATTCCCGAAGGCCATCACGCGCTCACGCCGTACCTGAGCATCAAGGGCGCCAGCGACGCCATCGAGTTCTACAAGAAGGCGTTCGGCGCCACGGAAGCGTTTCGCATGGCGCAGCCCGACGGACGGATCGGACACGCCGAGCTGCAGCTCGGCGACTCGCGCCTGATGCTGGCCGACGAGTTCCCGGAGATGGACTTCCGTAGTCCGCGCTCGATCGGCGGCACCCCGGTCCATCTCCACCTGTACGTGGAGAACGTGGACGCGGTGGTCGGCCGCGCGGTGGCCGCGGGCGCGAAGGTCCTCCGGCCGGTGCAGGACCAGTTCTACGGCGACCGGTCGGGCAGCGTGGCCGATCCGTACGGCCACGTGTGGCACGTGGCCACCCACAAGGAAGACCTCTCGCCGGAGGAGCTGCGCCGGCGCGCGGCCGCCCAGCACAAGGGCTGAGACTCAGTTCTTGCCGTTCAGCACGTGTACCTCGTGGCGCAGCGGCGGTGTCACCCCCACGCCGCGCGCCCGCAGGTGCTCGGCGAGCGCCTGGTAGAGCTCGCCGTCGGCGGTGCCGACGTCGGGCACCTTCACCCACGGCTGCACGGCGACCTTCACGCCCACGTCCGTGAGCTGCGCGACCCGATCGCCGGCGGCGGGTCCTTCAGCACGCGCGGATTGGACATCACGACGTCCCGCACGCCGCGGAGCAGCGCGGTCAGGTCGCCCGGCTGCGCGACGGCGAGGGCGAGGCTGAGCTGCCGGGAGCCGCCGAAGTTGTGGAGGATCTCGCCGACGATCTTGCGGTTCGGGATGATGACCCGCGAGCGGTCGGCGTGCACGAGGGTGGTGGACGCGAACGGCTTGGTGAAGATGATGTTCATGCCGGCCACCACGTTGCTCAGCACTCCCTGCAGCGCGATGCCGAGGCCGAGGCCGGCCACGCCGATGCCGGCCACCAGCGGTGCGACCTGGAAGCCCAGCTTGTCGAGGGCGACGACAAGCGCGAACAGCATGACGATCACGCGGACGACCCGGACGACGAGCTGCTGCATCGGCGGCTCCATCTGACGTCGCGCGAGCTGCGCGCTCACCAGGGCGCCGATCCAGCGCGAGACGAGCGCGCCGGCGGCGAGGATGACCTGCATGGGGGCCTCCTTACGTGAGCTCTTTTCGAACCAGCCGCGCACCCTCCACCAGCGCGTTCAGCTTCTGCTTCGCGATCCAGCGCGGCGTCTCCCAGAAGCCACAGTCGGGGTTGAGCCAGAGCCTGTCCGCCGCGACGTGGCGCAGCAGCGCGCGGATCCGCTCGGCGACCTCGTGCGGCGTCTCCGACTTGAAGGCCTTGACGTCGATGACGCCGGCGCCCAGCTCCTTGTCGCGCGGAAAGTCCTTCCAGCGCGCGGCGTCGTCCATGCCGCGGTTGGCGAACTCCAGCACGATCTGCGAGGCGTCGATCTCGTGCAGCGTGGAGAAGACGTTGGCGTAGTCGCGCACGGCGCTGAACGGCCGGCCGTAGAGGTTGCCGAAGCACACGTGCACAGCGATCTTGGCGTCCACGCCGTCGACGGCCCGGTTGATGCCCTTGGACACGTCGTGGGCGGAGCCGTGGTACATGCCGTGGTGCGGCTCGTCGATCTGGATGAAGTCCGCGCCGACGGCGACCAGCGCCTTGCACTCCGCGTTGACGATCTTCACGAGGTCGGCGAGCAGGGTGTCCTTGTCCTTGTAACCGCCGCCGAGCTTGAGCGGCACCAGCAGCGTGTAGGGCCCGGGCACGGTCGCCTTGATGCGCTTGCCCGTCAGCTCGCGCGCCAGCTTGAACTCCTCCACGATGCCGAGGCCGCGCGGCGCCGAGAGCTTCTCGGTCACCTCGAACGGCGTGTTGGTGTCCCAGAGGGGCTGGCCGAGCCGCCGCGGCGCCGGCAGCGTCTTGATGCCCTGGATGTGGTCGTAGAAGCCGATGATGAAGCGCACGCGCATCATCTCGCCGGTGGAGACGACGTCCACCCCGGCGCGCTCCATGTCGAGCAGGGCGGCCTGCGTGGCGTCCTCCATCAGCTCGCGCAGGTCGATGGCGCCGAGCCGGCCGGCCTCCATCGCCTCGCGCGCGAGCCACACCCAGCCCGGCAGCCCGTGGCTGCCGACCACCGACGTCGGGAGCTTCGGCAGCGCCTGCGTCATGACGGCGCTCCTTTCTGTGCGTCCCACGCGCGGCCCAGGTAGGCCTCGGCCACCCGCGGATCGCGCAACACCGTGTCGGGAGGACCTTCGGCGATCTTCTGGCCAAAGTCCAGCACCACCACGCGCTCCGCCAGATCGCCCACCAGCTCCATGTCGTGCTCGATCCACAGCATCGTGGTGCCCAGCTCGTGCTTGATGCGCAGCAGGAAGCGCGCGAGGTTCTCTTTCTCCTCGCGATTCATGCCCGTGGACGGCTCGTCGAGCAGGAGCAGGCGGGGCTCCATGGCGAGCGCGCGCCCCACGCCGACGAGCTTCTGCACGCCGAACGGCAGGCTGGCGACCGGCTCCTTGCGGGAGCGCTCGAGCTCGAGGAACTCGATCACCTCCTCGGCGCGCCGGCGCTCGCGCGTCTCCTCGCGGCGCGAGACGCCCCAGAAGAGGCTGCCCGCCAGCACGCCCGCCCGCATGTGACGGTGGCGACCGAGCAGGATGTTGTCGAGCACGGTCATGTGTCGGAACAGCTCGACGAACTGGAAGATGCGCGCCACGCCGGCGGCGGCCACGCGGTGCGGCGGCAGCTCCGAGATGGCGGCGCCCTCGAAGGTGACGCGGCCCCGGGTCGGCGTGTAGAACCCGCCCATGCAGTTCAGCAGCGACGTCTTGCCGGCGCCGTTGGGGCCGACGAGCGCGGTGAGCGAGCCCTGCTCGACCGCGAAGCTGACGCCCGAGAGCGCCCGCAGACCTGCGAACTCCAGCGTGACCTCGTCGACGCTCAGAACCACCGGCGGCGTCTCCGGTATTGCTTGACGTCGGTGTAGCGCACGCGGTCGGTGCGGTGGCCGACGCCGAGGTAGAACTCGCGGATGTCCTCGTGGGCGAGCAGCCGCTCGACGGAGCCGTCGTAGACGATGCGGCCGTGCTCGAGCACGTAGCCGGCGTCGGCCACCGCGAGGGCGGCCGCGGCGTTCTGCTCGACGAGCAGCACGGCCGTGCCCAGCTCGTCGCGCAGCCGCCGCACGAGCGCCATCAGGGTCTCGACGATCGCCGGCGCGAGGCCGAGCGACAGCTCGTCGACCAGCAGCAGCTCGGGCTGGCAGAGGAGGGCGCTCGCCAGCGCGAGCATCTGGCGCTCGCCCCCCGAGAGATACCCGGCGAGCTGCCGCCTCCGCTCCGCGAGCACCGGGAAGTAGTGGAAGACCTGCTCGCGCGTCACCAGCCGCCGCCGGCCCGGCACCACCGCGTCGAGATTCTCACCCACCGTCAGCGTCTCGAAGACCTTGTCGCGCTCGGGCACCAGCACCAGCCCGCGCCGCGCCACCTCGTGCGGCATGCGGCCCGTGATGACCTCGCCACGGAAGACGATGCGTCCGGCCACCACGCGCGCGTCGTCGCCGCCGAGGAATCCCGACACCGCGCGCAGGGTGGTGGTCTTGCCGGCGCCGTTGGTGCCGAGCAGCGCGACGATCGAGCGCTCTGGCACGCGCAACGACACGCCCTGCACCGCCGTCGCCACGCGGTGGTAGACGACCTCCACGTTCTCCAGCTCGAGCAACGGGGTGGCCGGGCTCGCGGTCATCGAGGCGCGCCACGGCTCCGCCGGGGCGCGGCCGAGCGCTGGCCGGGGGAGGCCGAGGGGGGCGTAGCCCCCTTCGCTTGAAGAGGCTGGGGGGCCATTTCGGGGCCCCCCATCAGGACGACGCGCGCAGCGGGCGGTGGCGGAAGGGCCAGAGGGCGAACCAGTTGCGGACGCGGCGCCAGATGCCGACCAGTCCGAGCGGCTCGAAGAGCAGGAACAGCGCCATGAGCAAGCCGAACGCGCCGAATTTTGCGGGGAACACGTAGTACTGCGCGGCGTCGGGGCTGACGCCGGCCACGAGCGCGTCGATCACGTAGGGCAGCAGCGTCACGAAGGCCGCCCCCAGCACGGCGCCGAGGGCCGAGCCGAGGCCGCCGATGATGATCATGGCGATGTACTCGACGGCGACGAAGAAGCCGAACGCCTCCACCGAGACGAAGCCGCGGTGGTAGGCGAAGAGCGCGCCCGCGAGCGCCGTGACCACGCTCGACCAGACGAAGGCCGAGAGCTTGTAGCGGGCGACGTCGATGCCGACCGACGCGGCGGCGACGTCGCGGTCGCGGATCGCCATCCACGCGCGGCCGGCGCGCGAGCGCTGCAGATTCACCACGAGGAGGAGGACCAGGGCGGCGAGCACGACGAGGGCGTAGTACCACGCCACGGTGCCCCTGAACACGAGGCCGCCGAGGCGCGGCGGCGGGATGGTGAAGCCCGTGTTGCCGCCGGCGCGCGCCTGCATCTCGCCGGCCGCGTAGAGCACGACGTGGTGCATGGCCAGTGTGCCCAGGGCCAGGTAGAGGCCCTTGAGCCGCAGCGACGGCATGCCGACGACGAGGCCGAGCACGCCGCCGACGAGCGCCGTCGCCGGCAGCGTCACGAGCGGCGAGACGAGACCGCGCTCGACGAGGGCGGCCGTGGTGAAGGCGCCGGCGGCGAGGAAGCCGGCGTGGCCGAGCGAGATCTGGCCCGCGAGTCCCGTGAGCACGTTCAGCGCGAGGGCGCCGATCGCCGCGAAGGCCGCCTGGCTCACGAGGTCGAGCACGAAGCCCGAGGCGAAGCGCGGCAGCACGAGCAGCGCGACGACGAGGGCGCCGAGGGCGACGCGCCGGAGCCGCGTGTCGACGAGGGCGAGGTCGGCTTCGTAGGACGTCTTGAAGTATCCGCCCCCCAGCGCCGCCACTAGACGCGCTCCAGCTCTTCCTTGGTCCCGAAGAGCCCCCACGGCCGAACCAGGAGCATGACGAGCAGGCAGAGGAACGGCGAGACGTCCGAGAGCAGCGGATTGCCCCAGCGCACGGAGGCCACCTCGACGGCGGCGACGAGGAGCGCGGCGGGCACGACGCCGCCGAGGCTGTCGAGGCCGCCGACGAGCGCCACGGCGAACGCGCGCAGCCCGAGGATGCCGAGCGACGGCTCGAGCCGCACGTTGCTCGAATAGATCATCCCCGCCAGACTGCCCGCGAAGGCCGACAGCGCCCACGACAGCGCGAACACACCGTGGAAGTTGATGCCGCGCTGCGAGGCGAGCAGCGCGCGCTCACCCGCCGCGCGCATCCGGATGCCGAGCGGCGAGACCTTCAGGAACACGAACAGCGCCGCGAAGAACGCGACGGCGGCGCCGACCATCACGAGGTCGAACGTGGACACGACCGCGCCGCCCGCCAGCGGCCGCGGCGGGTTCGAGAGCCCGAGGTTCTGCAGCGGATGGCGCGTGCGGTCGGTGAAGACGAGGACGATGGCCGCGCGCAGCAGGATGCCGAGCGTCACCGTCACCAGCACCGCCGCGAACACCGGGTGGCCCGCCATCGGGCGCATGAGGGCGACGTAGACGAGCACGCCGGTGAGCGCGCTCAGCGCCGCCGCCAGCGGCAGCGCGAGCACCGGCGCGCCGGGGAAGGTGGCGGCCGTCGCGAACAGGAAATAGCCGCCGAGGGTGAGCAGGTCGCCCTGCGCGAGATTGAGCACGCGGGAGGCGCGATAGACCAGCACGTACCCGGCCCCGAGCAGCGCGTACAGACTCGCGACGACCAGCGTCGTCGCCAGGGCCTGGGCCATCTACTTGATGTCCAGCTTCGACCAGCCGCCGACGGAGACGATGGCGTTCTTGCCCGCGTCCCAGCGGTAGACCTTGTAGTAGGTCGCCCTGCGATAGTGGTTATCCGCCGTCATCTCGATCGGCCCGCCGCGCAGCCCCCG
Organism: Candidatus Rokuibacteriota bacterium; assembly: GCA_003220225.1. Taxonomy (GTDB): domain Bacteria; phylum Methylomirabilota; class Methylomirabilia; order Rokubacteriales; family CSP1-6; genus AR12. The sequence continues at coordinate 25,783 of QHRU01000041.1, forward strand.
GGTGTCGACGCTCACGCTCGACAGCGCCTGCGCCAGCTTCTCGCGCGTGCACGGCCAGCCGCACTTGCGCAGCCCGGCCTCGAGCACCATCGCGGAGGTCCAGCCCTCGGCCATGTAGTGCGCGGGGTGGTTCGTCTGGCCCTGCACGAGCTTCGTGATCTCCGCGTGGATCGGCAGGCTCTCGATGAACATCGCGTTGCCCGTCAGCGCGTGCAGGTTGGGCGCGCGCAGCCGCGTCAGCTCGTCCTGGGCGGGCTGGTGGCCGTACAGGATGTAGTTGCCCTTCCAGCCGATGCGGTGGAGCGCCTCGAACACGCCGATCTCGACGCCCCACGGCGCCCACGAGAACACCCAGTCCGCGCCCGCATCCTTGAGGTTCTGGGCGAACGGCGTGAAGTCGGAGGCGGCGCCCGGCACGACCACGACGGGGATGGTGTCCATCCCCAGCTCCCGGGCGTGCTGCTCGGCGAACTCCAGCTCGATGCGCGACAGCGGGATATCCTGCGCCGCGAAGCCGACCCTCACCTTCTTCGTCCCCGACTGCTCCTTGATGAAGCCCAGCGCCATGCGGCTGTCCCACTTGCTGCCGAACGACGTCGTGCAGAAGATCAGCGGCGCCGCCGGCGGAAACGCCTCGCGCGGGCACACGCCGCCGCCGAACAGGAGCGGCGTCTTCGACGCCTCCGCCTCGGTCATGACGGGCTTGTAGGTCGGCGAGATCGACGCGTTGATCAGCAGCAGCGCGCCGTCCGTGAGCTTCTTGGCCGCCGCCGCCGCGCGCTGCGGCTCGCCGCGATCGTCCTCGTAGGTGATCACCACCGGGTGGCCGTTGATCCCGCCGGCCTCGTTCACGCGCTTGAAGTACGTACGATAGGCCTCGTAGGTCGGCGCGTAGCCCGCCGAGAACGGGCCGGTGATGGCCGCCGTCATGCCGACGCGATACGGCTCGGGCGCCTGGGCGGCCGCCGGATGCGCCGCCACGAGCGTGAGCACGCCAACGGCGGCACTGAGGATGCGTCCTCGCATGTCAGCTCTCCTTCTTGTCCCGTGTCAGGGCGGCCACCTCGGCGGTGATCCGCCGCTCTTCGTCGGACGCGAACATCGACTCGACCAGGTCGTGGTAGCGCTCGAGCATCAGCCGGCGCTTGACCTTGCGCGTGGGCGTGACGGGCTCGCCCTCCTGCTCGGGATCCAGCTCGCGCGGCAGCACACGGAAGGTCTTCACCTGCTCCACGCGACCGAAGGACGCGTTCGCGCGCGCGATCTCCGCGTCGAGCAGGCGCGTCACCTCCGGGTGCGCGGCCAGCGACGCGTACCCGGTGTGCGTGAGCCCACGCTCGCGCGCCCACTCGGCGACCGTTTCGTAATCCATCTCGATCAGCGCGGCGAGGTACTTGCGGCCCTCGCCGAAGACGACGGCGTCGCTGACGTAGGGGCTCGCGCGCAGGCCCGTCTCGATCTGCGACGGGCTGACGTTCTTGCCGCCGGCGGTGATCACGAGGTCCTTCCGCCGGTCGACGAGGCGGAGGGCACCCTCGGCTGTCCGCTCGGCGACGTCGCCCGTGAGCAGCCAGCCGTCGCGGTACGCGGCCGACGTCGCCTCGGGGTCGCGCCAGTAGCCCGCGAAGAGATCGGGACCGCGCACGCGCAGCTCGCCGTCGTCGCCGAGCGCGACCTCGACGTTGGGCGCCGGCGCTCCGACGTCGCCGGGCCGCGGGTACGGCCCGCGCTGGCCCGAGACGAGGGCGCCGCCCGTCTCCGTCTGGCCGTACGCCTCGCACAGGTTCACGCCCCAGACCTGCCAGAGCGTGGCCACCGCCGGCGGCAGCGGCGCGCCGCTGGAGATCAGCAGCCGCACCCGCGCGAAGCCGACCTTCTCCAGCAGCCAGCGGAACACGAGCCCGCGGGCGACTATCCGCATGGGGGGCCCCGAAATGGCCCCCCATACCCCCCCGCGCTCGTCGCGCCCCGGCAAAGCCGTGGCGCCCCTCGATAACCGCCCCCATACCCCCCCGCGCTCGTCGCGCCCCGGCAAAGCCGTGGCGCCCCTCGATACCGCCCGGGCTCCGAGCCGCAGCGCCGCGTGATACGCCGCGCGCTTGAGGGTGGTCGAGGCGTCGATGCCGACCAGGAGGTGCGCCGCGAATTTCTGCAGATATCGCGGCACGGTGAACACGAACGTCGGAGCCACCTCGTACAGGCTCTCCGCGACGGTCGCGAGGCTCTCCGGATAGTGCGGGACGATGTCGGCCAGCAGCGGCATCGTGATGACCGTGTTGCGCCCCATCGTGTGGCACAGCGGCAGCATCGCGACGACCCGATGCTCGCCGTCGGTCAGGATCGGATAGTGGGCCAGGATGTTCGCGCACGCGGCGAGGTGCTGGCCGTGGCGGTAGAGCGCGCCCTTCGGATGGCCGGTCGTGCCCGACGTGTAGACGATGGTCGCCGCGTCGTCCGGCCGCACGCCCGCGGCCAGCCGAGCGAGGGCGTCGACCGGGGCCAGGGCGCGACCGGCGGCCTCGATGTCGGCGAACCGGTGCACGCGGGTGCTCCGGTACATGAACAGCGCGCGGGTGTCGACGACGATCACGCCGCGCACACCGGGAGCGTCGTCGAGCACCGCCAGCGTCTTGTCGAGGTGCTCCTGGTCCTCGACGATCACCACGCGCGCGCCGCCGTGCTCGAGGAGATAGCGCACCTCGCCGGGCGCGCTCGTCGGGTAGATCCCGTAGGTGACGGCGCCGAGCGCCTGCGCCGCGAGGTCCGCGATCGTCCACTCCGGGCACGGGTCGCCGAGGATCGCCACCGTGCTGCCGCGGCCGACGCCGAACCGCGCGGCCAGCCCCTGCGCCACCGCCGCCACGCGCGCCGCCAGGGCCGCCCACGTCGTCTCGCGATAGACGCCGAGCTCCTTGGCCCGGAACGCGACGCGCGCGGGGCGCGCACGCGCGCGCTCGACCAGCAGGCCGGGGATGGTGGACGCGCGGAGGCGGCTGAAGTCCATCGCGGTCTGGCGATTCTACGGCGTGGTACCCCGCCCGCGGAAGGCCGTATAGTGGGGACCCTGATGGCGACGGACGGCGTCGTGCAGGCGGTGAAGCGCGTGGGATTGGATGCCGGCGCGCGCGTCGTCGGCGTCGCCGCCGCCGAGGCCTTCCGCGCGGGCGTGCCCGAGGGCTTTCGGCCGGAGGACATCCTGCCGGGAGCGCGCAGCGTCGTCGTCGCCGGCGGCGACGGGCCCACCGCGGGCGCGTGGCGGTGCCCCGACCACCGCGTGATGGAGATCACCGGCTACGATCTGCGAGAGAACGTCGCCATCCACGCGATGTGCGACTACATCGAGCGCGAGCTCGGATATTACGCCGTGCAGGCGCCCTCGCTGCCGGTGCACGGCCACGAGCCGCCGATGAGCATGATGCACGCCGCCGAGCTGGCCGGCCTCGGCACGCGCAGCTTCGCCGCGCACATCATCCTGAACCCGGAGTACGGCCTGCTCTACTACGCCGCGCTCATCACCACGCTGCCGCTGCCGGCCGACCCGCCGCTGGCCGAGCCTGCGTGCCCGCACCCGGGCTGCGTGGCCATGTACAAGCGCATCGGCACCACCCCCTGCCTGCGCGTGTGCCCGGCGTGCCTGTCGGGAACGCTGAAGGACGCGCGCATCGAGACATCGACCTACGACCGCGAGAAGTGCCACTCGCGCGCGCAGACGTACGGCATCGGCTCGTTCCAGAAAGCGCTGCTCGCGGTCGTGAACGAGGACGACGCCGGGCGACGCCGCGAGATGATCCACTCCGACTTCTTCGCGAAGTCCGTGCAGTCGGTCGGGTTCTTCCGCGACTCGATCGCGCAGTGCTTCGAGTGCATGCGCGTCTGCCCCGTCGGCCGCAAGCACAGGAAGCTGAAGTGAGCGCAACACCCAGTACCAGGAGCGCACGGAGCCGGGCCGCATCTCTAGCGGGCCACCCACGGCTCGAGCCGGCCGCGCGGCACCCGCTACAACAATGACAGAGTTGCCCGCGAACGCCACGAAGCGTCTGAAGACGATGGCCATCAGCGCCGGCGCCGCCGTCGTCGGCGTCGCCGACGCCGCCGCCTTCGACGCCCACGCGCCGGCCCGGCACCGTCCGGCCGACCTGCTGCCCGGGGCGCGCACGGTGGTGGTGGTCGGCGGGGCGCAGCCGCGCGCCGGCGACTGGGTGGCCACCTCACCGTGGCTGCTCTCCACGATGGGAACGACGGAGCGCATCCAGGGCGTGGGCCGGCGGCTCGCGCAGTCGATCGAGAGCGAGCTGGGATACTACGCGCTCTACGTGCCGCCGGGCACCGCGAGCGGCGACACCCCGTTCCTGTCGCTCATGCTCGCCGCCGAGCTGGCGGGTCTCGGCTCGCGCAGCCTCGCCGGCCCGATCCTCAATCGCGAGCACGGCTTCATGTACTGGAGCGCCGTGATCACCACGGCGCCTCTCGAGGTGGACGGGCCGGAGACGGCGCCCGCCTGTCCCGCGCCGCCGTGCCGCGAGATGTGGGAGCGCGAGCACACCACGCCCTGCCTGCGCGTGTGCCCGCTCCACGAGGGCGGCTGCCTGGCCGGCCGGCTCGAGGACGGCCGCGCCGTCCGCACCGGCTACGACGCCGCGCGCTGCAACACGCGCGTGCACACGCACTGGGTCGGCGGCTTCCAGAAGGTGCTCGAGGAGACCCTCAACGAGCCCGACCGCGAGAAGCGCAAGATGCTGGTCTACGGCGATTTCATGACGCGCACCCTGTGGGCGATCACGTACTCGTCGACGAACATCGCGCAGTGCTTCGAGTGCATGCGCGTGTGCCCGGCCGCGCACGGGCTCAAGGAGATGCGATAGATGGGCTTCTTCCGGCTCGACCCCGAGGTCTACGCGCGCCACAAGGACGACGTGCTGAGGCTGTCGAACTCGTTCCAGCGCATCGATGCGCGCGGTCTCAGCGACCGCGAGATCGCCGAGCGCCTCGGCCTGGACGAGCCGACGGTGACGGAGATCCGCGTGATCGCCGAGCGTGACTGCTATCCCCTCGACGAGTGGCAGCGGGCGATCGAGTTCAAGCGCAAGGCGTGCCGCGACTGGGCGGCGGCGGCGCTGAAACGACCCGACCTCAAAGATTCGTGACGCTGTATTTCTTCGAGCGGATCACCGACGACGACTTCATCGGCCCCGTGATCGTGGCCGCGCCGTCGGAGGACGAGGCGTGGCGGCTGCTCGCCGCGCGCGAGCGCAGCCAGCGGCCGGCGCTCGAGGCGCTGGGCTGGCAGATCGCGCAGGACCTCGCGGCCATGCCCGCGCGCGCCGCGATCGTCTACCCCGGCCATTACCGCAACGCGCTGCTGGACGGCCCCGCGTGAGCGCGCGCGGCGCCCACCTCGTCGGCAGCGTGCCGCTGGCCAGCGCGGAGGCCGTGTTCACCACGCTCGCGAGCGAGCTCGGCGACCGCCTGCGCCGGATGCCCGACGGCGAGACGGGCCCGCGCTCCGACTGGATCGTCTGGCAGCTGCCCGTCTTCACCTCGCAGCCGCGGCTCGAAGTCGTGCCTCCGGCGCCGGACGGCTGGCGGCCGCTGCCGCGCGTCCGGCTCGAGGACGGCGCGCGCGCCGAGGACGTGCGCTTCGAGGCGCTCGGCTACGCCGACGCCGCCGTCGCGTCGTACCGCGTGTTCGCGCGGCTCAAGCGCGACGGCCGCGTGCCCGTGGCCTGCCGCTTCCAGGTCTGCCTGCCCACGCCGCTGGCGCCGATCAGCGCGTTCGTGGTGCCCGAGCACCAGGGCGCCCTCGAGCCGGCGTACGAGGCGCGCCTGCTCGCGGAGCTGCGGCTCGTGGTCCAGGAGGTGCCCCACGACCAGCTCGCGATCCAGTGGGACACCAACTTCGAGTTCGGGATGCTCGAGGGCGTCTTTCCCGTGTGGTTCGACGACGTCAAGGGCGGCATCCTCGAGCGCCTGCTCCGGCTCTCGCGCCAGGTGCCGGCCGACGTCGAGCTCGGCTATCACTTCTGCTACGGCGACGTCCAGCACCGTCACTTCACGGAGCCCCGCGACGCCGCCAGGCTCGTGGAGATCGCCAACGCGCTCGCCGCGAGCCTCGGCCGCCCACTGACCTGGGTCCACCTGCCCGTGCCGCGCGATCGCGCCGACGACGCGTACTACGCGCCGCTGGCCGGGCTGCGGCTGCGGCCGGAGACCGAGCTCTATCTCGGCCTCGTCCACCACACCGACGGCGTGGCCGGCACGGCGCGCCGCATCGACGTCGCGCGGCGCTTCGCCGCCGACTTCGGCATCGCCACGGAGTGCGGCTGGGGCCGGCGCGCGCCGGCGACGCTGCCGGAGCTGCTGCGCATTCACCGCGAGCTCAGCCGGGGCGCTCCCGACGCGCGCGCCCCGCGGCGGGCGTTTCGCTGGCCCGCCGGATTCGCCCGCGTGCCCGACGACGACTGGACGCGGCAGCCCGTCGACACGTTCGGCCTGCGTTACGACACCGTCGAGCAGCACGGCTGGTATCGCAACCTCGACCCGACCGTCGAGGACCTGGCGCGCCATCTCGACGAGGGCCAGATCCTCGTGGACTACTCCGGCGGCACCGGCATTCTCCTCGACCGGCTGAAGCTGCGGATCTTCGACCGCCCGGTCGGCATGCTGATCGCCGACAGCTCGCCGAAGTTCCTGCGCGTCGGGCTCGACAAGTTCGGCGACGACGAGCGCGTCGCGTTCCGCCTGCTGCGCTGGCTGAAGGAGGACAGGCGCCTGGAGCTGCTCGAGGAAGTGCTGGGACCCGAGCTGGTCGCGCGCGGCGTGGACGCGCTGGCCTCGACCAACGCCATCCACCTCTACCTCGACCTGCCGCAGACGCTGGCGTCGTGGGCGCGGGTGCTGCGGCCGGGCGGGCGCGTGTTCGTGCAGTCCGGCAACATCCGCAATCCGAGCGCGCGGCCGAGCGAGTGGATCCTGGACGAGACCGTCTGGACGATCCACGAGGTGGCCACCGGACTCGTGCGCAACGATCCCCGGTACGCGGCGTACCGGCCGCTGCTCGACGACGAGGCGCGGATGCAGGCGCACCTCGCCTACCGCGACCGCGTCTTCCTGCCCGTGCGGCCGCTCGAGTACTACGTGCGCGGCCTGGAGGGCGCCGGCTTCACCGTCGAGTCGGTCACCGCGCGCACGATCGACGCCAGCGTCGACGACTGGTTCGAATTCCTCAGCGCCTACCACGAGGCCGTGCTGGGCTGGGTCGGCGGCTCGGCCAAGGTCGACGGCAAGGCGGCGGGCGCGCCGGCCGTGAGCGACCGGCTCGCGCTGATCCGCCACGCGATGGACACGCTGTTCGGCGGGCGGCCGGCGTTCCGGTGCTGCTGGACCTACATCAACTGCGTGAAGCCCTAGTCAGGCCTTTCGCCGGGCGCGGATGGCGTCCATCGCGCGCTTGTGTTCGTCGGAGTCGAGGCAGACCTTGAAGTGCGTCTCCATCTCGCGGCGGAACGCGTCGAACTCCAGATCGAAGGCGCGCGCGGCGAGGACCTTGCTGGCGCGGACGCTGGCGGGCGGCAGCGCCAGGAACTTCTGCACGGTCGCGTCCAGCTCCCGCTCGAAGTCGGCGGCGGCCACCGTGCGGTTGACCAATCCGTAGCGCTCGGCCGTGGGCGCGTCGATCGGCTCGCCGAGCAGGATCAGCTCGCGGGCCCGCGCGCCGCCGATGAGGCGCGGCAGGCGGTAGAGCGACATCGATGGGATGAGGCACTCCTTCACCGCCGGCAGCCCGAGCCGCGCGGCGTCGGAGGCGAGGCGATAGTCGCAGACGAGCGCCAGCTGCAGGCCGCCCCCGAGACAGTGGCCGTTGATGCCCGCGACGAAGAGCCGGTCCATCCGCTCGATGGCGACCATCGCGTCTTCCCACGCGACGAAGTCGGCGAGGCCGAAAGAGCCGGAGGCGAGCGCGTCGAGGTCGACGCCGGTCGAGAAGGCTCGACCGGCCCCCGTGAGCACGACGACGCGGACGTCGGGGGCGCGCGCGATACGGGCGACCACCTCGCCGAGGTCGCGCACCCACTCCTCGTTGCCGGCGTTCAGCACCTCGGGGCGGTCGAGCGTGACGCGCGCGACCGCGCCCTCGACGACGAGGCGGATCGTCCTCACGGCCGGACGGGCGTGAACTCCGTCGGGTCGTGCGCGTCGAGGGGCGCGCCGACGACAGCGGCCGCCACGGCGCCCCTCACGAAGCGGCGGCGCGTGAGGCCCATGCGATCCGGTCAGCGGCGCGGCGAGCGCGCGCCGCCGTAGACGTGGCGCAGCATGCCCGCGAACATCACGAGCGCGATCAGCAGCAGCAGCACGACCGCCGTGCCGATGATCTTCTCCGGTCCGCGGACGTGCAGGGCGGCGATGAGCGACGAGGCCGACTGGGCGGGCTGATTGAAGTCGGCCATGGGCGCCGTCGGCGGCAGCATCCCGGGCGGCATGGGCGACGGCGGTTCGGCGGCGAGGGCGGCGGCGGCCAGCGGCAGCACGGCGACGACGAGGAACAGCGCGAGGAGTCGTGGCATGGCCGAGAGTGTAACAGCGGGCCCCGGGGCGGCGCTAGCCGCGCGCGGCCACCACACGAGGCGGCGTCTTGCCGTCGAGATACGCGAGGATCGATTCGGTGGCCTGCCCGAAGAAGATCCCGTAGCCCTCGGCGGTCACGAAGCCCAGGTGCGGCGTCAGCACGACGTTGTCGAGGCCGAGGAACGGGTGGCCATTCGGCAACGGCTCGACGTCGAACACGTCCAGCGCGGCGCCGGCGATGCGGCGCGCGCGCAGCGCGTCCAGCAGCGCCTTCTCGTCCACGATCGGCCCGCGCGCGGTGTTGACGAGGAACGCGCCCGGTTTCATGAGGGCCAGGTGGCGCGCGGTGATGAGCCCGCGCGTCTTGTCCGACAGCCGGTAGTGCACGCTGACGACGTCGCTCTCGCGCAGCAGCGTGTCCAGGTCCACGCGCGTGGCGCCGGCGGCGGCCGCGCGCTCGTCGGTCAGGGTCAGGCCGGTGGCCAGCACGCGCATGCCGAGGAGCCTGCCGAAGGCGGCCATCTTGCCGCCGATGCGGCCGAGCCCGATCACGCCGAGCGTCCTGCCGTGCATGTCCACGCCGATCGGCGGCGTCTGCCATGCGCCCCCGCGCGTCGCGCGGTCTTCCTGCGGCACGCGGCGCACCAGCGCCATCATGAGGGCGATCGTGTGCTCGAACGCGTTGACGCCGGAGCCCTCCGTGTCCGTCACCACGATGCCCTTCGCGCCGGCAGCGGCGAGGTCCACCTGCCCGGTCCAGCGGCCACCGATCGCGAGCATGCGCAGCGCCGGCAGGCGGCCGAGGAGCCCGGCGCGGAAGAACGTGCGCTCGCGGGTCGGCACGACGATCTCGTACGGCGCCAGCCGCTTGGCGAGCGCATTCTCGTCGGCGAGCGTGTCCTGGAAGGCGTCGATCGTGGCCCGGCCGTCGAGCCGCTTCCAGACCGGCAACGCCCGCACCATTCCGCCCCAGTCGTCGATGATCGCGAGGCGCTTCATGCGTTGCCTCCCTCGGGCCGCGGCCCGCCGCCGCCCCGCCCGCGCCGCCGTCGCCGCCGCGGCGGACCACCGTCGGACGCCGACGCGCCATCGCGCGCGCCGCCGGCGGGCTGCACCGGCGGCTGGTGGGGCGCATGGTGCGTGGCCGGGCCCGAACGCCCGCGGTCGCGCCCGCCGCCGCCGTGGCGGCCGCCGCGATCGAACCCGCGCCGAGCCTCGAACCGGGCCCGCCGCTCCTCGGCGAACCGCCGCCGCTCCTCGGCGGATGGCTTGATCTCCGGCACGAACAGGTCGTCTTCCGCCCACTCGACGGGGATCTTCTGGCCGATGAACTTCTCGATGGCCTCGAGGTTCAGCGCGCTCGCCTCGTCCACGAGGCCGACGGCGCGGCCGGCCGCGCCCGCGCGCGCCGTGCGCCCGATGCGGTGGACGTAGTCCTCCGGATCCTGGGGCAGGTCCCAGTTGATCACGTGGCTGACCGCCTCGATGTGGAGCCCGCGCGAGGCGACGTCGGTGGCCACGAGCACGGGCAGCACGCCCTCCTTGAAGTCGTTCATGATCTTGAGCCGCCGCTTCTGGTCCACGTCGCCGGTGATGGCCCGGGCGTCCCAGCCGTTGCGGATCAGGCGGTCCTCCAGCCGCCGCGCCTCCTCGCGCGTGTTCGAGAAGATGAGGAAGCGGTCGCCCTCCCGGCGCATCAGGCCCAGTAGCAGCGGGAATTTCTCCTCGCGGCCGACGTGGTAGAGCGTCTGCTCCACGCGCTCGGCCGTCTTCTGCTGCGGCATGATCGTGATCTGCGAGGGGTTGTTCATGAACTCCCACGTCAGCTCGAGCACGCGGAACGACAGGGTGGCGGAGAACAGGAACGACTGGCGGCGCTCGGGCGGCGGCAGGCGGCGCAGGATGAAGCGCAGGTCGGCGATGAAGCCCATGTCGAACATGCGGTCGGCCTCGTCGATGACGAGGATCTCGACCCGGCGCGGCGACCAGATGTGCTGCTTGAGGTAGTCGATCAGCCGGCCCGGCGTGCCGACCAGCACGTCGCAGCCCGCGGCCAGCGCCTCGCGCTGCTTGTTGTAGTCGATGCCGCCGTAGACGGACAGGATGCGGAACGGCGTGTGCTTGCCGAGCAGCCGCGCGTCGGACTCGATCTGCACGACCAGCTCGCGCGTCGGCGCGATGATGAGCACGCGCGGCTCTGAGCCGTGCCCGGACCGTATCTCACCCTCGCGGATCATCCGCGTGAAGGCCGAGATGAGAAAGGCGGCCGTCTTGCCGGTGCCCGTCTGCGACTGTCCCGCGACGTCCTTGCCGCGCAGGGCCAGCGGCAGCGCGGCCTCCTGGATCGGCGTCGCGGTCACGAAGCCCGCGTCACGGATGCCCTCCATGACCGGCACCGGCAGGTCGAGGGTCGAGAACTCCATCATCCGCCGGGCGCCTCCGAGGGCTGCACGACCGGCGCCGTCCCGCGGCCGAAGATCCGCGCGCAGACGATGCCGACCTCGTAGAGCAGGATCAGGGGCCCCGCCATCAGCGTCTGGTTGAAGGCGTCGGGCGTGGGCGTCAGCACCGCGCCCGCGATGAAGGCGCCCAGGATCGCGTACTTGCGGTTCTTCGACAGCTGCTTGGCGGTGACGACGCCCATGCGCGCGAGCAGCGTGATGACCAGCGGCAGCTCGAAGACGGCGCCGAAGGCGAGCGTGAACTTCAGCAGGAAGTCGATGTGGTTCTCGAGCGTGATCATCGGCTGGAGCGTTTCGCGCGCGTAGGAGAGCAGGAACGCGATCGCGTACGGCGTCACCACGAACAGCGAGAAGGCGCCGCCGGCGAGGAACATCACCGAGCCGATGAGGACGAACGGGATCGCGTACTTCCGCTCGTGCTGGTGCAACCCGGGCGCGATGAAGGCCCAGACCTGCCAGAGGATGCCCGGCGCCGCGAGGAAGAGGCCGACGATGAGGGCCACCTTCATCTGGACCCAGAACGCCTCCGCCGGCGCCGTGAAGACGAGCTTGTAGCCGAGCTTGGTCACCGGGCGTGCCAGGTAGTCCGTGATCTGCTCGGCGCGGAACAGCGCGACCAGCGTGCCGCCGAGCAGCCAGAAGAGGCTGCGCATGATGCGGGTGCGCAGCTCGCCCAGGTGCTCCATGAACGGCATCTTGTCGTCGACGGAGAAGCGCGACATCTAGCGCGCCCTGGATTGGGGGACGTGGCGGAGGGCGGCGGCACCGCGGCCGACCTGGATGGCGCCGCGGATGGCCGCGGTCACGTACGCCTTGGCCTCCGTGATCGCCTCGATCAGCGCGCGGCCGTGGGCGAGACCGGCGGCGATGGCCGCCGAGTACGTGCAGCCGGTGCCGTGGGTCGCGGGCCCCTCGACGCGTGGCGCGGGAAAGCGCGTCAGCGTCCGCCCGTCCCAGAGCACGTCGGTCGCCGCGTCCTTGAGGTGGCCGCCCTTCACGAGCACGTGGCGCGGCCCGAGCGCTCCGATGCGCCGCGCCGCCTCGGCCATGTCGGCCTCGGAGTCCACCGCCATGTCGGCGAGCACGGCCGCCTCGTGGAGGTTCGGCGTCACCAGCGTGGCGAGCGGGAGCAGCTCGCGCACGAGCACCTCGCGCGCGGCCGGCTGCAGCAGCGGATCGCCGGAGGACGCGATCATCACGGGGTCGACGACGACGGGGGCGCCGCGGTGCGCGCGCAGCCGCCCGGCCACCGTGCCGACGATGTCTTTCGTCGCGAGCATACCGGTCTTGATGGCATCGGCGCCGAGGTCGTCGAGCACGGCGTCGATCTGGCGGCCGACGAACTCCGGGGGGAGGTCGAGGACGCCGAGCACGCCGAGGGAGCTCTGCGCCGTGACGGCGGTCACGGCGGACATCCCGAACACCTCGAACGCCGAGAACGTCTTGAGGTCGGCCTGGATGCCCGCACCGCCGCCGGAATCCGACCCAGCGATGGTCAGGGCCTTCGGAACGGTCATAGACCTAGGCAGTATACGCCGCCCCGCCGCCGTATCCTCGGGTGGACATTGACGTCCCCGCCGCGCGCCGCTACCGTGGCGCCATGAGCGAGCCGCTCGTGCGCACCCGCCGCTGGACCCGCAAGGAATACGGGCGCTTGATCGATCTCGGCTTCTTCGGCGAGGACCGCAAGGACAACAAGGTCGAGCTGCTCGAAGGACGGATGATCGTCGCGGAGCCGCAGAACACACCTCACGCGACGGCGTGCGATCTGGCGGGCGAGGCCTTGCGGGCGGCGTTCGGATCGGGCTGGCGGGTGCGAATGGGACTGCCGATGGCGATGGATCCTGACTCGGAGCCGGAGCCGGATCTCGCCGTCTTGCGTGGCTCGGCACGTGACTGGCTGGCCGATCATCCGTCCACCGCAGCGCTGGTGGTCGAGATCGCCGAGACCAGCCTGCGCTTCGACCGTGTTGTCAAAGGGCGGGTGTACGCCGCCGCCGGCATCGCGGATTACTGGATCGTGAACCTGCACGATCGTGTGGTGGAGGTGTACCGCGAGCCGATTCGCGGCACACGCCGCGCGCGCTATGCTTCGGCGCACGTCGCGCATCCGGGCGAGACGCTCACGCCGCTCGCCGCACCGGACGCCCGCATCGCCGTCGACGAACTATTACCGTGAGGGGCCCCGACATGGCCCCTCACACTCCCCCGTTCTCGTGAGGGGCCCCGACATGGCCCCTCACACTCCCCCGTTCTCGTGAGGGGCCCCGAGACGGCCCCTCACACTCCCCAACGCTCGGAAGCGCCCCGGCGAAGCCGTGGCGCTCCTCGATACCGGTCATCGCGCGGCGGGGATAATCACGACGAACTCGCCGCGCGGCGGCGTCGCGCGCAGGCGCGCGAGGTGCGCGACGGCGGGCGCGCGCACGATCTCCTCGAACTGCTTGGTCAGCTCGCGCGCGACGACGACCTCGGCGTCGCCGAAGACCTCCGCGACCGCCTCGAGGGCGGCCACGATGCGGTGCGGTGACTCGTAGACCACCACCGTCGTCTCCAGCGCGCGCAGCGCCTTCAGACGATTCAGCCGCTTACCGGGCTTCACCGGGAGGAAGCCGTCGAACACGAAACGGTCAGCCGGCACGCCCGCCGCCGACAGCGCGGTGGCCACCGCGGACGGCCCCGGCACCGGCACGACGTCGAGGCCCGCCGCGCGCGCGTCGCGCACGAGCAGGAAGCCGGGATCGGAGATCCCCGGCGTGCCGGCGTCGGTGACGAGGGCCACCGACGCGCCCTCGACCAGGCGCCGGAGGATCTGCGGGCCGCGCGCGAGCTTGTTGTGCTCGAAGTAGGAGAGCGTCGGCGTGTGGATGTCGAAGTGCGAGAGCAGCGCGCGCGTACGGCGCGTGTCCTCGCAGGCGATCAGGTCGACCTCGCGCAGCACGCGGAGCGCGCGCGCGGAGACGTCCTCCAGGTTGCCGATCGGAGTCGCGACGACGAAGAGAGTGCCGCGGGCGCTCAGGCTACGCGGACTGTTCGTGGGCTTCGGAGACCAGCACCGGCCGCTCGTGGTTCAGGATCACCTCGCGCGTGATGATGCACTCCTTGAGCCCCTGGATGGACGGCAGCTCGTACATGATCTCGAGCATGACCTCCTCCAGGATCGCGCGCAGGCCGCGGGCGCCCGTACCCCGCTTGAGCGCCTCCTTGGCGATGGAAGCCACCGCGTCGTCCGTGAACTTGAGGCGGACCTTCTCGAGGTCGAAGTACTTCTGGTACTGCTTGATGATCGCGTTCTTCGGCTCCTTGAGGATCCGCACCAGCGCCGCATCGTCGAGGTCGTGCAGGGTGGCGATGACGGGCAGGCGGCCGACGAACTCCGGGATGAGACCGTACCGCAGCAGGTCCTCGGGCTGGATCATCGCGAGCAGGTCGCCCACGCGCCGTTCCGTATGGCTCTTGATCTCGGCGCCGAACCCCATCCCGGATCGACCGACGCGGCTTTCGATGTTCTTGTCGAGTCCGACGAACGCGCCCCCGCAGATGAACAGCACATTCGACGTATCGACCTGGATGAACTCCTGGTGCGGGTGCTTGCGGCCGCCCTGGGGCGGCACGTTGGCGATGGTGCCTTCCAGGATCTTGAGCAGCGCCTGCTGGACGCCTTCGCCCGACACGTCGCGCGTGATCGACGGGTTCTCGGATTTCCGCGCGATTTTATCGATCTCGTCGATGTAGACGATTCCCCGCTCCGCTCGCTCGACGTCATAGTCGGCGGCCTGGAGCAAACGCAGAATGATGTTTTCCACATCCTCGCCGACGTAGCCCGCCTCGGTGAGCGTGGTCGCGTCGGCGATCGTGAACGGCACGCGCAGCATCTTGGCCAGCGTCTGGGCCAGCAGGGTCTTCCCGGAACCCGTGGGGCCGATCAAAAGAATGTTGGATTTCTGCAGCTCGACGTCACCATTGTCGTTGCCCGACTCGATGCGCTTGTAGTGGTTGTGGACGGCGACGGAGAGGATCTTCTTGGCGCGCTCCTGACCGACCACGTACTGGTCGAGGACGTTCTTGATCTCGGCGGGCTTGGGGAGCGAGCGGATCTCCCGCGACTTCTCCTCTTCCCACTCCTCGGCGATGATGTCGTTGCAGAGCTCGATGCACTCGTCGCAGATGTAGACGGTGGGCCCCGCGATCAGCTTACGGACGTCGTTCTGGCTCTTGCCGCAGAACGAGCACTTGAGGGTACCGTTGCCTTCGCGCGCCCGACCCGCCATCGCTGCCTTCCTTACGTCTGGACTTGCGCCGCCAGCGCCGCCGCTTCGCTGATCGCCCGCGTCGTAGGCTTGGAGGAGATGACTTCGTCCACGATTCTATAGTCCTTGGCCTGCTCGGCGGTCATGAAAAAGTCCCGATCGGTGTCCTTCTGGATCTTGTCCATCCCCTGGCCCGTGTGGTGCACGAGGATGCGGTTCAGCTCCTCGCGCATCCTCAATATTTCCCTGGCCTGGATGTCGATGTCGGTGGCCTGGCCCTGCACGCCACCCAGCGGCTGGTGGATCATGATGCGCGCGTGCGGCAGCGCGAAGCGCTTGCCCTTGGCGCCGGCGCACAGCAACAGGGCGCCCATCGACGCGGCCTGGCCCATGCAGATCGTCGAGATGGCCGGCTTCACGTACTGCATCGTGTCGTAGATGGCCATGCCCGCGGTGACGGAGCCGCCCGGCGAGTTGATGTAGAGGTAGATGTCCTTGTCCGGGTCCTCGGCCTCGAGGAAGAGCATCTGCGCGATGACGAGGTTGGCCAGCTCGTCCTCGATGAACGTCGGCAGGAAGATGATCCGCTCTTTGAGCAGGCGTGAGAAGATGTCGAACGCGCGCTCGCCGCGGGGCGTCTGCTCGATCACCATCGGAACCAGGGCCATTGCTGCTCTCCTTCTATGCGCTGTCATGCGCGAACGGTCGCGTGTCCGATCAGGAAGTCGAGCGTCTTGCGCTCGCGGAGCCCTATCCGGAGCGCCTCGAGGTCTCCGCTCTTCTCCATCATACGCCGCACGGCCGGCGCCGGGCGCTGGCTGGCGCGGGCGATCTTTTCCACCTCGGCCTCCACCTCGTCGTCGGCGGGGACCAGCCCCTCCTTGTCGGCGATGGCCTCCAGCAGGAGCGCGCGCCGGACGCCCTGCTCCGCGCCGGGCCGCAGCTCGCCCACGAGCTTCGGGACGTCCCACTTCACACCGTCGGGGTCCACCCCCTGGCGCCGCAGCCGCTCGCGCGCGTGCTCGACCTGGTGCGCGATCTGGCGCATGACCAGGGCGTCGGGCACGGTGAACTCGTGATGCTGGAGCACGGCGCCCACGATCTTGTCCTCCAGCTCGCGCCGCTGCTCGGCCTCCCGCCGCGTCTCGAGTTGCTTGCGCACCTCGGCGCGGAGCGCGTCGAGGGTCGCGAACTCGCCGAGCGACTTCGCGAACTCGTCGTCGAGGGCGGGGAGGATCTTCTCCTTCACCTCGCTCACCTTGAGCGTGGCCGTCCCGCCCTTGCCGCGCAGCGACTCGAGGCGATGGTCGTCGGGAAAGCGCAGCGCCACGTCCTTCTGGTCGCCCGCCTTCATGCCGACGGCGGCCGCGTCGATCTCCGGCATCACGGCGCCGCTGCCGATCACGAAGTGATAGCCGTTGGCCGTCGTCGCGTCGTGCTCGTCGGGGCGCAGCGTGTAGTCGACCACCGCGAGGTCGCCGGACGCGGCCGCGCGGTCCACCGCGCGGAACTCCGCCTGCTGCTCGCGCATCTGCTCCAGGGCGGCCGCCGCCTCGTCGTCGCTCACGGCGGCGGGCGCGTGTTGCACTTCCACGCCCTTGTAGTCGGCCAGCGCGATGGCCGGCTTGACTTCCACGACGGCGACGAAGGACAGCGGCGCGTTCTCCTCGAGCTTGACCTCCTGCAGGTCGGGCTCGTTGACGGGATCGAGCCGCGCCTCGGTGAGGGCCTGCCGGTAGACGTCCGGGATGAGGTGCTCGGCCACTTCGCGCCGCACGTCGTCGGCGAAGTGCAGCTTCACGAGCGAGCGCGGCACGTGACCCTTGCGGAAGCCGGGCAGGCGCGCCTGCTTCTGGACGCGGCCGTACGCGCGCTCCCATTCTTTCTGAACGACGTCGGCGGGTGCCTCGACGGCCAGGCGCCGCTTGCAGGCCTCCAGCTCCTCGACCGCCACCTTCACGAACGCACCACGCTCACCGTCATCGGGGCTCCGAGTTGGTGCGAGAGGGGGGAGTCGAACCCCCAAGGGCTGTTAAACCCACCGGATCCTAAGTCCGGAGCGTCTGCCAGTTCCGCCACTCTCGCGAGATAGGCGCGACTACGCGCGTCCAGAGCATACCCAGCGCGGGGCGGGGTCGCAAGGATCGCCGCGTTTTGTCGAAACGCCGCGAGGATGCGGGGCTATGGTGGCAGGGCGAGGAGGGTTCTCAGGCGGCCCGGCGCCGGGTCTCGAGCTCGCGTCCGGTGTCGCGCCGCTCGAGGAAGGCGCGGTACTCGGAGCGGAAGCGCGTCGCGCACTCCGGACAGATCCCGTCGGTGAACCTCAGCCCCCAGCCGCTCCACGACACGACGCCTTCGACGAGCGGATAGCCGAAGTAGCGAGGGTGCCAGGCGCAGCGGCTCAGGAGCACGGGGACCTCCCGGCGTTCATGACGCCATAGCCCTGTGCAACGGATGTGCCCTGCCTCATCCGCACCGCAATCTCGCGCACTTGCCGCGCATTCCGCCCGGCCGGTACGGAAAATCTCTCCTCTCTCTCGCAGGCCGCGCTGGGAAAAACCTTCCGGCAGCCGGGACCCGCGTCCCGCGGGCATAATCGAACGTGACCTTGCGCACGATGTGGTCCCGCTGGGCCGCCCGCCTTCGCGACGTGAGAGAGGCTCGGCTTCTGGCGTGGGCGGGGACGCGGCGGCGCAGCGCGCTCGTCGCCCTCGGCCTCGCCGGCCTGGGCGGCCTGGCGCTGCTCGCGCTCCTCGTGTACTCCGCCGTCGAGCTGGCGCGCTTCGACCGCGTCGAGACGCGCCGCGCCGCGCTGGTCTACGCGGCGCCGCAAGCGCTGGCGGCCGGCGTCCAGGTGAACATCGCCGACCTGGCGGGCACGCTGACGCGGCTGTCATACCGGGAGACGCAGGGCGCGCCGGACGCGCCCGGCCAGTTCCAGCGCGACGGGAGCGACTGGGAGATCTACCTGCGCGGGCTGCCGGGACTCAGCCGCGTCCAGCGCGTGCGCGTCGAGGTGAGCGACGACCGCATTCTTCGCGTCACGCGCGACGGGCTCGACATCGGCGCCGCCGCGCTGGAGCCCGAGATCCTGGCGAGCGCCGGCGATCGGCCGGGCGAGGACCACCGCCCGGTGCGGCTGCGCGACGTGCCGTTCAGCCTGCTGCAGGCGGTGCTGGCCGCCGAGGACCATCGCTTCTTCGACCACCCGGGCGTCGATCTCCGCGGCCTCGTGCGTGCGGCGTGGGTGAACTTCCGCGCCGGGCGGGTGGCCCAGGGCGGCAGCACGATCACCCAGCAGCTCGTGAAGAACCGCCTGCTCGATCCCAAGCGCACATTCATGCGCAAGCTGGACGAAGCGTGGCTGGCCACGCTCGTGGAGTGGCGCTACAGCAAGGAGCGGATCCTCGAGGCCTACCTCAACGAGGTCTACCTCGGGCAGCGCGGGCCGATGGCCATCCGCGGCGTTTCCTCCGCGAGCCGCGCCTACTTCGGCAAGGAGGTGCACGAGCTGACGGTGGCGGAGTCCGCGCTCCTGGCCGGCATGATCCGCGCGCCGAACACCTACTCGCCCTCCACCAATCCCGCGCGCGCACGGGAGCGGCGCGACGTCGTGCTCGGGCGCATGCGCGAGCTGGGGCGCCTGTCCGAGGCCGACTACCAGGAGGCGCGGCGCGAGCCCGTGCGGGCGCAGCTCGTGGTCGCGGCCACCCAGACCGCGCCCTACTTCGCGGACCACGTGCGTCAGGAGCTGGAGGCGCGCCTCGGCAGCGGCGCCCTCGGCGCGCGCGACGTCCGCGTGTTCACCTCCCTCGATCTCACGCTGCAGCGCCTGGCCGAGAGCGCCGTCGAGCGTGGGCTCGCGCGGCTGGAGGCGAAGCGGCCGACGCTGCGCGGCAACGACGACGCCCATCGCCTGCAGGCGGCGCTGGTCGTCCTCGACCCCGCCACCGGCCAGATCCGGGCGCTCGTGGGCGGCCGCAGCTATCAGGCGAGTCAGTTCAATCGCGCCACGCTGGCGCACCGCCAGCCCGGCTCCGCGTTCAAGCCGTTCGTCTACGCCGCGGCGCTGACCGCGCCGCCCGGCGGCGGGCGCGGCTTCACGGCGGCGACGTTCCTCGACGACTCACCGCTGACGCTGACCGTGAACGGCGCGCCGTGGTCGCCGCGCAACTACGAGGACCGCTACCAGGGCCGCGTGACCGTGCGCGAGGCTCTCCAGCAGTCGCTCAATGCGGCCACCGTGCGCCTCGCGCAGGACGTGGGACTGCCGACCATCGTGGAGCGCGCGCACGCGTTCGGGATCGAGAGCCGACTCGCGCCCGTGCCCGCCATGGCCCTCGGCTCCTTCGAGGTGACGCCGCTCGAGCTGGCGCGCGCGTATCTGCCGTTCCTCAACGGCGGCCAGCGCACGCCGCCCGCTCACGCGGTCCGCGCGGTCCAGGACCCCGGCGGCGCCCTCGACGTCGACGAGGAGCCGTCGAAGTCGGTGATGTCGCCGGCGGAGGCGTACCTCATGACCTCGCTGCTCGAGGGCGTGATCACCGCGGGCACCGGCGCCTCCGCGCGCGCGCTCGGCGTGACCGGCGCCGTCGCGGGCAAGACCGGGACGACCAACGACGGGCGCGACGCGTGGTTCGTCGGCGGCGCCCCGGGGCTGCTGGCCGCGGTGTGGGTCGGCTACGACAGCGGCGAACCGCACGGCCTCAGCGGGGCCGAGGGTGCCCTGCCGATCTGGGCGGAGTTCATGCGGCCCGCGCTCGAGAGCGTCGCCAGCCAAGGCTTCACCGTGCCGTCGGGCGTGACGTTCGTCGAGATCGATCTCACCAACGGCAAGCTCGCGAACCGCTTCTGCCCGCGCACCGGGAAGGAGGTCTTCCTCAACGGCACCGAGCCCGAGGCCTGCCGCGAGCACGGTGGCCTCGGCGACCGCGTGGAGGACTGGTGGAACCGATTCCGCGGCTGGCTGCGGCGCTGACCCTCGTGGCGCTCGCGGCGGCGGCGTGCGCGCCGACGCGCCGGCAGCCCCCGACCGCCGCGTCGGCGCCGACGCCGACTCCGCCCGGGGCGCGCGCGCTGCCGCCGGAGGCGCGCGCCGTCTGGACGGGCACGGCCTCGTGGTACGGCGAGGCCCACCACCGCAAGAAGACGGCGAGCGGCGAGCCGTTCGACATGCACGCGCTCACCGCGGCGCACCGCACGCTGCCGTTCGGCACGCGCGTGCTGGTCACGAACCTCGCCAACGGGCGCGCGGTCGAGGTGCGCATCAACGATCGCGGTCCCGTCGTGCATGACCGCATCATCGATCTTTCCTACGGCGCCGCCCGCGCGCTCGACGCGGTGGGCGCCGGCGTCTTCCGCGTGCGGATCGCCGTCCTCGAATAGGTCCGTATACTGAGCGTGAGCATGACGCTCCGGTCCCACCTGATCACCCTCGTCGTGGTGGCCGTCCCGCTGAGGGTCAGACCCGGGCCGGCTCCGCCCGCATCTCGCCGAAGACGCGCGAGGCCACGATGAGGGCGTCGCGCGCGAACGGCGCGCCGACGTAGCCGGTGAGCTGGATCAGCGCCTCCGTCAGCTCCTCTTCCGTCCAGCCCTGCCGCAGCGCCATGCGGAGATGGATGGCCAGCTCGGGCTCGCGTCCCGTCGCCGCGTCGGAGACGACGCACACCAGCGTGCGCGTCTTGAGGTCGAGGCCGGGGCGCGTCCACAGCATGCCGAAGATCGCCTCCGTCGCCACGTCGATGAACTTGCCCATGACGGGATCGGCGTAGACCGTCTTCGTCGAGCGGTCGACGAACGCGTCGCCCAGCAGCCGCCGCCGCATCTCCGCGCCCTTCCGGTACGTTTCGCTGTCCTTCATCGGGGGCCTCTCTTTCCGCAGTGCGGCCATTCGGATTTCGCGGGGCTGGGGCCCCGCCGTCCGAGGCGAGCCTATGAACGAGCCGAGAGACACGCAGGATATACTGCGACGCCATGACGGGCCTGCGCTTCGGCCAACCCGCGCCAGAGTTCTCGCTGCCGGCCGGCACGGGCGGCGAGGTGCGCCTGGCGGACTTTCGCGGCCGCGACGTGGTGCTCATCTTCTACTGCTTCGACTGGGGCAGCATCTGAACGCCCGAGCTGAGCGACCTCGTCGAGGTCGCCGAGCGCGCGCGCGAGCGCGGCGCTGCCGTGCTCGCGATCAGCGGCGACAGCCCCGCCTGTCACGCGGCCTTCGCGGCGGCGCGGAAATTCCCGTTCCCGCTGCTGAGCGACCTCCACCGGAGCGTCATCGACGCGTACGGCGTGCTCGACGCGGACCGCAACGTCGCCTGGCGCTCGACGTTCGTGATCGACCGCGACGGCGTCCTGCGCTGGGGCCAGGCCGGCGACCGCCAGATGGTGCGCGACGGCGCCGAGATCCTGCGCGTCCTCGAGCTGATCGGCCGTCTGCGCTGACGGCTGTTCGAGCCCGCAGCCGAAAGGCGAGGCGCACCTGTGATGCGATCGCTGGCATCCGCCATGCGCGAGTTCCGGCCACGCTCACGCGAAGGAGGGGTTCGCGTGGCACGGGTTCGGCGCTCACCGCGACTGCGCCCGGCAGGAAGAAGCGCGCGAGACTTCGGATCGTCTAGACAACGACGATGTAATCCGTACAAGTACCTCAGGAATTCAGGAGAATTTTTTTCAGGGCTACCTTTTGGCGGGGGGCGGCGTAGTGTGGCGGCAGTGATCGATCCACCGCCCAGGAGGGGCGTTAGTGGCAGGCAGCAAACCGTCCGCGGCCACCGTCGACTTGACGGGTGTTCATGTCCTGATCGTCGAGGACGACGAAGACAGCAGGCAGCTTTTGGCGACTTTTCTCGAATACTGTGGCGCGCTCGTCACGATGTGCCACTCGACGGAGTCGGCGCTTGAGGACCTCGCCGAATACCGGCCCCACGTGATCGTCTCGGACCTCTCGCTGCCCGGCGCCGACGGCCTGCAGTTCATCCGCGCGCTGCGCCGGCTCGAGCCGGAGGCGGGCGGCGACGTCCCCGCCATCGCCGTCAGCGCGTACGACAAGGACTTCACCGCGATCGAAGCGAGAACGGCGGGGTACACCGGCTACCTCGCGAAGCCCGTCAACCTCGACGATCTCGTGACTCTGGTTCACGACCTGGTGAACCCCTGATGACACCGACGCGGCCGGCCATGCTTCCCGATCTGACGGGACTGACGATCCTCGTCATCGAGGACAACTTCGACGCGCTGAACCTCATCCGCGCGATCCTCGACACCGCGGGCGCGCACCCGCTGCTGGCGACGCACACCGGCCAGGCCCGCGAGTACCTCCGCACGCGCAAGGCTCACCTGATTCTGTGCGACCTCAACCTGCCCGGCGAGGACGGCACGCAGTTCATGGCGTGGCTGCGCGCGCGCCCGCCGGCAGAGGGCGGCGACATTCCCGCCATCGCCATCACCGCGCACTACGAGGACTTTCCCGTCTCCGGCGCGCGCGGGTTCACGGCCTATCTGCGCAAGCCGCTCCAGATGGACCGGCTGTGCCGCACGATCGCCGCGCTCTGCGGCCGCGACGCCGCCGATGCAGGCGAGGCGTCGGCCGGCGCCGCCTCGCTCTGATCAGCCGACCAGGTTCTCGGGCGGCTCGCCACGCGCGGTGCGGCGGATGTTCTCCGCGATGAGCCGCGCGCGCGCCTGCAGCATCCCCTCCGTCCAGCCCGACACGTGCGGCGTCATGAGCACGTTCGGCAGCGTGTGGAACGGCTGGCGCGCGGGCAGCGTCGGCGCCGCGTCGGTCGGATAGCGATACCAGACGTCGAGCGCGGCCGCGGCGATCGCGCGCTCCGCGAGCGCCCGGTACAGCGCCGCCTCGTCGACGATCTCCGCGCGCGCCACGTTCACGAGCACGGCCGTCGGCTTCATCGCCCGGAGCTGCGCCTCGCCGATCAGCCCGCGCGTGGCGGCGGTGGCCGGCATCGTGATCGCGAGGTAATCGGAGCGTCGGAGCACCTCGTCGAGAATCTCCAGGCCCCCGAGCAGCGCGAGCCCGTCCGGCGCGGAGCGCGCGACGTCACGACGGATCGCGCAGATGGCCATGTCGAACGCCCGGGCGCGCCGGGCCAGCGCCTGGCCGATGTGCCCGTAGCCGAGAATGCCGAGGGTCTTGCCGGCCAGCTCCGGCCACGGCGGCGGCGGCGCGGTGCCGACGGCCCACTGGCTCTCCCAGGCTCCACGCCGGAGCGCCGCGTCGAGCCGCACGAAGCCGCGCGTGAGCGCGAGCATCGCGCCGAGCACGTATTCGGCGATGCCGACCTCGTGGCCGTACGCGTTGGCGAGGGCCGTCCCCGCGGGCAGCGCGGCGCGGTCGATCCGCTCGAGGCCCGCGCCGGGCACCTGCACGAGCTTCAGCCGTCCCGCCGCCGCGCCCATCTCGCGGGTGAACGCCATCGTCACCAGCACGTCCACGTCGCCGAGCTTGCCCACGATGCCGGCCTCATCGGCGACGACGACCTCGCACGGGAGGCCGAGGTGGGCCCGCACGGGGGCCTCGAGGCTGGCGGCAAAGGTTCCGGCGAAGGCGACGGCAAGCATGGCGGCTCCTCCCCAGCCTGATCCTCGGCGGGAGCCGGCGCCAGATCAATTACCCGGCACGTAGGCCACGGCGACCGGCGCGTCCGCCGTCCGAATTCGAGAGCAAGGAGCGGAGTGCCGGCAGGCGCGCGATGGCCGAGGATGAGGACACGAAAAGGAGGCATCATGGTGAGCGTGGCGACGAAACATCCAAACGGTTCCCCGGCGTTCTCCAGCGACCCCGGGCGGTGGGCGGCCGTCGTCCGACGCGACCGGCGCGCTGACGGCGTCTTCTATTACTCCGTCCGCACGACCGGCGTGTATTGCCGGCCCTCCTGCGCGGCGCGTCTGGCCCGGCGCGAGAACGTGCGCTTCCACGCGACGTGCGCGGACGCCGAGCGTGCGGGCTTCCGGCCGTGCAAGCGCTGCCGCCCGGACAGCCCCGGGCTCGTCGAGGCGCGCGCCGAAGCGGTGGCCCGGGCGTGCCGCCTCATCGAGACGGCCGAGGAGGTGCCGAGCCTCGACGCCCTGGCGGACGCCGCCGGCCTCAGCCGCTTCCACTTCCATCGCGTCTTCAAGACGACCACCGGGCTCACGCCCAAGGCCTACGCGGCGGCGCACCGCGCGCGGCGCGTCCGCGACGAGCTGTCGCGCAGCGACTCCGTGACCGACGCGATCTACGGCGCGGGCTTCAACTCGAGCGGCCGCTTCTATGCGACGGCGTCGGAGGTGCTCGGGATGACGCCGACCGACTTCCGCGCCGGCGGCGACGGCGCCGCGATCCGGTTCGCGGTCGGCGAGTGCTCGCTCGGCTCCATCCTCGTGGCCGCCACCGAGCGCGGCGTCTGCTCGATCCTGCTCGGCGACGATCCGGACGCGCTGGCGCGTCAGCTCCAGGACCGATTTCCCAAGGCGCGGCTGATCGGCGGTGACCGCGACTTCGAGCGGCTGGTCGCGAAGGTGGTCGGCTTCGTCGAGGCGCCCGCGCTCGGCCTCGACCTGC
Organism: Candidatus Rokuibacteriota bacterium; assembly: GCA_003220225.1. Lineage (GTDB taxonomy): Bacteria > Methylomirabilota > Methylomirabilia > Rokubacteriales > CSP1-6 > AR12. The sequence goes on from QHRU01000041.1 coordinate 50,619, forward strand.
CGCTGGACGTGCGCGGCACCGCGTTCCAGCAGCGCGTGTGGCAGGCGCTGCGCGAGATCCCCGCCGGCGCCACGTCGACGTATACGAAGATCGCCGCGCGCATCGGCGCGCCGAAGGCCGTGCGGGCGGTGGCGCGCGCGTGCGCGTCGAACACCCTCGCGGTGGCCATTCCCTGCCACCGCGTCGTGCGCCACGACGGCGGGCTCTCGGGCTACCGCTGGGGCGTCAAGCGCAAGCGCCTGCTGCTCGAGCGCGAAGCCGTCTCGTAGCGCCCATGGTCAAAGGGGGCCTCGAAGGGCCCCCTTTACCCCCAATCGCTCGGAGGCGCCCCGGGGAACCCGGGGCGCCCCTCGTTCCACTGAGCATCCCCGGCCATCTAAGCATCCCCGGCCATGGTGAGGCCGTGGATGAAGCGGTCGATGACGACGTTGAACAGCACGGCCGCCGGCACTCCGACGAGGAGACCGCCGGCCATCAGCGAGCCCCAGAAGTAGATGTCGCCCCGGATCAGCATGGTCGGCAGCCCCACCGTGACGACTTTCTGATCCACGGGCGCGGCCATCACGACCGCGTAGAGATACTCCTGCATCGCGAGCGTGAACGCGAAGATCGCGATGGTCGCGATTCCGGGACGGCTCAGGGGCAGGACCACGTGCAGGATCGCGCCGACGCGCCCGCAGCCGTCCACCCACGCCGCCTCCTCGATCTCCGGCGGCAGGCCGCGCAGGAAGCCGAACATGAGCCAGGTGGCGATCGGGATGGTGAAGGTCGGGTAGACGAGCACCAGCGCCCACCACGAGTCGAAGAGCCCGAGCTGGCCGATCACGTACGTGAGCGGCAGGAAGAGGATGATCGGCGGCACCAGGTAGGTCATGAAGATCGCGGTCGCGGTGTGGCCCGCGCCGGGCAGCCGCAGCCGCGCCAGCGCGTAACCGGCCGGCACCGCGGTGGCCACCGTGATCACCACCACGCACACCGACACCATCGCCGTGTTCACGAACCACGTGCCGAACCACGTCTGCGTGAACAGCAGGTGGAAGTGCTTGAGCGTCGGCGGCTCGTAGAACCAGAAAGGAATGCCGCGCATCGAGTAGAGGTCGCGCTCGTGCTTGAAGGCGGTGATCACCATCCAGAGAACGGGGAACAGCGCGATGAAGAGAAACGGCGCCAGCCCCGCGTAGATCAGGACGCGCTTCATCCACGACATGATAAGGTCTCCGCGCGGAGGTCCCCATGGCGATCTGGCTCGGACTCCTTCTGATGCTGGCGGCGGCGCCGGCCGGACCCATCGGCGCGCAGGCCGCCGAGATCAAGCTCATCAGCACGATCGGCGTGCGGTCGGCCAACGTGCTGAAGCGGCAGATCGAGGGCGGCGAGCCGTTCGACCTCGCGATCATGACCGCCGCCGCGTCCGTCTACGAGGCGAAGGGCCTCGAGCCCGGGCCGAACTTCCAGGCCGCGCCGTGAGCGACGTCGGCATCCATCCGGTTTCCGGCGCCCTCGGGGCCGAGATCTCCGGCGTGGATCTCTCGAACGCGCTCGACGACCAGACGCTCGGCGTGCTGCGCCGCGCGTGGCTCGAGCACCTCGTCCTCCTGTTCCGCGATCAGCCGCTCACGCCGCCACAGTTCCTCGGCTTCGCGCGGCGCTTCGGCGAGATCATCGAGTACCCGTTCGTGAAGGGGCTCGAGGAGTATCCGGAGATCATTCCCGTGGTGAAGCTCGAGCACGAGCGGATCAACTTCGGCGGCGTCTGGCACTCCGACACCGCGTACCTCGACGTCCCGCCCATGGCGAGCATGCTGCTGGCCCGCGAGGTGCCCCCGGTGGGCGGCGACACGCTGTTCGCGAACATGTACCTCGCCTACGAGACGCTCTCCGACGGCATGAAGCGGCTGCTCGACGGGCTGCGGGCGGTCAACAGCTCGGCGAAGGCCGACGCCTCGCGCACGCGCGAGGACCGCATCGCCGAGCGCGGCCGCGACGACGCGCGCACGCTGTACGAGGCGTCGCACCCCGTCGTGCGCGTGCACCCCGAGACCGGGCGCCCGGCGCTCTACGTCAACGTCGCCCACACCGTACGCTTCGAGGGGATGACGGAGGAGGAGAGCGCGCCCATCCTCGCCTATCTCTACCGCCACCAGGTCCGGCCGGAGTTCACCTGCCGCTTCCGCTGGCAGCCGGGCTCGCTCGCGTTCTGGGACAACCGCTGCGCCCAGCACAACGCCGTCAACGACTACGCCGGCCACCGCCGCCTCATGCACCGCATCACCCTGGCCGGCGACGTGCCGGCCGGCGCGACGTAACGCTCCCGCCCGCGCGCGGCTCGGACGCCCGGGCACCACGTCCGGACGGGCAGTGATCGTGCTGATCGGGGCGAAGCGCGGCGTGGCCGCGCTCGGCGTGCGCCTGCCACCACGGCACGAGACCGAGTCGGTCCACTGCTGGAGGGGAAGTGGGAGTAGGGGCGACGAGCGGTAGGCCGCGCGCCAGCCTGGCGCAGGCGGTGCCAATTCGTTCGTGACGCGCTGGCGCGGCCTTCGGCGATCCGCTCAATGGCGCGGCCATCCGCGTGGCATCGACTTTGCCACAGTGCCGCGCCATGCGATCACGTGTCGCGCTCACGAGCCCCCGGGTGTACTTCCCGTTCGCCCGTCTTGCCCTCTGCGCCGACTGCGAGGTCTGCTTCGAGATCGGTCTCGAGGCCTGTCCCGCCTGCGGGGGCCGGACGTGGTCACCCCTGTCCCGTCTCATCGGACAGGCCTCCGACGGGGCCATCGTGCGGGCCGTGCGCGCCGTGGTGGCCGAGACGCGCGGCGGCGCGGCGACCCGCGGCGACGCGCATCACCTGGTCATCGTCTCCCGCGATCAGCCCAAGCTCTTCGACATGCTCCGCCGCGAGCTCCACGCCAGCGAGACGGTCACCGTCATCCTCGACCGGCGTGGCGGCCGGCCGCAGCCGGCGCTCGCGCGGATGAACCTGCGCTGGCGCAACGTCGACCGCCAGATCGCCGCGCTCGGCTGGGCCATCGTCCGCTCGGACCTCATCACCGCAAAGCGGTAGCCCGCTCCCCGGCCGTCGGGGACTTGCCGCTCGGCCCTGACGGGGCGCTTGCGGTGCGCGTCGGGCGCGTGCTGTAATCCCACGATCTTCGCGACCGATGAGCGGCGAGCAAGGCCACACCCTCGACATCGACTCGGTGACCCACCGGTACGGTCCCGTCACCGCCGTCGCCGACGTGTCGCTGGCCGTGCGGGCCGGCGAGATCGTGGCGCTCCTGGGCCCCTCGGGCTGCGGCAAGACGACGCTGCTGCGGGTCGTCGCCGGGTTCGTTCGACAGAGCGCGGGATCGGTGCGGATCGACGGCAAGGCGATCGACCATCTGCCGGCGAATCTGAGAAATGTCGGGATCGTCTTCCAGAGTTACGCGCTCTTTCCCCACATGACGGTGGCCCACAACGTCGCCTACGGGCTGCAGGCGCGCGGCGTGCCGCGCGGGGACGTGCGGCGCGCCGTCGAGCGCTTTCTGGAGGTGGTCCGCCTCACCGACTTCCGCGACCGTCTACCGCGCCAGCTGTCCGGCGGCCAGCAGCAGCGCGTGGCCGTCGCGCGCGCGCTGGCGGTGGCGCCCACCGTGATGCTGCTCGACGAGCCGTTCAGCGCCCTCGACAAGGGGCTGCGTCTGGACATGCAGATCGAGATCAAGCGGCTGCAGCGGCAGTTCGGCCTGACCGCGATCCTCGTGACGCACGACCAGGACGAGGCGATGAGCGTCGCCGACCGGATCGCCGTCATGAACCACGGGCGCGTCGAGCAGTTCGACACGCCGATCGCCGTCTACGACCGCCCGGCCACGCTCTTCGTGAGCGGGTTCATCGGGACGACCAATCTCCTGCGCGGGCGGGCCCTCGAGTCCGCGAACGGCACGACCCTGGTCGAGCTCGAGGCCGGCGCGAAGCTCACGGTGCCGACCGATCGCGCCTTCGCGGCGGGCGCCGCGGTGATGCTCTCGGCCCGGCCGGAGCAGCTCCGCCTGCACGCCGAGGCGGCCGCCGGTCGCTGGCGCGTGCACCGGCGCCTCGCCGTGCCGCTGGGGCCCAACACCATGCACGATCTCGAGACGCGCGACGGCGTCACGCTGAAGCTGGTCGAGCCCAGGCTGGGGCCGTCGGTGGAGCCGACCGGAGACGCGTGGTGCGGCCTGCGCCCCGACGCGCGTCCCGGCCTGTTCGACATCGCGACCTCGACGTGACAAAGGAGGACGTATGACGCACGCACGCTTCACCCGACGTCAGTTTCTCGCCGCCGCGGCGGCCACGGCCGGAGCGCTGGCCATCGGACGACCCGCGCGCGCCAAGGGCTCCGTCACCGCGGCGATGTATCCCGGAACGTGGGAGGAGGCCTTCCGCGCGCACGTGGTCCCCGCGCTCAAGAGCGCCCACGACGTGGATCTGGAGATGACGCCGCTGTTCGCGGTCGACCAGATCGCCAAGGCGCAGGCGGCGCGCGGCGCGCCGCCGTTCGACGCCTTCGTGCTCGATCCAGGCCCCCGCGTCACCGGCATCGATCGCGGGCTCTTCGAGAAATTCGAGGCCCGGCGGCTCAAGAACGTCGGCCGGCTGCCCGCGGGCATGGTCGACGACTGGGGCGTCACCGTGGCGGCCCAGGTCGTCGGCATCGGCTACAACCCCAAGAAGCTGCCGAGACCGAAGAGCTGGACCGATCTGCTGAAGGACCCCTGGGTCTCGCGCCTCGGGATGACGGGCTTCCAGACCACGTACGGCACCGTGTCGATCATCGAGATCGCCAAGCAGTTCGGCGGCTCGGAGACGAACGTCGAGCCGTTCTTCGTCGAGATCAAGAAGGTGCTGTCCAAGGTCGCGGCCATCGGAGCGCCGGCGTCGATGCCCGCGCTGTTCCAGCAGGGGCAGTGCGACATCACCTACACCAACACGCAGACGGTGGCCACCCTGCGCGGACGCGACGTCGACATCGAGTTCGTGAAGCCGGAGAGCGGCGCCGTCGCGTTCTTCACGACCATGCACGTCGCCAAGGGCTCGCGCGAGGGCGAAAACGCCTACAAATACTTCGACACGGTCATCAGCGCGCCCGTGCAGTCCGCGCTGATGCAGCCGCCGAACAACTTCATCCCGGTGAATCGCGACGTGAAGCTGGCGGCCGCCCTGCCCATGGCCTCGCTCGACGAGATGGCGAAGTTCGTGCGGCACGACTGGTCGAAGATCAATCCACTCCGCGCCGCCTGGATCGAGCGCTTCAACAAGGAAGTCGCCAAGTGACCGTCCGTGTCCGACCGGCCGAGTGGCAGCTCGCGCTGCCGCTCGCGCTCGCCTACGCGGCGTTCTTCCTCGTCCCGCTGCTGCTCCTCATCGGGGTCAGCGCGTTCGACGACGAGAAGATCACCACGCTCGGCTTCGCGCAGTGGCGCCGGTTCCTCGCCGACCCCTTCACCTGGAAGGTGATCGTCGACACGGTGAAGCTCGGGGGCCTCACCGTCGCCGCCACGGCGCTCGTCGGCTATCCGGTGGCGCTCGTGTACCTGGGCGCGGGCCCACGCTGGCAGCGGGTGATCCTCTTCGTCGTGATCCTGCCGCTGCTGACGTCGGTCGTGGTCCGGACGTTCGCGTGGATCGTGATCCTCGGGCGCGAGGGCGTCATCAACCAGGCGCTGCTGTGGCTCGGCCTGGCGCCGGCGCCGCTGCGCCTCTTGCAGACCGAGCACGGGCTCGTGATGGCCCTGACCCAGATCGAGATGCCCCTCCTGCTCCTGCCGTTGCTCAGCGTCATGTCGCGCATGGACCCGAGCCTGCGCGACGCCTCCGCCGCGCTCGGCGCGTCGAAGTGGCGAACGCTCGTCCGCGTGACACTGCCGCTCAGCCTGCCCGGCCTCGTGGCGGGGTGCATGCTGGTGTTCGCGAGCTCCACCACCGCGTTCATCTCGCAGTTCGTCATCGGCGGCAACCGCCTCGTCTACCTGCCGCTGCTCATCTGGCAACAGTCGCTCGTCGTGTACAACTGGCCGCTCGCGTCGGTGGCGGCGCTGACGCTCCTCGTCTCCGTCGGCCTCGGCGTCACCGCCATCGCCGCCGTGGGCCGGCGCAGCCGGGCCTACGCGGTCTAGCGATGCGGGCGAAGGACCTCTCCTACTCCGTCGTCATCGGCCTCCTGGCCGGGCTCGGGTTCCTCATTCTGATCGGGCCCGTCGTGATCGTTCTGCTGACGTCCTTCACCCAGGGGCGCTCGATCAGGTTCCCGCCCTCCGGGTTGTCGCTCCAGTGGTACCAGCTCCTGTTCGACTCCGTGCGCTCGAGCCAGATCCACCGCGCCGCCCTCAACAGCCTCGAGGTCGCGGTGGTGGCGATGGTGGGCGCGACGGTCCTGGCCACGCTCGCCTCGGTGGCCCTCGCCCGCCGGTCCGGGACGTGGGTCCGCGCGCTCGACACGTTCTTCATGTCGCCGCTGATCCTCCCCATGCTCGCCTTCGGACTGGCGGCGCTCATGTACTTCACCTTCATGGGCTTTCGTCCCTCGCTGGCGCTGATCGCGATCGGCCACGTCGTCGTGGTGGCCCCGCTGGCCCTGCGAACGACCTCGGCGAGCATGTCGCAGCTCGATCCCGCGCTGCTCGAGAGCTCGGCCAGCCTCGGGGCGAGCTGGCTCTATACGTTTCGCCGCGTCACGCTGCCGGTGATCGCGCCGGGCATCGCGGCCGGCGCCTTCCTCGCCTTCGTCGGCTCGCTCGACAACGTGCCGATCTCGCTCTTCCTGGCAGGGCCGCGCAGCGACATGCTGCCGATTCGCATGTGGGGAATGATGGAGAGCACGCTCGACGTGCGCGTCGCCGCCGTGTCGGGCGTCCTGATCGCCACCGTGCTCGTCCTCATGCTCGTCATGGAGCGCGTGGTCGGGCTGACCCGGCGGCTCCGAGACTGAAACGATGCACCACCAACGATTCCCGTTGGGGGGTGTCGGGGGAGCGGTCGCTCTCCCCGACGGTGAAGGAGACATCATGCGCATCATCGCGGAGAGCCTGACCGAGAAGGCGTTCGCCCCCTATGGCGACCTGCTGGCGGCGCCCGCGGAGTTCGGCCGAGCGTATTTCGACGAGGGGCTGCGGACGAGCCGGGCCACGGCCTGGCCGAGCCTGTCGGTCTCGCACGTGCGGCCGCTGCCGAGCCTGCCGCTCGAGGCCAGGGTGATGGAGCGGCACGAGTTTTCGTCGCAGAGCTTTCTGCCGCTCGACGTCGCGCGCTGGCTCGTGGTCGTCGCGCCGGCGGGGGCCGACGGCGGACCCGATCCCTCGCGCGCCGTGGCGTTCCTCGCGGGGCCGGGCCAGGGCGTCACGTACCACGCGGGCACGTGGCACCACCCGCTGACCATCCTCGATCGGCCGGCACGCTTCGCGGTGGTCATGTGGCGCGACGGGACCCGCACGGACGAAGAGTTCCGCACGCTCGCCGCGCCGTTCACGGTCGAGCTGCCAGGAGGATGAGCGCCATGCCGCGAGCCTACGACCGCGACCTCATCGGATATGGACCGACCCCCCCGGACCCCAAGTGGCCCAACGGCGCACGCGTGGCCGTCAACTTCGTCATGAACTACGAGGAAGGCTCGGAGCCATCGGTGCAGGACGGTGAGGGCCACTCGGAGAGCGGGCTCACCGAGGCGCACGCCCTGAATCAGATCGCGAAGGGCCGCGACCTCGCGGCCGAGACCATGTTCGAGTACGGAAGCCGTGTCGGCTTCTGGCGCCTGATGCGCCTGTTCCAGGAGCGCCGCCTGCCCCTGACCGTGTTCGGCTGCGCGCTCGCCATCGAGCGCAATCCGCCGGCGGCGGCCGCGATCCGCAAGGCCGGCGTCGACGTGTGCAGCCACGGCTGGCGCTGGATCAAGCATTACGAGCTGTCGCGCGCGACCGAGCGTCAGCACATCGCCAAAGCCGTCGCGTCGTTCGCCAAGACGATCGGCGAGCGGCCGCTCGGCTGGTACTGTCGCTACGGACCGAGCGTCAACACGCGCGAGCTGCTCGTCGAGGAGGGCGGCTTCCTCTACGACTCCGACGCGTACAACGACGAGCTCCCCTACTGGACGACGGTGAAGGGCCGCCCGCACCTCGTCGTCCCCTACTCGCTCACCAACAACGACGGGAAATACGCCGGCTGGACCGGGACGTCCGATCAGTGGTTTTCGTTCATCAAGGATGCGTTCGACATGCTCTACCGCGAAGGGGCCCGGCATCCGAAGATGATGTCCGTGGGCCTGCACATGCGCCTCATCGGCCACCCGGCGCGCGCGGTGGGCCTGGAGCGTCTGCTCGACTACCTGGGCCAGCAGCACGGCGTCTGGATCACGCGCCGGATCGACATCGCGCGCCACTGGATCGCCACCCACCCGTACCCGGGCCCCACGGCTCCGCCGGGGCGCTCCGAACGTTTAGGGGGTTTGGGGGGGTTGGGGGGCTTGGGGGGCCATCTCGGGGCCCCGTAATTCCCGCCGCGATAGAGGAGCGCCACGGCTCCGCCGGGGCGCTCCGAACGTTTGGGGGGTTTGGGGGGCCATCTCGGGGCCCCCCATGTCACTAGTCCGCGGCCGCCATCGCGCCGCCGTCGGCGACGATGGCGGCGCCCGAAATGAACGAGGCGTCGTCGGAGGCGAGGAAGAGCGCGCAGCGCGCGATGTCCTCGGGCTCGCCGACGCGCCCGAGCGGGATGCCGCGGCCCTCCTTCGCGGCGGATTCCACGCGGTCCACGATGTCCGCGGTCAGGCGCGTGCGGATCGTCCCCGGGCAGATGGCGTTGACCCGGATGCCGTCGCGGCCGTACGACGCCGCCATCGCGCGGGTGAGCGCGAGCACGGCGCCCTTGGACGCGGCATACGCATGGCTCGGCCGCTCGGCCGAGCCGCGGAAGGCGGAGACCGAGGCGATGTTGACGATGGCGCCGCCGGCGCCGCGCATGTGCGGCACGGCTGCGCGGCTCACGAGATAGATCGCGCGCACGTTGACGTCCTGCGCGAGGTCCCAGTGCTCGAGCGAGATGCTCTCGACGGTGCCGCCGACGACCATCGTGCCGACCCCGGCGTTGTTGAGTACCACGTCGAGGCGGCCGAACGCCCGCACCGCGCGCCCCACCACCGCCGCGCAGTCGTCGGGGTTCCCGAGATCGGCCGCGATCGCCGCCACCTCGCCGCCGGCCGCGCGCACGTCCGCCTCGGTGCGCGCCAGCTCGGGCTCGCGCACGTCGACGAGGGCGACGCGCGCCCCCGCCCGCGCGAAGAGCAGCGCGCTGGCGCGGCCGATGCCCGTCGCCGCGCCCGTGATGATGGCCGCCCTGCCCGTCAACACGCCGCTGTCGGCGAGTCCCATCACGCCATCTCCTCGAATCCGGTCTCGGCCGCCCACGCCTGGATGCCGCGACGGAACGCGAGGCCGCCCATCGGCATGATCACCGCCTCGAGGGCCTCGAGGATCTCGCGCGGCGTCGCCCCCTCCCGGAGCGCCACCCGGACGTGGGCGCGGATCTGATCGACGTCCGCGCGCAGGGCCGCCTCCACCGCGATCTGCAGCAGCTCCTTCGTCTTGCGGTCCAGCAGGCGCGGGCCGGTGTAGGTGGCCTCGATGAAGGCGGCGTACTTCTCGACCCACTCGGGGTCGGCCGCGGCCAGGATGCGGTGCATCTCCAGCTCGTACCCGCGCCGCCGGCGCACCTCGTCGGCCTCATCACGATTCATGAGGCGGAGTATACTGGCGCACGCGAACAGGGTGCGGCATCTCCTGACCCCCCGAAGCGCCACGGCGCAGGAGCACAACGATGATTGCTGCCCGCAAGCTCGGCCACCTCGTGCTGAAGGTTCGCGACGCCCGAAAATCCAGGGATTTCTACACCCGCGCCCTCGGCCTCAAGGTCGCCCACGAGGACCTCGAGCGCGGCGCGGTCTTCCTCAGCTTCGGCGAGCAGCACCACGACCTGGCGCTCTTCCAGCTCGCCACCGGGGAGGCGCCCGACGCCCGGCAGCCCGGTCTGCACCACTCGGCCTGGCAGCTGGGCAGCTTCGCGGAGCTGCAGGCCGCGCATCGCGAGCTGCGCGAGCTCGGCATCGCCGTGGAGTCCACCATCGAGCACAACGTGACCCGCAGCGTCTATTTCCACGACCCCGACGGCAATCGCGTGGAGCTCTACTGCGACATGGTCGAGGACGGCTTCGACGCCATGCGCACGATGGGGCCGCGGCGGGACGAGATCGACATCGAGACGGGCCAGGTCGTGGGCCGCGGAAAGGAATACGTGTGATGAGCGAGACGAGCCAGCGCTTCAGCGTGAGCCGGGGCGAGAAGGCGGTCTACAAGACCGGGCTGCGCAGCTTCATGGAGTATCGCGACCTCGGCATCGAGCAGGCGACGCACGGACAGTTCCGCGCCCACGTGATCCGGATCAAGAGCGGCTCGGCCGGCGCCCACGAGCTGCACACGACCGGCCTGCACCAGCACAAGTGCGACTTCCAGATGTTCTACGTCCTCAGGGGCTGGATGAAGTTCGTCTACGAGGGCCAGGGGGAGCAGACGTTCCACGCCGGCGACTGCGTGCTGCAGCCGGCCGGCATCGTGCACAACGAGCTCGACTGCTCCGACGACGTCGAGATCCTGGAAATCTACTCGCCCGCCGTGCACCCGACGCTGGTGGTCGAGACGATGCCCGAGGCGTCCGCGGCGCGCTGACCCGCGCGGCATGATCTCGGAGCGCGTTCGGGGCGACGGGGTGTTTCCGCCCGCCGCCTACGAGCGGGACGACGAGTCGTCGGACGAGGGGTTCTACGCGACCGCGCGCAAGGTCGTCCACATCGACGAGGGCACCATCGCCGCCCTCGGCCGGCTGTACGCGGAGGTGATACCGGCGGGCGGGCGATTGCTGGATCTGATGTCCAGCTGGCGCAGCCATCTCCCACGTGATCATGCGACGGGCGACGTCGTGGGGCTCGGCCTGAACGCCGAGGAGATGGCCGACAACCCGCAACTGGCCAAGCACGTCGTCCACGACGTGAATCGCGATCCGCGCCTGCCGTTCGCTGACGACGAGTTCGACGGCGCCATGTGCGCCGTCTCGATCCAGTACGTGATCCACCCGGTGCAGCTCTTCCAGGAGATCCGCCGCGTGCTACGGCCGGGCTCGCCCTTCGTGGTGTCCTTCTCCAACCGGTGCTTCCCCACCAAGGCGGTCGCCGTCTGGCTCGGCACGACCGACGCGCAGCACCTCACGCTCGTCCGCGCCTACTTCGAAGCCGGCGGCGGCTGGACGGACGTGCGCGACGAGGACCGGTCGCCCGGCGGCGGGGATCCGCTGTACGCGGTGTGGGCGCGCGCGGCGTCGGGTTGAGGCTCGCGGTGGGCGAAGAGCCTGTCGGAGTATCGAGGGGTGCCCCGGCTTGGCCGGGGCGCCCCGAGCGTTGGAGGTCGAGGCGCGCCACGGCTTCGCCGGGGCGCGACGAGCGTTGGGGGGTTTGGGGGGCCATTTCGGGGCCCCCCATGTCCCTAGTCGCCAGGCTTCACGCGCGCGGAAAGCTCGGCGGTCTTCGCCCGCAAGTGCGCCACGAGCGTCGCGTACGAGCCGCGCCGCATGATACGGTCGAACTGCGCGCGGTAATTGCCGACGACGCTGATTCCGTCCAGCACGACGTCCCAGACGAGCCAGCGCGCGTCGCGGCGGACCAAGCGGACCTCGACGGGGATGTTGACGTCGCGCCGGGTGAGGATGAGCAGGCCGACGCGCGCGCGGTCGCCGTCGATCGTCTCGTCGAGATAGCGCAGGCGCAGGGTGCCGGGCTTGTTGACCTGGGTCAGATACGTGACCTCGAGCAGGTCGGCGAACAGGTCGACGAACTCGTCCCGCTCCGTCGGCGTGCGGGCCTCCCAGTGCGTGCCCAGCGCCTCGCGCGCGACCTCGGACACGCCGAACATCCGGATCGCGGTCTTGCGCAGCGCGGCTTGCAGCCGCTCGGGCGTGTCGATCTCGTGCAGCGACGTGTCGCGGAGCATCGCGAGCACTTTTTCCGTGTAGGTGTGGATCGCCTCCTTCGGTGACTGCGCGACGGCCGGCGAGGCGAGCCCGAGGAGCGCGACGAGTGCGCCCCCGGCGACGCGCGCGGCGATCACCGGCGGATCTCGGTGAGAGGCAGCACGCCCTCGAGCTCGCCCTTCATCACAGGGTGCTGGTTGCCGCCCACCGCGCGCGACTTGCGGGTGACCTCTCGCGCGACGTACTCGTACAGCTCCTGCAGCGACACGATGCCGTCCCGGTTGAGGTCAGCGTCGCCGGCGAGGCCGCGCGTGAGGTAGTAGGTGAAGATGCCGTGCCCCAGCTCCGCCAGCTCCAACGACACTTCGGACGGGCGTGAGGCTGTGATGATCGCGCGGCCCTTGGCGCGGCCGAGGCGATCGAGGAAGAGTTCGTCGACGGCGCCCGCCCGGACGCCCTTGGCGGCGAACGTCCGCCCGCCGGCGGCGCCGCTGTAGCACGTGTCGAGGAACACGACGACGCGCTCGGCCTCGATGCGCTCGAAGATCGTCCGGATCTCCTCCATCGGCAGCGCCGTCGCATAGAGATCGTCGGGGTCGGCGTCGACGGGCACCAGGTACTTCGCGAGGCCGTCGCGCTCGGCACCGCGCGGGTCGACTTCCGGCGCGCCGTGTCCGGCGAAGAAGATCACGACGGTGTCCTCTTTCTTCGGTGCGCGGGCCAGGAACGTGCCGAGGACCTGGCGCAGGTTGCGCAGCGTCGGCTTCCGCTCCGTTCGCTCGGTCATGAGGATGACGTTCTCGCGCTTGAAGCCGGCGACCTCGACGAGCGTCTTGTACATCGCCTCCGCGTCGGCGGCGGCGAAGCGCAGCGGCGGGATCGCGCGGTTGTCGTAGCGGCCGGCGCCAACGATCACCGCCCAGCGCTCTCGCGTGACCGGCGCCGGGGGCGGCGCCGGCGGCACGGCGACGGCGGCCGCAGCCCGCGCGTACGTGATCGTCGCGATCTCCTGCCGCACCCCGCCGTCGACGTCGCGTGCGGTGACGACGACCGTGTTTGCGCCCTCGCGGAGCGTGATCGGCACCGTGACCGCCGTCGAGCGCGGCGCCTCGCGGTCGGCGTGCCGATGCACTTCCTGGCCGTTCAGGCTCACGGCGACGTCGGCGATGCCGCTCGCCGCCGTCACCGCGGCCGCGACCACGGTGGCGGAATCGTCCACGCGCGACCGATCGGCCGGCGAGCGCAGCACGATCACCGGCCCCGTCTTCTGGGGCTTCGAGCGCCGCAACTCGATGCGCCGGTCGCGGCTCTCGAACGGCAGCCGGAACTGGCCGCGCAGGCTGTCGTCGGCGTGCAGGCGCAGCACGACGCGCGAGGCGAGCGTCGTCACGAAGCGCAGGTCGACGCGGTCGTCGGTGAGATCGAGCGTGACCACCACCGGGTCGAGGTCCGCGTCGGCGACGCCGAAGCGCGCCTGGACGTGCCACGCGCCGGCCTCCATGCGCACGGAGTCGACCACCAGGAGCCGCGCGGAGATGGTGAAGTCGAGCGAGCCCTCCCAGCGGCCGACGAGCAGCGGGGGCAGCGCGGTGGCCAAGGCACCGACTTTCGACGCCACGACGACCGGCGCGGCGTCGGCGGCCGGCGGCGTCTCGGCCGTGGCGGGACCAGCGCGCTCCTGCGTCTCGAGCGTGCGACCCACGCGCTCCACCGCCGTCGACGGCCGGGCCTGGGGAATCCCCCGGGTCGAGGCCCGACGGCGCAGCGTCAGCGCGCGCGGCGTGGCGTCCGTGGCGAGCGTCAACGTTCCGCGGAGATCGTCGTCGGCTTCGAGGCGCAGCCTTACGGTGCCGAGATCGGTCCGGAACGTGACGACGATGTCGGCCCCGCTCAACTCCAGCGTCGCCGGCACGGCGCTCAGGAAGAGGTTCGTCGTCCCGTAGGCCGCGTCGACCGCCCACACCCCGCGCTCGAGCCGGACGCCGTCGATCATCAGCGTCGCGTCGGAGAACGTGAGGTCGACGCGACCGTCCCAGCGACCGACCAATCGCTGGCGCAGCTGCGCTTCGAGCGGCGCGCCCGGCGGCAAGCTCGCCGGCGGCGGGGGCGCAAGCGCCGGCGCAAGCGTCTCGAGCGTCGCGCAGCCGGCGAGCATCGCCGCGAGCATGCCGAGCACGATGACCTTCGCGGTGCCGTCCATACGCTCAGGCCGCCGTCACGCCGCCGTCGACTGGCAGCGCGACGCCGGTGACGAAGGATGCCTCGTCGGAGAGCAGAAACAGCGCCGCGTTGGCGATCTCCTCGGGCCGGCCCGTGCGCCCCATCGGCACCGCGCCGTGGGCGCGCTTGCGCACGAGATCCTCCGGATCCATGCCGGCCGTCGACTTTTGATCGGGCCGGGCCACAAACACGCGCAGCATCGGCGTGTCGATGGGCCCGGGACAGACCGCGTTCACCCGGATCTTCTCGGGAGCCAGCCGCACCGCCAGGCTCTTGACGAAGCCCACCACGCCAAACTTGCACATCGAGTAGACCGGGCTGTACGCGGATCCCTGCAGGCCCGAGGTGGAGGCGGTGAAGAGGAGGCTGCCGCCGCCCCGGGCGCGGATCTCCGGAATGGCCGCCTCGGTCGTGACGAGCACCGTACGCAGATTCAGATCGAGGGCCAGATCGAACGCGCTCATGTCGATGCCCTCGACGGCCGCCGGACCCGGGTGCCCGACGTGGTTCCAGACGAAGTCCAGCCCCTTGAAGCGGCTCACCGTGTCCCACACGATTCGACGCGAGTCCTCGTCCTTCGTCAGGTCCGCCGCGATCCCGAGCGCGGTGCCGCCGGCCGCGGTGATCTCGCTCACCACGCGCTGCACGCCGCCGGCGTCCACGTCCACCACGGCGACCTGCGCGCCCTCGCGCGCGAAGCGCAGGGCGCCGGCCCGTCCCATGCCGGAGGCGGCGGCGGTCACGATCCCGATCTTCCCAGACAGGCGCATCGATCGTCCTCCCGGCAGCGCGTGGGCCCGGCAGCGTGTGAGCGCCGATTCTATCCCGTTCCCGCAACCAGAGCAGCGCCCGCCGGAGCTGGTGGGCGGACGTGAGATCGCGGGCAGCGGCGAGGCGGACGAAGAGCAGCGAGCCGAGCGCGGTGGCCGCCGCGAGCATGAAGACGACGACCATCGGGCAGGGTCCCCCACATCTTGGGATGCCGCGCGACGCGCCGTGGTTCCACCCCGATGGCCCTGCACCGCCGTCGCGCCGGGCGTCGTCACAAGAACTCAGGAGGACGGACAACATGCGAGCGCTGATGACGGCCATCGTGGTGGCGGCACTGCTGGGCGGCTGCGCGACCACCGAACCGCACTCGACGTACGAGGCGGCGAGCGTGCCGGCCTCTCCGGCGGGCGAGTGGCGCGGTACCGCGTCGGAATTCCAGGCCCCGTACATCGGGACGGCCGCGGCCAGGGTGACGCTGAATCTCAACGCGGACGGGACGTGGAGCGAGACCTGGACGGAGGGCGCCCGCACGTCGTCCGACTCGGGCCGCTGGAGCGTCCGCGGCAACACGGTCGTGCTCGAGTCGAGCGGACGGATGCACACGCGGATGATGCTGCGCCGCGGAAGTGACGCGCTCTACACGGTCGCCGTCGAGTCGCTGCTCAGTGGTCGGACGACGACCATGACCATCGACCTCCATCCGGTCGGACACTGACGACGAACGGCTCCGGACGCGGAATCAGGGCGTCGTGTCGAGGTCGAGGCCGAGCTGGCGAAGCACGGCGCAGGCGTTGCCGCGCCGATCGCCGCCGACGAGCGAGTTCGTCGCCCGCGTGACCTCCCTGAGCCGATAGGCACAGGCGGTCTGCTGCCACGTGCGCGCCTGTTGGCGCTGCTCGTAGCCCCAGCGGACGGGAACGACGATCGCGCCGACGAGCACGAGGACGGCGGCCACCCGCAGCGCTCGCTCGAGCTCCGGCCGGAAGAACCCGGTCATGCGGAGTCCCGCGTCCGGCGGGCACGCGCCAGCATCGGCGCCGTGCGGACCAGGGGTGTCGGACGGAATTCCTGCGCCGGCACGACCCGCAGGACGCGACCCTCGGCGTCGAGGATCGTCACCGGAGCGATGGTGTTGTCGTGGTCAGGAAGTCGGACGTCGTGGAGCGGTCGTCGAGTCATAGCGGTTGCCCTCATGGCCGGAACAGTGGTGTTTCGACGGAAAGCCGATCGATGGTCTTTTCGCCATCGCTGTCGGCGACCAGCAGCAGGATGTAGACGCGGTCACCGACCACCCGTGCGCTCTGCACCATCAGCACGGTCGGTGCGAACGCGATGGCGTGCTGGAGCACGTCGTCGATGGCGGTCCCGAGCGCCTGCTGGAGCTGCGCGTCGTCGTCGAGACTCGCCGCCGGGATCGACGTGGCGACCTGGGCGACGAACGCCGTCGCGGGGCTCGCGAATGCCGCGATGGCAAGCCCGATGAGCGCCGCCAGCAGTGTCTTCATCGCCGTTAGGACGCGTCGAGCCTCGCGATCGTTGCTGCTCAGTTTCCGCACACGTCGCCTGTGATCAGGCGAGACTGACAGCAGGCGACGCTTGACAGTCGCATCGCCCCGACCTACGGTGTAGGGCCTATCGGCGCAAGGACCTCGACGAGACGGCTCATCGGCTCCGTATCGTCCATGGGAGCGCGGCATGCAGCTCAAGACGGTCGAAGGCGATGTGGCCAAGCTCGCCGCGCGCGGCGAAGCCCCCACCGCGGGGCTGTCCGATTTCCTCGTCCGCGACACCCCGGTGGCGTACGCCTTCATCGGGCCGGCGTTCTTCCTCCTGCTGTTCCTGGTCGCCTATCCCTTCGTCCTCTCCCTCTGGTTCAGCCTCAGCGACGCGCGCGTCGGCGAGACCGGCAGCTTCGTCGGCCTCGACAACTTCGCCCGGCTCCTCCGGAGCGGGATCTTTCTGCAGACGCTGCAGAACTCCATCGTGTTCACCGCCGCCGCCCTGACGCTCAAGACCGTGCTCGGGATGATCCTGGCGCTGCTGCTCTTCCGGCTCGTCCGCTTCAAGCGCCTCATCCGTGGCGCGGTGCTGCTCCCGTTCATCGTGCCCACCGCGCTGAGCACCCTGGTGTGGTGGTGGATGTTCGAGCCGCTCTACAGCGTCGTGAACTGGACGCTCAAGAGCCTGCACATCGTGAACTATGACATCCCCTGGCTGCCCGATCCGTACCTCGCGATGTTCACGGTCATCCTCGTCAATACGTGGAGGGGCCTGCCGTTCTTCGCGATCACGCTGCTGGCGGGGCTCGTCGCCATCCCGCGCGAGCTGTACGAGGCCGCGGAATCGGACGGCGCGGGGCCGATCGGTCGGTTCTGGCACGTGACGGTCCCGCTGCTGAAGCCCGTGCTCGCGGTCGTGATCCTCTTCTCGGCGATCTTCACGCTGGCCGACTTCAACATCGTGTACGTCCTGACCAAGGGCGGCCCGTTCAACATGACGCACCTGTTCGCCACCTACTCGTTCGTGCTGGGGCTGCAGAGCGGCCAGATCGGCCAGGGCGCCGCCGTCTCCCTGTTCCTCTTCCCCATCCTGCTGGCCGTCGTCTTCGTCCAGCTCCGAATGGTCCGCAAGGCCGCGATGTATGACTAGCCCGGGGCGCCGGATCCGCCCGCTGTTCACGCTCTACCTGCCCGTCATGCCGTTCGTCCTCTTCGCGCTGTTCCCGCTCTACTTCATGCTCATCACGTCGCTGAAGAAAAACTCCGAGCTGTACGACGTCACCACGGTGCCGTTCCTGATCAAGCGCGGCGTGACCCTCGGCCACTACCAGCTGCTCTCGCAGGACACGCTGTTCTGGAGCTGGTTCGTGAACAGCCTGATCGTCAGCGTGGCGGCGACGGTGGTCTCCGTCGTGATCGGGATCCTCGCGGCCTACCCGCTCGCGCGCCTGCGGTTCCCCGGCGGCGACTCCTTCGGGGTGGCGATCTTCGTCACCTACCTGGTGCCGCCGTCGCTGCTCTTCCTGCCGCTCAGCACGGTGGTGAACCGGCTGGGACTCTCGGACAGCCTGTGGGCGCTCGTCGTGACCTATCCGACGTTCCTCGTCCCCTTCTGCACGTGGCTCCTGCTGGGTTATTTCCGCACGGTGCCGAAGGAGATCGAGGAATGCGCCATGCTCGACGGCTGCAACCGGCTCCAGACGCTGGTGAGGATCCTCCTGCCGGTGGCGGTGCCGGGAGTGATCTGCGCCGCCCTGTTCGCCTTCACGCTGTCCTGGAACGAGTTCCTGTACGCGCTCGTCTTCGTCTCACCCGCCGAGCTCAAGACCATGACCGTCGGCGTGATCTCCGAGCTGATCCGGGGTGACATCTACTACTGGGGCGGCCTGATGGCGGGCGCCTGCGTCGGCTCGCTCCCGATCGTGATCGCCTACGTCTTCTTCCTCGACTACTACGTGTCCGGACTGACGGCGGGCGCCGTCAAGTAGGAGGACCACCATGGCCAGAGTCAGTCGACGTCAATTTCTGCGCGTGACCGCGGGCGGCGCCGCCGGGGCCCTCGCGCTCGGGCGGGCGCCGGCGGTCGCCCAGACCCGCGAGCTGACGTTCCTGAGCATCGCGAGCTTCGTCCCCGAGACGGACAAGGAGCTGAAGCGCCAGTTCGAGGAGTGGGGCGCGAAGAACAAGGTGAAGGTGCGGCTCGACATCATCGCCCACCTGCAGCTTCAGACCAAGAAGGCCGCCGAAGTCCAGGCGCGCTCGGGTCACGATCTGACCGCGCTCGGCCCTGGCCTCGGCGACGCCGACCTGTACTTCGACTACCTGGCCGACCTGAACGACGTTGCGACCGACGTCGCGCCCAAGAACGGCGGCTGGCTGAGCCAGAGCGACTACCTCATCCGGGGCAAGTGGAAGCTCCTCCCGTGGTGGCAGCCGCCCTTCCCGATGGCGGTGCGCACCGATCTGCTCGAGAAGCTCGGCGAGAAGAGCCCCGACACCTGGGAGGACTGGCTGCGTGTCGGCAAGAAGGGCAAGGCCATGGGCCATCCGTTCGGAACCGCGATGGGCCACAGCGGCGACGCCAACGTCACGCTGCTCTCGATCTTATGGAGCTACGGCGGCTCCTACGTGGGCAAGGACGGCAAGACGATCACGATCAACTCGAAGGAGACGCGGCAGGCGATGGACTTCGTCAAGCGTCTCTACACCGAGGCCATGGACCCGGAGGTGCTGGCGTGGGACGACGCCAGCAACAACCGCTGTCTGAACGCCGGCAAGTGCATCGCGATCCACAACCCGATCAGCGCCTACGAGTCGGCCAAGAAGGACAAGGTCGTGGTGCCGGGCACGCAGAAGGAGATCGCGGAGGTCATCGATCACATCCACACGCCGCGCGGCCCGGCCGACCGCAAGGCGACCACCGGGTTCTGGTGCGTCGGGATCTGGAACTTCTCGAAGAACGTCGACCTCGCCAAGGACTTCCTGCGCTATCACTTCCAGCCCGAGAACCTCAACAAGTGGGTGGAGGCGGGTCACGGGTTCAACATGCCGTTCCTGACCAATCTGACCAGGCACCCCGTGTACAAGAGCGACAAGCAGTATCGCTTCATTCCGGAGGTCGCGAAGGTCACCGTCCCGCCGTCGTGGCCCGGTCCCAACACCGCGGCGTCCCAGCAGGTGTGGGATCTCTACATCATCCCCGACATGTTCGCCCAGCACGCGACGGGCAAGATGACGGCCGATCAGGCGATCGCCTGGGCCGAGAAGGAGATGCAGGAGATCTACGCCGGGCGCAAGCGCAAGCCCTGACCGAACTCCGGCCGCCCCGGCGTCTCCGGGGCGGCCGGCTCCGGCGCTCCGCGGGCCGGCCGCGCGCGACGCGGCCGGGCGCGTCACAGTCCACGCTCCAGGCGCGGATCCAGCACGTCGCGCAGCCAATCGCCCACCAGGTTGATCCCCAGCACGAGCACGAGGATGGCCAGACCGGGGAAGAGCGCGAGCCACCAGCCCGTCGTGATGTAGTTCCGCCCCTCGTCGAGCATCGCGCCCCAGCTCGGCTCGGGCGCCGGAATGCCCAGGCCGAGGAAGCTCAGCGACGCCTCGGCGATGATCGTCCGCGCGACGGAGAAGGTCGCCACCACCGTGATCGGCGGCAGCACGTTCGGAAGCAGGTGACGGCGCAGGATCCACGCGTCGTCCGCGCCGAGCGCCCGCGCCGCCGCCACGAAGTCGCGCTCGCGCAGCGTCAGGACCTCGCCCCGGACGATCCGCGCGTACGTGATCCATCCCGTCACGCCCAGCACGAGGATCAGGTTCATCACGCTCGCGCCGAGCACCGCGAGCACCGCCACCGCGAGGACGAGCACGGGGAACGCGAGCTGCACGTCGCCCAGACGCATCAGCAGGTCGTCCAGCCAGCCGCGGTACCAGCCGCTCACGAGCCCGAGCCCGACGCCGACGACGCCGGCGAGCACCACGGCCGAGAAACCCACGACGAGCGACACGCGCGCGCCGTGCAGGAGACGGCTCGCCACGTCGCGACCGAGGGTGTCGGTGCCCAGCGGATGCTCGCGGCCCCACGTGGGCGGCGTGAGCCGGTCGAGGAGGGAGTTCTTGATCGGGTCGCCGGGCGCCAGCGCGGGCGCGGCGGCGGCCAGCACCACGGCCGCGAGGACGACGAGCGCGCCCGCGACGGCCAGCGAGTCGATCCGCCTCACGTCAGCCGCACGCGGGGATCGGCGACGGTGTAGAGCACATCGACGATCAGGTTGATCGCGACGAACACCAGCGCGAAGACGAACACGCCGGCCTGGATCACCGGGAAGTCGCGCCCGGGCACCGCCTGCACGATCAGGCGTCCCATGCCCGGCCACGCGAAGACCGTCTCGATGATGAGGGCGCCGCTCAGCATGAACCCGAGCGACAGACCGGCCACGGTGATGACGGGCAGGGCGGCGTTGCGGAGCGCGTGGCGATAGACCACGCCGGGCTCGGCCAGGCCTTTCGCGCGCGCCGTGCGCACGTAGTCCTGGCCCAGCACTTCCAGCATCCCCGCGCGGACGAGGCGCACGTTCTGCGCGAGCGGCGCCGCCGCCAGCGCGACGGCCGGCAGCACGAGGTGGCGCCACGTCCCCGTGCCGTACGCGGGCAGCAGGCCGCCCAGCACCACCGCGAACATCATGATCAGCATGATCCCGAGCCAGAAGCTCGGCATCGATTGCAGGAACAGCGACGCGATCCGGCTCGCGTGGTCGGCGGCGCGCCCGCGATGCGTGGCCGAGATCACGCCGAGCGGCACCGCGAGCACCGTGGAGAGCAGCAGCGCCGCCGCGGCCAGCTCCACCGTGGCCGGCCAGAAGTGCTCGAGCACCATGCGCATGGCCGGCCGCTTCTCGCGGATGGAGGCGCCGAAGTCGCCCCGCACGGCGGAGGCGACAAACTCGACGTACTGCACGGCGAGCGGGCGGTCGAGGCCGAGCAGCGCGCGCGTGTGCGCGATCTCCTCCTGGGTGGCGCTCTGGTCGACGAGGAAGAGGGTCGGATCGCCGGTGAGACGGACGAGGAAGAAGACGACGGTGACGACGCCCCAGGTCACGAACACCGCGTGCAGCAGGCGCCGGAGGAGGAAAGCCGGCATGGGCGGACGGACACGCCTAGCCGGTGGCGGCGGCGAAGATTCTCAGATAGTTGCCGCCGACGACTTTGGCGGCGTCGGCGGGAGTGAAGCCGCCGCGCAGCATCGCGTCGACGAGGCGAGGGAAATGGTCGTACTCGGAAAAGAGTCCCGGCGTCGAGGCCGTGTCGGTGCCGATACTGACGTGGTCGACGCCCACGACGTCGGCCATCTCCTTGAGGCCGTCCACGTAGCGCTCGAGGCTCGGGAAGAAGTGCCAGATGCCGATGGAGCCGCCGGCCTCGGCGAGGGCGCGCGCGTGGTCCGGCGTGATCTGGCGCTCCGTGAGCGGCGTCGGACCCTGGGCCCGCGAGCCCCGGAGCGCGGTGTGTGAGAGCAGCAGCGGTGTCGTGGACACCCGGAGGGCCTGCGTCACGGTGTCCGCGGTGGCGTGCGCGACGTCGACGACCACGCCGAGACGATCGCATGCGCGGATGACGTCGGCGCCGAACGGTGACAGCCCGTGGTGGACGACCGGGCCCGTCTGGAAGTCCCCGATGTCGTTCGGCGTGTAGTGCACGAGCTGCATGGTGCGCACGCCTCGGCGGTACGACTCTTCCAGACGCTCGAGCTTCTTCTCGAGGAAATCGAGGCCCTCGATGTCGACGATGATGGCGGGCTGTCCCGCCGCGTGCGCGGCCTTCAGATCGGCCACGGTCAGCGCGCGGCGGATTCCGTGCTTCGCCACGAGCTCGTCCACCCACGCGAGGCGGTCGAGATGATAGCCGTAGAGGAATCCCGGCTCTGGCGTGCGCAGGGCGACGAGAACATTCCGGGCGTTGCGGCCGAGGATGGGACCGTCGGGCACGTCGGCGAGGCAGAGGACGGCGATGCGGCCGGCGCGCATCTGGCGCGCGAGGTCGTCGCTCGGCCGGGCGGTGCGGGACGTGATCCCGTTCGCGCCCGCGTGGGTGTGGACGTCGATCGAGATGTTGTCGCGCAACAGGGCCGTCGCGTCGGCGAGGGGAGCCTCCGACGCCGCCGGGGCCTCCGCGCGGGTGCCGGCGCAGCCGGCGAGCATGGCCCCGGCCGAGCTCAGCGTGGTGGCCCACATCCAATCGCGACGGGTGAGCGCATGGCCGCAGCACGTCATGGGTGTGTCCCTCCTGGCCCGGTCACTTTCGTATCGCGACACCGCGGAAGTCCATGTGCAGCTCGGTGAGCGGCGTGAAGCCCACCACGCGCGCGAGGTGCGCGTACACCTTCACCTCCTGGTAGAGCGGCACCACCGGCGCCCAGTCGCGCACCTGGCGCTGCAGGTCGGCGAGCAGGCGCAGGCGTTTGGCCGGATCCAGCTCCCGCCGCTGGCTCGTGTACGCGGCCATCAGCTCCGGCGGGTACGGCGCCCAGTTGATGAGCGTGAAGGCGGTCCAGTCGCGCAGGAAGTCGTCGGCGTCGAGATTGTTGCTCGTGCGGCACGCGGTGAAGCCGCCGTTGTACGGCAGGGTGCCCTTCTGCGTGATCTGGAGCATCGTGCCGAAGTCGATGGGCTTGAGCGTCACCTGCACGCCGACGTCCTTCAGCATCTCGGTCACCGCCGCCGTCGTCTCGTCGAAGGCCTGGCCGTAGTGCTTGGCGGCGAAGTGGAGATTGAGGATCAGGGGCTCGCCGTTGCGCTCCCAGCCCTTGCCCGTGTCCTTCCATCCCGCCTCGGCGAGCAGCGCCTTCGCCCGCTTCGGGTCGTACGGGTACGGCTCCTGTGCGACGTAGCCGTACGACACGGTGGCGACCGGCGAGGCATTCGCGATCGCGAAGCCTTGGAAGATCTTCTTGATGATCGCGTCACGGTTCACGGCGTAGGCGAGCGCGAGGCGCGTCCGCGTGTCGGCGTAGAGCCCGTCCTTGCCGCCCGAGTCGAACTTGTCGTGGGGCCGGCCGTTGAGGTAGAGGCGGCAGTTGAGCTTCTGCGGACCGGAGACGACCTTGAGCTTCGGGTCCTGCGCGAGCACGCCGGCGTCGAGCGGCGGCACCGCGTCCACGAGCGAGACCTGGCCGGCGCGCAGCGCGGCCAGGCGGGCGGCCGCCTCCGGGATCACCTGCAGGCGCAGCCGCTTCACGAGCGGCGGCGTGCCCCAGTAGCCCTCGTTGCGCTCGAGAATCATGTGCGTCTTGCGCTTCCACTCGACGAGCTTCCAGGCGCCCGTGCCGACGGGCTTCTCGTTGAGCGCATCGACGCCGTGCTTGATCGTCCACGCCTTCGGCACGAGCGGCTCGCGGCCGAGCGCGTCCCACAGCGTGGGCGCGGGCTCGCTCGTGTGCACGCGTACCGTGGAATCGTCGACCTTCTCCCACCGGCTCACGTGCGGCAGGGTCTTGTCGAACTGCGTGCCGGCGGCCACGTCCTTGATCCCGTGCTTGTCGAGGTTGCGTCGGAACATGCGATCGAGGTTGAAGAGCACGGTGTCGGCGTTGAACGCCTCGCCGTCGTGGAACTTCACGCCCTTGCGCAGGCTGAACTCCCACGCGGTGTCGCCCACGGCCTTCCAGGCCAGCGCGAGCCCGGGCACGGGCTTGCCCTGCGCGTCGACGTCGACCAGGCTCTCGAACACCTGGCGGACGTAGGTCGAGCGGATGGATCCCATGCCGATGCGGGGGTCCATGTTGGTGGTGTCGTCGGGCATCGCGACGACGAGCTCGGCCTCGGGATCGGTGGCCGCCTGGCCGAGGGCGGCGGCGGTGACGGTGAGGACGACGAAGATCGTGAACACGGCGGCGAGTGGCCTCATCGAGCGCTCCCTACCCGATTGCCTGTCGCAGCGCCGGCTCCTCGAACAGCTCGACGGTGCCACGCGCGTTGTCGGTCAGGGCGAACACCTCGTAGAACTCGATCTGCGGCTGCATGCCATAGCGCTCGACGATCCCGTCGCGCCAGGGTCCGCTGTAGAAGGCCCTGGCGTCGTCGAGCGTCTCCCACTGGTAGACGCCGCCGGCCCAGCCGCTTTCGCTCCAGATGAAGTGTTTGCTGATCAGACCCTTCGCCTCCCGGAACCCGGGCGCGATCGTGTGGAAGTGCGCCCGGCACGCGGCGACGTCGATGTGTCGCGGCAGCTTGTAGCGGACGGTGGCGGTGATCATGGGGCCTCCCAACCGGTTGGTTTCGGCGGAAAGGCTAGCATGGAACGCCGACCCGATCTCTTGACTAACCCGCCCGGCTCGCGCACGATCCGAGCGCGACCCCGAGGAGGCAAGGCCATGGCCTACGTCAAAGGCTCCAAGTCCGCGAAGGTCCGACGGCAGCTCGACCACCCCGTCATCGACGGCGACGGCCACTGGCTCGAACCCATGCCAATCTTCCTCGACTACCTGAAGCAGGTCGGCGGCCCCTCGCTCGTCGAGCACTTCAAGAGCAAGGACGTCGAGCGCGGGTGGTACGCGATGACCCGCGAGGAGCGGCTGGACAAGCGGCCGTTCCGGCCCACCTGGTGGGGCGAGCCGGCCAACACGCTCGACCGGGCCACCGCCATGGTGCCGAAGCTCTTCTACGAGCGGCTCGACGACTTCGGCGTCGACTTCTGCCTGCTCTACACCTCGCTCGGGCTGTTCCACATCAACAACGCCGACGAGCAGATCCGCCGGGGCGTTTCCCGTGCCGTCAATCTGATGAACGCGGAGATGTTCGCGCCGTACAAGCACCGCATCGCGCCGGCGGCCGTGGTGCCCGTCTATACGCCCGAGGAAGCGATCGCGGAAGCCACCTACGCGGTGAAGGAGCTCGGCTTCAAGGTCATCATGATCTCCAACCACGTGAAGCGGCCCATCCCCGCGCTCGCGCGTGAGGTGAAGGACCCGACGACCGTGCGCTATGCCATCGACTCGCTCGGGTACGAGAGCCCGTACGACTACGACACGTTCTGGCGGGCGTGTGTCGATCTGAAAGTGGCCGTGACGGCGCACTCCGGCAGCATGGGCTGGCACGGGCGCGAGTCGATCAACAACTTCAGCTTCAACCACATCGGCCACTTCGCCGCGGCCAGCCACGCCTTCGCGCGGGCGCTCGTCTTCGGCGGCGTCGTCAAGCGCTTCCCCGGGCTGCGCTTCGGCCTGCTCGAGGGCGGCGTGGGCTGGGCGTGCAACCTCTTCACCGATCTCATCGCGCACTGGGAGAAGCGCAGCGCCGAGCCCATGGAGCGGCACCTCCGTCCCACCAACCTCGACAAGAATCTGCTGAAGGATCTCTTCACGCGCTTCGGCGGGCGGGCCTACGAAGACAAGATGGACGAGCTGCTCGCGAGCACGAGCATCGTGCCGCCGTTCAAGACCAACGAGGAGCTGACGGAGCGCGAGTATCTGCTGCAGCAGCTCGACGACTTCGCGGCGGCCGGCGTGTCATCGGCCGCGGAGCTGAAGCGGCAGTTCGTCGACCATTTCTACTTCGGCGCCGAGGCCGACGATCCCATGACGGCGTGGGCCTTCCGTGATCCGCACAAGCTGCATCCGTTGTTCAGCTCGGACGTGAGCCACTTCGACGTCACCGACATGACGGAAGTCCTGGAAGAAGCCTGGGAGCTGGTCGAGCACGGGATGATCACCCGGGCCGACTTCCGCGAGTTCACCTTCGAGAACGCGGCGCGCCTGCACACCGCGCTCAACCCCGACTTCTTCAAGGGCACCGTCGTCGAGGGCGCCGTCGCGAAATTGGGATAGATCAGGCGGCCTCCGCTGCTAGAGTGCTCTCGATGCGAGTGGCGGTCAGCCTGGCCCTGCTGCTCCTCGCGGCGTGCGATTTCGCCGGCCAGGGACGATCGACGCCTTCCACGCCCAGTGGCACGGTGTTGTTCGTCCCGCTCGGTGAGGTTCCTCCAGACCTCCTGCAGGATCTCGTCGCGTACTACAAGGGCAAGCACGGCCTCGTCGTCGGGATCGCTCCGGCGGTCGCGGTCGAGGAGGGGGCGGTCGATCGCCGGTTGAACCAGGTCGTCGCCGAGGAGCTCGTCGGACTCATCGAGCGCGATATCCCGCACCAGGCAAGAGCCGTCAACAACGTCCTGATCGGCATCACCGCATACGACATGCGCATCCGCGCCATCCCGTCGTGGCGGTTCGCGTTCGCGTATCGTCAGGGTCGTCGCGCCGTGGTGTCGATGGCGCGGATGGATCCGGTCAACCTCGGCGAGGCCGAGGACGATGCGCTGCTGCGCACACGTCTTCGGAAGATGGTCTCGAAGCAGATCGGGCTCCTGTACTTCGGGATGCGCGAGAGCAGCGATCGACGGAGTGTGCTCTACTCACCGATCCTCGGCGTCGACGACCTCGACAGCATCGGCGAGGAATTCCAGTAAGCCGTTGTTGTCGCGCGTGGCGGGACGGCGGCGACGCCGCCGTCCCGCCACCCACCGGCTACAACTTGTTCTGGAAGAAGTCGAATGTCCCCGTCGTGTTCGTGACGAGATCCGTCAGCGTGATCTTGCCGAACGACAGCGTGACGATCTCCTGGACGGCCGTCGGAGTGCCGGTGTTCAACTCCGCCGCCGTCGAGTCCTGGATGTTGCGAAGGTCCTCCGTCCCCGCCTTCGCCACGGTCGTGTTCTCGATCGCCGTGATGAAGACGTCGGTGAGCGTGATCTTGAAGAACGCCTGCTCCTTGCCGGCCTTCGTCGGGTGCGTGAACAGGATCGTCACCGTCTGCAGGTGCCTGCCGGTGACGACGTCGAGGAAGACCTGGGGCGAGCACGTATCGAGGTCTTTCAGGACCTGGATGGGCGACGCCTGCGCCTTGCCCGCCCCGGCGCCACCGCCGGGCGACGACGCGATGACATTGGCGAACTTCGACGTGAAACCCTCCAGACGGATCAGGCCAGTGAGACCACCGGCCGCCACCGGCCCGTCACAGTCCGGGAGCTTGAGATACGTATTGAGCGCTGCCCACGACGCCGTCGGAAGCACGACGACGAGTGAGAGCGCGAGGACGACGGGAAGCGACTTCCGGGAGGCAGCGAGCGCCATAGCGGGTTCCTCCTGGCCGGGGCCGGGTGGGCACGACGCCGCGTGGATGTCACGCGTCCCGTGACCCTATCCCAGAACGGCGACGGCGACAATCGGCTCGCGACGCCCGGCGGCCCTCCGTCACTTCACGGTCACGCTCTTGGCGAGGTTGCGCGGCTTGTCGGGATCGTGGCCGCGCAGCAGTGCCAGATAGTAGCCGAGCAGCTGGGCCGGTGGCGCGTTGAGGATGGCCGTCGCGGGCCCGAGGTCGGCCACGGGGATGTGGTAGTCGAACGCCTCGTGGGGCTCCGGTGACACGCCGATCAGCATCGCGCCGCGCGCCTTCACCTGCATGGCGCCCGCCATGATGTCGTCGTACGTCTCGTCCCGCGGCGCCAGCACGAGACAGGGCGTGCCCGGCTCGATGAGCGCGATCACCCCGTGCTTGAGGTCCCCGCCCGCGAAGCCCTCGGCGTGGATGTAACTGACCTCCTTCACCTTCAGCGCCGCCTCGAGCGCGAGCGGATAGCTCGGCCCACGGCCGATGACGAAGAGGTGCTCGCGCGTGTGGATGGCCTCGGCGACGTGGCGGATCAGATCGCGCCGGTCGTCGGCCAGCAGCCGCTCGATCTCGTCCGCTGCACGCTCGATCAGCGTAGCCGCGGCGGCGGCCTCGTCCGCGAGCTCGTAGGCGGTGAGCAACAGGATCGCCAGCTTCGCGGTGAAGCTCTTGGTGGCCAGCACGCAGCGCTCGGGACCGGCGCCCAGCGGCACCGTGAGGTCCGCCAGCCGCCAGAGCGTCGAGCCCTCGACGTTCACCATGGCCGCGATGCGGGCGCCGCGCTGCCGGGCCGCGCGTACCGCGTCGATGACGTCGATGGTCTCACCGCTCTGGGACAGCGCGACCACCAGCGCGCCCTCGCCGACGAAGTCGCCCAGGTAGGGAAACTCCGAGGCGCTGGCGACGGTGACGCGGCGGCCGGCGATCCGCGCGAGCAGATACTGGGCGGCCAGCGCGGCGTGGCTCGCCGTGCCGCAGCCGATGACGAAGACGTCGCCGGCGTCCCGGATCATGGCGGCCAGGCGCCGCGCGTGCTCGCCGCCGGCCTCGGCGAGGCGCCGCAGCACCGCGGGCTGCTCGTGGATCTCCTTGGTCATGTAGTCGGGATACCCGGACAGCTCGGTGGCAGCCGCCTCCCACTCGACCTCCGTGATCGCGGGCGTCAGCTCGCGGCCCGTGTCGGCGTCGAAGACGCGACAGCGCTCGCGCGACAACAGCACGGCTTGCCGGTCCTCGACGAAGGTCACGCGCCGCGTGTGCTCGAGCAGCGCGCTGAAGTCCGAGGCGAGCAGGTGGCCGTGATCGCTCCACCCGAGCACGAGCGGCGAGCCGCTCTTGGCCGCGGCGATCTGGCGCGTGCGGACGTCGGCAACGGCGATGGCGTTGAGCCCGCGGAGCCGGCGGAAGGCGGTCATCGTGGCGGTCACGAGCTGCTCGGGGCCGGCCGGCGTCGCGGCCAGGCACTCCTCGATGAGGTGGGCCACCACCTCGGTGTCCGTCTCGGAGCGGAACCGATGCCCGGACCGCACGAGCGGCTCGCGGAGCTCGCGATAATTGGAGACGATGCCGTTGTGGATGAGCGCGAGCCGCCCCGCGCAATCCAGGTGCGGATGGGCGTTGTGCTCGGTCACGCCGCCATGCGTGGCCCAGCGGGTATGGCCGATACCGATCGCGCTCGCAGGCAGATCCGGCACCGCGTCGCCGATCTTGCCGGTCCGCTTCTCGAGGACCACCTGGTCGCGGTGGCCAACGGCCACGCCCCAGGAGTCGTAGCCCCGATACTCGAGCTTCTTGAGCCCTCGGAGCACCAGGTCCGCCGCGTTCCGATCGTGGCCGACGTAACCGAAGATTCCGCACATGGCTGTCCCCCTGTCCGGGGACGGAATGCGCGAAGAGCAAGGAGGGAGTCGAGAGACGGGTCAGCTGACCCGCCGGCACCCTGGGCGGCCTTTGTCGGCACGTTACCGCGCCGGTTTGCTCCACCCATCACGACCGTGCCCGCCGAGGGACCATCCGCCGAGTGGTTCGATCGGTCCCTGCCTCGTCATCCGCCCGAAGGCGGACCTGGCGCTCGTCGCACGCGACCCCGCTCAGCTCGTTCCCGCGCCTCCTCCCTCTTCCGGGTGAATGACTCGCGTACGGTGAATGGCTCGCGTCATTTATACCAGATCCCGCAACGGGCGTGATGTGCGTCGCGGTGGGGCTATCGGCCGGATGAGAACGCGCTGGAGCGTCCGAACGGGATGTTGGTGTACATGATCGTGCCGTCGGGCTCGACGATCCGGTGAATGCCGGCCCCCGGCGAGCGCCCCCAGTCGATCGGCGCGTTGTAGTAGCGCAGCACGCGGATCACGTAGTCCTGGGTCTCCGGAAACGGCGGGACTCCGCGGAACGTCAGCACGGCCTTCTCGCCGGCGTTGTAGGCCGCCAGAGAGAGTCGCACGTCGTAGCGGAAGCGTTCCATCAGGGCACGCAGATGACGGGTGCCAGCATGGATGTTCTCTCGCGCGTCGAAGGCGTCCTGGACGCCGAGCAGTGCGGCGGTTTCGGGCATCAGCTGCATGAGCCCGCGGGCGCCCTTCGGGGAGACGGCTCGATAGTCGAAGCTGGATTCCACTCGGATGACGGCCCAGATGAGGCGCTCCGGCACCGCGTATCGTTCGGAGGCCTCGGCGATCTCCCGCGAATAGACCCCGTGCGGCAATGTCTCATGGGCCCTGCGCGGCGTCGACGACGTGAAGACCACTCGTTGGTACGAAGGCCCCGGCCGGGCGCTCGTGAGGTACGTCGCTCCGTCCTGGGCCGCCTTCTTGCGCGCGTCGGCGCCGGCCGGCGTCGCCGCCGCAACAGCGGCGGTGACCGCGAAGAGGATCAGCCAGCGCGGGCCGAAGCCTTCCATGGCAGACCTTCATCGCAAATCCGATACCGGACCAGAACACCGGATATATCAAAGCCTTAGGGGACTCTGGTCAGAAATCACCTTGGTGGGTCTCTGACCGGAGGGATCATTCTCAACCAGTCCCGCGAGGGCTAGCCGATGACCCGCCCGCCCATCACCCGAATCGTGTCCCCCGTCACGTAGGACGACGCGTCGGACGCGAGGAACACGCACGCGTCCGCGATGTCCTCCGGGCGGCCGAGCCGCCGGAGCGGAATCTCCTTCACCTGCGCGGGATCGCCGGGCGGCGTCTGCTTGAATTCCGGATACCAGTCGGCGTAGCGCCGCTCGGTGTCGATGAAGCCGGGCACCACCATGTTGGCGCGGATGCCGAAGGGGCCCAGCTCCGCCGCCAGCGCGCGGACGAGGCCGAGCAATCCCGACTTGGCCGCGGTCACCGCCGCCGTGTTCGGCCGGCCCGTGATGGCGGACTGCCCGCCGAGCGCGATGATGCTCCCGCGCTTGCGCTCTTTCATGCCGGGCACGACGGCGCGCGCCAGATAGAACGCCGAGTGCAGATCCACCGCCATCACGCGGTGCCAGTCCTCGAGCGAGGTCTCGGTGATGGCCTTGTGCGGCCGGATGGCCGCGTTGCAGACCAGGACGTCGATGGCGCCGAGCTCGGCGAGTCCCTGCCGGACCATCGCCTCCACCGCGGCCGCGTCGGCGATGTCGGCGAGCGCCCCGACGACGCGGACCCCCGCCTTCCGACACTCGGCGGCCACGGCCTCCAGCTCTTCGCCGTTGACGCGCGTGTTGAGCACGAGATCCGCGCCCTCGGCGGCGAAGGCCAGCGCGACGGCGCGGCCGATGTTCCGGCTGGCGCCGGTGATCAGCGCGGTCTTGCCCTTGAGACTCACCCGGCAAGAATACTGCGAAAGCTCCTGACGCGAGCGGTCTTGACACTCGCGTCGCCCACGGGCTAGCGTCCCGCCGTCCAGAACCGGAGGGACCATGACGAACGCAAGCAGCGGACCCGGGGTGAGCCGGCGCCAGGCTCTCACGCGGATCGGCGCCCTTGGCGCCGGCGCGACGGCGGTCGCCGCCACCCGCACGCGGGGATTCGCGCAGCCAAAGGCCCCCATCACGCTCTCCTTCTGGACGTTCGACAATCCTCAGCAGCGCCCGTGGCTCCACAAGCGCGTCAACCAGTACATGGAGAAGAACCCCAGCGTGAAGGTGGACTTCCAGTGGTTCACCTTCGCCGATCTCGGCAAGAAGGTCTCGGTCGGCTACGCGACGGGCACGGCGCCGGACGGGTTCGTCACCGGCGACTGGCTCATGCCGACGTGGCTCGCGCGCAACCTGATCGCGCCGCTCGACGTGAAGCTGCTGGGCTACCCGGCCCTCGACGCGTTCCGCAAGGATCACGCCGACGCCTTCGTGGCGGGCGCGATCAAGGACGGCCAGGCGTACGGCTATCCGCTGTGGTTCTACGGCTTCTGCAACTACCTCAACACGAAGCAGTTCAAGGAGGTCGGCCTCGATCCCGTGAAGGATCAGCCGAGGACGTGGACGGAGCTGGGCGAGGTGGCCAAGCGGCTGACCATCAAGCAGGGGAACAAGTTCACCCGCCAGGGGTTCAAGTTCGCGATGCACGCCGCGCAGTGGACGATGATCCAGCTCAACCCGATCGTCTCCCAGGTGGGCGGCCAGTGGTTCGACGCGAGCGGCAAGTGCACCATCAACAACGAGGCCGGGGTGAAGGCGATGACCATCCGCGCCTCGATCGCCCGCCAGTACGGCGCCGAGGATCCCGCCGACTCGATCGCGACCTTCCCGTTGCCCCAGATGGACTGGCTCAAGGAGCGCTGCTCGATGTTCAGCTGCCACCCCATTCCGCCCGTGGCCATCAAGTCCCAGAATCCCGTGATGGAATCCGAGGGCTACTTCCTGCCCGTGCAGATGGCGGGCGTGACGGCCGACAAGCGCTACACGACGTGCTACGGCTTCAACTTCGTGGTCAACGCGCGCGCGCCGAAGGACAAGCAGGAGGCGTTGCACGACATGTACCGGTTCATCATGTCGGACCTCGTCGACTGCTGGCAGGCCACCGCGCCGTTCACGCTCGCCCGGAAGACCGGCTGGACGGACGACCCGCGGGTGAAGAGCTTCCCGCACGTCGGCGAGATCATCAAAGCCAAGGACAACGGCGTCTTCTTCCCGCGCACCCCGATCTGGACGGAGCTGGCGGACGCGATGCATCGCGCCGTGCAGAAGGTCATGCTCAACAACGCCGACATCAAGGCCGCCCTCGACGAGGCGGCGGCGGAAGTCGACCGGGCGACCGCGGAGTTCAAGAAGGCCTGAGCTACCGCTGGCGGATCCGGCTCTGGGGCATGGCCTTCGTCATGCCCACCATCCTCTTCTTCCTGGTGTTCAAGTACGGCCCCATGCTGTGGGCGATGGGGCTCAGCTTCACCACCTACGACATGATGAAGCCGCCGCGGTGGGTCGGCCTGGAGAACTACGAGAGCATCCTCCGCGATCCGATCTTCCGCGAGGCGCTCGCCAACACCCTCGTCTACATCGCGGGCTCGACGATCTTCATCACGCTCGTGGGGCTGGGGCTCGCGCTGGCCATCAATACGCGGGGTCCCGGCCGGCGCGCCTGCATGAGCGCGATGTTCCTCACCAACATCATGCCGATCCTCGCCGTGTGCCTCGTGTGGCGCTTCCTCTTCCACCCGCACGGCCTCCTGAACCAGTTCCTCGGCCCCCTCGGGTTCGGGCGGCTCGACTGGCTGACGGACTCGGCGCTGGCCATGCCCGCCATCATCCTGGTCACCGTCTGGCGCTTCGCGCCCTACTTCATGGTGGTGTTCCTGGCCGGGCTGTTGACCATCCCGCCCGAGTACTACGAGGCGGCCGAGATCGACGGGGCCAACGCCGTGCGCCGCTTCCGGTACCTCACGCTGCCGCTGCTCATGCCGGTGACGTTCTTCGTGGTCGTGGTGGCCGCGCTCCTCTCCGCGCGGATCTTTCTCATGCCCTTCATCATCACGGGCGGGGGGCCGGGCAACGCGACCCGCGTGCTGTCCATGCTGATCTACGAGACCGGGTTCTCGTACATGAAGATGGGCCGGGCGGCGGCCATCTCCGTGGTGCTCTTCGCGATCGTCATGGTGCTCACGCTCGCCCAGATGCGGCTCTTCATGCGGAGCGAGGAGGAGTACTCGTGAGACGGCGCGCGATGCTGCACGCGCTCAGCCGATGGAGCGGGCTGGCTCCGCTGGCGGCCCTGGCCTTCCTCTTCGTCCTTCCCATCGTCTGGATGACGACCACGTCGTTCCAGGCCGGGGAGAAGATGTTTCAACTCACCACGGAGTGGATTCCCTCCGTCTGGCACCCCGAGAACTACGGCAACGCGCTCTCGCGATCGGCCTTCCCGCGGTTCTTCCTCAACAGCGCCATCGTCTCCGCGTCGGTGATGCTCGGCAACGTCGTCTTCTGCACGCTCGCCGGCTACGGGCTCGCCAAGTTTCGCTTTCCCGGCGACCGGCTCCTGCTCCTGGTGATCCTGAGCACGCTGATGCTGCCGCTGGAGGTGACCCTGGTCCCGACCTTCCTGGTGATCCACAAGCTGGGCTGGGTCAACAGCTACCAGGGCATCGCGGGCCCGCTGCTCATCGACGCGTTCGGCGTGTTTCTCATGCGCCAGTTCATCCTCAAGATCCCGTCGGACTACCTCGAGGCGGCCCGGATCGACGGGGCCGGCGAGCTGCGCATCTTGAGATCGATCATCCTTCCCCAGTGCAAGGCCGCCCTCGCCGTGCTCGCCCTGTTCTCGTTCCGCGACAGCTGGGACCAGTTCCTCTGGCCGCTCGTGGTCGTGTCGCGGGACGAGTTCCGCACGTATCCGCTGGGGCTGGTGCGCTTCGGCGACGACTACGGCAACCCTCCGACCGAGCAGATGGCGATCGCCGTTCTCGCCACCCTGCCGGTCTTCCTCCTCTTCCTCGTGCTCCAGCGCGCGCTGCGCAAGGGCTTCGACCTGTCGGCGTTCAAGGGGTGACACCATGGAGAAGATTCGTATCGCGTGCGGCAATCGCGGCGTCGGGACCTCGCCCCTCTTCGCGGCCGTCGAGGGCGGCTCCATGAAGGACAACGGGCTCGATCCCGAGCTGAAGTTCTACGAGGGCCACCCGAAGGCGCTGCCTGCCCTCGTGGCCGGCGAGGCGGAGTTCACCAACACCGTCTCGCCCGACGTCATCACCGTCGACGTGCGCGACGGCGCCGACGTGGTCATCGTCGCCTCGGCGGTAAGCCGCACCGCCACGTACGTCACCGCGCGACCCGGGCTCACGACGCGCGAGGAGCTGCGCGGCAAGCGCTGGGGCGTGCTCGGCCGCGGCGACGCCGACCACTGCACGATCGCGCTGGCGTTCGAGCGCTGGGGCTGGGACCTCGACAAGGACGCCACGATCGTCGCAGTGGGGACGGGCGGGCCCAAGCTCTAACGGCTCCTCGATCCCACGATGGTCGACGTCGTCATCATGCACTCGCCCGAGCCGTTCCAGGCGGCGAAGCGGGGCTGGAATCTCGTCGAGGATCTCCGGCGGCTCGACGTGGCGTTCCAGAACAGCTGCGCCGCGACGACCCGTCGCTACGCGAAGGCTCACCCCGACGTCGTCCTGCGCTACGTCCGCGCGTACGCCCAGGGCGTCTACCGATTCCGCGCCGACGGGGCGTTCGGCGTCGAGGTGATCCGGAAGTACAGCGGCGAAACGGACCGTGAGGTCCTCGAGGCCTCCTACCTCTACTTCTCCCAGCTCATGGGGGGCACGATGTACCCGACGCCGGAGGGCGTGCGCACCGCCGCGCTCATGCTCCATCGCCTCGAGGTCATTCCGCGCCTCCCGGCGCCCGACCAGTTCATCGACCAGGAGCCGGTGGCGCGCCTGCACCGCGAGGGATTCTTCCGGCGGCTGACCGGGCTCGAGCCCTCCTGAGCAGTGTCGAGGGGTGCCACGGCTCCGCCGGGGCGCCCCGAGCGTTGGCCGGGGGAGTCCGAGGGGAGCGTAGCCCCCTTCGCTTGAAAAGCTGGGGGGCCATCTCGGGGCCCCCCGTCTAAACAGTCCGCTGGCAGAGCACGTTGAGGATCGCGGGCCGGCCCTCGCGGACGGCGGCCAGGCCGCGCTTGAGCGCGGCCGGCAGCTCGCCGGGACTCTCCACACGCTCACCGTAGCCGTCCACGGTCTTCGCCATCTCCTCGAAGCGCGGCGAAGGGGTGAGCTCGCTCAGCGGGAAGCGGCCGCGCGTCTTGGCGACGCCGTCGGCGTGGACGGCCAGCGCCCCGAACTTCACGGCCTCCCACTGCTGGTTGTTGAAGATGACGGTGAGGATCGGCAGCGCGTGGGCGCGCTGCACGAACAGGCAGGATAGCGGCTCGCCGAAGAAGTAGGCGCCGTCCCCCACGGTGGCGATGACCGTCGCGTCCGGGCGCGCGAGCTTCACGCCCAAGGCGGCGCCGAGCCCGAAGCCGAGGCCGCTCGAGTGCGGCGACCCGAAGTAGCTGCCCGGCCGCGTGAACGCGGCGAACCGCCGGTCCAGCGGGTACTCGTTCACGACCACCGTGCTCTCGTCGACGAGCTCGCCGATGCACCGCGACGCCCACGCGAAGCCGATCGTCGGCGCGCTCGCCTGCCTCAGCGCCGTCTCGTCCCACGCCGCCTGACGCTTGCGATGCTCGGCGACGATGCGCTCGCGACGGCGGCCCACCGCCTGCCGATCGGCGTGACGCCGCACGGCCTCCGCGAGCAGCGGCAGCGCCGCCCCCGGCGTGGCAACGATCGGCACGTCGCACGGATAGCTGCGCATCGGGTAGCGCGAGAAGAAGGGATCGACGCCGAGGTGGATGATGGGCGCGCCCGGCGCCGGCTTCTTGAGGTGTGGATACCAGGGCACGTCGGCCTCGACGACCAGGACGGCGTCGGCCTCGCCGAGCGAGGGATTCGTGGTGCCGGACTGGTTGTAGCCGAGATGCAGGTCGTGTCGATGCGAGACATTCATGTAGATCGGATCGGCCTCCACGACACCGATCCCGCCCGCCTCCGCCACCTCGACGAGGCCGGCGACGGCGCGCGCATCGATCCCCGCCGCCGAGGTGAGGATGATCGCGTGCTCGGCGCGCGCGAGGATGCGGGCGGCCTCGTCGATCCGTGCGGGATCCGGGAAGCGCTCGCTGCGGGACTGACGCCGCGGCGGCGAGGTGATCGTCATCGCCCCGGGACGGGCGGCCAGCACTTCACGCGGCAGCGTGAGGTACACCGGCCCCCGAGGCTCGGCGAGCATGAGCTCGAAGGCGCGGTCCACCACCGACTCGATCTGCACGGGCGTTCGCAGCTCGTAGTCCCATTTGACGTACTCGCGCAGCATGGCGGCCTGGTCGAAGCTCTCCTGCGCCCAGTGGATGTGCAGGTCGCGCGCGCCGGGCAGCCCTTCCTCCGTGATCGGCGTCCGCCCGGCGCTCATGAGAATGGGGACGTTCGCGCGGGACGCGGTGATGATGGCCGTCGACGCATTGCCGGTGCCGACGTTGACGTGGACCATGACGGCGGCGGGTCGGCCGCCCGCGGCGTAATATCCGTGAGCCATCGACACGGCGACGAACTCGTGCGGCACCACCATCGGGCGCGGCGCGCGGCCGCCCCCGGCCTCGAAGCGCGCGAACGCCTCCACGAGCGACGCGAAGTCCGTGCCGGCATTGCCGAGGAAGACGTCGATGCCGCGGTCCTTGAGCAGCTCGAGGTACGCCTCCGCCGTCGTCTCGGGATGCAGTGTCCGGGAACTCATGGACGAATCTCCTCTCCCTAGCGCCCCAGCGCCTTCAGCACGTACCGGTTGTCGAAGAGGCTCTCGGGGTCGATCTTCGTGCCGGCCGGAACGACGTCGAAGACCCGCATGGTCTCGATGACCCGGGCCACGCCCTCGCGGCTGACGAGCGAGTCGGCCGGGAACGCCTCGCGGGCGTGCTCGAACGACTCGGCGTAGAGCTTCGGGTCGCCGCTCAGCTCCCGGGGCAGCGCCTTCGCCAGCTCCTCCCCTGAGGATCCCACGATGAGCTTGTTGGCCCGGACCAGCGCGTTCACCATCTTCTGCACCGTGGCCGGCCGCCTGGCGATGACGTCCGGGCGCGTGAGGAGCGTCGTCCCCTGCACCTCGCCGCCCATGGCCTCGACGGTGCCCTTCGTCGTGAACATGTCGACGAGGGCGTAGCCCTTGCCCTGCTTGAGGAACACCGTGAAGAACGGATCGACCATCATGCCGGCGTGGACCGAGTCCTTCTCGAGCGCGAGCGGCATGGTGTTGCCGCCCGCGCCGACGATCTTCACCTCGTCGGCTTTCACCCCGCTCTTCACCAGCAGATAGCCCAGCACCATGTGGGTCTGCGATCCCGGCGAGGTGACGCCCAGCGGGCGGCCCTTCAGGTCGGCGATCGACTTGATCTCGCCCTTGTACTTGTTGGCCACCACCAGGCCCATCACCGGCAGCCGGACGTGCGAGTGCACGGCGATGAGGTCCTTGCCCCGCGTCCTGGCCTTGATGGCGTGATCGATGGCGTTGGCGCTGAAGTCGACCGAGCCGCCGATGAGCGCCGAGGCGGCCTGCGAGCCGCCGCCCTTGATGTCCAGGATCTCGACGTCGAGCCCCTCCTCGGCGAAGTAGCCCTTGGCCTTGGCCAGCGCAGTCGGCAGATACACCATGAGGGCGACTCCGCCGACTCCGACGGTGACCTTCTCGGCCGCCCGGCTTGCCGGCGCGCCCCCGGAGACGAGGACCGCGAGCAGGACCGCCACGGCGACGATGCGACGCAGGAGCGTTGTCATGACGTCCTTCCCCTCGCGCGAGCGCCTCATTTCGGAACCGGCTTCCAGTACGAGAACCGCGCGTCGAGGCGCTGCAGGCCGATGTCGATGGCGATGACGGCCGCCATCAGGACGAGGAGCCCGGCCAGCACGCCGGTGGCGTTGAACATCGACTCCGCATAGGAGATGACGTAGCCCATCCCTTCGTGCGAGCCGAGGTATTCCCCGACCACGGCGCCGATCAGGGCGAAGCCGACGCTGGTGCGAAGGCTCGCGAAGATCCACGTGAGGGCCGAGGGGAGCAGGACGTGGCGGATCATGTGGCGCGGACTCGCCCCGAGGATCCGGGCGTTGTTGACCAGGTCACGATCCACCTCGCGGATGCCGGTGTAGGTGCTGAAGAAGACGACGAAGAAGACGAGAGAGACGACCATCACCACCTTGGAGAGCAGGCCGAGGCCGAACCAGAGGATGAACAGCGGCGCCAGCACGACGCGGGGCATGGCATTGAGCGCCACCATCAGCGGATCGAAGATCCGGGCCAGCTTCTCCCAGTGGGCGAAGAGGAAGCCGACAGCCACCCCGAGCAGCGTCCCCAGCAGGAAGCCGATGATCGTCTCCTGCATGGTCACCACCAGGTGACGGAAGATGAACCCGGTCCGGATCCAGTCGGCGATCTGCATCGCCAGCACCGTGGGCTGGCTGACGAAGAACGGGTCGACCCAACCCCGGCGCGTCGCGGCCTCCCAGAGGATCAGGAACGCCCCCAGGAGAACGACTCGCCAGAGGTAGACCTCAGCCCGCGAGACCTTGTCGACTCCGCTCGTAGCCAACACGCACCTCGTCCTTCAGGTCCTTCCAGATCGTCTCGTACAGACGGCCGAAATCGGGATGGAAGCGGATCTCGGTGACCGAGCGCGGGCGCGGCAGGCTGATCGTGTAGACGGCCTTGACGCGCCCGGGCGAGGCGGTCATCACCACGATGCGGTCCGACAGCGCGATGGCCTCCTCGAGGTCGTGGGTCACGAACACGACCGTGCGACGGGACTGAGCCCAGATCTCCAGGAGGTCGTTCTCCATGAGATTCCGTGTCTGCACGTCCAGCGCCCCGAACGGCTCGTCCATCAGCACGATCTGAGGCTCGTAGACCATCGTCATGGCCAGCGCCACCCGTTTGCGCATGCCGCCCGACAGCTGGTGAGGATGATAGCGCTCGAAGCCGGTGAGACCGATCCGGGCGATCCAGTCGGCCACGCGCGGGCGCGCCGAAGCCGCGTCGACCCCACGGAACAGGAGCGGCAGACCGACATTCTGGGCGACGGTCTTCCAGGGAAAGAGGGCGTCGCGCTGGAAGACGAAGCCCAGGCGCGCGTTGACCCCGTCGACGGGCTGCCCGTCCAGGCTGATGTGGCCCGCGCTGATCGGCACGAGCCCCGCGATGAGGCCGAGGAGCGTGGATTTGCCGCAGCCGGAGGGTCCCACGATCGACACGAACTCGCCGCCGCCGATGTCGAACGAGACGTCCTGGACGGCGGTGAATTCCCGGTCCTCGCGCGGCAGCGCGAAACGTTGGGTCACCTGCTCGAGGACGATGCGGCCCGTGCGATCGCTGGCTGGTGCAGACGTAGGCGCGATTATAGCGCGGGGGCTGGAGGGTCGCTGGCACTCCGGAGCACCCGACTGACGTCGGCGTGGGCCATCACGATGTCCGGAGAGTCCTGCAGCGCGGCGTGGTATCGATCCCGGAACTCGCCCGGCTCCCCGGACTTGAGCAATCGGTGCGCCTCTCGGAACGCGCTCCGCATGGTCTCCGGGGCGATGGCTTCGTCCGCATCCACGACTTCGTCGATCTGAGCGATCAGCATCGAGAGCGATCGCAGCCAGGCGAACTGCTCGTCGTTGAGCACGAGACCGAACAGCTCGCGGGAGGGGATGGCGCCGTGGCGATCCTCGTACAGACCCCGCTCGCGATCGAGGAGAAGCCGGTGAAGCCGCACCAGGCGCGTGCTCAGGTCACGCAGTCGCTCGCGGTCGTGGCTCCCCATTCCGTGCGCCACGCCACTCACGCGGTGTCGTCGGGCGGCACCGTGCGGAGCAGCCGCCGCACGGGCGACACGATCACCGGCAGCGCGACCACGATCAGGGCGGCGGCGATGAGCACGGTGGCGATGGGCCGCGTCATCAGAATCGAGAACCGGCCGTTCGACATGAGCAGCGACTGGCGGATCGATTCCTCCGCCATGCGCCCGAGCACGAAGGCCAGCACGAGCG
Organism: Candidatus Rokuibacteriota bacterium; assembly: GCA_003220225.1. Lineage (GTDB taxonomy): Bacteria > Methylomirabilota > Methylomirabilia > Rokubacteriales > CSP1-6 > AR12. Next base: position 91,309 of record QHRU01000041.1, read on the forward strand.
GCGCGGCCTCGAACCCGAAGCGCTTCATGAGCAGACCGATCACGCCGAAGGCCAGCATCACCACGATGTCCCAGACGTTGGCCGACTCGCTGTAGACGCCGATCACGCAGAACAGCAAGATCAGCGGGAACAGGATCCCGTACGGCACCCGCAGCAGCTGCACCCAGAGCCCGATGAGCGGCAGGTTGAGCACGAGCAGCATGAGGTTCCCGACGTACATGCTCGTGATGACGCCCCAGAAGATCTCGGGGTGCTCCTTGATGAGGAGCGGACCCGGCTGCACGCCGTGGATCAGAAAGGCGCCGAGGAGCACGGCCATGACCACGTTCGGCGCGAAGCCGAGGGTGAGGAGCGGGATCATCGAGCCGCCCGTGGCGGCGTTGTTCGCGGCTTCGGGACCCGCGACGCCCTCGATGGCGCCCTTGCCGAAGCGCTCGGGCTGACGGGCGATGCGCTTCTCGAGCGCGTACGAGACGAACGTCGGGATGATGGCGCCGATGCCGGGCAGGATGCCGAGCAGGAAGCCGAGCACGCTGCCGCGGGCGATCGGCCCCGCCGAGCGCCTCCAGTCCTCGCGGCTCGGCATGAGCCCCTTGATCCGCGTATCGAAGACCTCCTGCTTCACGCCCTGGCCGATGTTGAGGAGCACCTCGCTGATCCCGAAGAGCCCCATGATGATCGGCACCAGCCCCAGCCCGTCGCCGAGGGTCACGCTGCCGTAGGTGAACCGCGGCGAGGCGGCGATCGGATCGAGCCCGACGGTGCCGAGGAGCATTCCCAGGAGCGCCATGGCGACCGCCTTCAGCTTGCTGCCCGCCGTGAGGTAGGTCACCATCGTGAACCCGAGGAGCAGCAGACCGAAGATCTCGGGCGGGCCGAACCGCAGCGCGACCGAGGTGAGCGGCGGCGCCAGCAGCATGATGCCCAGCACGCTGAACGTCCCTGCGATGAACGAGCCCAGGGCCGAGATCCCCAGCGCCGGGCCGGCGCGGCCCTGCCGGGCCATCTGGTAGCCGTCGATGCACGTCACCACCGAGGCCGCCTCCCCGGGGATGTTCACGAGAATCGACGTGGTGGACCCGCCGTACATCGCGCCGTAGTAGATGCCCGCCATCATGATGATGGACGCGGTGGGCGACATCGCGAAGGTGATGGGCAGGAGCAGCGACATGGTCGCCACCGGACCGATGCCGGGCAGCACGCCGATGAGCGTGCCCACGAAGACGCCGACGAAGCACGCCGTCAGATTCGGAGGCTGCAGGCTGACCGAGAGCCCGTATGCGAGGCCGTGAAGCAGGTCCACGACCGTCAGCCGCCCCAGGGACCGGCGGGGAGCTGCACGTTGAGCCATACCTTGAACACGAGGTAGGTCACCAGCGCGGTGACGAGCGAGCTGGCGACGGCCACGAGCCACCGCTGCCGCTCCAGCGCCCTGAAGAAGAACACCAGCAAGGCGAAGGTCGCGGCCACGAACCCCGCCGACTCCAGCACGAGGGTATAGACGAACAGCGCCGCCATCGTGGCGCCGATCTTCGGCCATCCCAGACGCGCGGCGGACACCGCGTCCGCCCCACGCGCACGCGCGGCGATGACGAGAAGACCCGTGCACACCAGCGAGAACCCGGCGGCGAGGACGACGGGAAAGAAGCCGGGGCCGGGCCGTGCGAGCGATCCGAAGCGGAGCCGGCCGGCTTCCTCGAGGGCGATGAGGCCGAACACGAGCAGGACGGCGGCCGCGCCGCGATCGCGTCCCGTCACTAACGACCCAGATTCAGCTTCCTGGCCAGGCGCGTCACCACCGCGTTCTCGCGCTCGACGAGCGTCAGCGTCGCGGCGGGGTCGCGGTACTCGACGGTGAGCCCGGCCTTGTCGATGGCGGCGATCACGTCCGGGTCTCTCATCGTTTTCTCCAGAGCGGCGGAGAGACGATCGACGATCGGCTTCGGCGTCTTCGCGGGCGCGTACAGCTCCATCCACGTGCTCAGCGAGGCGTCGGGTTGGCCCTTCTCGGTCATCGTCGGCGCGCTGGCGATCACGGGCAGGCGCTTGCTCGCGCTGGTGGCGAGGACCACGAGGTCGCCCGAGCGCACCACGGAGAGCACGGCGCTCAGGGCGGCGGCGCCGATGGGGACGTGGCCGCCGAGGAGCGCGTTCTTCACGGGGCCGGAGCCGCTGAACGGCACGTGGGACAGCGTGAGGCCGTAGGCCTGCTGCAACAGCTCCATGTTGAAGTAGCTGTTGGTCCCCAGGCCCGCCGACCCGTAGGTCACCGACCCCGGATTCTTCCTCGCGTGGTCGACGAACTCTTCCAGCGTCTTCCACGGCGCGCCCGCCTTGACGAGGATCACCCCCGAGTCGATTGCGTAGCTGCCGATGACGGCGAAGTCCGAGATCTTGTACGTCACGTCCGGCTGCGTGGCCGGCAGGATGGTCAGCGTGGAGCGCACGGTGGCCGCGAGCGTGTAGCCGTCCGGCCTGGCCTTGGCCACGCCGTCCATGCCGACCGCGCCGCCGCCGCCCGGCTTGTTGACGAGCACGACGGGCACGCCGAGGCTCGCGGCGAGCTGCGGCTGGATGACGCGGATGGCCGTGTCGGTGGGGCCGCCCGTCGCGAACGGAACGATGAACTGGATCGGCCGCGCTGGATACGGCTGCGCCCACGCGCGCGGAACGACGGCGGGCGGGGCCACGGCCAGCGTGAGCAGCGCGGCGGCGACCAGGAGCGAGCGGCGCATCAGTCCTCCTTCGTGAGCGGAAACGACCACGGGTTGATCTGCTCCGCGGTGCGGCCGAGCGGATCCCACTCCTGCACGCGCCGCCACACCGTCTCGCCCGCCTCCTGCGCCTGGCGCCGCACGGCCGCGAGATCGACGCCGGGAATCACGCGATCCCGCATGCGGACGGCGCCATCCACGATCACGGTGACCACGTCGTCGCCGATGCCGCACTCCACCAGCGCCTTGATCGGATCGCGCACGGGCCCGAAGCGCAGCGTGTCGCGCGTCGCGAGGTCGATCACCACGAGGTCGGCCTTGGCCCCGGGCGCCAGCCGGCCGAGGTCGTCGCGGCCGAGGGCCCTGGCGCCGCCCAGCGTGGCCGCCTCGAACACCTCGGCCGCGGAGGCCGCGAAGAGGTTGTGGCTCACCACCTTGCCGAAGTAGGACGCGATGCGCATCTGCATGATGAGGTCGCGCGGATAGGTGTCGCTCCCGAGGGCGAGGTTGACGCCGGCCGCGCGATACTTCGGCCAGGAGTCGAGGTAGCGCGCGCGCCGCGCGATGTTCACCGGACAGTGCGAGACGGTCACGCGGTGGCGGCCCATCAGCTCCAGCTCGCGGCCGCCGGAGTAGTTCAGCAGCGCGTTGTCCGCGATGAGGTTGCCGTGCCCGATGGTGAGGTCGGGGCCGAGCAGCCCGACGCTCTCCAACAGCTCCACCGGGGTCATGCGGTGCTCGCGCAGGATCTCGTAGAACTCGAGGACGTTGTACGCGGCGTGGGTCACGATCGGCAGTCGCAGCTCGTCGGCCGCCTTGCGGGTCGCCTGCAGCAGGTCGAGCGTGCAGGTCTCGACCTCGCGGGGGGCGAGCAGGCCGCGCACCCGGCCGTGCACGGTGCCGTCGACGCGGCGGATGAACGCCATCGCGCGCTCGAACTCCTGGCGGCCCGCCGCCTCGTCGATCACGCGCTTGAGCCGGCCCTTCTCGTCGCCCACCCAGCGCCCGGAGTCGTAGCCCGCCCCGAGATAGGCGCGGAGCCCGAGCCGCTCGACCTCGCCCAGCAGCGCTTCCTGCACGCCGAGCTGGCTGCCGAACTCCATGAATGTCGTGATGCCGTTGCGCAGCATCTCCGCGACGGTGAACGTCGCGAGCAGACGGTTGCCGGCCTCCGCGTCGGCATCCGTCGGGCGCGCGTAGCGCGGGTCGCCGCCCACGCGGGTGCCCTCGCGCGGCACGCTGATCTCCAGGAAGGGCTGGCCGTAGAACTCCGGCCGCCCGGTGTCGGTGATGAGTCGGTGCGAGGCGCGGTGGCCGGAGTGCACGTGGGTGTCGATGAACCCCGGGCAGACCAGCATGCCGCGCGCGTCGATCTCCGCGTCGGCGCGCCCGTCGAAGCGGCGGCCCACGTGCACGATGCGGTCGTCCTCGCACACCACCACGCCGTCGGGAACGAGGGTGTGGCCGCCTCTCGCGAAGCCGACCACCCAGCCGCCGCGCACGAGGGTCCGCATCACTACGCGAGCTTCGGGTACCCGGCGTCCTTCGCCGCCTGCTCGCGCTGCAGGAACACCTCGAAGGCGGCGGGCGTCACGCGGTCGAAGCGCGTGAGGAGCACGTCGTCGAGGAGCGGACGCGCCTCGGCGGCGTGGTGCGCCGTGACCAGTGCCTGCGTGAGCCGCTCCCGCGTGCCCGCGTCGACGCCGCTGGAGGCGACGAGCGGCGGGCTCGGCGCCGGCACGGTCGTCTCCACCACCCGCACCCGCGCGGCGACGGTCGGGTCGTGGCGGCGGAGCAGGTCGAGCGCGTACCCGTCGACGGCCGCCACGTCGGCCTCGCCCTTGACGACCAGGTCGAACAGGGGCCGCTGGCGCACGTAGGGACCGAGCACGGCGCGATAGAGGGCAGGACGCGCGGGCGAGACGTGCTTCAGCAGATGGTGCCGGGGCGCGTTGTAGCCGGAGTGCGAGTGCTCGGTGGAATACGCGATGACGCCGCCGAAGGTGTCCTCGAGGGTCCGGTGCGGTCCGGCCGCGCTCACGATGAAGTCGGTCACGTACGCGGCCCGATCGCCGTAGCGAAGCGGTGACGGCACGGGCGCCGCGAGCAGCGCGGGTCGGTCGCGCCGCAGGGCCCAGGGATAGCCGCACATGAAGACGCAGCCCATGTCCTGCCGCGCCCAGAGCTCGTCGAGGTTCGTGGGCGTCGACTGGTCGATCACCGCGAGCTCGACCCCCGCCGCCCGCGCGATCCACTCCAGCAGGCGCTGCCAGGCGGCCGCCAGCGACGGCGACCACGCATACATCCGGGCCGACGCGATCACCGGAACGCTTTCGCTTCCACGAGCTCGGGGCGCTGGCTGTCGGCGGACGCGGCGGTGGCGAGCAGCCTGCCGTAGTACGTCCTGGCCTTTTCGCGATCGCCCGCGCGCTCCGCGGCCTTGGCCACGCCGTACAGCGCCTTGAATCGGTTGGGCGCCACGCGCAGCGACGCCTCGTAGGCCTGGCCGGCCGGGCCGGGCTGGCCCGCCTCCATCAGCATGTCGCCGAGCAGCTCGCGGGCGGTGACGATCGGTCCCGGCGTGATGTTGTGCTTCTCCGTCGACGCCTCGAGCTCGACGGCCGAGCCCATGAGGGCGGAGGCCTCGTCCCCCTTGCCCTCCGCGCGCGCCGTCCACGCCGCCGCCGCGCGCCGCTGGATCTCGATCTGCTCGGCCCAGTACGCATCCTTCATGAGGTCCTTCAACGCCGCCAGCCTGTCGACGTCGCCGCGGGCACGCGCGGCGTCGCCGCTCCGCGCGGCCCCGATGGCGCGCGCAAAGTAAATGATCGATTCCGTGTGCGGGAACCGATTGGGGCGCGGATCGATGGCCGCGGCCTCCGTCCACTTGCCACGCTCCATCGCCCAGCGCGCCTCGATCGCCGCCATGGCGAAGTGGGCGGTGGGACGCCCGGAGTCGTACGCGCGCGCCGCGAGATCGGCCATGATGGCGCGCGCCTCGTCCACCACCTTCTTCGCCTGCGCGTCCTGGGCCTGCTGCAGGTAGCCGTACACGAGGTAGTCCAGCGCGTGCATGTGGTCGTCGGGGTTGCCGCGGCTCTTCTCGGCGGCGGCGGCCGCGATGTTGCTCTTGACGGTGTCGGGCCACATGCCGAGCAGCACGTAGATGTGCGAGGGCATGTGCAGCGCGTGCGGCACCGAGGGCGCGAACTGCGCGTAGCGGCGCGCGGCCGGCAGCCCCTGTTGGGCGAGCGCCGGATAGTCGTAGCCGTGGATCATGTAGTGCGCGGCGCCGGGATGGTCGGGCTCGGCCGCGAAGATCTTCTCGGCGATCTGCGCCGAGCGCTTCTGGTTCGCGTACGTCTTGTCCCTGGGATCCGCGGTGGCCTGCAGCGACAGCGCGTAGAAGGCCATCACCTCGCGATCATCCGGATAGCGCTGAGCCATCTGCTCCATCGCGCGGCCGTAGGCGAGGGCGCGCGTGCGGTGGTCGGCCTTGTCGGCGTCCTTGAAGAACGCCTCCGCGGCGGCGACGAAGTCGCCCTCGCGCGGCGGCAGCGTGCGGCGCACGCCCTTGGCCTTCTCGACGGCCTCCGCGCCGCGCTTGAGCGCCGCGGGCGGCGGGGGCGACCAGATCTGCGTCCAGCTGGTCATGGCCAGACCCCAGTACGCCATCGCGCAATCGGGATCGGCCTGGGCGATCTGCGTAAAGGCCTTCGCCGCCTCGAGGTACCAGAACGAGTGCAGCAGCGCCACCGCTCGCTCGAACGGCTGCTGCACCGCCGGGCTGCAGGACACGGGGAAGCGCACCTGCCCGATCTTCTCCGCCTGGTCGGCGACCACGACCGTCGCGACGACGAGCGCCATCACGATGCTGAGCACCGACGCGTTCCGCTTCATGCTGGGCCTCCTCGATTCGGGGACCCCGAGTCTACCGTAATCGATGCGGACGCAGGCCCCGACGTCACGGTCGTCGCGCGCTCGAGGCTGCTCATCGCGTATCCACGCTCGCGCCAGGCGTGGAGGCCCCCTGCCAACGGACGCACGCGCTCGATACCGCGCCCTCTGAGCATGAGCGCCGCACGGGCGCTGGAGGCCTCGTTGGGTCACGTGCAATAGAGCACGATGTCGCGGTCGCGCGGAATCTCCTGATGACGGGCCTCCAGCTCCTCGGTCATGAGGTGGAGCGCGCCGGGGATGATCGACGGCTCGGCGTCGAAATCGATCCGGGCGCGCAGGTCGACGATCATCACATCGTCGCCGGCGTCCAGCCGGGTCTTGAGCTCCTCGGGCGTGATCCGCGCGATCCTGATCGCCCTTAGAAATCGCTGGCGGGCGACGAATTTCCAGGCGATGTAGCCGCCGAGACCGGCCACCGCGAGGGCGACCGCCCCGCTGCCGAGGCGAGCGACGTAGGCGGCCGCCACCTCGAGTTGACGGCTGAACAGCCAGCCGACACCGGCGAATACGCCCGCCCAGATCAGGCCGCCGAGCCCGGTGAACACGACGAAGCGGAGCAGCGGCATTCGGATGATGCCGGCGAGCGGCGGCGCCGCGGTGCTGAAGCCCGGCACGAACTTGGCGACCAGCAGCGAGCGCGCGCCGTGAACGCTGAAGACGCTTTGAGTGCGCCGCACGCACGAGTCGGGCTCGAGCGCGATGCGACACAGCCAGCCGAGGACGCGGCCGCCTCGGGTGCGGCCGATCCAGTACCAGATGGTGTCGCTGCCGAGCGACGCGAGCGCAGCCAGAACCAGGACGAACGCGAGGCTCAATCGACCCGTGCCGGCGAGCGCTCCCGCGGCAAGAAGGACGGGCGCGGCGGGAATCGGCAACCCGATCTGCTCGGCGAAGACCCAGCCGAAGACGACCACGTAACCGTACCGGACGAGAACGTCGATCGCCCCGTCCATCGCGGGCGGCACTATAGCACGCACGGCCGGGCGTCGCGCCACACGCGCTCCCCGAGCGGAACGCCTGTACCATCTCGCCATGTCGACGCTCGAGACCCGGCGCGAGCAGATGTTCCCGAAGCTCAGCCCGGAGGAGATCGAGCGGCTCCGCCGCTTCGGCACCGTGCGGCGCTACCGGGCCGGCGAAGCGCTGTACAGGACGGGCGAGATCAGTCCGGGGATGTTCGTCATCATCTCGGGGTCCGTCTCCGTCACGCGGCGCGAGGGCCTGGGACGCGTGCTCCCGATTCTCGAGGAAGGGCCGGGTGACTTCCTCGCCGAGGTGGGCCAGCTCTCCGGCCGTCCCTCCTTCGTCGACGCTCACGCGATCACGGACGTGGAGACGCTGCTCGTTCCCACCGATCGACTGCGGGCCCTGCTGATCGCCGAAGCCGAGCTCGGCGAGCGGATCATACGCGCGCTGATCCTGCGCCGGGTCGCCCTGGTCGAAGCCGGCGCCGGCGGCCCCATCCTGATCGGTCCGCCCGGCAGCCTCGACGTCGTGCGCCTGCAAGGCTTTCTCGCCCGCAACGCCTGGCCCCATCAGGGGCTAGATCCCACCGAGGATCGCGATGCGGCGGCGCTCCTCGAGCGGTACGCGCCGCGCCCCTCGGACCTGCCGCTGGTCGTGTGCACCGACGGATCGGTCCTCAAGAACCCCCGCGAGGGCGAGCTGGCCGACTGCCTGGGCATGGTACGCATCGATCATCCCGACCGAACCTACGACGTCGCCGTCGTGGGGGCAGGCCCTGCCGGTCTCGCCACGGCGGTGTATGCGGCCTCCGAGGGCCTGTCGGTGATCGTCTTCGACGCGGCGGCGTTCGGCGGCCAGGCGGCGGCGAGCGCGCGCATCGAGAACTATCTCGGATTCCCCGCGGGGATCTCCGGGCAGGACCTCATGGGCCGCGCGTACGTGCAGGCCCAGAAGTTCGGGGCCGAGATGGTGATCCCGAGCCAGGTCGTGCGTCTGGACTGCACCGGCACTCCCCTCGCTCTCGAGGTGGAGGACGGCCGCCGCGTGACGGCGCGCGCGGTCGTCCTGGCCAGCGGCGCGCGCTATCGGCGGCCCGCCATCCCGAAGCTCGAGGCGTTCGAGGGCCGGGGCGTCTGGTACTGGGTCTCACCCATCGAAGCTCGCCTGTGCCGGCAGCAACACGTCGCGCTCGTCGGCGGCGGTAACTCGGCCGGCCAGGCCGCCGTGTTCCTCTCCCGCCACGCCGCGAAGGTGTCCATGCTCGTTCGCGGCGACGGTCTCGCCGCGACCATGTCGCGCTACCTCATCGACCGGATCGAGGCCACGCCGAACATCGAGGTGCTGACCCGGACGGAAGTCGTGGCGCTGATCGGCGCGCCCGGCTCGCACCTGGAGCGCGTGCGCTGGCGGCGCACCACGACGGGCGAGGAGACCGAGCTGCCGATCCGCAACCTCTTCCTGTTCGTGGGCGCCGATCCCGCGACGCAGTGGCTGCAGGGCTGCGGCGTCGCGCTGGACGCCAAAGGCTTCGTTCGCACGGGATCGGGCGATGGCCAGTCCCGGCCGTTGCCGCTGGAATCGAACGTCCGCGGCGTGTTCGCGGTGGGCGACGTCCGCTCGGAATCCGTCAAGCGGGTGGGCGCGGCGATCGGCGAGGGGGCGGCGGTGGTGGCGCAACTCCACACGGTGCTCGCGGAGACGGCGACGGCCGCGCGCTGAGGGCGCGCGGCGCGTCCACTCAGTGGGCGAGGCTCGGACTCGGCAGCGCGGCGGCGAGCTGGCGGGGCGGGCGGAAGCTGAAGGCGATGGCCACGGCCCCGAGGCCGATCCCGAACGAGCCGATGTAGAGCCAGAAGTAGCTGCCGAACGCGTCGTACAGCCAGCCGCCGGCCCACGGCCCGAGGGCCATGCCCAGGGTGGACACGAAGGCGACCGCGCCGAAGACGGTCCCCATGATCCGCTCGCCGAAGTACTCGCGCACGAGGATCGCGTAGAGCGGCATCACGCCGCCATAGGCGAAGCCGAACATCAGCGCGAGCGCATAGAAGCTCGCGGTGTCGCGCGTGAAGAGGTAGAGGCTCACGGCGACCGCCTGCAGCGCGAGCCCGCCGACCAGCACGCGCTTGGCGCCGACCCGGTCGGCCACGAGGCCGCAGAGGATCTTGCCGCCCAGCGAGGCCACGCCGGCCGCGCTGAGCACGGTGGCGGCCGCCATCGCCGGCACGCCGTGGTCGATCGCGTGGGTGACCATGTGAAAGATCGGTCCCGAGTGCGCCGCGCAACACGCGAAGAACGTCAGCGCGATGGCGGCGAACTGCGGCGTGCGCAGCGCCTGCGCCACCGTGAGCCCCGGGCCCTCGGCGCTCGCCGCGACAACGGCGGCCGTCGGCAGCGCCGGCGGCTCGCGCACGAGCAACGCGGCGGGAATGATGACGAGCCACGCGAGGTCACCGATCACCAGCATGGCGAAGCGCCAGTCGTAGCTCGTGATGAGCCAGCGCGCGAGGGGCGCCGCCGTCGACGACCCGAGGCTGAGCCCGGCCGAGACGAGCGCGACGGCGAGACTGCGATGCTGGGTGAACCAGCGGGTGGTCGTCGCCGTCAGTGGCGTGTAGAGGCTGCCCGCCGCGAAGCCGACGATGACACCGAAGAGGACCTGGAACTGGCCGAGGGTCGCCGCCTGGCTCGCCGTCACCAGGCCGAGGCCGAGCAGGACGCCTCCGCAGAGCACGACCGCGCGCGTGCCGAACCGATCGGACAGCGCGCCCCAGGCGAACGATCCGACCCCCATGCTGAGGAAATTGAGGAGCGCGGCCATCGAGATGCCCGTGCGGGACCAGCCCATCGCTGCCGACATGGGCGCCAGGAAGACGCTGAGCGAGAGCATCGCCCCGAGCCCGACACAGGTCACCACGATCCCGACGCCGACGATGATCCAGCCGTAGAAGAGCCTCATATTCCCCCTGTGCCGCCCTCGGCGGCCTCCATCAGCGGCCTCTATCAGTAGGTCGAACGGCGTGTGCCCGGGTCGACACCTGCCGGAAATTGTCAGCCGGCCGCGGGACGCCCATCAAGAGAGCCCCTATCCGGGGGGTCCGAACCTCCCCAGTGGGGTGGACAAAATTCCTCTCTCTGCGGGTAGGCGCCGCCGTCGGCGCCGAGTAGCGTGGAGTGCAGTCGCGCGCCTGCACCCGGAACGCGCCACGGGCCAGGACGCCGCACGGAGGTGTCCCTGTATGTCGGCCCACAAGGGCTCGCTCACCGTCCCGATCCAGGCGTCCATCGACCGGACCATCGACGACCTCATGGTCTCACTTCCGGACCCCGACCGACTCCTTCCGGACGAACGCCGCGGGCTCATCGCGCGCTACGCCGCCGTGCTCGAGGGGAACTTCATCTACTGGATGACCGCCGCGCGGCTCGCCGTCGCCTCGGACGAAGCCAAGGCGATCATCGAGGACAACCTCCGCGAAGAAGTCCGTGACAATCATCCAGGAATGCTGCGGCGGTTCGCCCTCGCGGCCCACGCCGCCCCGACGGATTCCGATGCCCTGGCCGTCTATCGCAATCTCGAGAACGTCCGCCTCTTCGTCGCTCGGCTCTCGGCGGTGAAGATCGTGCTGATGATGGCCTTCTTCGAGGGCTTCATCACCCGGTTCATGCCGTATCTGGCGGACCTCGCCGCGCGCCAGGGCTCGGCAGAGCGGGAGTATACCGACGTGCACGGCGTCGTCGACATCGTGCACACCGAAGGGCTCTTCCGGGCGCTCGAGGCGGAGATGATGCTGCTGAGGCCCGACGTCCCCGAGCCGACGACGAGCTTGTTCACGGGCGTGGAGACCCTCCAGGCCCTGATCCAGAACGTCATTCATCCGCACGGTGCGCTCGTCGCCGACGGCGCTGAATCAACGGCGGCAGCCGCCTGAGCGGCGCATCAATCCGCCGGAGGTCGGGATCATGTCCGTGACAGGCAGCGTCATCGCCCCTGCCCGGACCTCGCTGTGGAGCGCGTTGAACGGCGCCGGCCCGCTGTCCGACCGCGCTCTGTGGGGAGCCGAGGCGAGCGTCTCGCTGGGCGATCTCGTCGACGGCGGCAGTCTCGGAGGGCGGCTCGACGAGCTCCGCGATCGCTCGGTCCTCGTCGCCACTCGGGATCAGCTCACGGCGGCCCTGGCGCTGATCGAGCTCGATGGCGTCGCGTCCCGGCTCGTCCTGTGCCCGCCCGATCTGCCGACCGAGCACGTGCCGTACGTCGTCGCGACGGCGGCGGTCGACGCGCTGGTGTCCGACCAGGCGACCCCGGACTTCGACGCGGCGGGCGTGGCGTTCGTCACCTGCAGTCCGAAGATCGCGCCGGGCGGAGGCGACCGAGCCGCACGACACACGACAGAATGGATCCTCCTGACGTCGGGGACGACCGGACGGCCGAAGCTGGTCGTGCACACGCTGCCGAGCCTGACCGGCGCGATCACGGGCGACGGAACGGCGGCCACGCCGGCCGTGTGGACAACCTTCTACGACATCCGACGGTATGGCGGCCTGCAGATTTTTTTGCGCGCGCTCCTCGGCGGGGGATCGATGGTGCTGTCCAGCGCCAGGGAATCGCCCGGAGACTTCCTGACCCGGGCGGGCGCGCACGGCGTGACCCACATCTCGGGGACGCCGTCCCACTGGCGACGAGCCTTGATGAGCCCGTCGGCGCACCGGATCGCGCCTCGATACGTGCGCCTGTCGGGGGAGATCGCGGACCAGGCCATCCTCGACCATCTCCGCGCCTGTTACCCGGACGCCCGAATCGCCCACGCCTTCGCGTCGACGGAGGCCGGCGTGGCCTTCGACGTCGGCGATGGTCGGGCGGGCTTTCCGGCGAGCCTGATCGGGCCGCACGGTGGCGGCCTCGAGCTCAAGGTCGAGGACGGCTCGCTGCGCATCCGATCGACGCGCACCGCCGCCCGCTACCTCGGCGATCAGGCCGAGGCCCTCGTGGACGCCGACGGGTTCGTCGACACGGCAGACATGCTCGAGCGGCGGGGCGATCGCTACTACTTCGTCGGTCGTCGGGACGGCATCATCAACGTCGGCGGCCAGAAAGTCCATCCGGAGGAGGTCGAGGCGATCATCAACGGCCACCCACGCGTTCGGATGTCGCTCGTGCGAACGCGGAAGAGCCCGATCACGGGTGCGCTCGTGGTCGCCGACGTCGTGCTGAACGCCGAGACCGACGCCGCGAACGGGCGGGCGGTGGAGCTCGAGCAGGAGATCATGCGGCGCTGCCGGGAGCTCCTGCCGCGGCACAAGGTCCCGGCGGCGATCAACTTCGTCCCCGGCTTGATCGTGAACGCAACCGGCAAGCTGGTGCGCCGCGATGCGTGACGTCGACGCCGGCGACACGGCATGATCCCGGGTCGGCCGGTGGTTCAGGCACCGACGCTGCGCGAGAGCGACGCGGCCGCGCGGCCGGCCGGCAGCCACCGGGTGTGGCTGCGGGCGCTCGAGCTGACGGCGCCGATCACGAAGACGCCTGATCGCGTCTTGCCGACCGTGATCGACGAGCTCGCCGCGCACCTCGACGAGGCGCCGGCGCTCCTCTCCGACCGCGAGTCGCTGACCTATCGCGCGCTCACCGAGCGCGCGAACCGCTACGGCGGCTGGGCGCTCGAGCACGGCATTGGCACCGGGGACGCCGTGGCCCTGTTCATGCCGAACCGGCCCGAATACCTCGCCATCTGGCTCGGCGTCACGCGCGTCGGCGGTGTGGTGGCGCTCCTCAACACCAACCTGGCCGGCTCCGCGCTCGCCCACTGCATCGATCTCGTGGCGCCCCGGCACGTCATCGTGGCCGCCGAGCTGATCGCTCCCTTCATGACGGCGCTGCCGCACCTGGCCGGAGCGGCCACGATCTGGGTCCACGGCACCGGTCACGACGACTTTCCGCGCGTCGATCTCGACGTCGACCGCCGCGCGGGCGAGCCGCTGGGCAGGGCCGACCGCCGGCCCCCGACCATCGAGGATCGGGCGCTCTACATCTATACCTCGGGCACGACCGGGCTGCCCAAAGCAGCCAGCGTCAGCCACTTCCGGTTGATGCAGTGGAGTCACTGGTTCGCCGGGTTGATGGACGTTCGCGGCGGCGATCGGATGTACGACTGCCTGCCGATGTATCACAGCGTCGGCGGCGTGGTGGCGCCGGGCGCGGCGCTCGTCGGCGGCGCGTCGGTGGCGCTCCGCGAAAAATTCTCGGCCCGCGACTTCTGGCGCGACGTCGTCCGCTGGGACTGCACGCTGTTCCAGTACATCGGCGAGCTGTGCCGCTACCTCCTGCACGCCGAGCCGACGGCGTGCGAGGCGGAGCACCGGATCAGGCTGTGCTGTGGCAACGGGCTGCGGCCCGATGTCTGGGAAGACTTCAAGCGCCGGTTCGGCATTCCTCGGATCCTGGAGTTCTACGCCGCGACCGAGGGCAACGTCTCGATGTTCAACGTCGAGGGCAAGCCCGGCGCCATCGGTCGCATCCCCCCTTTTCTGGCGCATCGTTTCCCGGCGGCGCTGGTGCGATTCGACGTCGCCCGCGAGGCGCCGGCGCGGGACGCGCAGGGACGGTGCATCCGCTGTGCGACGAACGAAGTGGGAGAAGCGATCGGCAAGATCGTCGAGGACCCGTCGAACCCCGGCCGGCGCTTCGAGGCGTACACGAGCGAGGAGGCGACCGAGCAGAAGATCCTGCGCGACGTGTTCGAGCCGGGGGACGCCTGGTTTCGCACCGGCGACCTCATGCGGCGAGACGAGGACGACTACTACTACTTCATCGACCGTGTCGGCGACACCTTCCGCTGGAAAGGGGAGAACGTCGCCACCCTGGAGGTCGCCGAGGCGATCTGCGCGTTTCCGGGGATCAGGGAGGCCAGCGTCTACGGCGTGGCCGTGCCGGGCGCCGACGGCCGTGCCGGCATGGCCGCCGTCGTGCTCGACGCCGAGCCGGATCTCGCGGCGTTGCGGGCTCACCTGATCGACCGGCTGCCCGGATACGCGCGCCCGCTGTTTCTGCGCATCCGGAGCGAGCTGGACGTGACGACCACGTTCAAGCACGCCAAGCACGAGCTGGTCCGCCAGGGCTACGACCCGGCGGCCAGCGCCGACGTCGTCTACTTCGACGATCCGGAGCGCCGCGCCTTCGTCGGGCTCGACCAGGCGCTCTACGAGCGCATCCAGCGCGGCCGGATCCGTCTGTGACTCTCCGGGGCGGGCACGGGCTCACCGTGAGGTGAACACATGAGAGACGCGACGATCGCCATTCACACCGGGTACGACGTCGATCCGACGACGAAGTCGGTGGCCGTCCCGATCTATCAGACCGTCGCCTATGCGTTCGACAGCGCCGACCACGGCGCCGCCCTGTTCAACCTCGAAGTCGACGGTTTTCGGTACAGCCGCATCAGCAACCCCACGACGGCGGTGCTGGAGCGGCGCGTGACCGCGCTGGAGGGCGGCGTGGACTCGCTGTGCGTGAGCAGCGGGCAGGCGGCGCTCAACTATGCCGCGCTCAACGTCAGCGAGCTTGGTTGCAACATCGTCTCCGTCCCCCAGCTGTACGGCACCACCTACACGCTCTTCGCGCACCTGCTTCCGAGCCAGGGAATCACCGTCCGCTTCGCCGAGTCCGATCGACCCGACGCCATCGAGCCGTTGATCGACGAGCGGACGCGCGCGGTCTTTTGCGAGAGCGTCGGCAATCCGGCGGGGAACATCTGCGACATCGCGGCGCTGGCCGAGGTCGCGCACCGGCACGGCGTGCCGCTCATCGTCGACAACACGGTGGCCACGCCGATCCTCTTGAAGCCGATCGACCATGGCGCCGACGTCGTGGTGCATTCCTTGACGAAGTTCATGGGCGGCCACGGCACCACCCTCGGCGGCATCATCGTCGACAGCGGGCGCTTCCCCTGGCGGGACCACGCCCGCCGGTTCCCGATGTTCAACCAGCCGGACGCCTCCTATCACGGCCTCGTCTACGTCGACCATTTCGGGGCGGCCGCCTACATCGCGCGCTGCCGCAGCGTCTATCAACGGACGACCGGCGCCGTGCTGTCGCCCCTGAGCGCATTCTTGTTGCTGCAGGGCATCGAGACGGTGGCTCTGCGGGTCGAGCGCCACGTGGAGAACGCCCGGCGCGTCGCCGAATTCCTGCGCGGCGATGCGCGGGTGGCGTGGGTCAACTATGCCGGATTCCCCGAGAGCCCCTATCACGAGCTCGCGCAGCGATATCTCGGGGGCCGGGCGTGCTCGCTCTTCACCTTCGGGATCAAAGGCGGGTTCGAAGCCGGCAAGAAATTCTACGACGCGCTGGGGCTCGTCAAGCGGCTCGTCAACATGGGCGACGCCAAGTCGCTGGCCTGCCACCCGGCTTCGACCACGCACCGCCAGATGTCGGAGGACGAGCAGCGCAAGGCCGGCGTCCGGCCCGAGATGATCCGGCTCAGCATCGGCATCGAGCACGTCGACGACATCATCGCCGACCTCGATCAGGCACTCCAGGCGACGGGATCCGATTACGGGGGATTGCTGGCGGCGACGTAGCACATCGGTCGTCTCCTGGAGGAACTCTCATGGCCGTTCAATTACAGCGCGGGTCGCGTGAATCGGACGGGAGCGGTCTCACGATCGGTCTCGTCAACAACATGCCTGACGCGGCGCTTCAGGCGACCGAGCGACAGTTCGTCGCGCTGCTCGGGGCGGCGGCGGACGGCCTCACCGTGCGACTGGCACGCTATGCGTTGCCGGGCATCCCGCGAACGGACTGGGGGCGGGACTACGTGACCCGCTTCTATTCGCCGATCGAGGACCTCTGGGACAGCCACCTCGAAGGTCTCATCGTGACCGGGACCGAGCCGCGGTCGCCGAACCTCAAGGACGAGCCGTACTGGGCGAGCCTGATCAGCGTCCTGGAGTGGGCCGAGCACCACACGCACTCGGCGGTCTGGTCCTGCCTGGCCACCCACGCCGCGCTCCTGCACCTCGACGGCATCGCCCGCCGTCCGCTCGACGAGAAGCGGTTCGGGATCTTCGAGTGCGAGCGCGTCGCCGATCATCCGCTGACGGCCGACGCCCCGGCCCGGCTCCGGATGCCGCATTCCCGATGGAACGAGATCCCCGAGGACGCGTTGAGGTCGTGCGGCTACCGGGTGCTCACGCGGTCGGACGCGGCGGGCGTCGACGCGTTCGTGAAGCAGCGAAAGAGCCTGTTCGTGTTCTTCCAGGGCCACCCGGAATACGAAGCGCACACGTTGATGCTCGAGTATCGCCGGGACATCAAGAGGTTTCTCCTGCGGGAGCGTGACACCTACCCGACCATGCCGCAGGGCTATTTCGACGACGCCACCGTCGAGGCCTTGACCGTTCTGCGAGAGCGCGCGCTGGTGAACCGCCGCGAGGAGGTGCTCGCGGATTTCCCGACCGCGCTCGCGGCGGGGACGGTCACGAACACGTGGCGGACCACGGCGACGCGCGTCTATCGCAACTGGCTCGTGTACCTGTCCGCGCGCAAAGGGGCCAGGGCGGCGGCGTGAGCATGGCATTCGACGAGGTCCGGAGCCTGGCCGTGAAGCTCGAGTCCGACATCGCGAATGGGCCCATCGTCCCGACGGTGACGCCGCACGAGATTCGCCGCCACCTCGCGGCGCGCTACGATTTCACGAACCCGATCGACCTCGATGAGGTCGTCGCCGACGTCGAGACGATGCTGCGGACGTGGCAGGTGCACGTCACCCACCCGCGTTACTTCGGCCTCTTCAATCCGAGCGTGACGGTGGCCTCGATCGTCGCGGATGCGCTGGTCGCGATGTACAACCCGCAGCTGGCGACCTGGCGGACGTCGCCGGCGGCGAACGAGATCGAGCGACACACCCTCGCATGGCTGCAGGACAAGTTCGGCTTGCCGCCCACGGCGATCGCGAGCTTCACGAGCGGCGGAGCGGAGGCCAATCTCTCGGCCGTCATCGTCGCCCTGACGCGGGCGTTCCCGGACTACGGGCAGCAGGGGCTGCGCGGGCTCCCCGTGTCGCCGACGATCTACCTGACCGGCGAGGCCCACCACTCGTTCCGCAAGATCGCCCACATGACCGGGCTCGGGCGCGCAGCGGTCCGGACGGTCGCCACGGACCACCGTCTGACGATGGACCTCGGCGATCTCGCCCGACGCGTGGCCGCGGATCGACGAGACGGATGCGCGCCGTTCATGGTGGTCGGGACCGCGGGTACGACGGGCGCCGGCGCGATCGACCCCTTGCCCGAGCTGGCGCGGTTCTGCCGCTCGGAGGACCTCTGGTTTCACGTCGATGCGGCGTGGGGCGGCGCCGCCATCGTCTCGCCGCGTCTCAAGCGCCACCTGGCCGGCATCGAGGCCGCCCACTCGATCACGTGCGACGCCCACAAGTGGTTCTCCGTGCCAATGGGCGCCGGGATGTTTTTTTGCCGGCATCGCGAGGCCGTCGACGAGGCGTTTCGTGCGGAGACCTCGTACATGCCGGGGAAGACGGCGGGACCGACTCACGATCCGTACACGACATCGGTCCAGTGGTCTCGACGGTTCATCGGGCTCAAGCTCTTCCTGGCCCTCGCGGAGCACGGCGAATCCGGGTACGTCGAGATGATCGAGCACCAGACGCGCATGGGCGACGTGCTACGCGGCGCGCTGCAGCGCGCCGGGTGGCGCGTCGTCAACGCGACGCCGCTGCCGCTGGTGTGCTTTACGCGGGACGGTCTCGACACCGCCCGGTTCCTGGCCGCCCTCTATCAGCGTCAGATCGCATGGATGTCCGAGGTCCGGCTCGCGGGTGGCGAACCGGTCCTCCGAGCGTGTGTCACAAGCTACCGCACGACCGAATCCGACGTCGAGTGGGTCGTGCGTGAAATGGGAAAGCTGGTATGAAACGACGGGGTAAGCGACGAACAACGCTGGCCACGCTTCTGTTGACCCTACTCTTGTCCGCCGGTCTGTGGTCCTTCGCCGCGGAAGAGGCGACGGCGCAGGGCCAATGGACGACGCTGCCGTACCTGATGCCGATCAATCCCATCCACATGGCGCTCATGCACAACGGCAAGGTGCTGATCGTCGCGGGATCGGGATACGACGCCTCGAACACCAGCTTCGAAGCCGGCGTGTGGGACCCGCAGACCGGGACGATCACCCGGCAACTGGTGGGATGGGACATGTTCTGCAACTCGATGGTGGTCCTGCCCGACGGCCGAGTCTTCGTCAACGGTGGGAATCTGAAATACAACCCCTTCCTCGGGGAGCCGCGGAACTCGGTGTTCGATCCCGCGACCGGTCAGTTCACGGACGTGGAAAACATGGCGCACGGACGCTGGTATCCGACGGCGACGACGCTCGGCGATGGCAGCGTGATGACGTTTTCGGGGTTGTCGGAGATCGGCTTGACGAATACGACGGTCGAGATCTACCGCGTCGGTGCAGGGTGGAGTCCGGAATACGCGTCGGGCTGGGTTCCTCCCCTGTACCCGCGCATGCACCTCTTGCCCAATGGGAACGTCGTCGCGTCCGGTCCCACTCCCCAGACGATGATCTTCGACACGAGCACGAAGACCTGGTCCGCGGTGGCGTCGACCAATTACAGCGGAACGCGCCGGTATGGTTCTTCGGTGCTCCTGCCCCTCGGCCCTGCGGACGGATACACGCCGCGTGTGATGATCTTCGGCGGCGGGGATCCGGCCACCGCCACCACGGAGATCATCGACCTGTCGGCCCCCACGCCCCAGTGGCGGTACGGACCGCCGATGTCGCAGCCGCGGATCGAGATGAATGCGACCCTGCTGCCGAACGGGCGCGTGCTGGTCCTCGGCGGCTCCGCCCGCGACGAGGACGCGACGACGGCGAGCCTCAACGCGGACCTGTATGACCCCGAGACGAACACCTTCAGCTCGGCCGGGACGAATACCATTCCGCGTCTGTACCACTCCAACGCATTGCTTCTTCCGGATGGGACCGTCGCGCTCCTCGGCAGTAACCCGAGGCAGGGGATCTACGAGCCGCACATCGAGATCTACTCCCCCGCGTACCTGTTCAACGTGGACGGCAGCCCCGCCACACGTCCGACCGTGACGGGTGTGCCGGGAGCGGTCACCTATGGCGCGACGTTCCAGGTGCAAACGCCGGATGCGGCCGCCATCTCCTCTGTGGTGCTGATGCGCCCCGGCTCGCCGACGCACGCGTTCGACCAGGATCAGCGGCTCGTGAGAGCGTCGTATACGGTCGGAGGCGGTGTGCTGAACGTGACCGCGCCTCCGAACGGTAACATCGCGCCGCCGGGCTACTACCTGCTCTTCATCGTGAACTCGGCAGGGGTGCCTTCGGTGGCGAGCTTTGTCCGGGTCACCGCGAACTTTTCTCTCTCGGCCGCGCCCGCCTCGAGCACCGTGTTGCCGGGAGAGAGCACGAGTTACACCGCCACCGTGGCGGGGACAGGCGCGACGGGAACCGTCACCTTCAGCGTGAGCGGCCTCCCCTCGGGTACCACCGCGACGTTCGATCCCACGTCGGTGAACGGCTCCGGCTCCACCATCATGAACGTCACGACCGGCCTCACGACGCCCCTGGGCACCTACCAGCTCACCATCACCGCCGACAACGGGGGAATCGTCGACCGCGCCACCGTCACCCTGGTCGTGGGACCACACGTGATGCCGGTGCCCGGTCTGAAGTGAGCGACTGAGGCGCCTATGCGCATCTCCCGGAGACACCTCCTCCGCCGACTCGCTGCGGGCGCCGTCGTCACCACGGCGATGCCCTTCATCGACGAGGCGTCGTGCGCCGCGGCGCCACGGTCCTCGAGCGCCCATCGGCACGGTGGCCCGATTCGCCTGAACCTGAACGAGAACGCCTACGGTCCATCGGAACGAGCGGTCGCGACGCTGCGAGACAGCCTCGGCCTCGTGCACCGCTACCCGGACTCGGCCGACGCCCTGGTCGGCGAGATTGCGGCCCTCCATGGCGTCACGCGTGAGCGGGTCGTCCTGGGCTGCGGCTCCACGGAAATTCTGCGCATGGCCGCCGCGACATTTCTCGGGCCGCGGAAGAAGGTCGTCCTGGCGTCGCCGACGTTCGATCTGATCGCCGAGTACGCGCGAAGCGAGGGCGCCGAGGTGGCGACGGTTCCGCTCGACAAGCGGTACGCGCACGATCTCGACGCCATGCTGGCTCAGGCCGATGCCCCGGGGAGCCTCGTCTACATCTGCAACCCGAACAATCCCACCGGGAGCCTGACGCCGCGAACGGACCTGGAAGACTTCCTTCGCAAGCTTCCTTCGACGACCCGCGTGCTGATCGACGAGGCGTATCACCACTACGCCGGCGCCTCAGCCGCGTATGCATCCTTCATCGATCGGCCGGTGGACGACCGCCGCGTCGTCGTGACGCGCACGCTCTCGAAGGTGTATGGCCTCGCCGGGTTGCGTGTAGGCTATGCGATTGCCGCCGTGGAGGTCGCGCGCGAGCTCGCTTCGCATCGGGTGCCGATGGACGTCAGTGTCCTCGCGTTGAGGGCGGGGGCGGCCGCCCTCTCCGATCTCGACCACGTCCGTCTCAGCGTGACGCGCAACGCGAATGACCGGCAGGAGTTCTACAACCAGGCCAATGCGCGCATGCTCCGGGTCATCGATTCGCACACGAACTTCTTCATGCTGAAGACCGGCGGGCACGCGAACGGGGCCATCGACCACTTGAAGAAGCACAACATCCTCGTGGCGCCGCCGATCCCTTCCATGGCGAAGTACATCAGGGTGTCCTTGAGCACGCCGCACGACATGGTCGAGTTCTGGCGGGTCTGGGACCTCATGCCGGCGCACCACATGGAGATGTAGTCGTGCGAGAGCGGAAGGGGCCCTCGGTCGAGGGCCCCTTCCGACCAGCCTAGCTCTTCAGCTGCAGCTCGTTCCTGACCGCACGCACGCCTTGGATCTTGCGCGCCATCTCGACCGCCCGGTCCTTGGCCTTCGCGTTCGGCACCGTGCCCATCAGGGTGACCATGCCGTTGTCCGCGCGCACCCGGATGCTGGCCCCTTTGAGCTGCTCGTCCGCGTCGAGGCGATCGCGGACCGCCTTGGTGACGACATCGTCCTTCTCGTCCAGCGCCTTGCGCTTCGGTTCGGGAACGATCTCGAGCGTGTTGCGAACCGACCTGACGCCGTCGATGCGTTTCGTGATCTCTTCCGCGGCGTTCCGCTCCTCGCCCGAGCCGACCTTGCCCCGCAGCGTCACCACACCCCTCTGCGTCTCCACCTTGATCCGACGGGCCTTGACCCGGCCGTCCGTCACGAGCGCCGTCTTGGTCTTGGAGGTGATCCAGGAGTCCTTGATCTCCTGCCCGGCGCCGCCCTTCGACTCCGCCGGCGCCGACGTCTGGGCAGGGCTCACGGCAGGCCAGGCGATCAGCACTGTCAACACCAGAAAAGTAAGAGCGATTTTCATGGAGGCCCCCTTTCCTGACGGGCTGGTGTCCAAAGGGTGTGCCAAGTCGGGGGCCTCTAGCGGTTTCGTTTATTTATCGGGGAGTTCCGCAGCGCGGGGTGCCCGCCCGATGAGGTGGACGCACGCTCGTCGTGTCAGCTGCCTGTCACGTCCTCCCAGCCCACGACGCTTTTGGCACCCGCAAGATGCTTCGCTAGCCGCCGGCCATGGCCCCGACGACCAGGAAAGGCTCGGCGCCCGTCGCGACGGCGTCGGGCAGCGGGGCGTCCGGCGGCTCGTGGGAGAGATCCTGCTCGCAGGCGAAGAACCGCACGAACGCCCGGCGCTGCTGCGTGACGTGGTCGCGGATCGTCCCGCGGAGCATCGGATAGCAGGCCTCGAGCGCGTCGAGGACCGCGCGCGACGTGGCGACACCCTCGACGTCGAGCTTCACCTCACCGTCGACGTGCGCGAGCGTCCGCAGATGCGCCGGGAGCACGACCCGGATGATCATGGCAACGCGTGGACCTCGACGGACACCACGGACGGAAGGTCCCGGACGATGGGCGTCCAGCTATTCCCCGCGTCCGCCGACACGTATACCTGTCCGCCGGTGGTGCCGAAGTACACGCCGCACGGATCGAGTGAGTCGACGGCCATCGCGTCGCGCAACACGTTGACGTAGCAGTCGCGTTGCGGCAGTCCCTTCGTGAGCGGCTCCCACTCGTGTCCGCCCGTCCGACTGCGGTACACGCGCAGCCTGGCGTCGGGCACGTAGTGCTCCGAGTCGCTCTTGATCGGAACGACGTAGATGGTGTCCGGCTCGTGCGCGTGCACGTCGATCGGAAATCCGAAATCGGTCGGCAAGTTGCCGCTGATCTCCCGCCACGACTCGCCGGCGTCGTCGCTTCGCATGACGTCCCAGTGCTTCTGCATGAACAGCACGCTCGGGCGCGACCGGTGCATGGCGATGCGGTGCACGCAGTGGCCGACCTCGGCATTCGGGTCGGGGATGCCGTCGGACTTCAGGCCGCGGTTCATCGGTCGCCACGTCTTGCCGGCGTCGTCGCTCCGGAACACGCCCGCCGCCGAGATGGCGGTGAAGATCCGCTCGGGACGGCTCGGATCCAGAAGGATGGTGTGCAGGCACATCCCACCAGCGCCCGGCTGCCAGGAGCGCGCCGAGCCGTGGGTGCGCAACCCGGGGAGCTCCTGCCACGTGTGCCCGCCGTCAGTCGAGCGGAACAGCGCGGCGTCCTCGACCCCGGCGTAGACCGTGTCCGGATCGGTCAGCGACGGCTCGAGATGCCAGACCCGCTCGAACTCCCAGGGGTGCGGCGTGCCGTCGTACCAGAGGTGAGTGCCGGTGGGACCGTCGTACACGAACTTGTTGCCGACGGTCTCCCACGTCTTGCCCCCGTCGTTGGAGCGCTGGATCACCTGCCCGAACCAGCTGCTCGACTGCGACGCATACAGCCGATTCGGGTCGGCGGGAGAGCCCTTGAGGTGGTAGATCTCCCAGCCCGCGAAATGGGGCCCCGTGACGTCCCACCGTTCGCGCGTTCCGTCCGACGTCATGACGAACGCGCCCTTGCGCGTCCCCACCAGCAGCCGTACCCCGCTCATCCCCGACTCCTTTCCGAGCCCGCTCCGTCGCCGTACCGATCGTGGTGGCGGACCCACGCCATCGTGAAGGCCAGGGCGTCTTCGTCGCGGCCCTTCGGGACCAGGTCGAGGTAATTGTACGCGCCGACCAACAGGTCGAGTCCGCGCGCGTAACTGGAATACGTGTGGAAGACCTCGCCGTGCTCGTCCTTGTAGAAGACGCTCAGGCCGGGGGCCTCCTCGCTCGGGAATTCGCGCGGGGCGAAGTTGTAGTCCACGACGCCCTTCGCCGTCTCGTCCTTCCTGAACGACACGTGATAGTCGAAGTTGAAGTCGGTCCCGTGCGACGACACCCACGGGAAGCGCCAGCCCATGCGCTTCTTGAACGCTTCGATCTGCCGGAGAGGCGCTCGCGACACCGCCAGCAGCGTCACGTCGCGGTGCGCGAGGTGCACGACGGCGCCGTCGATATGGTCGGACAGGAAGGAGCAGCTCGGGCACCCTTCCTCCCACCCCGGGCCGAACATGAAGTGGTACACGATCAGCTGGCGCCGGCCGCCGAAGAGGTCAGCCAGCGTCGCCTTGCCCGCCGGGCCCTCGAACACATAGGGCTTGTCGACCCTCACCCACGGCAGCGCGCGGCGCTCGGCGCTCAGCCGATCGCGCAGCCGCGTGAACTCCTTTTCCTTCGCCAGATGCGTCTTGCGCGCCTCGAGCCATTCCTCTCTCGTTACGATCGTGTGGCTTGGCATCGCTCATCCCCTTCGAAATCGAGTGGTCTCGTCTGGGTCGTCGAGTCCGTTTCCCCGGCGCCGGTCGTCCCGCGAAGCGTCTTGATGGCGAGCGCGGCCAGTCCGCCGCCCGAGGTCGCGCCGGCGACGATCAGCGCCGCGGTGGCGAGGCATGCAGGGCACATGGGGCACCTCCTTCACCCTATACGTCGATCGGGCGGGGCCCAGATCGACAGGGTCGAGCCTCAATCGTCGATCGCCTGGTAGACCGACGTCCAGAAGTCGAGACAGACATCTGGAGGAATAGGAGAAGTCCAGGCGCGCTGGGTCATGAGGATCCCGACCATGTCCTCGCTGGGGTCCGAACGCCACGAGGTGCCCAGGCCGCCGTCCCAGCCGAAGGTTCCGACTGGCCCCGCCACGTCGTCGCGCCGGGTCACCACGGACACGCCGAACCCCCAACCGTGGCTGTCGAAGTAACCAGCGATCAAGCCGGACGCTCCCTTCTGCTCGGGAGTCAGCTGGTCGGTCGTCATGGTCTCGACCGACGGCCGGGACAGGATGCGCTCGCCGCCGTGCTTGCCGTTGTTCAGCATCATCTGGCCGAAGGCCAGGTAGTCGTCGATGGTGCAGACGAGCCCCCCGCCGGCCGACGGGAATGCGGGCGGCCGGCTCCACTCGCCGCCCTTGGCCGCGTCATAGAGCTCGAGCGCCCCGGTTTTCGGATCGACCTGGTAGCTCGTCGCCAGCCGGTCGAGCCTGGTCGCCGGCACGCTGAACCCGGCGTCCTTCATGCCGAGCGGCTCGAAGAGGCGCTCGCGGAGGAACGTCTCGAGCGGCTGGCCCGAGGCGCGCGCGATCAGCACGCCCAGCACGTCGGACGCCGTGTGGTACATCCACTGCTCACCCGGCTGGTGCATGAGCGGCAGCGTCCCGAGCCGGCGGATCCACTCATCCGGCGCCGGCGGCGTCTGCGGCTTCGGCGGTCCCTGGCCGAGGAGGCGCTCGCTCATGGCCGTCTGGATCGGATACGTGCCCGGCGGCGCCATGACGATGCCATAGCCCGCGCGGAAGGTGAGCAGATCGCGCACGGTGATCGGCCGGTTCGCCGGCACGGTGTCGTCGAGCGGCCCGTCGAGCCGCTTCAGGACCCTGCGGTTGGCCAGCTCGGGCAGCAGCCGATCCACCGGCTCGTCGAGCCGCAGCCCGCATTGCTCCACGAGGATCATCGTGGCCGCGGCCGCGATCGGCTTGGTCAACGACGCGATGCGGAAGATCGTGTCGCGCCGGATCGGGTCGCTGCCGGCCACGGCCTTCGTGCCGATCGCATCGACATGCACCTCACCGCGCCGGCTGACCAGCGTGACGATACCGGGCACGTCGCCGCGCTCGACGTAGCCGGCCATGACGTCGTGCAGGCGACCGAGCCGCGTTTTCGACAATCCTCCGATGCTCATCACCGGCTCCCTGGCCGCTCTCGGAGATACGCGTCGAGACGATCGAAGCTCTCGGACGCCCCTTCCTTCATCCCCGTCTCGAGGGCGGCGTCGCGAGCCTCCCTCGATGGGTAGAGCATCGTCTGCGTGATCGTCGTCCTGCCATCCTTCTCGGTGAGGACCAGCGTGTTGAGCGTTTCGGGCCAGTCGCCGCCCCACGACTCGGTGGCGACGAGCCGCTCGGGTGGCGCGATCTCTCGATACACGCCGCGCATCCCCATCTCGGTGCCGTCGGAACGGCGCCAGACGAAGTGCCACGCTCCGCCCGGACGGAGGTCGATCTCGCAGACCGGCAGGGTCCAGCCACTCGGACCCAACATCCAGTGCGGCGGGTGCTCGGGCTTGGTCCACGCCTCGAAGACGAGCCCGCGCGGCGCGTCCACGACGCGCGTCATGACGATCTCCCGATCCGACGGCGTCGTGAACGTCGTCGCGCGGGCTTTATGTGTCGTGCTCATCGTGACAGGCTCCTTTGGGCTTCCACCACCGACTTCATCTCCTTCAGCCCCTTCTCGAAATTGCCGCCGATCATCGTGTCCATGTCCACGAACAGGTGGATCACCTTGGCCACGAAATTGACCTTGCCGGCCATACTCCACGTCACGGCGGTCCGATCGCCGTCCGGCTTGAACGTGAACTCCGCGGTGCTGGTGGCGGCGAAGGGCTTCAGGAACTCGAGGTTGATCCTGATCAGCTCGTGCGGACGGCTCTCCATCAGCGTCATGCGTCCTTCGCCCACCTCGTTCTTGCCGGTCCATGCGTAGACGGCGCCCGTTCCCGCCGGCGCGCCCTCGTACGTTTGCTTCATCGCCGGATCCATCTTCGCCCACGGGTTCCACGCGTCCCACTTGTGAAAGTCGTTCACCTGCGCAAAGACCGCCGGCGCGGGAGCGGAGATGGTGACCGTCCGCGCCACACGGTACTCGGATGGCCGCGTGGCCACGACGACGACGAACACGACGACGATCACGGCGAGCGCGATGAGGATCTTCATGAGCATCGTGACTCTCCCACGTACGCCTCGAGGCGATCGAGCGTCTGGCTCAACCCCTCGATGGCGCCGAATTTTTTAACGACCCGATCCCGTTCCCTCGACGACTCGAAGAGCATCCGCATGGCCAGGACGGTCTTTTCGCCGTACGAGGTGAAGGTCGCCGTCGCCTGAAACTGCGCGCCGCCGGTATGGGTGTAGACCAGGCGCTCGGGTCTGGCGATCTCGTCGTAGACGATCTTGTTCTTGTAGTCGGTGCCATCCGGGCCGTGCATGACGAACCGCCACACGCCACCCGGTCTCACGTCCATCTCATCGATGGTGCTCGTGAACCCCTTCGGCCCCCACCATCGCGCCACGTGTTGCCGATCGGTGAACATCTCGAACACGTGCTCCCGCGGCGCATCGACGACGCGCGTGGCCACGATTTCTCGATCGGCCGTACCCGCCAGGTGCACCCCGAGGCGTTCCAGGCTCTGGGTCCAGCCTGCTTCCATCCCCGCGAGATACGGGGCGGCTCCTGCCGTCGACTTGACGACGCGCGCCCGCACCGTGAGCTTCGTCGTGCCGTCGTGCTCGACGAAGGCCACGGTGTTCAGCACTTCGAAGAGCGGCTTGCCGCTTTCGTCGAGCGCAGCGCTGGTGAAGACGAGTCGCTCGGGCTCGACGATCTCCTGATAGACGCCCGTCATGGGATAGACAGTGCCGTCGGGTCCGCGCATGTGGATACGGATGGCGCCGCCGGGCCGCACGTCCAGCTCGCACACGGGGTTCGTGAATCCGTTCGGCCCCCACCACTGCGCCACCTGCGTCGGCTCGGTCCACGCCGCGAAGACGGGGCCGCGCGGCGCCTTGAAGACGCGCGTGAGGACGAGCTCAGGCTCCATGCTTCCTCCGCAACTCCTCGCGCATCGACTGCTCGCGCGCGGCGTCCTCGGGAGGCAGGACCTCGGCCGGAAAGTCCGACGCCTCGGACACCTGACGAATCTCGACCACCTCGCCGTCCGCGAAGGGCACGCGCCTGGCCCATTCGACCGCCTCGCTCTTCGACTTCACCTGGATCATCCAGAAGCCGGAGACCAGCTCCTTGTCGGGGAACGGCCCGTCCGTCACGCTGCGCGTCGCTCGCGAGAACGTGATGCGCGCCCCCTTCGAGCTGGGTTGGAGCCCTTCGGCCGCGAGCAGCACGCCGGCCTTCATCATCTCCGCGTTGAAGCGCCCCATCGCGGCCACGAGCTCCTTGGTCGGGAGCGCGCCGGTCTCGATGTTCTTGTTGGCGCGGACGAACATCATGAATCGCATGGTGTCTCCTTGTCGTTGTGGCTCAGCGGGCCGGCCGCAGTGACGGCTGAGAGGATCCGCGCAGCGGCGCCAGCCGCCAGCGGCCGTACGCGACGAACGCGGCGAGGACTCCCACCACCGCCGACATGACGGCCGCCGTCAGATCACCGACCATCAGCGTGATCACGGTCGCGCCGAGCATGATGATCATCAGGCCGCCGGCGGCCAGGGGGGTCAGGCCCGGACGAATCCGCAGGAGTCCGGGAAGGATCAGGCCGAGCGCGCCGAGCCCCTCGCACACGCCGATGAATCGTAGGAACAGGCCCGGCAGCGGCATCTGTTTCGTCATCTCCTCGATCGGCAGAACGAACTTCATGCCACCGGCGAACAGGAACAGGGCCGCGAGCAGCCCCTGAACGATCCACAGCGCATAGGTCATGATGGCTGCCCTTCCCTCACCGGCCGGACTTCGACGGTGCTCGTGCGGGCCAGCGGAATTCGCGCGGCGATGGCGATGGCTTCGTCGAGATCCTTCACGTCGACGATCATGTAGCCGCCGAGCTGCTCGCGGGTCTCCGCGAACGGCCCGTCGGTCACCAGACGCTTGCCGTCGCGCACCCGGACGCTGGTCGCCGCCGACGACGGGTGTAGTGGGAAGCCGCCCAGGTACTGACCGCGCGCCGTGAGCTCTTCCGAGAGCTTCAGCATCTCTGCGTAGACCTGCTGCCGCTCGGTCACGCCGAGCTTGTCCCAGGCCGGCTCATCGCGGCAAATCAGGAGCATGTATTTCACGGGTCCCTCCATCTGTAGGTCGAACGGCAGGGGGCCTGAATCGACACCCGACGGAAAATTATCTAACGTGAAGTATGCCCGTGGACGCAAACGCGGCCGTCGACGCGGTGTATCGCTCCGACTGGGGCCGGATCGTCGCCACCCTGATCCGGCTCGTCCGTGACTTCGACGTGGCCGAAGACGCCGCCCAGGAAGCTTTTACCGCCGCCGTGGACCAGTGGCGGGTCTCCGGCGTCCCCGAGTTCCCCCGCGCCTGGATCATCCAGACGGCTCGCCACAAGGCCATCGACCGCATCCGCCGCCAGACCCGGTTCGCGGACAAACTGGACGCCTACACCGCAGCCGGGGCGAGCCTGACCGTCGAGGCGCCCGAATTCGATCCGGGCGACATCCCCGACGAGCGCCTTCGCCTGATCTTCACGTGCTGCCACCCGGCGCTGGCGCTCGAGGCCCAGGTGGCGCTCACGCTGCGCACGCTGGGCGGCCTGGAGACCGACGAGATCGCGCGCGCGTTCCTCGTGCCGGCTCCGACCATGGCGCAGCGGCTCGTGCGCGCGAAGGGCAAGATTCGCGACGCCGGCATTCCGTACACGGTCCCCGACACGAAGGAGATGCCCGCCCGACTCGATGCCGTGCTGACGGTGATCTACCTCGTGTTCACCGAAGGCTACGCGGCCACGCGAGGTGAGGCCCTCGTGAGGACCGATCTCTGCGTCGAGGCGATCCGGCTCGCGCGCCTCGTGAGGGCGCTGATGGCGCCGCCACCGCCGGAAGCGACGGCGCTCCTCGCCCTCATGCTGCTGCACGACGCACGGCGCGACGCCCGTCTCGACCCGGTCGGCGATCTCGTCCTTCTGGACGAGCAGGATCGTCGCCGCTGGAATCACGAGCAGATCGCCGAAGCGCTGCCGCTCGTCGAGGAGGCGCTTCGGGGCGGGGCCGGTCCGTTCGCGCTGCAGGCGGCGATCGCGGCCCTGCACTGCCAGGCGCCGCGGGCCGAGGACACGGACTGGCCCCAGATCGTCCGGCTGTACGACGTGCTCGAGCGCCTGCAGCCCTCTCCCATCGTCTCCCTGAATCGCGCGGCGGCGGTTGCCATGGTGGAGGGCCCGCGGCCGGCCCTCGCCCTCATCGACGACCTCGCCGCCGCCGGCAACCTCGACCGCTATCACCTGCTGCATTCCGCGCGGGCCGACCTGCTGCGCCGGCTGGGATCCCCGGACGAGGCGGCGAAGAGCTACGCGCGAGCGCTCGCGCTGGTCACGAACGACGCCGAGCGCCGATTCCTCGAGCGGCGGCTGCGCGACGTTAAAACTTGAGTCCGTGCATCGGACTTTGTTTCTATGGAGGGTATGAAGAGCCACCCTCCCGCTCCGACGCCGAAGCCGGCGGTCCCGCCGCCGAGAGCGACGGTCTCCGCCGTCGAGATGGGGGCGCGCCAGCGCGAGATCTCTGTCTCCGAGTTCTTCACCAAGAACCGGCATCTCCTCGGGTTTGACAGTCCGCGAAAGGCGCTCCTCACCTGCGTCAAGGAGGCCGTCGACAACGCCCTCGATGCCTGCGAGGAAGCCGGGATCCTCCCTGACGTGGTCGTCAAGGTGGAGGCCGTCGCCAATGGGGAAGCGCCGCCCCCCGCGAGCCAGGCGAGCCGCTTCCGGATCACGGTGACCGACAACGGTCCCGGGATCGTCCGCCAGCAGATCCCGCCGATCTTCGCGAAGCTGCTGTACGGGTCCAAGTTCCATCGGCTGCGCATGAGCCGGGGCCAGCAGGGCATCGGCATCTCGGCGGCCGGCATGTATGGCCAGCTCACGACCGGCAAGCCCGTCCAGATCACCTCCCGCACCAGCGCGAGGGCGCCCGCCCACTACTTCGAAGTCCAGATCGATACGAAGAAGAACGAGCCGCGCATCCTCGAGAAGAAGCAGATCGCCTGGGAATCGCCCCGCGGCACGCAGGTCACCATGGAGATCGAGGGCCGGTATCAGAAGGGGCGCGCCTCGGTCGACGAATACATCGAGCAGACGATCATCGCGAACTCGCACGTCAAGCTGACGTACGTCCCGCCGGAAGGCGAGACGAAGGAATACGCGAGGTCGTACGAGCAGCTGCCGCCGGCGCCACGCGAGATCAAGCCGCATCCGTACGGCATCGAGCTCGGGATGTTGCTCAAGATGCTGCAGGACACGCGGAGCCATTCGCTCTCGGGATTCCTCGCGAGCGATTTCAGCCGCGTGTCGCCGAACGTGGCCGCCGAGATCTGCAAGGCCGCGCGGCTCTCGCCCAACGCGCGGCCCCGCGACGTGCACGGCCAGGCCGCCGAGAACCTCTACAAGGCGATTCAATCCACCAAGATCATGGCGCCGCCGACCAACTGCCTGTCGCCCATCGGCGAGCCGGCGATCCTCGCCGGCCTGTATCGCCAGATCAAGGGTGAGTTCTACACGGCGGTGACCCGGCCGCCGGCCGTCTACCGCGGCAACCCGTTCGTGATCGAGGCGGGGCTGGCCTTCGGGCGCGCGCCGGAGCAGGCCGCCCAGACTCCGGCGACGAAGGCGATCCCACTCGCCGAGGGCGAGGCGGAGAAGGACGACCACGAGGTCGCCCGCATCATCCGGTACGCGAACCGCGTGCCGCTCCTGTACCAGCCGGCCGCGTGCGAGATCACCAAGGCGGTGCTCGACACCACGTGGCGCAACTACGGCGTGGCGCAATCTCGAGGCTCGCTCCCGGCCGGGCCGATGGTGATCTTCGTCCACATGGCCTCGGTGTGGGTCCCCTTCACCAGCGAATCGAAGGAAGCCATCGCCGAGTACGACGAGATCCACAAGGAGATCACCCTCGCGCTGCGCGAGTGCGGCCGGCGGCTGGGCGCGTTTCTCCGACGACGCGAGCGGGCGCACAGCGAGTTCCGACGGCGCAACATCTTCGAGCTCTACATCGAGGAGATCGTCCAGTCGTGCAACCGGCTCAAGGGCGGCCGCCTGGCCACCGCGAAGCTGAGAGACCAGCTCCTGAAGATGGCCACGAAGATCACCGGAGGCGGCAAGACCGACGAGCTGCTCGGGAAGAACGGCAGCGGCCCCGAGGGCCTGCCGCATTCGATCATCGTCACGCCGGAGGGTGTCGAAGGCGAGGTGCCGGTCGTGGCGCCGAACGGAGCGCCGGCGGCCGAAGAGCCGGTGGCGCCGCCGGCGGCGCCCGAAGCCAGGGCCCCGCGGAAGACGAAGGGCAAAGCCACACCGAAGCCGCGCGCCGGGCGCAAGAAGAAACGGTAGCGCGCCCTCATGGCCAAGAAGCCCCGGAAGCCGACTGCGGTCGAGAAGAAGCTCGTCGGTGTGGCGGACCTCGTGATCGCCGCCGCCGAAAAGCGCAAGGATCCCACCATCGCGATCCCCGTCCGCTCGCTGTCGAACGTGAACTTCAACGAGCGCAAGGGCCTGATCGAGATGGGCAAGCGGAAACAGGCCCGGTCGTTCTTCAACGTGGCGATGGCCAAGAAGTTCATGCAGACCGTCCTCGTGGCCGACGCCCTCTCGGAGCTCCAGCGCGCGAACCTCACCACCTCGCTCCGAGAGATCTATTACCGGACCAAGCACACCATCAAGGACTCGCACGAGAACACCCTCGATACGCAGGACGAGTCCGACCCGCTCATCGAGGATCTCGAGGTGACGCTGACGGCGCTGCGCGAGGAGCTGCACGTGCGGGCCGAAAACGCCGGGTCCATCGTCGGGCCCGTGGTGTTCGTGGACGACGGCGATCGCGTGGACTGCACGCGGCTGGGCAAGGGCGGATACTCCGTCCCCTCCATCGTCGAGCCCGAGTATCTGCAGATCGCCCGCTGCACCGCGGATTTCGTCCTCCTCGTCGAGAAGGGCACGCAGTGGAACCGGCTCTCCGAGGACAAGTTCTGGCGGCGGTACAACTGCGTTCTCCTGACGGGCAACGGGCAGCCGCCCCGCGGCGTCAGGCGCCTGGCGCGGCGGCTGCACGAGGAGAAGCAGCTCCCCGTCTATGTCCTGGTGGACAACGACCCGTGGGGCTACTACATCTACTCGGTCATCAAGCAGGGCTCGATCAATCTCGCCTTCGAGAGCCAGCGCATGGCCATCCCGAAGGCGAAGTTCATGGGGCTGTCGAGCGCGGATCCCGAAGCGTACGGGCTCCCGCGCAACGTGGGCATCAAGCTCAACGACAAGGACGTCGCCCGTGCCCGCGAGCTGCTCGCCTACACGTGGTTCCAGAAGAAGAGCTGGCAGGAGGAAATCAAGCGGATGCTCTCGAGCGGGCTCAAATACGAGCTGGACGCCCTCGCCAACAAGGACTTCCAGTACCTCACCAAGAAGTACCTTCCTCGCAAGCTCAAAGAGAAGGACTGGCTGGACTAGACCACCCCGCAGTACTACGATCGGTCCCCGGCCTCCACGGCGCCCTCGAGGTGCAAGGGGACACAGCATGGACGTCCGATTCTGGGGTACGCGCGGGTCCGTGGCCAAGCCGGGGCCAACCACGCTGCGCTACGGCGGCAACACGTCCTGCGTGGAGGTCCGGGGCGTCGATGGCACGCTGATCGTTCTCGACTGCGGGACCGGCGCGCACGGACTGGGACAGGCCCTGGTGTCCGCGGGCGGGCCGCGCTGCGACGGCCATCTGATGATCACCCACACCCACTGGGATCACATCCAGGGGTTCCCGTTTTTCGCGCCGCTCTTCATCCCGGGGAACACGTGGGACATCTATGCTCCGGGGGCGCTCGGACAGCAACTCGAACGGACTCTGGCCGGGCAAATGGAGTACAACTACTTCCCCGTCACCCTCGCGCAGCTGGGGGCGAGCATTCGTTTTCACGATCTCGTCGAGGGGCGCTTCGCGGTCGGCGCCGTGCGCATCACCGCGCAGTATCTGAACCACCCGGCCCTCGCGCTCGGCTATCGCCTGCAGTCCGGCGGCAACGTGGTGGTCTACTCGGTGGATCACGAGCCGCACGCCCCGAACCCCGCGGCCCGGCGCGATGGGGAGCCGCCCGGGCACGGCGAGGACCAGCGTCACGTCGAATTCCTCGCTGACGCAGACCTGGTCATTCACGATGCTCAGTACACGGTCGAGGAGTATCCGCAGAAGACGGGCTGGGGTCATACGCCCGCCGAGTGGGCGGTCGACTACGCCCTCGCCGCCCGCGCCAAGCGCCTGGCCCTGTTTCACCACGACCCGCTCCGCGACGACGACGCGGTGGATCGCCTCGTGGAGGCCTGTCGCCGACGCGCCAGAGCCGCGGGCAGCGCGCTGCAGGTCTTCGCCGCGGCCGAGGGCCAAGAGCTCCGGCTCATCGAGCACGACGCCACGGTGCCAGGACCGACCAGCCCGCCGGCGCCCGCGATGAGCGTGGGGCCGCACACCATCCTCGTCGCCGACGACGACCCGACGATCGTGCGGCTGTTGACCCTGGCCCTCGAGCAGGATGGTTTCCGCGTGGTGACGGCGAACGATGGCAAGACCGCGCTTCACCTCGCCCGCGTCGAGCGCCCGGCGCTGATCCTGCTCGATTGGCAGATGCCGGGCGCGGACGGCATGGAGGTCACACGCGCCCTTCGCGGCGAGGCCGATCCCTTCCTGAGGAACGTCCCGCTGGTTCTGATCACAGCGCAGTCCGGGGCGGAGAATACGGCGGTGGGCTTTGCCGCCGGGGTGACCGACTATCTGACGAAGCCGTTCAGGCCCGCGCACGTCCGGGCCCGCGTCCAAGCCTGGCTGATGCGCCGCCGGAGCGAGGCTCCGCGCGCGCCATGAGCGATCGCGACCGCGCCCGAATCGCGCCGTCACGGGAGACGGACGTCAACCGCCGGTTGGTCTCGTCCCTCGAGTCGCTGAGCCGCGCCTCCAGCGTCCTGGTCGCGGTCGTCGGCCTCGTGGCCCTCCTCGGATGGCAGCTCGACGTCGAGCTCCTGACGAGCGGGTTGCCCGGGCGCGTGGCGATGAACCCGACGACCGCGCTCGCGTTGATCCTGGCCGCCGGCTCGCTCTGGATGCAGCACCGGGCGTGGCGCGAACCATCCGCCCCAACGCGGCTGGGCCCGGCCGTCCCGATCGCAGCGGTCCTCATCGTCGCCCTGGGCGTGATCACGCTCGCCGGGTACCTCGCCGGCCACGATGTCGGGCTCGATCAGATCGTGTTCCGGGCTCGACTCGGCGACAACCGCATCTCGCCCAACGGCGGCCTCAGCCTCGTGCTGATCGGGACCGCGCTCTGGCTCCTCGATTGGCGATCACGGGCGCGGCGCGCGCCCGAGCAGCTCGCCGCCCTTCTCGCGATCGGGATCGCCGTCACCTCGCTCCTGGGGTACGCGTACGGAGTGAACGCGATGTACGGCGTCGGCGACTCCATCCCCATGGCGTTGCCGACGGCGGTCTCCTTCCTCGTGCTGGGGGTCGGGATCTTCTGCGCGCGCCCCGACCGTGGCTTCGCTTCGGTGATCACCAGCAACGACGCGGGAGGCGTCCTCGCACGCCGGCTGTTGCCCGCGGCGATCCTCATTCCCGCCGGCCTCGGCTCGCTCAGGCTGTGGGCGCAGCGGGCGGGTCTCGTCAGCGCGGAGGTCGGCCTGGCCATCGTCGTGGTGCTCACGATCTTCGCCTTCGCGACGTTCATCGGGATCACGGCCCGCTCGCTCGATCGCGCCGACCGCATCCGGAGGGCCAGCGACCGCCGTCTCGCGACGCAGCACGTGACGACACGCGTGCTGGTGGAGTCCGCCTCGCTGGCGGAGGCGATGCCCCGCATCCTCCAGGCCGTCTGCGAGAGTCTCGACTGGGTCATGGGGGCTCGATGGAGCGTCGATCCGGAGGCGCAGGTGCTCCGATGCGAGGAGGTGTGGGTGGCGTCCCCTCGGACGCTGCAAGAGCTGGTCGACGTCAGCCGTCGCGTCGTGTTCCCGCATGGTGTCGGGCTTCCGGGCCGGGTGTGGAGCACCGGGCGAGCCGCCTGGATCGAGGACGTCGTCCACGATCCGAACTTCCCGCGGGCGAAATCCGCCGCGAAGGCGGACGCCCACGGCGCGTTCGGCTTTCCCATCATTGGGCCCGGCGGCTTCCTGGGAGTGATGGAGTTCTTCAGCACGGAGACTCGTCAGCCCGATGAGGCGATGCTCGCCCTCTTCGAGGGTATCGGCGGCCAGGTCGGGCAATTCATCGAGCGCAAGCACGCCGAGGCCGAGCTGGAGCGCGCCAAGGTGGCCGCCGAAGCGGCCACGCAGGCGAAGTCGGACTTTCTGGCCAACATGAGTCATGAGATCCGGACGCCGATGAACGCGATCATCGGCATGTCGGACCTCATGGCCAACACCCGCCTCGACCAGGAGCAGCGCGAGATGGCCGAGACGATCCGGATGAGCGGCCAGCACCTGCTGACGATCATCAACGAGATCCTCGACTTCTCGAAGATCGAGTCGGGAAAGCTCGAGCTGGAGCAGGCGCCGCTCGATCTCGTGGCCTGCGTCGAGGAATCGCTGCAGCTCGCGGCGCCGAAAATCGCGGGCACGAACGTCGAGCTGACGTACGCGCTGGAGGAGACGACCCCGATGCTGATCGTCGGCGACGTCGGACGCCTCCGCCAGATCCTCGTGAACCTCCTGGCCAACGGCATCAAGTTCACGCCGGCGGGCGAGGTCGGGGTGACCGTGTCGGCCCGGCGGCTCGAGGGGGCACGGCACGAGATCCACTTCAGCGTCCGAGACACCGGCATCGGAATCCCGAAGGACCGGTTCGATCGTCTCTTCAAAGTCTTCAGCCAGGTCGATGCCTCGACGACCCGCCGATATGGCGGCACCGGCCTGGGGCTGGTCATCTGCAAGCGCCTGTGTGAGCTCATGGGCGGGCGGATCTGGGCGGAGAGCCAGCCTGGAGAGGGCTCGACGTTCCATTTCACGATCGTCGCCGACGAGATCGAGGCTCCGAAACGGCGCGCCTCCGACGGGGCGCAGCCGGAGCTAACGGGCAAGCGAGTCTTGATCGTGGACGACAACCGAAGCAACCGCCTGCTCCTGAAGCTCCAGACCGAGCGCTGGGGCATGCGCGCCCGGGAGACGGACTCACCGACCGTCGCCCTCGGATGGGTCGGTCAGGGCGACCCCTTCGACGTCGCTCTTCTCGATTACCAGATGCCCCAGATGGACGGTATCGCGCTCGCCAGGGAGATTCGCGCGGTGCGCGGTTCTCAGTCTCCGGTGCTCATTCTCCTGTCGTCGGCCGGGCAGCCCCTGACCGCCGAACCCGCTCGAGCCGGCTTTGCCGCGGTGTTCTCGAAGCCCTTGAGGCTCTCGCATCTGCGCGATCGGCTCCTCGAGATGCTCGGAGAGCCGCGTGAAGCATCGGCCGGCCTGACTCCCGAGACCTCGAGCGAAGGGACGCCGGTCCACGCGGCGTCGCTCCGCGTCCTGCTCGCCGAGGACAATGCGATCAATCAGAAGGTCGCCGTCCGTCTCCTCGCGAGGCTCGGCTACGCCGCGGACATCGCTGGGGACGGACGCGAGGTGCTCGCGCGGCTCGAACAGGCCACCTACGACGTCATTTTCATGGACATCCAGATGCCGGAGCTCGACGGCCTCGAGGCCAGCCGCGCCATCTGCGCCCGGTGGGCCGCTCACGAGCGCCCGCGCATCATCGCGATGACGGCGGAGGCCATGCAGGGCGACCGCGAGAAGTGCCTGGCGGCGGGCATGGACGATTACATCGTCAAGCCGGTGACCCTCGACCAGCTGGCCGAGGCTCTGGGCAAATGCGCGCCCGTCGCACGCGCCAGCGCCCGCGAAGCCGAGGCGCTGGACCGGGAGGTGCTCGACCAGCTTCGAGAGGATCTCGAAGGGACGGCCGCACTCCTGGACGTCATCGAGACGTTCCTCGAGAAGACGCCGCCGGTTCTCACGGCGCTCCGCGACGCGGCGGCGCGAGCCGATGCCGGGGGTATTCGCCAGGCTGCGCACATGATCAAGGGCACGAGCGCGATGCTGGGCGGCCGAGAGCTGTCGGAGCAATGCGCCGAGATCGAGCGCCTCGGTCGAATCGGCGGCGTGCCGGACGCCGCCACCCGCGTGACCGCCGTCGAGGCGGCGTACCGAACGATCGAAGCCGCTCTGAAGGCGGAGATCGAGAGGCTTCGGCGTAGCGAACGCCGTGAGTGACGATCGCTGAGACGGGTGCGTTCGCCGTGTGACGACCTGGTTGACGCCTGTGCCTTTCCGCCTGCTGGCCGACGGTCGGTGGAGTCCCACGACGCTTCCCTGCTAGGCCGTATAACCGCCGCAGCGACGGGCTCTTCCCTCACCGAATAGTCAAAACGCGCCGAAGGCGGCATGCCCATTGCTTCTACACGCGCTTCGCTGACCACCTCTTCCCGATAAAGGCAAACCCGCCGCGAGGCGGGGACGCAAAACCACGGATCAGGCCACTCGCCTGATGGCCGGGTTACCGAAGGAACGGGGCTGCGACGAGCTCCACGGGAACGAGGGTTCCTCCGCGGAAGGAGGCTCTCGATGTCTCGTGGGAGCACCGCGCGCGAGCTTCGCGTGGAGCTCGCGCTCACCCATATCGCGGTCTGCGTGACCGCGGTCGCCTCGGTTCTCTCTCTCGGCGGTATTGTCCTGTCTCTGGTCGAGGATGTCGCGAGCGGCCGCTGGGTCTCCAGCCTGGGGCAAGGGCTGTTCCTGGCGATCGTCAGCTTCTTGATCTACGGAGGTCTTGTCTACCAGTTGGCCCGACTGGGCCATTTCAACCGGCTCCGTCAGCACCGTCGGGCGACCGACGACGAGCTCGATCGCTTCTTTCACGGGCCGCGTCCTGCCGCCGTGACCATCCTCGTGCCTTCCTACAAGGAAGATCCCCTTGTGGTGCGTCGGACGCTGCTGTCGGCTGCCCTGCAGGACTATCCGTGGCGACGCGTCGTGTTGCTCATCGACGATCCGCCCCATCCCAGTCAGGCATCTGATATCCCCCTCCTGACGGCGGCGCGCGGGCTGGCGGCGGAGATCCAGGAGACGCTGCGGAAGCCGCGAGAACACTTCGAAGATGCCCTGCGAGCCTTTCTCGAGCGCAGCGCCCGCGGCCCTCTCGATCCGCACCAGGAGATGCCGAGGCTGGCTCAACTCTATCGTGACGCGGCCACCTGGTTCGAACACCAAGGGGCACGTTATTCCATCTGCGACCATGCCGACGCACTGTTCGTGGAGATCACGTTTCGGATCCCGGCCCAGCGGTACCACGAGCAGGCGAACCGTTGGGCTCGGCGCATCGCCCCGGCCGAGCCGGCCCTCACCCAGACGCTCCTCGCGGACCACCGGCGACTCGCGGCTCGATTCCAAGCGGACCTCACCGGCTTCGAGCGAAAGCGGTTCGACAACCTGTCACATGAGCCCAACAAGGCGATGAACCTCAACAGCTACATCTCGCTCATGGGGCAGCACCGGCGGATCGTGGATTCCTGCGGCTCGGTCCTTCTGGAGCCGGCGGACGCCGCGGAGGCGGACCTCTCCGTACCGAATCCCGATTTCGTCCTCATGGTGGACGCCGACAGTCTCATCAGTCCCGACTACTCGCTCCGCCTGTCTTATGTGCTGGCCCAGCCCGGCAGTGAGAGGATCGCCGTCGTCCAGACGCCTTACAGCGCTTTCCCTCATGCGCCGGGCGCCCTGGAACGGATCGCGGGAGCGACGACCGACATCCAGTACTTCATTCACCAGGGCTTCACCTCGTACGGGGCGACCTTCTGGGTGGGCGCCAACGCGCTCGTCCGGAAAGCGGCGCTCGACGACATCGCCGAGTCCGATACCGAGCGCGGCCATCCGATTCGGCGATACATCCAGGATCACACGGTCATCGAGGACACCGAATCGACCGTCGACCTGATCAGCCGAGGGTGGAAGCTTTACAACTATCCGGAGCGCCTGGCGTTCAGCGCGACTCCCCCCGACTTCGGCTCTCTCCTCATCCAACGGCGTCGTTGGGCCAATGGTGGGCTCCTCATCCTGCCGAAACTCGTCCGTTACCTGGCCGGCAGGCGGAGCTGGGCCGCGGCCATCCGAGAAGGCTTCATGCAGTGCCACTATCTGACCTCTCTGGCCGTTGCGAACGCCGGTCTGCTCCTCATCCTCGCGTTGTCCTTCGACGACAGCACGCGAGCCCGCTGGCTTCCTCTGACGGCGCTGCCCTACTTCGCTCTCTATGCTCGCGATTTGCAACGCAGCGGCTACCGGGCGAGCGACGTGTTCCGTGTCTATGCCCTCAACTTGATGTTGATCCCGGTTCACCTGGGCGGTGTGTTCCAGTCCCTCCGTCAGGCATGGACCGGGAGGAAGAGCCCTTTCGGGCGCACGCCAAAGATCAAGGGACGCACGATCGCCCCGCCGCGATACCTCATCGCCGAATACGCCATGCTCATGCAGTGGCTCATGGGCGCGATGTTCGAGTTTCTCCACGGCCGACTGCTGCATGGCTGGTTTGCGCTCGCGAACGCCGCCTTCCTCGCGTACGCCTTGCTCCGCTTCATCGGTCTGCAAGAGCTCCGGGACCAGCTCCCGCTCGCTCTCCGTTTCCGCCGGCCACGCTTCGCGTCGCCGAAAGCGGTTTCATCGCCTGCGCCGTGACCCTCGGGGGCTCGCGCCTGGTCACCGACACACGGCGTTCAGGCGCTCGAGGGGGATGGTGGGAGCCGGCGGGATCGCGGCACGCCGGGCGTGCGCGACCCGCAGGAGAAAGGTCATCCCGCCCTGCCAGGTATCGTCGTACCGCGTGTAGGCCGGGTCCTCCATCGCCGCCCTGAGAGTAACGGCTGTCATTCCCGCGTTCTGATAGGCACGCAGCAACTCATCCAACATCAGCGCGTCGAACGCTCCCACGTGCAGCAGCAGGATATGTCTGATCTGGCGCTTGAAGAGCGTATGGGACACCGCTCGCGCCCACTCGAAGCGTTCCATCGCCGCCTTCATGAAACTCCGCTTCAGGTCATCGATCGCGCGCTCGTCGCTCCGCTCCACGCACCGCGCATACGCGTCATTCCAGGCCCAGTCATCGAAGTGCACCGTGACATGAGCGATCCGGTAGCGGCGGCCGGCCAACCACTGCCGCACGGGAGTCCTCTGCGAAGGTGTGCGGCCTTCGTGCAGGTAGGGGTAGCGAAAGACCCGGGCCGAGTCGTCCCGTGCAAAGTCGGTGAGAAAGGTCTCATTTTTTTCGATGTCGGCGACGTATTCGGCGGTGGCGACGCGATCGATATCCAGGTGAGAAAACGTGTGATTACCGAGATGGAACCCGGCCTGAACCCAGTGTTTCAAGATCTCCAGATAGCCCGGGTTGTCCCGAACCTGCGCCCCGTTCACGAACCCATAGACCCCCGGCACCGCGCGCGCCTGCAGCACGCTGATGATGCGCCGGGCAATTTCCATTCGCTGCATCCCCTGCGGCAGCGCGCCATGGGCGGGCAGGTCGTCGATCGTGATCGCCATCTCGGTGCCGGCGAGCGCAACCGTTCGGAGTGCACACACGAGGAGCGCGGCCAAGAGCAGCGGTCTCAAGACGGTTCGTCTTGGAGCGTGGCGCTGTCCACCATGGCCATCATACTCGGACCTCCAGCTCGGGCTGCTCGGTGGGATGCGGTCGCGACGACGCGGGCCGCCGGTCAGCGCGGCCGGCTGACAGCAACGACTCCCGGATCGCGAGGATCTGGCGCGCTGCCGTCGACGAGAGACCGGATCCACAGCGCGTCCTGGGGATTCCTGCGCCGGTAAGCGAGCTGATCCGCGCGCACCCGCGCGAACGCGGGTTCGATGGTGGCGGGGGTCAGTCGGACTCCGAAGTCCGGTGGGACTGCTCGCCGCGGGTGGCTCAGGCCGAAGAGCCGATCGAGCACGAGGTCCCCCACGACGTCCTTGAAGTGGGACGAGTCCCAGTAGAATTCCATCTCGGCGCGACTTCCCGGCTCGGGAAGGGCCTCGGTCGTGACGGACGAGTACCCGCTGAAGTCCCACAGGGGAATCGGACGCGCATCGGGATGCTGTGCCGAGTCTTCGGCCAGCACCTGGACCACCGCGCGCTTGGCATTCTCGAGAGTCGCCCATTCCCCGATGGCAGCGGTGATCTCCAGCTGGTGCGCGTGCTCGGGGGCGATGAAGATGCGCAGGTCGATGCCCTCCGCACGGCAGAAGGCGACGATGCGTCCGATGTAGGCCAGCGATGTCTCGCTGGGGGACGCGGGTTGCCGGGCAGTGTGCGCCCGCTCCGGAGCATTCGCTGCGAGTTGCCCCTGCCGCTTGAATCCGACCTCGAGTCGATCGATCTCTTCGAAATATCCGCGCGGGCCGATCTGCCCGAAGTGCTCGCCCGGCCGCCGGAAGAACACGTCGCCGAGCCGTTGCCCGTCCGGTGCGAACCACTCTGCCTCCCGGTCGCCCTGCGACTGGACCGTCTCCAAGCTCGCGCGCAGCGTGTCGAGGCTGGTGAGGACTTTCAGGTCCGCCCGTATGAGCGGTGGCAGGGCCAGGGCCGCGGGAGAGTCGAGCAAGTGCGCATCGAAGTCGGGCCGGGTGCTGGCCGGAGCCAGAGTGGCGTGGTACGTATCGAGGCCGAGGACGACCTGCCGG
Source organism: Candidatus Rokuibacteriota bacterium (assembly GCA_003220225.1). Taxonomy (GTDB): domain Bacteria; phylum Methylomirabilota; class Methylomirabilia; order Rokubacteriales; family CSP1-6; genus AR12. The sequence goes on from QHRU01000041.1 coordinate 133,928, forward strand.
AGCGGTCGTACAGCGTGGGCATGACGAAGATAGTGGTACATCTCCTTCGTGGTGGCCCCGTCGAAGGCGAGGTTGTACACCGGCCTCGCGGCTGGGTCCCACCCGTCATGTGAGGGTCGCAGCCCCACGTGGCTCCTGGATGTACCGAGAATGATCCCGCGCGGCCGGAGACGCCGCACCTCGTAGGCCTTGATCAGCCGGACCCGAGTTGGGATGGCCGGCTTGTAGGCGTTGACACTCTCGAGCACGACGAGCCGATACATGCCGAAGGGATCCACGACAAGGTTCACGGCGACGACCGCGGCCAGCAGCAGGGTCGCGGTCGTCGCCACGATCCAGCAGTACCGGGTCGCCGCGGGTCGCGTGAATGTAACCATGGGCCCCTTCTCAGAACTGAAAATAGATGAACTCCGAAACCTTCGACATCAGCATCAGCGCGAGGCCGAACAGGCACCCGATGGCCACCGCCCAGCCTGCCGATGGCTGCCACCTGACTGGTGATGGCCGATACGCCTCCTTCGCCGCATAGGCGCCTTCCGGACCCACGTAGCCGGTCAGCTCCTGCGTGTTCGGCGCGAACCAGGCGATTGCCAGGAGCGCGGCCGAAACGAGCAGCGCGGCAGCGGTGTCGACCGGGCCGCGTGCCACGGGGAGGCCGGGCCAGTGATCCGCGAGCGACACCGGAAGCTCCAGACCGTTGTTCCCGATCATCGCCAGCAGCATCCGGACGGCGGTGCCAATATCCTCGGAGCGGAAGACCACCCAGGCAACGACGACCGCGACGAACGTGATCAGCTGGCCCATGCGACGCCCGAGTCCCATTGAGGTCTCGGGGCCGCCGCCGAAGTGCTGGCGGAGCGCACGCCAGAGGTGGTTGACCACCAGGTAGAAGCCGTGCAGCGCGCCCCAGACGACGAACGTCCAGCCCGCGCCATGCCACAAGCCCCCCAGCAGCATGGTGATCAAGAGATTCACGTAGCGTCGCGAGAGGCCCTTCCGGTTGCCCCCGAGCGGAATGTAGAGGTATTCGCGCAGGAAGCGCGACAGCGTGATGTGCCAGCGGTGCCAGAACTCGATGATGCTCTCGGCCTTGTACGGCGACGCGAAATTGAGCGGGAGGCGGATGCCAAACAGAAGACCGCCGCCTATGGCCATGTCGGAGTAGCCCGAGAAGTCGAAATAGAGCTGCGCCGTGTAGGCGAGTGCCGAGCCCCACGCGGCGAGCACGTCGGGGTGGGCGCCGGCAGCGACGGCGTCGAAGAGAGGGGAGGCGTAGAGGGCCGCCGTGTCGGCCAACAGGACCTTCTTCGCCAGGCCGATCGTGAAGATCGTCACGCCGAGCGCAACGGTCTGCAGCGACACCGGCGTCTGATCGCGGAACTGTCGCATCACCTCGCTGTGGTGCACGATGGGGCCAGCGATGAGCTGCGGGAAGAAGGTTACGAACAGCACGTAGTCGATGAAATCCAGCCGGTCGACCCTGTTCCGGTACGCGTCGACGAGGAAGGCGATCTTCTGAAAGGTGAAAAACGAGATGCCAATCGGCAGCACCACCGTGCCGAGGGCGAGGTCGAGGCCAGCGACCGCGTGGAGGTTGTCCACGAAGAAGTTGGCGTACTTGAAGTAGCCCAGCGTGGCGAGGTTGAGCACGATGCCGAGCACCAGCAGCGGCCTGGCCGCGTGCGGTCGCCGGCCGTCTCGCGGCACGATGCGAGCAGCGAGGGCGAAGTTCACCAGCATCAAGGGCACGATCAGCAGCAGGTAGATCGGATTCCACCACCCGTAGAATACGAGCGACAGCAGGGCGAGGAGACCGATTGAACTCCGCGCGAACCCGGCGCCACGCAGCCCGTGGAACAGCAGCAGCGTCAGGGGCATGAAGCCCAGGATGAAAGCGTACGAGTTAAACAGCATGCCGTCCCACGCGCGGGCAACCGGGCGACCGGCTCATGCGGCGTCGGCATGCGGGGAGACCAGCATCCGTCAGGCAGGCCGCGTTGCGGGCCGGTTGCTCACGGTGTCGCACCAAGGTATGGCACCCGCAGCAAGAGTTGCACCAAACGCCACGGCGAGCCCGGACACTCTGCAAATCACCGCGCATTCGGGAATGAGGCTTCGGGCGCTGCCACCCACCGACGGCCCGGTGACACGCCGAAAACCTCCGGACGGCCGCGCTGACACGGTAGGGCGACACGACGGAATCGTGGACGACCTGGACAGATAGGGGCCGGGCGGTGCCCACCGCCCACCTCGACGGAGAGGCGCTCCACCGCGTCGGTGCAGCGCATGCGGCTCATGGTCGGCCGCACGACGCTGCTGATCGCGCACCGACCGGAGACGATCCGTCTCACGGAGGTGCAGACGCGACTGACGTCACTCAAAACCGCGCTTGCCGCTGAGGATGCCACGGTGTCCGCATGCCGAGACGCGGTGTCAGGCATGATCCATCTCGTGCCTCTGACAGAACACGGCAATCGCTGGCGAAATCGCAGGTTACTCACTCGGCCGCGCCTGGCGCGCTCCTTGCGAGACTTTCGCGCGTGACGGTTGCGACCGCCGAGGTCCAGATCCGCGCCTCCTCGGCCAGTTCTGCTGCGTGTTTCCCGACACCGTGCGCGGACTTCCAAACCGTTGGAGTCGCGACGGCAACGTTTGGCCCCAGCGAAGGAATGGTGATTCGAGATGAAGAAGGTACTCATTGGTCTGGCGGTCCTGTCGATGGTGTGCGCCGCGACGCCGAGCTGGGCAGGAGGGGGCAACGGCGCGCCGAGCGGCCCGCACTACAACCTCAACATCATCGGTGTGGACAATCCGAAGAACTCCCCGATGACGGCCTCGAATCGTCACACGATCTTTGTGGCGCTCGGGACGAAGAAGGCAGCGGATCCAAATCCAGTCGAGACCGACATCTGGCTCACGCCGGGCGAGTTCCAGGTGTGCGACGGCAACGGCTTCGACGCCGCCTACGACTGCTCGGGCAAACTGATCGGGCGAGGGAACGGCGCGGTCTTCCAGCTTCCCTGCAACACCGCCGTTCCCACCGACTTCACCTGTGACGGATCGAAGGCGTCGGCCTCGTACCAGGTGTGGGGCCGTGCGCTCGGCCAGCCAGGCGGGTCTGCGACGATCACGACGTGCGCGTACGACGATCTGGGTGCGTTGATCTGCTCATCCGAGAATACACTCAACGTCTTTTCGCGCGGCAAGGGCAAGCAGACGTTTCAGAACGTGACGAGCGCGCTCACGACGCTCCAGAGTGTCTGCTTCGACCTTGGCGGCATCGTAACGTGCGGAAGCGTGTCCTTGTTCAACAGCGTCCTGCAGGACTACTTCTGGCAGTACGACAACAACGGACTGCGTCTCGCGCAAATCCGGTTGTACCTGAATCAGCAATAAGCGAGATCGACTGAACGGCCCGGAGGTCGCCGTGCGGGCCTCCGGGTCGGTTCCTCGACATGTCGTTCCATTCACGCCAGATGCTCGTCACACTCGCCTTCGCGGCGAGCCTGTGGCCCTCCTCAGCTCTGTCGGAGCCCCTGGCGGTCTTCAGTCCGACCGAGCACGACTTCGGCGGCGTCCGGCGCGGTGAGAAAGTCGCGCGGACCTTTCAACTTCGCAACGGCGGTGATGCATCGCTTGAATTGACAGGCGTTCGCTTCTCCATGCCGGGAATGACCGCCCGCCTGCCGGGGACTGTCGCGCCCGGGGCAGACGCAACCATCGAGCTCGAGTTGACCACCGACCATGTGCAGGGACGCGCGCGCGGAGTCGCGGTCGTGGAAACGAACGACCCGCGCGCACGGTCGGTGTCGCTCGTGCTCACGGGGATGGTCCATGGCCCCGTCGACATCGAGCCGCTTCCCGCGGTGTTCCTTTCCTCCTTCCGCGGCGAGGACGTCCGCCGCGAGCTGACCGTGCGCAGCAACCAGCCTGGGCCCGTCGCGATACGTTTGGCTGCGCATCGCGGCACGCACTACGAGGCGGAGCTCGAGACCGTCGAACCGGGACGGACGTGGCGGCTCACC
>QHRU01000097.1 GCA_003220225.1 Candidatus Rokuibacteriota bacterium
CCCATTCGAAATGCACCTGCGCCAGATTCTACGGAGTCGCTTCGCACGCACGTCAATGTCCAACTTTTGATACATAGCTCGCCCGCGGCGTGGCCGACCGGATCTTCGCCATCCAGCGCGGGGCGCTGGTGGAGCGCCCGCGGTGAGCGCTTACGCGCGCGCCGCCTGCCGATCGAACGTCACCTTGCAAGACCGGCAGCAGAAGTACACGAGGCCTGCCGCGGTCTCCGAGCGGTGCTCCGCCGCGGCGACGTCGACGCTCATCCCACAGATCGGGTCGATCGCGGTCTGCGCGGCCGGCGTCTCCATCGCGAGGCTCGGCTTGGCCGTGCGCCGGTGCTGGATGATCTCGGCGAGGATGCTGACGGCAATCTCGTTTGGGCTCACCGCGCCGATGTCGAGACCGGCGGGCGCCTTGAGCCGCGCGAGGCGCTCGAGGGGCACGCCGGCCTCGCGCAGGCGCTCGACGATCCCGGCCGCCCGGCGGCGGCTGGCCACCAGGCTCACGTAGCCGGCGTCCGTCGCGAGGATCCGCTGCAGCGCGTCCTCGTCGGAGTCGGCGTGCGTGGCGACCACCACCGACGCGTGCCGCGCGACGCCGGGACGATCGAGCGCGGCGGCGGCCTCTTCGGCGCCGAGCGTGAGGACGGAGTACTCGGCGGCGCGAGCAAACGTTGCCAGCGCCTCGATCACCGGCCCGTGACCCACGAGAATCAGCATGGGGTGCGGGAGGCAGGGCTCCACGTAGATCTCCAGCGTGCCGCCGCTGTGGCACGTCATCGGGTACTCGACCGTGCCCGCCGTGCGGCCGGGACCGCGCGCGCCTTCGCCGATGAGCCCGATCAGTCGCGGCCGGCCGTCCTCGATGGCCGCCAGGGCTTCACGGACGACGACAGGCTCCGCGCACGCGCCGCCGACCCAGCCGGAGACCGTGCCGTCGGCGCGCACGAGCGCCTTGGCCCCCGGCTTGGCGGACGTCGGCGGCTCGCACCGGACCACCGTCGCCAGCGCGAACGGCTCGCCGCGGCGCTGGAGATCCGCGGCGAGCGCGAGCAGCTCGTTCACTCGGTGACACCCTTCTCGCGGAGCACCTTCCACACCTTCGCCGGCGTGATCGGGATGTCGATGTGACGGACGCCCAGGTGCCAGAGCGCGTCGACCACCGCGTTGGCGATGGCGGCGGGCGCGCCGACGGTCGCCGATTCCCCGACGCCCTTGGCGCCCAGCGGGTGGTGCGGTGACGGTGTCACCGTGTGGCCGGTCTCCCACTTCGGCGTCTCGACCGCCGTGGGCAGCAGATAGTCGATGAAGCTGCCGCCCTGGATGTTGCCGTTGTCGTCGTAGGAGATCTCCTCGTAGAGCGCGGGCGCCAGCCCCATCGTCAGCCCGCCGTGGATCTGCCCCTGCACGATCATGGGGTTGATGATGTTGCCGCAGTCGTCGATGGCGACGAACCGACGGACCTTCACCTCGCCGGTGCCCGCGTCGATGTCCACGACGCAGATGTAGCTGCCGAAGGGGTAGGTGAGGTTCGGCGGATCGTAGTAGCTGACGGCCTCGAGGCCGGCTTCCAATCCTTGTGGATGGTTGGTGTACGCGGCGAATGCGATGTCCTGGATCGTCTTGAACTTGTCCGGCGCGCCCTTGACCGAGAACTTGCCGGGCTCCCACTCCAGATCCTGCTCGGCCACCTCCATGAGATGCGCCGCGATCTTGCGCGCCTTGTCGCGCACCTTGCGCGCCGCGACGGCGGCCGCCGCGCCCGCGACCGGCGTTGACCGGCTCGCGTAGGTGCCCAGGCCGTACGGCGCCGTGTCGGTGTCGCCCTCCTCGACCTGGATATCGCGTGCAGGGATACCAAGCTCTTCCGCCAGGATCTGAGCGTAGGTCGTCTCGTGGCCCTGCCCCTGCGACTTGGTGCCGAACCGCGCGATGGCCTTGCCCGTGGGATGGATCCGGATCTCGCACGAGTCGAACATCTTGAGGCCGAGGATGTCGAAGTGCTTCGACGGCCCGGCGCCGACGATCTCGGTGAAGCTCGAGATGCCGATGCCCATGAGCTGGCCGCGCTGGCGCTTCTCCTGCTGCTCCTTGCGCAGCCTGGCGTAGTCGATCTGCTCCATCGCCTTCAGGAGCGCGCCGCCGTAGTTGCCGCTGTCGTACTCCCAGCCCAGCGCCGACTTGTACGGGAACTGCTCGGGCTTGACGAAGTTCTGCAGCCGGAACTGCGCGGGATCCTGGCCGAGCTGATGGGCCATGAGATCCACCATGCGCTCGATCGTGTGCACGGCCTCGGTGACGCGGAACGAGCACCGATACGCGATGCCGCCCGGCGGCTTGTTCGTGTAGACGCCATCGACCTCCACGTGCGCCGCCTTCAGATCGTACGAGCCGGTGCAGACGTGGAACAGCCCGGCGGGAAACTTCGACGGGTTGGCGGCGGCGTCGGTGTAGCCGTGGTCGGCCAGCGTCTTGATGCGCAGCGCGGTCAGCGTGCCGTCCTTCTTCGCCGCCAGCTCGGCCGTGATGTGGTAGTCGCGCGCGAACGAGTCGGCTTGCAGGTTCTCCATCCGGTCCTCGATCCACTTCACGGGCTTGCCGGTGAGGACCGAGGCGGCGACGGCGATGACGTAGCCGGGATAGACCGGCACCTTGCCGCCGAACCCCCCGCCGATGTCGGGCGAGATGATGCGGATCTTGTGCTCTTGCAGTCCCACGTGGCCGGCCACCAGCGCGAAGACGGTGCGGATCGCGTGCGGCGCCTGCGTCGTCATCCACACGGTGAGCTTGTCGTTGACCTTGTCGAAGTGCGCGACGCAGCCGCAGGTCTCGATCGACGCCACGTGGATGCGCGGAATGTAGATGTCCTGCTTGACCGTGACGTCGGCCTCGGCCATGGCGCGGTCGGTGGCCGCGCGATCGCCCCACTCCCAGTGCCAGATGTGGTTGTCCTTCTTGTCCTTCTTGTCCGTGCGCAGCACCGGCGCGCCGGGCTCGAGCGCCTTTTTCGGGTCGACGACCACGGGCAGCGGCTCGTACTCGACCGTGACGGCGGCGGCGCCGTCGGCGGCGGCGTAGCGGCTGGTGGCCAGCACCGCGGCCACTTCCTGCGCCTGGTACATCACCTTGTCCACCGGCAGCACCATCTGGGTGTCCGACATCAGCGTCGGCATCCAGTGCAGGTTGTACTTCGCGAGGTCCTGGCCGGTGATCACGGCGAGCACGCCGGGCGTCGCGAGCGCCGCGGCCGTGTCGATCTTCACGATCTTCGCGTGAGCGTGCGGGCTGCGCACGATGTCGAGCCACAGCATGCCGGGCAGCTGCACGTCGTCGACGTACGTGCCCTTGCCGCGGATGAAGCGCGGGTCTTCCTTGCGCTTGATCGAGTGGCCCATGCCGCCGACGTCGAGCGAGGTCCTGGGTGTCATCGCGCGGCTCCCTCCCGCAGCGTGGCCGCTGCGTGCTGCACGGCCTTGACGATATTCACGTAGCCGGTGCACCGGCAGAGGTTGCCGGAGATCGCCACGCGGATCTCGTCCTCGGTGGGCGTCGGATGCTTGCCGAGGAAGGCGTAGCCGGTCATCAGCATGCCCGGCGTGCAATAGCCGCACTGCAGGCCGTGCTCCGCCATGAAGCCTTCCTGCAGCGGGTGGAGCTTGCCGTCCTGCTCGAGCCCTTCCACGGTCATGAGGCTCTTGCCGTTCGCCTGCACGGCGAACATCGTGCACGACTTCACGGGACGGCCCTCCAGCAGCACGGTGCACGCGCCGCAGTGGGTCGTGTCGCACCCGATGTGCGTCCCGGTCAGCCGCAGCACGTCGCGGATGAGGTGGACGAGCAGGAGCCGCGGCTCGACGTCCGCCTCGTGCTTCTCGCCGTTGATCGAGAGTTGCACCCGCATGACCTACCTCCGTCTATCGGCGCGCTCGGCCGCCTTGCGGAGCGCGCGCCCGGTCAGCACTCGCACCAGGTCCTTTTTGTACGCGACGGAGCCGCGCAGATCGGCCGCCGGCTCGGAGGCCGCGGAGGCGAGCCGAGCGGCCTGCGCGATCGTCGCGTCGTCCAGCCGCTTGCCCCGCAGCGAGGTCTCGGCCTGCACCGCCTTGATCGGCGTGAGCCCAACGTTGGTCAGGGCGATGCCGGCCTGCTCGACCGCGCCGTCGGAGCGCAACGTCAGCTGCGCGGCCACCGCCGCCGTGGCGAAATCACCGACCTTGCGCTCGAGCTTGAAGTACGCGCCGCCGCTGCGCGCCGCGGGCGCGGGAATACGGATCTCGACGAGAAGCTCGCCCGGGGCGAGCGCCGTTTCGAACGGGCCCGTGAAGAACGAGGCGATCGGCAGCCGACGCTGGCCGCTTGGCCCTCTGGCGACCACCTCCGCGCCGAGAGCCAGCATGGTGGCCGGGTGATCGTTGGCGGGGTCGGCGTGGGCGAGGTTGCCGCCGATCGTCGCGAGGTTCCGCACCAGCGGGTCGGCGATCACCTTGCACGTGTCGTGGAGCAGCGGATAGCGCGCGCGAACGATCTCCGACTCTTCCAGCTCGGATTCCCGCGTCAGCGCGCCGATGGCGAGGACGCCGTCGGCCTCGCGGATGTACGAGAGACCGGGGATGCCGTTGATGTCCACGACGTGCGGCGGGCTCGAGAGGCGCAGCTTCATCAGCGGGATGAGGCTCTGCCCTCCGGAGAGGATCTTGGCCTCCTCGCCGAGTCTCGCGAGCAGCGCCGTGGCGTCGTCGAGCGATGCGGGGGCGTGATACTCGAACGCGGCTGGAATCATGGCGGTCATCCTTTCCGCTGGAGCGAGCCGAAAGGTCCCGTGCGTGGCCGGAACCGTACTGGGTCGCCGTGGGCGTGTCAAGGGCCGCGCGTGTAGCATGCTCGACATGATTCCGCGACCGGCGATGCTCGCGCGCCTGGCCGCCCGGCAGCTGCGCTCGCATCCGTGGCAGCTCGGGCTGGCCATCCTCGGCATCGCGCTCGGCGTGGCCGTCGCCGTGTCCATCGACCTTGCCAACGGCAGCGCGCTGCGCGCGTTCGCGCTGGCCACCGAGGCCGTCAGCGGCCGGGCGACGCATCAGATCTTGGGGGGACCCTCGGGACTGCCGGACGATCTCTATCGCCGCCTTCGGGTCGACGTCGGCGTGCGCCGCGCCGCGCCGATCGTCGAGGGCGACGTGGCGGTGGCGGATCGCGTGGTCGACGTAGCCGCCGCGGATCGCGCCGGCGACACGCCGCGTGCCGGCCGCGTCGGGCGCAGTCTGCACCTGCTCGGGATCGATCCATTCGTCGACAGCCACTTCCGGCCGTACCTCGCTGCCGAGGACCGCGGCGAGGCGCGCGGCCGCGATGCGCTCTCGCGCGCGGCCGATCTCGTCGGACGCGCCGGGACGGCGCTGATCGCCGCCTCGACCGCGCGTGATCTCAGCCTGGCGATCGGCCGCGAGCTCGCGATCGAGGTGAGCGGCCACCGCCGCACGCTGACGATCGTCGGCCTGCTCCAGCCGGTCGATCCCGCCAGCGCCCGCGCGCTCGACGGCCTGCTCGTCACCGACATCGCCACGGCCCAGGAGACCCTTGGCGCCGTCGGCCGCCTCACGCGCATCGATCTGATCGTCGGCGACGACGCGCCGGGGCGCGCGCTGCTGGCCCGCGTCGCGCAGGCGCTGCCAGCGGGAGCCGATCTGGTCTCAGCGGGCGCGACGGCCGGAGCCACGGCGCGGATGATCATGGCGTTTCAGTGGAACCTCGCCGCGCTCTCGCTGCTGGCGCTGGTCGTCGGCATGTTTTTGATCTACCAGACGATGACGTTCTCGGTGGTGCAGCGGCGGCCGCTCATCGGCTCGCTGCGCGCTCTCGGCGTCACGCGCGGCGAGATCTTCGCGCTCGTCATGAGCGAGGCGCTCGTCATCGGCATCGCCGGCACCCTCCTGGGAGTGGGGCTCGGCTTCGGCATGGCGCAGGGCCTGCTGAGGCTCGTCACGCGCACGATCAACGACCTCTACTTCGTCCTCTCGGTGCGCGAGGTGGCGCTGGATCCGGTCACTCTCGCGAAGAGTGTTCTCCTCGGCATCGGCGCCACCGCGCTGGCCGCGCTGCCGCCCGCGCTCGAGGCCACCGCCGCGCCGCCGCGCATCGTGATGAGCCGCGCCTCGCTCGAGAGCAGCGCCCGCCGTCGGGCGCACCGTGCCGGCTGGCTGGGGCTGGTGGCGCTCGCCGCCGGGGCTGTGATTCTCGCGGTGCCCGGCAGCATCGTCGTCGGCTTCGCCGGGCTCCTCGTGCTGATGGTGGGCTGCGCGCTGGTCACCCCCGCCGCCGCGCTCGGCCTGCTGAGCCCGCTGCATCGCGTGGCCGGCGCCGCCTTCGGCCTGCTCGGCCGCCTCGCCACCCGCAGCATCGTCGCCGCGCTCTCTCGCACGTCGGTCGCGATGGCGGCGCTGATGATCGCCGTCGCCGCCGCCATCGGTGTCGGCGTGATGATCGCGAGCTTCCGCGAGGCCGTCACGACCTGGCTCGAGGGCACGCTGCGCGCCGACGTCTACGTCTCAGCGCCGAGCCTGGTCGGCAGCCGCCCCGACGCCACGCTGGATCCCGAGCTCGTCGCGCACCTGGCCGCGACGCCGGGCGTCGCGCGCGCCAGCACCTCGCGCGGCGTCGTGGTGCAGAGCCCGCGCGGCCCGGCGCAGGTGGTCGCACTCGACGTGGATCCTTTACGGCCGCCGCGCTGGCGCTTTCGCGACGGCGGCGCCACCGGCGTCTGGGACGGCGACGCCGTCATCGTCTCCGAGCCCTTCGCCAATCGCCACGGCCTGCGTGCCGGCGCCGCCGTGCGCCTGCGCACCGATCAGGGCGAGCAGGACTTCCGCGTGGCCGGCGTCTTCTACGACTACGGCTCCAGCGCCGGCGTCGTGGTCATGAGCCGCCGCACCTACGACGGCGCGTGGAACGATCGCAAGATCTCGGGCCTGGCGCTGGAGGCGGCGCCCGGCGTCGACGTGAGCGCGCTGGTGGCCGCGGTGCGCGAGCGCGCGGCCGGCGGCCCGCGGCTCGTCGTCCGCTCAAACCGCGCGCTGCGCGAGGCGTCGATGGAGATCTTCGACCGCACGTTCGCCATCACCGGCGTGCTGCGCACGCTGAGCCTGGTGGTGGCGTTCGTCGGCATGCTGGCCGCGCTCATGGCGCTCTCGCTCGAGCGCGCGCGCGAGATCGGCGTGCTGCGCGCGCTCGGCCTGACGCCGCGCCAGGTCTGGGGCCTCGTCACCGCCCAGACCGGCGTCATCGGGCTCCTGGCCGGCGTCCTCGCCGTGCCGAGCGGCCTGCTGCTGGCCGCCGTCCTCGTCTTCGTCATCAACCGCCGCTCGTTCGGCTGGACGATGTCAATCGACCCGTCGCCGTCGATTCTGCTGCAGGGCGTCGCGCTGTCGCTGCTGGCCGCGCTCCTCGCCGGCCTCTATCCCGCCTGGCGCATGGCCACCGCACCGCCGGCCGAGTCGCTGCGCGATGAGTAAGGTGGCGCTGGGCCTCGCGGTCGTCGTCGCCGCGTTGGGCGTGGCGTTCTTTGCCCTGTGGCCGACCGGCTCGCGACCTCGCATCGAGGCCACGGTCGCCGTGCGCGAGGCGCTCGCCTCGGATAGCGCTGGCTTCGCTCGCGCTCTGGCGCCGCGTCCGCTGTCGTTCCCTGCGGATCACGGGCCGCACCCCGACTTCCGCACGGAGTGGTGGTACTACACCGGCAATCTCAGGACGGCGGCCGGCCGCCACTTCGGCTTCCAGCTGACGTTCTTTCGCGTCGCGCTGGCGCCCGGAGTCGTGCTGACCGCCGGCGCCGAGCCGCGCGCGTCGGCGTGGTCCACCCGCCAGCTCTACGTCGCCCACTTCGCGGTCAGTGATATCACCGGCGGACGTTTTCACGCCTTCAGCCGTTCGAGCCGGGAGGCGCTCGGATTGGCCGGCGCCTCGGCCTCGCCCTTCCGCGTCTGGCTCGAGGACTGGTCTGCCGCGGGCGACGGCTCGTCGGCGCGGCTGCGCGCCGCGGAGGGCGACGTCGCGGTCGATCTCGAGGTATCCGCGGCGAAGCCGGTGGTGGCGCAGGGCGACCGCGGCCTCAGCCGCAAGGGTCCCGAGCCCGGCAACGCTTCCTTTTATTACTCGCTCACCCGGATGCCGGCGCGGGGCGTCGTCCGCCTGGGCCGCGAGACGCTCGAGGTCTCCGGCGAAGCCTGGATGGATCGCGAGTGGAGCACCAGCGCGCTCGCTCCTGGCGTCGAGGGCTGGGACTGGTTCGCGCTGCAGCTGGACGACGGGCGCGAGCTGATGTTCTATCTGCTCCGCCGCCGCGACGGGACGATCGATCCGTTCAGCGCCGGGACGCTGGTCGCGGCCGACGGCACCAAGCGCGCGCTCGAGCCCGGCGACGTCCGCGTCGAGACGCTCGCGTACTGGACCAGCCCGCGCAGCGGCGTTCGCTATCCCGCGCGGTGGCGATTGAGCGTGCCGTCGGCAGAGTTGTGGCTGGAGATCGAGCCTCGGCTGGCGGATCAGGAGCTGCTCGTGGGCGCGCGCTACTGGGAGGGCGCCGTCGCGGTCGCCGGCGCCGCCGCCGATCGGCCGATCGCGGGGCAGGGGTATGTGGAGCTGGTCGGCTATGCGGAGTGAGGGTGGCTCGTCGCTACGCAGCGGTCAGTCTCTTACCGCGCGGTCACGCCGCCGACGGTTGGAAATGAGCCGCTGACCCCGGGCCGTGACGGAGAAGGCCAACGGCGGCACACATTTACCGAGCGCGCCAGCCGGGCATGCCGCTTGCGGTGCAAAGGCCCGCAATGGGAGGCGGTCATGTCAATGAGTGATCAGGGCTCGATCCTCGTCGTCGACGATGAGCCCCATGTCAGCGAGATGCTCGAGGAGTACTTCGCCGAGCTGGGGTATTCCGTCGACGTGGCGACGACCGGTGACGAGGCTCTTCGGCTGGCCGTGGCGAAGCGGCCCGACGCCGTGATCCTCGATATGCGCCTGCCCGACATGTCGGGCGAGCAGCTCCTCGCGAAATTGCGGACCCTGGACGGCTCGCTCCCGATCGTCATGCTGAGCGGATACGCCGCAGAAGACATGGCTCGGCGGGTCGTCGCAGCCGGCGCGCTCCAATACCTCCAAAAGCCGTTCGACTTCGACGGGCTCAGCCGAACGATCGTCGAGGCCATTGAAGCCGGGCGTGAGCATCGGTCCGCTGACGCCGAGTGCGTGGCGCGATGATCGACGACGCGCGGTGGCCGTCGCGATGCTCCCTGTGTGGTCAGCGCGTGGATTCCACCGAGCCGACCATTGCGATCCCCGATCTGCTGATCGAGATGCACCAAGCCTGTTATCGCCTCCATCTAGAAAATCACCCAAAGTGCTCAAATATTTGCCATCTGAGCGGGGCCGATCGCCTATAGTCGATTGAGTGGTTGACAAGCTTGAAGGTCCGCTCCGTCGCCGGTTGCGCCGGCGGCTCTGGTGCCTGGCCTTCCTCGTGACGATCGTGGTGGGGTTGGGCCCTCCGGGAACGTACTACCTGCTCGAGATCCGACGGCTCCATGTTGCAGCGCGAGGCTTCGCCCGTGACATCGCCACCCGGCTCGCGAGCGGCCGCACGCCGGATCTCGAGGAGGCGCGGCAGCGAGAGCCCGAGGTTCTGAGGATTCGGATCCTCGACGGCAGTCACGCGCCGCTCGCCGAATCGATCGTCCCTGACCGCCCGCGGTGGTGGAACGCGCAAGCGCCCCGGGTCAGCGTGCCGACGCAGGACGGGTCCGGTGCGACGCGCTTCGTCGAAGTCTCCATGCGCCAGGATCGCGTCGTGAAGTCGACCGCGGCCTTCCTCGTCCTGTTCTCCCTGACGGGAAGCGCGCTGGCGGTCCTGCTGTACGTGCTGCCGCTGGCGGTCGTCGCGCAGATGGAAGCACGTAACCGACGGCTGGTGGCCGAGCGAGAAGCGCTCGCGACGATCGAGCGCGAATTGACGGCCGAGCTGGAGACCGATCGTCTGCTTCGCTTGATCGTCCACCACGCCAGCGATCTGTTCAACGGCAACGGCGCCATCTACCTGCTCGACGAAGGCAGCAAGCTCGTGCCGCGCGCCTGGACCCACGGCGGGGCCTTCAGTGACGTCCACATCCCGGTGGGACAAGGCCTCGTCGGGACGTCCGCCAAGCTGCGGCAACCGCTCCTCGTCGACAACTACCCCACCTCTCCGTACGCGCTGCCCGAGTTCGTCGCCATCGGCCTTCGCTCGGCGATCACCCAGCCGCTGCTCATCCGTGACGAGCTGCTCGGTGTGATCGCGATGAACCGGCTCGGGGAGAAGGCGGGTCCGTTCTCGAGTGACGACGTCGAGCGGTTGAAGAGCTTCGCCGCGCAGGCCGCGATCGCGCTCCAGAACGCGCGGCTGTTTGCCGAGAATCGCCGCCAGGTCGAGACGCTGTCGGTGCTGCACGAGCTCTCCCGGGCGGTCACCGGCGAGCTTGAGCGGACGGCGCTCGTCGAAGCGATCGGACGCGAGATGGCCCGGGTGCCCAGCGTCCGGGAGATCGTTCTCCTCTTGAAAGCGGGCGACGACGACGCGCCCGTGATCGCCCTGCACAGCCCGGCCGGCCGGGAATCGATCGCCGCGGACAGGGCGCACAAGCTCGGGCTGATGGTGCTGCAGGCGGGCCGGGTCGTCAGAATCGACGCGGCCCTCGTCGGCAGCGACGTGGCCGGCGGCAGCGTGAGTCACGCGCACGCGTGGCTCGGCGTGCCCATGAGTGTCGGCAACGCGGACTACGGGGCGCTCCTGGTGGCGAGCGACGCGCCCTTCACCGAACCCGACGAGCGGCTGCTGGCCGATATCGGCCAGCTCGCCGGTCTGGCGCTGCGCAGCGTGCGGCTCTTCGAAGAGCGCGGTCTCGCGTATGCCGAGCTCGAGGCCGCTCAGG
>QHRU01000042.1 GCA_003220225.1 Candidatus Rokuibacteriota bacterium
CCGCGATGTTGCTCTTGAGCGGCCCGACCTTGGCGGCCGGCAGCGACTTGAAGGCGGGGCCGATGCGGGGATCGGCCAGCGCGTTGGTGACGAACGCATCCACGACGCCCGCGATGCCCTCGCGGCCGCCCAGCCGCCGATAGAGCGACGGCGCCGGCTCGCTGCTCATCGAGGCACACGCGGTGAGACCGAGCGTGGCCACCAGCACCGCCAGGCTTCCCCACACTCCGATCCGTGTCATCGAGCGATGTCTCCCCTAGCTCAGCCAGCGTTTACGGCGCTTGTAGTGCTTGACGTCGCGGTAGGACTTGCGCGCGCCGACTTCGGTGAGGCCGAGGTAGAACTCCTTGATGTCGGCGTTGTCGCGCAGGGTGGCCGCCGAGCCCTCGAGGACGATGCGGCCGTTCTCCATCACGTAGCCGTGCTCGGCGATGGCGAGCGCCAGGGCGGCGTTCTGCTCGACGAGCAGCACGGTGAGCTTCTCCTGCCGGTTCATGCGCTGCACGATCTCGAAGATCTCCTCGACCAGCATCGGCGCCAGCCCCAGCGACGGCTCGTCCAGCAACATCACGCGCGGGCTGGACATGAGCGCGCGGCCGATCACGAGCATCTGCTGCTCACCGCCCGAGAGATAGCCGGACTGCACGTGGCGCCGATCGGCCAGCCGCGGGAAGTACTGGAAGACGCGCTCGATGCCCTCGCGCAGGCGCGCGCGGTCGGCCTGGACGTGGCCGCCCGCGATGAGGTTCTCCTCCGTGGTGAGGTGCTCGAACACGCGCCGGCCCTCGAACACCTGCACGACCCCGCGCCGCACGACGTCGTACGGCGCCAGGTGGTCGATGCGCTTGCCCGCGAGCTCGATGGCGCCCTTGGTGATGGCGCCGCGCTCCGAGGGCAGCAGGCCCGAGATGGCCTTGAGCGTCGTCGTCTTGCCGGCGCCGTTGGCGCCGAGCAGGGTCGTGATGCCGCCCTCGTGGACGTCGATCGACACGCCCTTGAGGACGAGGATCACGTTGTCGTAGATGACCTCGACGTTGTTGAGCGTCAGCATGTGACGAGGCGAGGAGCAACCGCGCAGACGGCACCGGCGGCGGGGGCCGTCGGTGCCGTCGGCATGGTTACTTCTTCCCCGCCTCCTTGATGTGCTTGGCCACCACGCCCTGGTATGCGGCGAACCAGTCGGTGACCTTCACGAACTTGCCGTCCTTCACCTGCCAGATCTGGACGAGCCCGCCGCCCTCGTGGTCGGTCGACGTGACCTTGAGCGGCGGCACCAGCCCGCCCAGCGTGAAGTTGTTGATCTTCTCGAAGCCCTTCTTCACGTCTTCGCCGGTGATCTTGCCGTCCGGCTTGGCCTTGAGCGCGTTGCGGATGGCCTCGACGTGCAGCGCGCCGATCAGCACGCCACGGTTGTAGAACACCGTCGAGTCCATCTCTTTGGGCGCCGGCTTGCCCTGCTTTTTGTACATCTCGCGGATCTCGTTGAGCACCGGATAGTCCTTGCCGACGCCGGCGAACTGCATGGCGTAGTAGCCCTCGGCGACGCCGAAGCCGCCGGCGCCGTCGATGTTGGCCTCGGCCGCGCCCCACACGAACGACACGACCTTGCGGAGCGGGTAGCCCACCCGCTTGAACTCCTTGATCGACACCGACGGCGCGCCGCCGAACAGGTGCGCGATCACGAAGTCCGCGCGGAAGCGCTGGGCGATGTCGAGAACCTGCGCGCCCATCTCGACGCCGGGCGGCGGGACGGCGAACGTCTTGAGCTGGAACCCTTCCCTCTCTGCCAGGTCCTCGATCACCTCGATCGGCTCACGGCCGGCCGGGTTGTCGTAGAAGATGTAGGCGATCTTCTTGCCCCTGAGCGAGCCGCCGAGCTGCTTCTTCACGAACTCCACCGCCGCCGCCCCCTGCGACCAGTACGTCGCCGCGATGGGGAAGATGTACGGATAGCGCTGGCCGTCGGCGGCGGCGGCGCTGCCGAAGCCCGGCGACGTCCCGGGGATCCGGTCTTCCGTGAGCTTCGCGGCCAGGGCGTAGATGTGCGGCGTGCCGTAGATGGCCATGCTCACGGCGCCGTCCTTCTTGTGACGCTCGTAGGCCTCCACCCCCGGCGGCACCTTGTACTCGTGGTCGATCTCGAGAACCTTGAGCATGCGGCCCTCGACGCCACCCTTGGAGTTCACGAGCGCGACGTAGTCGTGGAAGCCCGGGCACAGGACGGTGCCGACGATCTGGGTCGCCCCCGTGCGGTCACACTGCAGGCCGATCACGATCTCGCCCTTCGACTGGGCGAAAGACGGCGCCGCGCCGAGCAGGCTGCTCGCCGCCAGCATCAGTGCCGTCGTCATAGCCAGATATCGCTTCATGGTCTCTCCCTCCTCGCGTACTCAGTACGCGAACGGCCAGACACGGAAGTAGCTCCGGATGTTCCGCCACAGGCGGTTCAGCCCCTCGGGCTCCACGATCAGGAAGAAGATGATGAGGGCGCCGAACATCATGAGGCGGAGATTGGGAATCAGGTTCAGGACGGTCTGCTGCTCGAGGAACACGCCGCCGAACGCCTCCATGGCGTAGCGGATCACGATGGGCAGCAGGGTCACGAAGGCGGCGCCGAAGATCGAGCCCAGCACCGAGCCGAGCCCGCCGATGATGATCATGGCCAGGTAGTCGATCGACACGCCGATCTGGAACTGCTCGTAGTTCGCGATGCCGAGGAAGTACGTGTAGAGCACGCCGGTCACGCCCGCGTAGAACGACGAGATCGCGAAGGCGAGCAGCTTGTACCGGAAGATGTTGATGCCGATGATCTCGGCGGCGATGTCCTGGTCGCGGATGGCGATGAAGGCGCGCCCCACCCGCGTGCGCATGAGATTCATGGTGCCGACGATGGCCAGCACGACGAAGAAGAGCAGGAAGTAGTACATGTCGCGCTGGCTGCTGAGGACCAGCGGTCCCAGCCGCGGCCGCGCGACCTCGATCGACGCCTGCACGCCGCCGCTGATGAACGTCACGTGGTTGATCGTCCACTCGATGATCAGCTGCCCGGCCAGCGTGGCGATGGCGAGGTAGAGGCCCTTGATGCGCAGCGACGGAATACCGACGACGGCGCCGATCAGGGCCGCCATGAGGCCGCCCGCGAGCAGGTTGAGCGGCCACGGCGAGTCGAGACGATTGGCGAGGTTGGCCGCCGTGTAGGCGCCCACCGACATGAATGCGCCGTGGCCGATGGACACCTGCCCCGTGTAGCCGACGAGGATGTTGAGGCCGAGCGCGCCGATGACGGCGATCCAGACGAGGTTGGCGACGGACAGGAAGTACTCGTGCAGCGTGAACGGGATGACGACGAAGAACACCACGCCGAGCGCGGCCACCGTCCACCGGGCGATCGGCAGCGGATAGAACGCCATGTCCGCTTCGTACGTCGTCTTCAAGACTCCGCATTCCCGATGAATCATGCGTACTCCACGTGATGCCGGCGGGCACGGCGTCGGGCGGGGCGGGCCGGGGCCCCGTTCGACCACGCAAATCGACAGAGCGCAGCGCCTGTCATGGTGCACCGATGTCCGGCCGGGTCCGACGCTGTACCCGAAACACGGGTCTCACGGGGCCCCGGCCCACCCCGCCCGCCACCATGCCCTCCGACTTCACGTCGTGTCTCGCTCATGGTCCGGCCGCTTGGAGTCGTAGTTGGGCCGATCCACATAGGCCAACAGGCGGACCCAGCCCGACCGCGGGCACGGGCGCGAGCGGGGCGGCGGTGTGCCCCTGCGAGACCCGTGTTTCGGGTATCGCGTCGGACCCGGCTGTGAATCGGTGCACGCTGACGGGCGCCCACGTAATGTTGATTTGCGTGGTCGAGCAGGGGCACGCCGCCGCCCCGCTCGCGCCCGTCGCCGTCATCTCGCGTCGCATCAGATCCGCTCGATGATTTTCTTGCCGAAGATGCCGTAGGGGCGAACCATGAGCGCGGCGATCATCAGCACATAGGGCGCGAAGTCCTTGGTGCCGCCGCCGACGTAGGGATCGATGTAGCCGGCCGCCATGTTCTCGACGATGCCGACGATCAAGCCGCCGACGATCGCGCCGGGAATCGAGTCGAGCCCGCCGAGGATCACCACCGGAAACACCTTGAAGCCGACCAGCGCCAGGTTCACGTCGACGCCGAGCAGGTTGCCCCAGAGCACGCCGCCCAGCGCCGAGACGATACCGGTCATGGCCCAGGCCACCCCGAAGTAGCGCTCCACGTTGATGCCCATGGCGAGCGCGACCTGCTGGTTGTCGGCCACCGCGCGCATCGCGATGCCCTTGCGCGATTTCAGGAAGAACCAGCCGAAGGCGGCGAGGAAGCCGATGCTCACGCCCGCGCCGAGCAGCTGGATGGGCGGGATGAACAGCGGCCCCACCAGGAAGGGCTCCTCGCGGATCGGCAGCGGCAGCGGCTTGGTCCCCGAGAAGATGGTGAACGGCCCGACGCCGCGCAGGATCGACGCGAGCCCGATGGTGGCCATGACCACCGCGATGACGGGGCGGCCGATGAGCCGGCGCAGCATCACGCGCTCGAGCGCGAAGCCCAGGACGATCATACCGCCCAGCGCGAGCGCCACCGCGAGCCAGAGCGGCGTCCCCCACACCATGAGGCCGGCCGCCGCCACGAAGCCCGAGATCATGACGAACTCGCCCTGCGCGAAGTTGATGGCGTCGGTCGCCTTGTAGACGAGCACGAAGCCCAGCGCGATCAGCGAGTACATCAGGCCGATGAGCACGCCGTTGGACAGCAGGAGGACCGTGAACTGCCAGTCACCCACGGACGGCCGCCTCCTCCACGTCCTCGACGCGGACGCGCGACTGCAGCGTGGCCTGCCGGCCGTCCTCGTAGGTGATGGTCGTCGCCAGCTCCACCTCGTCGCGGCCCCCGTAGAAGGCGTCGGTTACCGGCGTGTACTTCTCGGCCACGTACCGCCGGCGCACCTTGCGCGTGCGCGTCATCTCCGCGTCGTCGGCCTCGAGGTCCTTGGTCAGCAGCAGGAAGCGCCGCACCTTCCCCGCCTCCGGCAACGTCTCGTTGCACTTGCGGATCTCCTCGCGGATCAGCGCGCGCACCTCGGGCTTCTGGCTGAGGTCCATGTAGGACGTGTAGGCGAGGCTGCGGCGCTCGGCCCAGTTGCCGACCGTGCTCATGTCGATGGCGATCATGGCCGTCACGAACGGCTTCTGGTCGCCGAAGGCGACCGCCTCGCGGATGAACGGGCTGAACTTCAGCTTGTTCTCGACGAACTGCGGCGCGAACGGCGTGCCGTCGGCCAGCGCGCCCACGTCCTTGGCGCGGTCGATGATGACGAGATGGCCGCGCGGGTCGATGAACCCGGCGTCGCCGGTGTGGAACCAGCCCTGGGGGTCGATGACCTCGCGCGTGGCCTCTTCGTTCTTGAGGTAACCGCGGAACACCCCCGCGCTCCGGACGAGCACCTCACCGCGGTCGGCGATCTTCACCTCGATGCCCGGGCACGGCCGCCCGGCCGTCGTCGGGTTCGCCTCCCGGCTCGGCTGCAGCGAGACGAGGCCGGTCGTCTCCGTGGAGCCATAGACCTGCTTGAGGTTCACGCCGATCGAGCGGAAGAAGCGGAACGTGTCGGGCCCGAGCGGCGCGCCGCCGGTCAGCGCCCAGCGCGCGCGGCGCAGGCCGAGCTGATCGCGCACGGGGCCGTAGACGAAGAACTCGCCCAGCGCGATGGCCAGGCGCAGGCCGAGCGGGATCGGCTTGCCCTCGGATCGCAGGATTTCGGCGCGCTCGGCGGCGCCGCGGAAGCGGTCGAAGACCCAGCGCTTGAGCGGCGGCGCGTCGGCGCCCTTTACCTGCACCGCCGTCAGCATGTTCTCCCAGATGCGCGGCGGCGCCAGGATCAGCGTCGGTCCCAGCTCGCGCAGGTCGCGCTGCACGGTCTCGGGACTCTCGGGGCAGTTGCACGCGAAGCCGACGACGAGGCTCATGACGAGCGTGTAGAAGGCGTCGCCGACCCAGGCCATCGGCAGGTAGGCGAGATAGTCGTCGTCGACGCGGAACTCCTCGGCACTCATCGCCATCTTCGCCGTCTCGAGGGCGTTGGCGTGGCTGATCATCGCGCCCTTGGGGTTGCCGGTGGTGCCGGAGGTGTAGCAGACGAACGCGAGGTCGTCGGCCTTGCCCTGCTCGATGGCGGCGTCGAAGTAGCCGCCGTGCGTCTTGCCGAACTCACGGCCCAGCGCCTGCACATCGGCGAAGGACTTCAGCCAGTCGTGCTTGTAGTGCAGCATCCCGCGCGGATCGTCGTAGATCACGTAGCGCAGCGTGGAGAGCTGCTCGCGGAGGCCGAGCACCTTGTCGATCTGCTCCTGGTCCTCGGCCACGATCACCGAGACGTCGGCGTGATTCCAGACGAACGCCAGCTCCTTCGCGATGGAGTCCTGGTAGACGGGCACCGACACGCCGCCCAGGCACTGCGCGGCCACCTGCGCCCAGTACAGGCGCGGCCGGTTGTCGCCGATGACCGACAGCCGATCGCCGCGCTTGAAGCCGAGGGCGGCCAGGCCCAGCGCGAAGTCGCGGACCTGCGCGTGATAGTCCTCCCACGAGTACGACTGCCAGATCCCGCGATCCTTCTCGCGGATCGCCGCGCGTGTCCGCAGCTCCCTGGCGTTGCGCAGCAGCAGGCGCGGCAGCGTCGCGAGCTCAGCCACGGCGGGCCTCCTTGGCGCTTGCCTTGGGCTCCCCCAGGTACGCCTTGATGACGGCGGGATTGGCGCGCACCTCGTCGGGCGTGCCCTCGGCGATCTTCTGGCCCATGTCGAGCACGGCCACCCGGTCGGAGATGTCCATGACCACGCCCATGTCGTGCTCGATGAGGATGATGGTCGTGCCCCACTCCTCGTTGACGTCGAGGATGAAGCGCGCCATGTCCTCTTTCTCTTCCTGGTTCATGCCGCCCATCGGCTCGTCGAGCAGCAGCACCTTCGGGTCCAGCGCGAGGGCGCGTCCGAGCTCCACCCGCTTCTGCAGCCCGTAGGCGAGCGAGCCCGTCGGCCGCGTGCGCAGATCCTGGATCTTGAGGAAGTCGATGATGTCCTCCACGCGTCGGCGGTGGCGGACTTCCTCCTTCTGGGCGAGGCCCCAGTAGAGGAACGACGAGAGGACGCCCGACTTCATGTGGACGTGGCGGCCGAGCATCAGGTTGTCGAGCACGGTCATCCCGCGGAAGAGCGCGATGTTCTGGAAGGTGCGGGCCACGCCCAGCTCGGCGATGCGGCTCGGGGCCAGATCGGTGACGTCGCGGCCCTCGAGCGCGATGCGGCCGGTGTCGGGATGGTAGAAGCCGCTGACCATGTTCAGCACGGTGGTCTTGCCGGCGCCGTTGGGACCGATGACGGAGACGATCTCGCCCTTCGTCACGTCCAGGCTCACGCGCGTCACCGCCTGCACCCCCCCGAACGCCTTGCTCACCTCCCGAATCTCCACCAACGCGCTCACGCTGAGACCTCTGAAGGCATGACCGGTGCGGCCGTCCTGGCGCAGCGCGACGGGAAGCGTCGCGTCGGCGAGATGCGTGGATCGACGCGAGCGTCCGCCGGTGGGGCGACCGGCGGGGCGGGGCGCGCCCCCGTGAGACCCGTGTTTCGGGTACAGCGTCGGTTCCGGCTAGGAATCGGTGCACGCTGACAGGCGCAACCCATTGTCGATTTGCGTGGTCTCACGGGGGCGCGCCCCGCCCCGCCGGTCGCCCCCGCCGAGCGCACGCTCACGACAGCCACCGTTTCCGCCGACGGTAGTGCTTCACGTCGCGATACGACTTGCGCTGCCCCACCCCGGTCAGGCCCAGGTAAAATTCCTTGATATCCTCGTTCTCGCTGATCGTCTTGGCGTCGCCGTCGAGCACGATCCGTCCGCTTTCCATGACGTAGCCGTACTGCGCGAAGCGGAGCGCGATGGTCGCGTTCTGCTCGGCGAGCAGCAGCGACACGCCTTCCTCGCGGTTCAGCCGGCTCACGATCTCGAAGATCTCCTGGACGAGCATCGGGGCCAGGCCCATCGACGGCTCGTCGAGCAGCATCAGCTTGGGCCTCGCCATGAGGGCCCGTCCGATCGCCAGCATCTGCTGCTCGCCGCCCGAGATATAGCCGGCCTTGAAGCCCCGGCGCTCCACCAGGCGAGGGAAGTAGGTATAAACCAGATCGAGGTCCTTCCGCGCGGCCGCGTTTTCGCACCGGGTATAGGCCCCGGTCAGAAGGTTCTCCTCCACCGTCAGGTGCTCGAAGACGTGCCGGCCCTCCATGACCTGCACGATGCCCCGGCGGACGACCTCGCCGGGGTCCTTGCGGTGGATCGGCTCCCCCAGCAGCTCGACGGAGCCCTTGGTGACGTCGCCCCGCTCGGTGCGGAGCAGGCCCGAGATGGCCTTGAGGGTCGTGGACTTGCCGGCACCGTTGGCCCCGAGGAGGGCGACAATGCCCCCCTCGGGGACGCGGAGCGAGACGCCGCGCAACACGAGGATCACGTGGTCGTAGATCACCTCGATGTTGTTGACCGACAGAATCGGACGCGACATCCCGTTCCCGGCGCTCACGTCGCTACTTCTCCTTGCCGCAGTCGCGCTGCGAGTAGCCGAGCTTCTTGGCCTCGTCGACGGCGGCCGTCTCGATCTTCGGGCGGACGACGTCCTTCATGGGCTGGATCCAGTCCGAGACGATGTTCCACTTCTTGCCGTCCCACTGCTCGATCAGGACCGGGCCGCTGCCCTCGTGGTCCTCGCACGTGACCTTGATCGGGTGCGTGAAGCCCTTCATCCCGATCTCCTCGAGGCGCTTCTCGGTCAGGTTCAGGTTCTCGAAGCCCCAGCGCATCTGCTCGGGGGTCGGCGCCTGGCCCTTGGCGCCCTTCATCGCGGTGCGGATGGCCTCGGCCGAGAACATCGCGTTCACGACGCCGCGGTTGTAGAGCGGCGAGCCCATCTCCTCTTTCTTGCCCGCGCCCTTGCCCTTGTCGTAGACGTGCTTGACGATCTCGGAGTGCACCTTGAAGTTGGTGCCCGGCGCGTGGAACGTGGCGCCCTTGTAGCCCTTGGCGCCGTCGCCGGCGGGCACGACGTCGGCGTCGCTCGACGACCACCAGTTGCCGATGAAGTGGTCCATCTTGAAGCCGATGGCGGCCGCTTCCTTCACGGCCACCTGGTTCATCACGCCCCAGCCCGACATGAAGATCCAGTCGGGGTTGAGCTTGCGCACCTGCAGCCACGTCGACTTCTGCTCCTGGCCCGGCGTGTCCACGGGGAGCAGCGTCAGCTCGAACTGGTACTTGCGCGAGAGCTCCTCGAGCGTCGGGTTGGCTTCCTTGCCGTACGGGCTGTTGTGGAAGACGTGCACGATCTTCTTGCCCTTGAGCTTCTCGAGTCCGCCCTCCTGCGTCCCGATGTAGCGGATGACGGCCGAGGCCTGGCTCCAGTAATTGGTGGGGAAGTTGAACACCCACGGGAACCAGCGTCCGTCGGACGAGGCGCTCATGCCGTAGCCCATCGAGAACACCGGGACCTTGTCCACTGGCGCCTTCGGGATGAGCTGGTAGGTGATGCCCGTGCTGTACGGGTTGACGAGCGCCGCCCCGCGGCCCTTGAGCCGCTCGTAGCACTCGACTCCCTGCTTCGTGTCGTACTGGGTCTCGCACTCTTCCCACGTGATCTTGACGCCGTTGACGCCGCCGTCGCGCTCGTTGAGCAGCGTGAAGTAGTCCACGAAGCCGTTGGCGATCGGAATGCCGCTCGGCGCGAACGGACCCGTGCGATAGACGAGCAGCGGGATGAACACGTCCTTGCCCTGCGCCACCACCGGCGCCGGCGCCAGCGCGGGACCGGCGGCGACGAGGACCGCCAGCAGGGCGATCGAACACGCGCGCAGTGTCATGACTCTTCTCCTCCTTGCTAGTGCGGGAACGGCCACAGCCGTAACTTTTCCTTGGCGATCTGCCACAGCCGGGCGAGTCCGTGCGGCTCGACGATCAGGAAGAAGATGATGAGGCCGCCGAACACCATCAGCTCGATCTGTTTCTGGAGGGCCACCGGCAGGGGCAAGTGCAGCATGTGCGGCACGTTGGTCAGGAAGATCGGGACGAGCACGATGAAGGCGGCGCCCAGGAACGAGCCGAGGATCGAGCCGAGGCCGCCGATGATGACCATGAACAGCACGAGGAATGACAGGCCGATGTCGAAGGCCAGCGTCTCCGCGCTGCCCAGGTAAAGGAACACGTACTCGGCGCCGGCCACGCCGCAGTAGAAGGACGAGATGCCGAACGCGAGCAGCTTCGTGCGTAGCGGCCGCACGCCGATGATCTCGGCGGCGATGTCGCGATCGCGAATCGCCATCCACGAGCGGCCGATGCGCCCGCGCACGAGGTTCTTGGCGACGAGCGCACCCAGCATCACCAGCCCCAGCGCCGCGACGTAGCGCGCGCCGGCGGTGGCCAGCGGGCCCGTCACCATCACGCCGGCCACGGTGCGCGGCGGCGCCGTGATCGTGCCCGACGAGGCGTAATTGGTGAACCAGGCGACCTTGTTGAAGAGCCAGATCAGGAAGAACTGCGCGGCCAGCGTGGCCACCGCGAGGTAGAAGCCCTTGATGCGCAGGCTCGGAACGCCGAACACGAGCCCGACGAGGGCCGCGATCACGCCGGCCAGCGCGAACACGACGACGATGTTCAGCCACGGAAAGGCGGTGGTCAGCTTGAAGGCCGCGTAGCCGCCGACGGCCATGAAGCCGCCCGTCCCCAGCGACAGCTGTCCCGCGTAGCCCGTCAGCAGATTGAGCCCGATGGCCGCCATCGAGTAGATGAGGAAGGGAATCAGCACCGCCTGCAGCCAGTACTGGCCGGCTTCGCGGTAGATCACCGAGCGACTCCGACGCCGGGAGGGTGGCGGAGCGGGGCGTGGCCGGGGGTGGCCCCATTCGACCACGCAAATCGACGCTGCGGTGCGCCTGTCATGGTGCACCGATGTTCGGCCGGGTCCGACGCTGTACCCGAAACACGGGTCTCACGGGGCCACCCCCGGCCACGCCCCGCTCCGCCACCCTCCGCGTGCCTTCCCCTCATCCGCATGTCGTCGCGTCATCACACGCGCTCGATGATTCTTTCGCCGAAGAGGCCTTGGGGACGGAACAGCAGGAACACGAGAGCGATGACGTAGGCGAACCAGTTCTCGATCGCGCCGCCGACGAGCGGGCCCCAGTAGACCTCGCCGAGCTTCTCGCCCACGCCGACGATCAGCCCGCCCACGATCGCGCCGGGCACCGAGGTGAAGCCGCCCAGGATCAGGACGGGCAGCGCCTTCAGAGCGACCAGCGAGAGGCTGAACTGCACGCCGCTCTTGGCGCCCCACATGATGCCGGCCACGATCGCCACCAGGCCCGCCACCGACCACACGATCAGCCAGATCGTCTTGAGCGGGATGCCGATGGACAGCGCGGCCTCGTGGTCGTCGGCCACGGCGCGCAGCGCGCGGCCGATGCGCGTGCGCTGGAAGAAGACGGCGAGGATGGCCACCAGCACGGCTGCGGTGGCGGCCGCCGACATCTCGAGCTGGTTGATCTGCACGCCGGCCACGATGAACGAGCGGTCGGGGATGCCGACGTCGAGCTTCTTGACGTTGGCGCCCCACACCATCTCGCCGAAGCCCTCGAGGAAGAAGTTGAGGCCGATGGTGGCCATGAACAGGATGATCGCCTCCTGGTTCACGAGCGGGCGCAGCACGACGCGCTCGATGAGGAAGGCGAGCCCGACCATCACCGCCATCGTCATCACGAGCGCCACGGCCACCGGGACGCCGCGCTCCATGAGCCCCACCAGCGTGAGGGCCGCGAACAGCACCATCACGCCCTGGGCGAAGTTGAAGACGCCCGAGGCCTTGAAGATGAGGACGAAGCCGAGGGCGACCAGCGAGTACATCAGGCCCGTCGCCACGCCGCCCAGCAGCACCTCGACCAGGAAGGCCGGCGAGCCCGCCATGTCGCGGAACGGCCCGACGAAGACCCCGTAGAGGATCTCAGTCATGGCCCGCCCCGAGATAGGCGTCGAGGACCGCCGCGTCCTTGCGCACGTGCTCGGGTGGACCGTCGGCGATCTTGCGCCCGTAGTCCAGGACGGCGACACGGTCGGAGATGTCCATGACCACGCCCATGTCGTGCTCGATGAGCGCGATCGTCGTGCCGAACTCTCCGTTCACGTCGAGGATGAAGCGCGACATGTCCTCCTTCTCCTCGACGTTCATGCCGGCCATCGGCTCGTCGAGCAGCAGCAGCTTGGGCTCGGCGGCGAGCGCGCGCCCGAGCTCCACGCGCTTCTGCAGTCCGTAGGGCAGCTTGCCGGCCGGCGTCTTGCGGATGGACTGGATCTCGAGGAAGTCGATCACGCGCTCGACGAAGGCGCGGTTGGCCAGCTCCTGGCGCCTGGCCGGTCCCCACCAGATCGCGTCGAGCAGGAAGTGCCCGCCCATCTTCAGCAGCCGGCCCGTCATGAGGTTGTCGAGCACGCTCATGCCCTTGAAGAGCGCGACGTTCTGGAAGGTGCGCGCCACCCCGAGCTCGGCCACGTCGGGCGGCGACAGCCGCGTGCGGTCGCGGCCCTCGAAGAGGATGCGGCCCTCGTAGGGATGGTAGAAGCCGCTGATGACGTTGAGCAGCGTGGTCTTGCCCGCGCCGTTGGGCCCGATGATGGCGAGGATCTCCCCGCGCTGGACGTTCAGGCTCACGCCGCTCAGCGCGAGCAGAGCGCCGAAGCGCACGCTGACCCCCTCCACCTCGAGCAGGGGCCCGGCTGCCTCCGCGGTCACCGCACGGCCTGCGCCGCACCGACCTCGCGGATGCGCACGTCGGCGCGGATGGTCCCCGTGCGCCCGTCCTCGTAGGTGACCTTCGCCTCGACCTGCGCGCGGTCGCGGTCGCCGTAGAGGGCCTCGATGAGGGCCGCGTACTTCTGGCCGATGTAGCCGCGGCGCACCTTACGCGTCCGCGTGATCTCCTCGTCGTCGGGGTCGAGCTCCTTGTGCAGGATCAGGAACTTCCGGATCTGGGCCCCCTTGAGCACCTCGTCCTCCAGCAGGCTGCGATTGACGCGCTCGACCTCCTGCTGGATCAGCTCGTAGATTTCGGGCTTCTGGCTGAGATCGGTATAGCTCGTATAGGCAATCCCGCGGCGCTCCGCCCAGTTCCCGACCGCGGTGAGATCGATGTTCACGAGCGCGGTGACGTACGGGCGGTCCTGGCCGATGCACACGGCCTCCTTCACGTACGGCGAGAACTTCAGCTTGTTCTCGACGTACTTGGGGGCGAAGATCGTGCCGCCGGCCAGCCGGGTCACGTCCTTCGCGCGGTCGATGATCTTGAGGTGGCCGGCCGGATCGAGGAACCCGGCGTCCCCCGAGCGCATCCAGCCGCCCTCCAGCATCACCTGCCGCGTGGCCTCCTCGTTCTTGAAGTAGCCCTGGAAGACGCCGGGGCTCCTGTAGAGCACCTCGCCCTCGGGCGAGATCTTCAGCTCGACGTCCTCGATCGGCGTGCCGACGGAGTCCAGGCGCACCTCGCCGTCGCGCTGGATCGTGACGAACACGCTCGCCTCGGTCATGCCGTAGAGCTGCTTGACGTTGATGCCGAGGCCGCGGAAGAAGACGAAGATCTCGGGGCCGATCGCCTCGCCTGCCGTGTAGGCGCGGCGCACGCGCCGCAGGCCGAGGTTGTCGCGCAGCGGGCCGTAGACGAGCAGCCGGCCGAGCGGATAGAGCGCGCGGCGCCAGCCCGAAGGGCGTTGGCCCGCGAGCCGCGCCCGTTCCAGGTCCTGCGCCAGCGCGAGGAAGAAGCCCACGACCTTGCGCTTGGGCCACGCGCAGTCCTCGATGCGCACCATCACGGTGGTGAGCAGGCTCTCCCAGATGCGCGGCGGCGCGAAGAAGTAGGTCGGGCCGATCTCGCGCAGGTCGTGCAGCACCGTGGCCGCGCTCTCCGGACAGTTGATCGCGAAGGCTACCAGAATCGCCTGCGCGTACGAGAAGACGTGATCGCCGACCCACGCCATCGGCAGGTACGAGAGAATTTCTTCGTCCGCTTGCAAATTCTCCGCGCGCGCCGCGTTGAGGGCGGTGACGATGAGATTGCGATGCGAGAGCATCGCGCCCTTCGGCACGCCCGTCGTCCCCGAGGTGTAGCAGATGATCGCGACGTCCTCGCCGTGGCCCCTGGCGACCTCGTCGTCGAAGTACGTGGGATGGCCGATCTCGAACTTGCGCCCGGCCTCCTCCAGCTCGGCGAGGCTCAGGAGGCACGAGTCGCGGTAGGCGCGGAGGCCGCGTGGATCGTCGTACACGATCGTCTCGAGCCGCGGGCAGCGCGCGCGCAGGGCGAGGAGCTTGTCCACCTGCTCCTGGTCCTCGACGATGGCGAAGCGCGCCTCCGCGTGGTCGACGATGTACTCCATCTCTTTCTCGATGGAGTCCTGGTAGAGCGGCACCGGCACGCCGCCGAGCGCCTGCGTGGCGAGCACCGCCCAGTAGAGCTGGGGGCGGTTGTCGCCGACGATGGCGACCTTGTCGCCGCGCCGGAAGCCCAGCGAGGCGAGGCCCAGGGCGATCGCGCGCGCCTGGGCGAGGTAGTCCCCCCACGTGGTGGACTGCCAGATGCCGTAGTCCTTCTCGCGGATGGCCACGCGGTCCGGCATCTGCTGCGCGTTGGCGCGGGCGAGCTTCGGAAATGTGTCCTGCTCGCGCGTCGTTACGTCCGCCTTCAAATCCCCTCGCCTCCGCGGTTCACGAGAATAGGTCATAGAACTCCGACTGCTCTGGAGGGCGCGAAGTGGCGAAAGTGTAGCCAAGCCGCGAGGGGCTGTCAAGCAAATCGGGACATGATAACAAATATTTACGACCCCCGTTGACGATCATCGCGGGCCGGTGCTAGAAGGCCAAGCACGCTCCCCGTTTCCCCCTCGAGCAAGGAGGCTCCGATGAAGCCCTTCCGTCTCCCCCGCTGGCGCTTCATGAATTGCTGCGGCCACTCCGTCGGGCACGCTGACCGGCCCGTCGACGCGGGCCGGCGCGACTTCCTCAAGGTCGCCGTGACGGGCGCGGCCACCCTGGCCGCCGGCGGCGCCGGCGCGCGCGCGGCCGAGGCGCAGGTCCGCGTCTTCCCGCCCCCGCCGCCCGCCGTCAGCCCGATCGAGGGGTTGATCGACTTCCACACGCACTGCGCGCCGGACGTCTTCGGCCGCGCGGTGGACGACGACGAGTCGGCGCAGCTCTACCTGGCGCGCAAGATGGAGGCGGTCGTCCTGAAGAACCACGTGGCGCTGACCGCCGACCGCGCGTGGCTCGTCCGCAAGCACAATCCCGGGATCAAGGCGTTCGGCGGCATCACGCTCAATGGGCCGTCGGGTGGGGTCAACCCCGAGGCCGTGCAGTGGATGTGGCGCATGCAGGGCGGTTACGGGCGCGTCGTGTGGCTGCCGACCTTCGACGCCGACAACCACGTCAAGCACTTCAAGGACGCCCCCGAGGGCATCAAGGTCGTCGGCCCGGACGGCAAGGCGCTGCCCACCGTGCGCGAGGTCGCGAAGATCTGCGCCCAGCAGAAGCTCGTGCTCTGCACCGGCCACGCCTCACCCACCGAGGTGCTCGCGATCGTCGAGGCCGCGCGCGACGCGGGCTGCGACCGTATCGTCGTCACCCACGCGGAGTTCGAGGTGGTCAACATGACGGTGGAGCAGATGAAGAAAGCCGCCGCCATGGGCGCGAAGATGGAAATCGACGCCATGGGACCGCTCATGGGGCCGAATGCGCACCTGCCGTTCATGCGTCACTGGCGCCAGGTGACCTACAAAGAGTCGGCCTCGCACATCAAGGAGGTCGGCGCCCAGAGCTTCGTGCTCGGCACCGACCTCGGCCAGACGGGCAATCCCTCGCAGCCCGACGGGTATCAGATGCTCGTCGCCGGGCTCCTGGCCGAGGGCATCACGCGGGAGCAGATCAAGACGATGGGTCGAGAGGTGCCCGGCAAGCTCCTCATGGGCTAGCGTTCCACGCTGAACGTCACCGGTCCCGTCACCGCGCGCGGCCCGACGACGCCGCCGGCGCCCCGGGTTTCGCGCGTGATCGTCAGCTCGGCGTCCGTGCGCCAGTAGGAGACCGGCTTGAGACGCAGCGTCGTCTCCTCCCACTGCTCCGGGACGCCTGGGACGGCGACCACGACCACGCGGCGCCAGTCGAGGCCGGCCGTCGTCGGGCTCACGACCTCGAGCACCCGGACCGTCTCGCCACGCAGGTTCTCGAACTCGACGGCCCGCGCTCCCGACTCGGCCTTCGCCGCCTCGGCGAACTCGCCGGCGAGCAGGCGGGCGAGCGACCGCCGCGACTCCGCCGTCTCCGATACCACGCGCGTCGCGCCCGCCGGCCGCGTGGCGAGCACGTCCTCGAGCCGCCGGGCCGAGCGGCGCAGCGTCGCCTCCTCCAGGCGGCGCGTGGTCTCGCCGTACGCGGCCGCGGTCGCGGCGTCGGCTGCGAAGACCTCCACGCCGAGCGAGCCGTCGGCGCGCAGTCGGATGACGCGGAACACGTCCTTGGCCGGCGAGTCCACCACCGCGTCGACCCGGCCCTTGCCGTCCTGATCGAGCAAGCCCACCTGGCTGGCCGCCTCCGGCCAGGCGTCGAACTGCGCGGCGAGCTCGCGCGCGACCGCCGTCGTCGTCTGGCCGCGCAGCGGCGCCAGTGGAATGGCGCCGGCCTGGGCCTCGCGCGCACCCAGCTCGCGCCGCCGCGCCTTGACCGCGGCGTCGAGCGTCGCGGCGACGTCGCGACACGCCACCCGGTCAACGTCAGGGGCACCGGCGGCCGGCGTCGGCGAAGGCAGGGGCGCCTGCGCCGCCGGGCTCTGCGGCAGCGCGGCCAGCTCGCGCTCGAGGCGCCGCTTCTCCTGCTCGAGCGTCTCGAGCTGGCCCTGGGCGTGCGCGGCGCGCGCGAAGTCCAGCTTCACGATCGCCGCGACGCGCGCGTCGTCGACGCGCTGGCGCTCGCGCGGAATCTCCGTGAGCCGCGTGCGGATCTCGGCCGCCCGGCCGCCGGGTGTCGCCGCCGTCGGCGCACCGGCCGCCGTGCCCGCGCGCGCCGCAACGAGCCTGCGCGCGGCGTCCGACGCGCGCGCGTGCCCCGCCAGCCGCTCGCGTCCCGCCTGGCAGTCCGCCTCCGGCGTCTGGGCCGCCGCCGGCGCGACGATCGTGACGGCCAGCGCAAGCATCGTCGGCGTCACCCTCGCGGTCCGCATGACTCTCCTACCTTCCGAGCGCCCGCTCGACGAGCGACAGCGCGAAGTAGACGACGAAGGCGACGGACGCCGCGTAGACCATCCAGTGCACGCGCCGGCCCTGCCCGCTCAGCAGCTTGACGGCGGCGTAGGTGATGAAGCCCGCGCCGATGCCGTTGGTGATCGACCACGTGAACGGCATCACCAGCATCGTCACGAACGCGGGGATCGCCTCGTCGTAATCGTCCCAGGGGATGTCGCGCGCCACGGCCATCATGTAAAAGCCGACGATGACGAGCGCGGGCGCGGTGGCCTGGGCCGGGATCACGCTGGCGAGCGGCGACAGCCACATCGCGCCGAGGAAGAGCACGCCGGTCACGACGGGCACGAGCCCGGTGCGCCCGCCCTCGGCGACGCCCGCCGCGCTCTCGATGTAGGTCGTGTTGCTGCTCGCGTTGGCCAGGCCACCGGCGGCGGCGCCGAGCGAATCGACGAGGAGGACGCGATCCACCCGGGGGAGTCGCCCGTGCGCGTCGAGGAAGCCGCCCTTGCCGCCGACGCCGATGATCGTGCCCACCGTGTCGAAGAAGTCGCTGAGCATGATCGAGAACGTCACGAGCACGGCCGTGACGACGCCGAGGCGCGCGATCGCGCCGAAGTCCAGGCGCCCGAACGTCGAGAAGTCCGGCGCCTGCACGAGCGCCCGCGGCAGCGTGGCGGCGCCGGGCGTCGGAAAGCCCTGCCAGCCGCCGACCGCACCGTTGAGCACGATGGCGAGGGCCGTCGAGCCGAGGATGCCGATCAGCAGCGCGCCGCGCACGCGCCGCGCCATCAGCCACGCCGTCAGCACGAAGCCGAGCACGAAGACGACGGCGGGCAGCGTGTCGAACCGGCCGAGGCCGACGGGCAGCGGGCTCTTGTCCGGCTTCACCACGAACCCGGCCGTGAAGAAGCCGATGAAGGCGATGAAGAGGCCGATGCCGACGCTGATCGCGCGCTTGAGCCCGAGCGGAACGGCGTCGAGCATGGCCTGGCGAAAGCGCGTCAGCACCAGGAGCGTGATGACCACGCCCTCGAGGAAGACGATCGTCATCGCCTGCGGCCACGTGAGGCCACGGCCGGCCACCAGCTCGAAGGCCACCACCGCGTTCAGCCCCATGCCGGGCGCGAGCGCGAACGGATAGTTGCTGGCGATCCCCATGGCGATCGACAGCAGGCCCGCCGTCAGGCAGGTGACGGTGAGGGTCGGCGAGAACGGCAGCCCCTTGCCCTCCAGTCCGGCCACGCCGCTGTACCCGAGGACGATGGGGTTCACGAAGATGATGTAGGCCATGACCATGAACGTGGTCACGCCCGCGCGGACCTCGGTCGCGAGGTCGGTGTGACGCTCGGTGAACCCGAACCACCGCTCGAGGAAGGCCCCGGCCATGCGCGCGGCGGCAGTGTATCACCGCCGCGCGCCCGGCCGGAACCGGCTAGAGCGAGCGGAGGAAGTTGACGAGATCCTGCTTCTGCGGCTCCGGCAGCGCGTTGAACCGGTCGACGATCGCGTTGGCCTCGGACGCCTTGAACTGCGCGTTCCCCGCGCTCTTGTGGGCGCGGATGGCCACGATCAGATCGCTCGTACGCCCGTCGTGCAGGAAGAAGAGCCGCTTGCCGAGACCCCAGAGCGGCGAGGTCCTGAACTCGTCGCCGAGCGCCTCGCCCTGACTGACCTCGTCGGCCAGCCCCGGCCCCATGTTGTGCAGGAGCAGGTCGGAGAACAGGTTCACCGGCTTGGTGTCGAGCGCCTGCACCGTCGAGGCGCCGGTGTACAGCGTGGGAGTGTGACACAGCGCGCAGCCGATCACGCCGAAGGTCGTGCGGCCGCGGTCGATCGAGGCGGCGCCGCCCGGCATGTTCGGGGACGGATACGGCGGGCCGAGGAAGCGCATGAAGAAGGCGAACCTCTCGATGGCGCTGATCGCCTCGGCCCCGGTCGTGCTGTCGGTGTTGGTGACGTTGTTGGGCGTGGTCACGAGCTGGCAGGCGGGCGTCTCGTCACGCTCGGTCTGGAACAGCTCGTTGGTGATGCCCATCTCCACGTTGTAGGCCTCGCCCGAGAACAGCAGGAGCGACTTGTTCTGCGCCTTCCAGCCGAACCGCGCGATCGTCCCGTCGTTGCCGTTATTGTTCGCCTCCCCGGTGATCCGGATCCGGTTTGGCCGGCCGACGATCCCGAGCGAGGCCTTGACGGAGGCGTTCGCGCGTTGATTGGCGACGATTGCGGCGTCGGGGATCTGCTCGATCAACCCGGCGCCGAACATCGGGGTGGGAATGCGAAAGATCACGTTGTCGTTGGCGAGCTGCCGCTCGAAGTTAGGCTGCCTGATCGTGCAGCCGCTGGCGTCGGCGTCGGGCGTGCCCTCGTTGCGGCCGCTGATCACGAAGAGCCCATGGACGCCGCCGTCCGGCGTGCCGTCGGCCTTGCGCTTGAACCGCGCCTCCCGTACCGGGCCGTCGTTCGTGATGAAGGGCGGGACCGTGTTACGCGCCCCGAACGCCGTCGCCACCGCGACCTGAGGATTCAACGCCGGGCTCGTTCCCCCGACCGCCGGCTGGCTGTGACACCCCACGCAGCTGTCGAGATTGAAGCGAGGCCCGAGGCCTTCGCCGAGACCGTCGACCTCCCGGAATTCGTCTCTGCCGACGTCGAAAAAGACGCGTTGCGACGCCGTGAGACCGGCCAGGTGCGCTCCGGCGCCCGGGCCGCCACCACGAACGCCCGGATCGCGAGCCAAAAACTGGGCGCCTGCCGCGCCCACCATGATCACCGTCACGAGCGGCACCCCCGCGATGAGCAGTTTGAGGTTGGTCATGTCAACACCCCCGGTGCCAAGCAGCCCGACATCGGCGCGACACGCCGATGGTCGTCATAGGCCGGAGGTCGCAACCCGGATGCCACGACTCCCGGTCGACGCAACTGGCGGGAAACGCTCGCGGCCGGATGCGATGTGATCGTCGGCGGCAGGACGAAGAGCGTCAGTGGCGCGACAGCGCGGCAACGACGCGGGGCCGGCGTGCGCGTTGACACCGGCCCCGCGTCACGATGGCGTCAGCGCTTTTCGGCGGTGGTGGGATCGATGACGTTCTTGATCTCGGAGATCTTGTTGGCGGGGAAGCCGCCCTCCTGCGCGTGCTTGCGCACCAGCTCCTCGCTCGGCGCCACGTACACGCAATAGACCTTGTCGCCGGTCACGTAGCTCTGCACCCACTGGATCTGCGGGCCGAGGCGCTGGAGCACGCTGCACGATTTTTCGGAGATGGCGCGCAGCTCCTGCGCGGTGAGCTTGCCGGCGCCGGGGATCTCGCGCTCGATGAGGTACTTGGGCATGGTCTCCTCCTATCGTCGGAACTTCTTGAAGTCGACGGGCCGTTTTTCGACGAAGGCATTGCGTCCTTCCATCGCCTCCTCGGTCCCGTAATAGAGGTTGAGGGCCGTGTGCGCGAACTGCGCCACGCCTGCGCGCGGCTCGGAGTCGATGTTGAACGACTGCTTGGCCAGCGCGAGCGCGGTCGGGCTCTTGTCGAGCAGCTCGCGGCACCACTGCTCGACCTCGGCGCGCAGGCTGCCGGCCGGCACGACCTTGTTGACCAGGCCCATCGCCAGCGCCTCCTGCGCCGAGTACTGACGGCAGAGATACCAGATCTCGCGCGCTTTCTTCTCGCCCACCACGCGTGCCAGGTACCCGGTGCCGTGGCCGGCGTCCACGCTGCCCACGCGCGGGCCCGTCTGGCCGAACACGGCCGTGTCGGCGGCGATCGAGAGGTCGCAGAGCACGTGCAGCACGTGGCCGCCGCCGATGGCGAAGCCGTTGACCATCGCGATCACCGGCTTGGGGATGTGGCGGATCGCGCTGTGCAGCGCCTCCACGTCCATGGGGCGCTGATCCCTGGCATAGCCGCCGTGCCCGCGCTCCTTCTGGTCGCCGCCGGCGCAGAACGCCTTGTCGCCGGCGCCGGTCAGCACGACCACGCCGATCGACGGATCCCAGCGTGCGTCGACGAACGCGTCGGTCAGATCGGCGACGGTCTTCGTGCGGAAGGCGTTACGCACCTCCGGCCGGTTGATCGTGATCCAGGCGACGCCGGCCTTCTTCTCGTACAGGATGTCGGTGGACGTCATGTCGCGTGATTTTACGCTAGAGCGGCTTCTTCAGCAGCCGGCCCAGCTCGCCGATGACGCCGCGGCGGAACGTCAGCACGCAGACGATGAAGATGGTGCCCTGCACGATGGTCAGCCAGGAGCCGATCTGGGCCAGGTAGTGCTCGAGCGAGATCACGAGGAAGGCGCCGACCACCGGTCCGAAGACCGTCCCCATCCCGCCGAGCAGCGTCATGAGCACGACCTCACCCGACATCGTCCAGTGCACGTCGGTGAGCGAGGCGAGCTGGAACACGAGCGCCTTGGTGGCGCCGGCCGTGCCGGCCAGCGTCGCCGAGAGCACGAACGCGATCAGCTTGTACCGCTCGGCCTGGTAGCCGAGCGAGGTCGCGCGCGGCTCGTTCTCGCGGATCGCCTTGAGCACCTGGCCGAAGGGGGAGTGGATCGACCGGTAGACGACGAGGAACCCGAGCAGGAACACCACGAGGACGACGAAGTACATCGTGTACGTCTGGCGGAGGTCGAGCACGCCGAACATCGTCCCGCGCGGCACCGCCTGGATGCCGTCTTCGCCGCCCGTGAACTTCGCCTGGAGCGAGAAGAAGAAGATCATCTGCGCGAAGGCGAGCGTGATGTTCGCGAAGTAGATGCCGCGGCTCCGGATCGTGAGGGCGCCGATGACCACGCCGAGGGCCGCCGCCACCAGCGTGCCGAACACGATCGCCGACTCCGGCGCGAAGCCCCACACCTTGGCGGCGTGCGCCGACGCGTAGCCGGCGCAGCCCAGGAAGGCGGCGTGGCCGAAGGAGAGGAGCCCCACGTAGCCGACGAGGAGGTTGAAGGCGCACGCGAACAGCGCGAAGCAGAGCGCCTTCATGAGGAACACGGGGTAGACGACGAACGGCGCCAGCACGAGGAGCGTCACCATGGCTCCGAAGGCGACGATCTGGTGGATCGGCGTGGTGCCGCTGATCTCCACGGCGACGGGCCGCGCGCTCGTCCCGGGAGCGGTCAGGGTGCTCACGTCGCGCGTCCGAAGAGTCCGGCCGGGCGGACCAGCAGCACCAGCGCCATGATCACGAAGATCACGGTGTTCGAGGCCTCCGGGTAGAAGACTTTGGTGAAGCCCTCGATCACGCCGAGCCCGAAGCCCGTCACGATGGAGCCCATGATCGAGCCCAGGCCGCCGATGACGACCACCGCGAAGACGACGATGATGAGGTCGGCGCCCATCAACGGGTTGACCTGGTAGATCGGCGCCGCCAGCACGCCGGCGAGCGCCGCCAGGGCCACGCCGAAGCCATAGGTGAGCGTGATCATGCGCGGCACGTTGATGCCGAAGGCCTGCACCAGCGTCGGGTTCTCGGTGGCCGCGCGCAGGTAGGCGCCGAGCTTCGTGCGCTCGATCACGTACCAGGTGGCGAAGCAGACGACCAGCGAGAACACGACGACCCACGCCCGGTAGGTCGGCAGGAACATGAAGCCGAGGTTGTAACCGCCGGTGAGCTGCGCAGGCGCCGTGTAGGGCAGCCCCGAGGAGCCGAACTGGTTGCGGAAGACGCCCTGCACCACCAGGGCCACCCCGAAGGTCAGCAAGAGGCCGTACAGGTGGTCCAGCTGGTAGAGACGTTTGAGCATGGTCCGTTCGAGAACA
Source organism: Candidatus Rokuibacteriota bacterium (assembly GCA_003220225.1). Classification (GTDB taxonomy): domain Bacteria; phylum Methylomirabilota; class Methylomirabilia; order Rokubacteriales; family CSP1-6; genus AR12. Next base: position 23,091 of record QHRU01000042.1, read on the forward strand.
ATCCCGAACAGACCGACGACGACGGGAGCCAGGAGCAACGACGGCCAGTAGCCGAGCCCCGTCCACTGGAGCGCGAAGTACGCGACGAAGGCGCCCATCATGTACTGAGCACCGTGCGCGAAGTTGATGATGTTGAGCAGGCCGAAGATGACCGAGAGCCCGAGGCTCAGCAGCGCGTAGAAGGCGCCGTTGATCAGCCCGATGAGGAGCTGGCCGAACAGCGCCTGCGTCGGCACCCCGAAGATCGTCACGCCCCGCGCTCCCCGCCGCCCGCGCCCGTTATTTCTTCACGAGCGGGCAGTGGCCCTGGTCCATCGGCCGGAACGCCTGCTCGGCGGGGACGGTGGCGCGGACCTTGTAGTAGTCCCACGGTCCTTTGGACTCCGACGGCTTCTTCACCTCGAACAGGTAGACGGGATGGATCTTGCGGCCGTCGGCGCGCACCATGCCCTTGCCGAAGACCGGATCGTCGGTGGGCAGCTCCTTCATCTTCGCGATGACCTTCGGGCCGTCGTCGCTCTTCAGCGCCTCGACCGCCTTGAGGTAGTGGAGCACCGCCGAGTACACGCCCGCCTGGGCCATGGTCGGTTTCGCCTGGCGGTGGCGCTCGGCGAACTTCGTCGAGAACGCGCGCGTGCGGTCGTTGAGGTCCCAGTAGAACGACTCCGTCAGCAGCAGACCCTGCGCCTTCTCGAGCCCGAGCGCGTGGACGTCGGTGAGGAACACGAGGAGGCCGGCGAACTGCTGTCCCCCCTTCACGATGCCGAACTCCGCCCCCTGCTTGATGGCGTTGATGGTGTCGGCGCCCGCGTTGGCGAGCCCGATGACCTTGGCCTTGGAGCTCTGGGCCTGGAGCAGGAACGACGAGAAGTCGGCGTTCGGGAACGGGTGGCGCACCTTGCCCACCACCTTGCCGCCGTTCTTCACCACCACCGCGTCCGTGTCGCGCTCGAGATCGTGGCCGAACTTGTAGTCGGCGGTGAGGAAGAACCACGTGTCACCGCCGGTCTTCACGACGGCCGACCCCGTGCCGTTCGCGAGCGACCAGGTGTCGTAGGTCCAGTGGATCGCATTCGGCGAGCATTGCGGCCCGGTGAGGTCGGAGGTGGCGCCGGTGGAGACGATGAGCGCCTTGTTCTTCTCTCGCGCGATCTGGTTGACCGCGAGCACCACCGACGACGTGGGCACGTCGATGATGACGTCCACCTTGTCGGCGTCGAACCACTGCCGTGCGATCGACGAGCCGACGTCCGGCTTGTTCTGATGGTCGGCGACGAGGACCTCGACCTTCATCCCCTTCTTGGCGGCGCCGAAGTCCTCGATGGCCATCCTGGCGGCCACCACCGAGCCGGGACCGGCGAGGTCGGCGTAGGTGCCCGACTGGTCGTTCATGATCCCGATCTTGATCACGCCGTCGGAGATCTGGGCGTGGGCGGGGGCGGCGACCACGGCGAGCGCCGCCACCAGCGTCACGATGCGAAGCACGTTCATCGTCTGGCTCCTTTCTAGACTCCGAGATACTCGTGCAGCTTGTCCATGTGGGTAGCGAGCTCGGCGTTGGCGATGGCGTCGACGACGCGCCCGTGCTCCATGACGTAGTGCCGGTCCGCGACGGTGGCCGCGAAGCGGAAGTTCTGCTCGACGAGGAGGATCGTGAAGCCCTCCGACTTCAGGCGGCGGATGGTGGCGCCGATCTGCTGGACGATCACGGGGGCGAGCCCCTCCGTCGGCTCGTCCAGCAGCAGCAGGCGCGCGCCCGTCCTCAAGATCCGTGCGATGGCGAGCATCTGCTGCTCGCCGCCGGAAAGCTTGGTGCCCTGGCTGCGCCGGCGCTCGCGGAGGTTCGGGAACAGCGTGTGGATCGCCTCCACGGACAGCCCGCCCGGCCGGACGGCCGGGGGCAGCATGAGGTTTTCCTCGACGTTGAGGCTGGCGAAGATGCCGCGCTCCTCCGGGCAGAAGGCGATGCCGAGCCACGCGATGTGATTCGACGGCCGCGCGATCAGCTCGTGCCCGTCGAAGCTCACGGCGCCGCGCCGCCGGCCGACGATGCCCATGATCGACTTCAGGGTGGTCGTCTTGCCCGCGCCGTTGCGGCCCAGCAGCGTCACCACCTCGCCCGGCCGCACGTCGAAGGTGACGCCGTGCAGGATGTGCGACTCGCCGTACCAGGCGTGCAGCTCGCGGACGGCCAGGAGCGGCGCCGTCTCAGGCATGCCCCGATCCCATGTAGGCCTCGACCACCTCGGGGTTGCGCGACACGCTCGGATAGTCGCCCGCGGCCAGGACCTCGCCTCGTGCCAGGACGGTGATGGTGTCCGACAGGTTCTCGACGACGCCGAGATTGTGTTCCACCATGAGCACGGTTCGATTGGCCGCCACTCGTTTGATGAGCGCGGTGATCCGGTCGACGTCCTCGTGGGTCATGCCGGCGGTGGGCTCGTCGAGCAGCATCATCTCCGGGTCCAGCGCCAGCGTGGTGGCGATCTCGAGCGCGCGCTTGCGGCCGTAGGGCAGCTCCACGGCCGGCGTCGCCGCGAACTCGGCCAGCCCCACCGCGTCGATCAGCTCGACGGCGCGCCCGTTGAGCGCGTCGAGCACCCGCTCGCTGCGCCAGAAGTCGAACGAGGCGCCGCGGCGCCGCTGCAGCGCGATGCGCACGTTCTCGAGCACGCTGAGGTGCGGGAAGACGGCCGAGATCTGGAAGGAGCGCACGAGCCCCATGCGCGCGATGGCGGCGGGCTTGCTGCCCGTGATGTCGCGGCCGTTGAAGCGGATGCGCCCCGCCGTCGGCGTCAGGAAGTGCGTGAGGAGGTTGAAGCAGGTCGTCTTGCCGGCCCCGTTGGGCCCGATCAGCGCGTGGATCGAGCCTCGCCGCACGCGGAGGCCGACGTTCCTCACGGCCACGAAGCCGCGGAACTCCTTGGTGAGCCCCTCGGTCTCGAGGATGACGTCGGACGTCACGGTGCCGGTCGCGGATGGAACACGGGCTCGCGCTTCTCCTTCCACGCGCGGTTGGCCTCGCCCGTCTCCCACGAGCGCATGCAGTCGTCCTGCGCGCGCAGCACGTCCTCCACGAGCGCGCGCGGATCGGCGTGGAACGACGCCTGGAGCAGCCGCTTGATGTGGCCGTTGGCCGTCGGCGCCTGGTGGCGCAGCCGCTCGAGGAGGACGGCCAGCGCCGCGTCCACCTCGAACGGCGCGCACACGCGCGTGACGAGACCGATGGCGTGCGCCGCCTCGGCGGAGACGTCGTCGTTGAGCAGCGAGAGCTCCTTGGCGCGCGCGAGCCCGATCAGCCGCGCCAGCCGCAGCACGGAGCCGTCGGGGATGATGCCGTGGTGCGAGGCGCCGAGGCCGACCACGGCGTCGCTCGTGGCCAGCCGGAGGTCGCACGCCACCGCGAGCTGGAGCCCGCCCCCGATCGAGTAGCCGTGCAGGACGGCGATGGCGACCTTCGGCATGTCCTCTAACAGATTCAGGGCGCGGATCCAGTGGCGGTAGAACGACTCGTCGATGGCGCCGGCCGCGAGCGCGGTGCGGTCCATCCCCGAGCAGAAGGCGCGGCCCGCGCCGCGCACCACGACGACGAACGTCGCGGCGTCGCCCGCCGCGCGCTCCACGCACTCCGCGAGGGCCGCGGCGAGCGCGGTGTCGAGCGCGTTGAGCACGGACGGCCGGTTGAGAGTGATCCAGCTCACGCCGTCCCGCGCCTCGTAGATCACGGGAGCGGACGTGCTACGATCTGACTGCTTCCCAGCCGCGGGTTCAGCCATGGAGAGTGCGGCCTAACGTATGGAAAGACCGCGATCCTGTCAAGGAGACGCCCTATGCCGCGAGCGAGCAGACGCGATTTCCTGACGACGTCCGCCGGCGCGCTGCTGGCCGTCGGCGCCCCGCGCATCGGTCACGCGCAGACGGCGGTCAAGGTCGGCACCGCCGTGCTCGGCGATTACGCGCTGGCCGGGCCGTTCATCGTGGCCGACGCGAAGGGCTTGTTCAAGATCGAGGGACTGGCCGCCGAGTTCGTCCCCTTCCGCGGCGGCCCGGACCTCGTGAAGGCGGTCGTCGCCGGTGAGCTCCTCCTCGGCGCGGCCGGCAGCACGGACATCCTCGTGGCTCGCGAGGCGGGGCAGCCGTTGAAGATGGTGGCCACGCACACCGAAGGCAACCACTTCACCCTCAACGTCGCGCCGGACGTGGCGGCCGCCGCGGACTTGAAGGGCAAGACGATCGGCGTCACGCGCGTCGGCGCCACCACGTGGGTCTTCGCGCGCATGTTCGCCAAGCAGCAAGGGTGGGATCCGGATCGCGACGTGAAGATCGTCGGACTCGGAGGCCTCGACGGGCAGCTGGCCGCGCTCGCGCGCAAGGAGATCGCGGCCTTCGTCTGGGGTGACGGCGGCGCCGTCACGCAGCTCGCGGGCAAGTCCAAGGTGTTGCTGCGACTCGACGCGGTGACGCCCAGATGGATCAGCCAGATCCAGTACGCCTCCGAGGACGGTATCAAGAAGAACGCCGACCAGATCCGCAAGGCGCAGAAGGCGATCTTCGGGGCCTTACGCTTCATGAAGGACCAGACGAACGACGCCGCGAAGCTCGTCTCGGCGAAGATCGGCTGGAGTCCGGAGGCCGTGCTCGCCGCGCACAAGATCTCGAGCCCGCTCTTCTCGCTGGACGGCCAGGTGAGCATGCAGGCGCTGGGGTCCATGCAGGACACGCTCCTCGAATACGAGGTGATCAAGAAAAAGCTGCCGCTCGAGGAGCACGTGGCGCGCGAGTTCTTCCCCGTCCGGCTTTGAGCCGCGCGCGTCTCGCGCTCGCCGCAACTCTCCTGCTCGTCGGGCTCCCCGCGATCGCGCACGCGCAGGTCTTCCTCGCCTCCAAGCCGAACGCCCCGTTCGAGATCGGACCGCTCTTCGTCCGCGCCAGCGTGACGCCGGGCCTCGGGGCGCTCGACGTGAACGTCATCTGGAGCATCGTGCTGCCCGCGACGCGCTCGGCCTCCGGCGTCGAGCAGGATCTCTATCTGATGTGGCCGGGCAGCCTGGTGGCCGACGCCAAGCTGGGCCAGGGCGATCCCGCCCTCGACAAGTACATCGCGGATCGGGGCTTCAAGGTGACGCGCTCCGGCCGTCTGACCATGACGGCGCAGAACCTCTATCGCTCGGGCCCCGACCGTGCCGAGCCCATCGAGGGCGGCGCGCCGTTCGTGACCTTCTTGCGTCAGGACTCGGGTCCCCTCGGGAGCACGACGCCGGCGTCGTTCATCCGAATCCCGTGGGACCCGCGCGCGCTCAACCGCGCCTATCTCATGCGGCTCAGCATGAAGGCCGAGGGCCTCATCCGCCCGAAGCCGGCGACGTGGCTCGAGCACACGCTCTGGGGCAACCGCTACCGCCTGTTGCTCTCGTTCAACGAGGTGCGGCAGCGCGCGCTCTTCCGCCTCTATCTCGAGCACAGGGACCGCGTCGTGCGACTCAGCGAGGATCCCGCGCAGCTCATCGTCGACTTCGCCGAGAACGACCGGCTGAAGATCGACGAGCTGTCCCCGCACTCCGCGACACGGCAGCCCAGCGAGAGCCGCGCCAAGACGGAGCGCGTGTCGCTGTTCCTCGACCGCTCGGAGGGCCTCATTCCACAAGTCCTGATGGTCCAGTTCGGCTACTTCTCGGGGTTCCAGTCGTGGGCGCCGGTCCTGATCCCGCTCGCCATCTTCGCAGCCGGCAACGTCGGCGGCGTGCTGCTGCGCAGCGTCGCAGAGCGGCTCAGCAAGCGCTGGGCGGGACGCGTCGGTTTCTGGAGCAAGACCGCGGAGGACAGGACGCGCGAGACGGGCGTGGTGCTCGACAGGGACACACTGGCCAGGATCAGGCCCGGGACGACGACCTACGAGCAGGTGCTCGATCTGTGCGGCCGCACGGTGGAGGAGCGGACGTCACCGCTCGGCGCCCCCGACCGCCGCACGCTCGTCTACCGTGGCCGGCGCATCGTCCCGCGCCGCCGCCGTGTGGCCGGGCTGCTCGCGACGGTCACGCACTGGGACGTCGAGGACCACGAGGTGGAGATCGTGCTGGAGCACGACATCGTGCGCGACGTCCAGGCTCACGTGCGCCGCTCGCGACTCATGGAGCCGGCGACGGTCTAGATGGGGGGCCATTTCGGGGCCCCCCATTACTAAGGGCGAGGTGACTACACGCTCACGGGCTCGCCCACCGGCACGCGCGACAGCGCGTACTCCGGCAGCGAGACGTGCTCGTGGCAGACCCGGCAGTGGAAGTCGAGCTCCAGTCCCTGGCGCCTTCTCAAGAAGGCCATCGGCTGACCGCACCGCGTGTGGTGCAGCCCGTCTTCGCCGAGGAAAACGGTGGTGATGGTCGGCGTCTCGTTGGCTGCCGGCTTGACCGTCGCGACTGCCATGGCTGCTTTGCCTCCTGCTCTTGTCCCGGCGGGTGCCGGCTCACGGCAGGTCTCTTAGGCAAGGGCCATTCCATGGCTGACCGTCGCTCAACTCATTGTTTTCTTTAACCTCAAAGGTCAGACCGTGGCCAAACGGACAAAAACCGCTCACGGCCTCCGTGGAAATATTGTCCGGGCGGTGACCAAACGCGGCAGGGTCAGACCTTGTACCGCTTGAGCGCCGCCTGGGACAACGCGCAGCCGAGGCCGGGCTGCTCGCTCAGCACGACGCAGCCGGCCTCGATCGCCACCGGCTCGGTGAAGAGCGGCTCCCACCAGCCCATGTGCTCGAGGATCAGCGCGTTCGGCGTCGCCGCGAGCAGGTGCGCGGAGGTCTCCGTGAAGAGATGCGAGGACACGGGCTGCTGCCAGGCGTGGCAGAGCGCGGCCGCGCGCAGGAACTCGGTGGGGCCGCCCATTCGCTGGAGATCCGGCATCAGCACGTCGGCGGCGCGCGCCTCGAGGTGGCGCTTCATGCCCGCGCTGCCGTAGTCCGTCTCGCCGGTGGCGATGCGCATGTCGAGCGCGGCCGCGACGCGCGCGCAGCCCGCGAGGTCGTCGTAGGGCAGCGGCTCCTCGAGCCAGTAGAGGTCGTGCTCCTCCAGCCGCCGCCCCACGCGGATCGCCGTCGGCTCGTCCCAGCCCTGATTGACGTCGGCCAGCAGCGCGGCGTCGCCGCCCAGCGCTTCGCGCACGATCCGCACGCGCTCGACGTCTTCCTCGGGATCGGCGCGGCCGACGCGGATCTTCATCGCGCGGTGGCCCGCGGCGCGGAAGTCCTCGGCCTCGCGCAGGAGCGCGTCCAGGCTCCCGTCGATCCACAGCCCGCTCGAGGCGTAGGTCGGCACGCGCGTGCGGTCGCCGCCGAGGAGCCGGAACAGCGGCAGGTTCGCCGCGCGCGCGGCGAGGTCCCAGCACGCCGTGTCGAGCGCCGCGAGCGCGATGAGCGACGGCCCCGCGTGGCCGATGAAGTTCAGCGCCCGCCACGCCTCGGCGTGCCGCGCCTGCGGCGCCGGCGCCCGGCCGACGTAGGTCTCCGCGAGATCCTCCACCAGCTCGGCGAGCGCGCGCGCGCGGCGCGCGCCGAACGCGAAGCAGTAGCCCGCGCCCACGAGGCCGGCGTCGGTGCGCATCTCGACGGCGACCGTGTCGGCGCGGGCGTGATCGTGGCGCGCGGTGCGCACGGGACGCGGAAGCGGGACGGACAGCCGGTGGACGACGACGTCGGTGATCTTGAGCTTCATCGGGGCTCCCCTCGCCACTGCGACAGGCGGTCGTTCAACACGTCCAGCGAGAGCACGATGACGATCGACGCCGCCGACACGAGGGCGGTGGCGGCGAACAGCTCGGGCGCCCGGAAGCCGTTGGCGAGCGACGACAGGACGTACCCCATGCCGCGCACGCCCGCGAACATCTCGACCACGAGCACGCCGAGCAGGCAGAAGACGACCCCGAGCCGCATGCCCGCCAGGACGGTGGGGACGATGGCCGGCAGCACGACCTTCCAGTAGAGCTGCCAGCGCCGCGCCCCGAACGCGCGCGCGACGGTCACGAGGGTGCGGTCCACGTCGCGCACGGCGCCCGTCACGAGCACGAGGATCGGAAACACGCCGTGGATGGTCGCGTAGACGACGGCCGGCGTGGCGCCGAAGCCGAGGAACAGCACGATCCACGGCAACACGAGGATCTTCGGCATCCCGTAGAGCGCGATCACGAACGGGTTGACGGCCTGGCGCAGCGGGCGCACCGAGCCGAGCAGGATGCCGCCGCCCACGCCGATGACCACCGCGAGCACGTAGGCGATGGCGGTCTTGAGCAGCGTGTCGCCGAGGCCGGCCAGCGCGGCGCCGCCGATGCGGCCGAAGGCGCGCAGGACGGCGCTGGGCGCCGGGACGAAGAGCGGGTCCACCCACCCCGCGCGCGCCACGCCCTCCCAGGCGAGCAGCAGCGCCGTCACGCTCAGCACCTGCACGACGCGCACCCGAGGCGTTAGTCGGTCCATCGCTGGGCGCGGTGCTCGACGGCGCTGGCGAGCGCGTCGGAGCCGACGATCAGGACGAGCGTGACCACGACGAGCGCGATGTAATCCGCGGTGCGGAAGAGGCCATAGGCGTGGTTGATCAGCGAGCCCATGCCCGACTTGCTGCCGAGGATCTCGCCGACGATCACGCCGATGACGGTGAGCGCGAGCCCGGTCCGCAGGCCGCCCACCAGCGTGAACAGCATGGCGGGCAGCGTCACCTTGCGGAACGCGGTGAGGCCGTCGGCGCCGAAGGCGCGCGCCACCACCAGCATCTGCGGGCTCACCTGGCGGATGCCGGCGAGCACCGCGAGCGTGATCGGGAAGAAGCCGAGCAGGAAGCCGAACGCGATCTTCGACGCGGCGTCGAGGCCGAAGAAGAGCATGAGCGACGGGTACCAGACGACGGCGGGCACCGCGTAGAGCGCGGCCAGGATCGGTCCGTACGCGCGGCCCACCAGCCGGTTGAAGCCGAGCGCGAAGCCGCATCCCAGGCCAGCGACGATGGCGAGGGCGTAGGCGACCAGGATCTCGCGCAGCGTGAGGAGCAGGTGCTCGGCCAGGTCGGGATAGGAATCCCGCGCGAGCAGCCGGCCGAGCGCGGGCACCGCGGCCGAGGGCGGCACGTAGAGCAGCGGGTTCGCCGTGCGGCCCACGATCTCCCAGGCGCCGAGCAGCGCGACGACGATCGCCACGCGGATCGCCAGGACCTTCATGGATGAGGCTCGCCCATCGCGCGCAGGGATTCGTCGCGGATGTCGCTCCACAGCTTCGCGCGCAGGGCCACCAGCTCGGACGACTCCATGGCGCGCGGGTACGGCATCGGGAGCTCGAGCACGCTCTTGATGCGGCCGGGCCGCGCGGTCATGACGACGACGCGAGTGGACAGCGCGAGCGCCTCGTGCAGGCTGTGGGTGACGAACACGACGGTCTTGCGCATGCGGCGCCAGATGTCGAGCAGCCACTCGCCCATCAGCACGCGCGTCTGCTCGTCGAGGGCGCCGAAGGGCTCGTCCATCAGCACGATCGGGGTGTCGATGGCGAGCGCGCGGCCGATGGCGACGCGCTGCCGCATGCCGCCCGACAGCTCGCGCGGGTACTTCGCCGCGAAGTCGCGCAGGCCGAGCGGGCCGAGCAGGTCCGTCGCCACCTGGCGGCGGCGCGCGGCCGGCACGCCCTGGAGCTCGAGGCCGAACTCCACGTTCTCCAGCGTCGTGCGCCAGGGAAAGAGGCCCGGGTCCTGGAAGACCGTGGCCACGCGACGCGGATCGGGACGCTCCACCGGCCGGCTGTCGACGACGACGCGCCCGGCGTCGGCGGTGACGAGGCCGCCGAGCATGCCGAGCAGCGTGGACTTGCCGCAGCCCGAGGGACCGATCAGGGTGCAGAACTCGCCGCCGCCGACCGAGAGCGAGATGTCGCGCAGCGCGTCCACCGGCCCGGAGGACGTGACGTAGCGCTTGGAGACGCCCTCGACGACGATCAGCTCGCTCAAGGGGTCTTGAGTATCTCGCGGGCGATGACGAGCCGCTGGACTTCCGACGTCCCCTCGCCGATCTCGGTGAGCTTGGCGTCGCGAAAGATGCGCTCGACGGGGAACTCCGTGATGTAGCCGGCGCCCCCGTGGATCTGCACGGCCTTCGTCGCCGCCTTCATCGCCGCCTCGGAGGCGAACACCTTGGCCATGGCGGCGGCGTGCATGGCCGGCCGGCCCGCGTCCTTGAGCCACGCCGCGCGCAGCAGGAGCAGCCGCGCGACTTCGACGTCGGTCGCGACGTCCGCGATCATCCCCTGCAGGCCGTTGAACTCGGCGAGCGTCTTGCCGAAGGCCGAGCGCTGCTTCATGTACTTCACCGCCGCGTCCACCGCGGCCTGCGCGATGCCGACGGCCATGGCCGCCATCGCGATGCGCCCGCCCTCCAGCACCTGCATCGCCTGCACGAACCCCTGGCCCTCGGCGCCGAGCAGGTGATCGGCCGGCACGCGCGCGTCCTCGAAGATCAGCTCCGCGGTGTCGGAGGCGTGCAGCCCGAGCTTGCGGTACGGCGTGCCCGCGCGGAAGCCCGGCGTCCCCTTCTCGAGCACGAAGGCCGAGATCCCCTTGGCGCCCTTCGTCGGGTCGGTGCGCGCCATCACCACGGCCGTCTGGCCGACCGACGCATTGGTGATGAACGCTTTGCTCCCGTTCAGCACGTATTCCCCGCCGCGCCGCTCGGCGCGCGTGATCAGCGCCGCCGCATCCGAGCCGGAGCCGGGCTCGGTCAGCCCCCACGCGCCGAGCACCTCGCCGCTGGCGAGCCTCGGCAGCCACTTCGCCTTCTGCTCGGGCGACGCGAAGAGGTTGACGTGGTTGGTGCAGAGCGAGTTGTGGGCCCACATCGTGATGCCGACGGAGGCGTCGCCGCGGTTGAGCTCCTCGACGATCAGCGCGTAGGAGACGTAGTCGAGCCCCGCGCCCCCGTATTCCTCGGGCACGAGCGCGCCGAGGAAGCCGAGGGGCCCGAGCTTGGCGACGATCGCGTGCGGGAACTCGTGGCGCTCGTCGTAGGGCGCGATCTTTTCGTGCAGCTCCGCCTCGGCGAAGTCGCGCGCGACGTCGCGCGCCTGCTTCTGCTCGGGCGTGAGCTCGAAATCCATCGCGTCAGGCCGAAGCCCGCCGATCGTCCGTCACTGCGGCTTGCTCTTCAGCTCCGCGTCGTGGGCCTTGATGAAGGCGCGAATCTCGTCGGCCAGGTCGAGCAGCTTCGCCCACTGCTCCTTGTACAGCGTGACCGGGAAGCGTCCGAGCCCGTACACCGACACGCCGCCCTTCTCGCTCACCTTCAGCGACACCGCGCCACGCCGGATCGTCGACGCCTTGAGGGCGGCGTTCTCCGCGCGGAGGCGCTCCAGCTCGGATTGCACGTTCTCGTCAGCCACCACCAGCCTCCATGCGCGTCATCGGAGCGCGCTCTTGATGACCTTGCCGTTCGGGTTGCGCGGCAACGCGTCGAGCACCGCGATCTCGCGCGGGACCTTGAACTTCGCGAGCCGCGCGGCGACGAAACGGCGCACGTCGTCGGGGTCCACCGAGACGCCGGCCCGCGGGACCACGCACGCCTTCACCGCCTCACCGTACACGGGATCGGCCACGCCGACGACGGCGGCCTCGAGGACGGCCGGATGGGCGCACAGCACGTCCTCGACCTCCACGCAGTAGATCTTCTCGCCGCCGCGATTGATCATGTCCTTGAGGCGATCCATGATCGTCACGTAGCCGTCGGCGTCGATCCTCGCGAGGTCGCCCGAGCGCATCCAGCCGTCGCCCATCGTCGCCGCCGTCGCCTCCGGATTCGCCCAGTAACCGGGTACCACGTGCGGGCCCCGGATGCACAGCTCGCCCACCTCGTCGGCCGCGCACTCGCGGCCGGTGCCGACGTCCACCGTGCGCAGCTCGGCGATCGGCACCGGCCAGCCGACCGACGAGATCCGCGCGAGCTCCTGGCCGAACGGCATGAGCGTCGTTGGCGACGACGTCTCCGTCATCCCGTACGCGTTCTGCAGGGTGGCCTGCGGCAGCCACTCGCGCAGTGCGACGATGCCGTCGGGCGGCGTCGGCGCGCCGCCGTAGCCGACGCGCCGCAGGCTGCGGCCGGCGTCACGCGCGCCCGGCTGCTGCAGCATCATCGTGAACACCGTCGGCGCCGCGATCATGTACGTGATCCGCTCGGCGTCGAGCAGACGGATCGCCTCCGCCGCGTCGAAGGTCCGCATCACGACCGTGGTGCCGCCGAGCCAGGCCATCGTCAGGAGCTGACCGATGAGACCGGTCACGTGGAAGAGCGGTACCGCCACCAGGGTGCGCTCGCCGTCGCCGAGTCCCATGCAGCGCTCGAAGGAGATGCTCGACGTGACGATGCCGACGTGCGTGCCCAACGCGCCCTTCGGGCGGCCGGTCGTGCCCGAGGTGTACATGATGAACGCCGTGTCATCCTCGTCGACGACGACCGCGGGCGGGCGCTCCCGCGTGTCGGTCAGGCGGTCGAGCGGCTCCGTCCCCGCCGGCGGCCGGCCCGCCACGTAGACGGCCTCGCAGGGGACGGTGGCGCGGATCGGCGCGATCTCGTCCCACAGCGCCTCGTGCATGATCAGAATCCGCGCGCCGGAGTTCTGCAGCATGAACTCGAGCTCCGGCGCCCGCAGCTTGGTGTTCAGCGTGACGGCCACCGCGCCGAGCCGCGCGCACGCGAAGACGCCGACGCAGAAGTCGACGGAGTTCAGCAGGAGCAGCGCCACGCGGTCGCCCGGCTTGACGCCGTGCCGGGCGTGGAGGGCACCGGCCATACGGTCCACCTCGGCGCGCAGCTCGCGCCAGGTCAGGCGGCGCTCGCGCGTGACGACGGCGTCGCGGTCGGGCACGCGCGCGGCCGCGCGGCCGAGCACGTCGCCGAGCGTCCGCGCGTCCCGCGGGTAGCCGCGCAGCCGGTGGCCGTGATGGGTCTCATCGACGAGATCGCGGGTGAGCGGCGCCGGCCAGAGGTCGCTTCCCCGGACGCGCATCGTTCAGACGGCGGCGCGAACGTGCTCGCGGACGAAGCGGACGATGTCCTGGGTCGAGGTGCCGGGCGTGAAGAGCTCCTTCACGCCGATCGCCTTGAGGGCGGCGATGTCCTCGGGCGGGATGATGCCGCCACCGAAGACCACGACGTCCTCGGCGCCCTTCTCCTTCAAGAGCTCGAGCACGCGCTTGAAGAGGTAGTTGTGGGCGCCGGAGAGCACGCTGAGCCCGATCGCATCCGCGTCCTCCTGGACCGCGGTGGCCACGATCTGCTCCGGGGTCTGGTGCAGGCCCGTGTAGATGACCTCGAAGCCGGCGTCGCGCAGGGCACGGGCCACGATCTTGGCGCCGCGGTCGTGGCCGTCGAGGCCGGGCTTGGCGACGACCACGCGCACGGTGCGCTCCGGGCTCACTGCGCCTCCGCCAGCGCCTGTCGTATGCGCTCGCCGATCTGGATGATCTGGGCGCGGTCCCCCGGCACGAGCTTCCAGTCGAAGCCCTTGCCATCGTTGTTCCAGCGCGGGATGAGGTGCAGGTGGAAGTGCGGCACCGACTGGAAGGCGGCGGCGCCGTTGGCCTGGAGGATGTTGAGCCCGTCCGGCTTGACCGCCTCCCGCAGGGCGACGGCCACCGTCTTCGCCGTCGCGATGGCCGCCTGCAGATCGTCGACGTCCGCATCCCAGATCGTCGGCGCGTGCGGCCGCGTGACGACGAGACAGTGCCCGGCGTTCAACGGGTTGATGTCCATGAACACCAGCGTGCGGTCATCCTCGTAGACCTTCATGGACGGGATCTGACCGTCGAGGATCTTGCAGAAGACGCAGTCGGCGCTCATGCCCTCGCCCCTCCTAGACGGCCAGCATCCACCCGTGGGTGTCGGGCGCCGTGCCGTACTGGATCCCGACGATCGTGTCGTAGAGCTTCTGGGACAGCTCGCCGATCCTGCCGCCGTTCACGACGATGCGCTCGCTCTTGTACGTCAGCTCACCGACGGGCGAGATGACGGCGGCCGTGCCCGTCGCCCACACTTCCTTCAGCGCGCCCTTGTGAGCGGCCGCGATGACCTCGTCGATGGTGATCTGGCGCTCCGACACGCGCAGGCCCCACGCGCGCATCAGCGTCAGCGCGGTGTCGCGCGTGACGCCGGCCAGGATGGTGCCGGCGAGCGGCGGCGTGATCACCTCGTCGCCGATCTTCAGCATGATGTTCGAGGTGCCGACCTCCTCGAGGTACTTGTGGTGCACGCCGTCCAGCCAGAGCACCTGCGTGAAGCCCTCGTGCTTGGCCTCCTCGGCCGCGTAGAGGCTGGCCGCGTAGTTGGCCGACGTCTTCGCCTCGCCGAGGCCGCCCGCCACCGCGCGCACGTAGTTGTCGATGACCTTGATCTTCGTCGGCGCGAGGCCCTCCGGATAGTACGGGCCGACCGGCGACAGGATCGCGTAGTAGATGTACTCCTTGGCCGGGCGCACGCCGAGGAACGGCTCGCTCGCGATGATGGTCGGCCGGATGTAGAGCGAGGTGCCGACGGACGACGGCACCCAGTCGCGGTCGACGTCCACCAGCGTCGTCCACGATCTCAGGATGAGGTCGGGATCGAGCTGCGGAATCGTCATGCGCGTGGCCGTGCGGTTCAGCCGCTCCACGTGCTTCTGCGGGCGAAAGAGACGGATCGTGCCGTCCGTGCCGCGGAAGGCCTTCAGCCCCTCGAAGAGCGACTGGCCGTAGTGCAGCACGGCCGTGGCCGGATCGAGCGAGAGCGGCGCGTAGGGCTCGACGCGCGGGTCGTACCAGCCCTTCTCTTCCTGGAAATCGACGACGAACATGTGGTCGGTGAACACCGTGCCGAAGGCCAGATCCTTGTCCTTCGGCCTCTGTTTCTTCTTCGCCGTCTTCGTGATCCGGATCGCGTCGCTACTCATCTCTCCCCCCTCTGGCAACGAACAGCCCGGCATCGTGCCGCCTCATGACGCTCGAGGACGATCAAAATGGTCCAGATGCGAGGCGCCGAGGGAGGGGCCGACTGAGGCGTAGGCCGCCTACGCCGCAGGGAGGCCCGACCGAGGCAACGACGCAGATGGGCCATTTTCATCGTCCTCGCTAGAAGATGATGGGCTCGCGATAGAGGCCGAACACCTGCCGGTAGACGTCCGAGATCTCGCCGAGGCTCGCATAGTCCTTCACCGCATCCACCAGGACCGGCATGACGTTGCCGCCGTTGCGACACGCCTCCGCGAGCTGCTTGAGCCGCCGCTCCACGCGGCTCATGTCGCGCGAGGCCTTGAGGCGGCCCACGCGCTCGATCTGCTCGGCCTCCACGCTCTCGTCGATGCGGAGGTAGTTGATGAGCTTCTCGTCCTTCATGACGTACTTGTTGACGCCCACCGTGACCTTCTCGCCGCGATCGTCCATCAGCTGGTACCGGTAGGCGGCGTCGGCGATCTCCTTCTGCGGAAAGCCGTCGTCGATCGCGCGGATCATGCCGCCCATGCCGTCGATCACGTCGATGTAGCGCTGGGCCTGCGCCTCCATCTGGTCCGTCAGCTTCTCGAGGAAGTAGGAGCCGCCCAGCGGATCGATCGTGAGCGTGACGCCGGTTTCCTCCGCGATGATCTGCTGCGTCCGCAGGGCGACGGTGACCGCGTCCTCGGTCGGCAGCGCCCACGTCTCGTCGTAGGAGTTCGTGTGCAGCGACTGGGCGCCGCCGAGCACCGCTGCCAGCGCCTGGATGGCCACGCGCGCGACGTTGTTCAGCGGCTGCTGCGCCGTCGCCGACACACCGGCGGTTTGCGTGTGCGTGCGCAGCCGCATCGACTCGGCCTTTTTCGCGCCGTAGCGCTCCTTCATGAAGCGCGCCCACATGCGGCGCGCCGCGCGCAGCTTGGCGATCTCCTCGAAGAAGTCGTTGTGGATATCGAAGAAGAACGACAGCCGCGGCGCGAAGCTGTCGACGTCGAGCCCGCGCGCCAGCGCGGCCTCCACGTAGCCCAGGCCGTCGGCCAGCGTGAAGGCGAGCTCCTGCACAGCCGTCGAGCCCGCCTCGCGGATGTGGTAGCCCGAGATCGAGACGGGATTGAAGCGCGGCACGTGCCTGGACGTGAACTCGATCATGTCCGTCACGATGCGGACGGCGGGATCGGGCGGGCAGATCCATTCCTTCTGGGCGATGAACTCCTTGAGCATGTCGTTCTGCATCGTGCCGCCGATGCGGTCCCACGCCACGCCCTGCTTGTCGGCGATGGCCAGGTACATGGCGAGGGCGACCGACGCCGTGCAGTTGATGGTCATCGACGTCGTGACGTCGCCGAGCGGGATGTCGGCGAAGAGCCGCTCGAAGTCGTCGAGGGTCGAGATCGACACGCCCTCCTTGCCCACCTCGCCGCGGGCGCGCGGATGATCGGCGTCGTAGCCCATCAGTGCGGGCATGTCGAAGGCGGTGGAGAGCCCCGTCTGACCCTGCGCGAGCAGGTACTTGAAGCGCAGATTGGTGTCCTCGGGGCGCCCGAAGCCCGCGAACATCCGCATCGTCCACAGCCGCCCGCGATACATCGTCGGGTACACGCCGCGCGTGAACGGGTACTGCCCGGGCTGGCCCAGCCGGTCTTCGTAGCGTCCCGAGACGTCGTCGGGCGTGTAGATCGGCTCGAGCGGGATGCCCGAGAGCGACTCGAACTTCACGTCCCGCTCCTTCCACTCGCGCTTGTCGCTCATCCTCGCCTCCCCGACGCGCCGGCGATCACTTGAGCACCTCGCGCGCGATGACCAGCTTCTGGATCTGCGACGTGCCCTCGTAGATCTGCGTGATCTTCGCGTCGCGGAAGTAGCGCTCGACCTCGGCCTCGCGGATGAAGCCGAAGCCGCCGTGGACCTGCACGGCGTCGGTGGCGACCTTCATCGCCGTCTCGGCCGCGAAGAGCTTGGCCATCGCCGCTTCCTTCGTGTACGGCTGGCCGGCGTCCTTGAGGCTGGCCGCCTTCAGCGTCATGAGCCGCGCGCCGTCGATGGCGGTCGCCATGTCGGCCAGCATCCAGCCGACCATCTGGTGCTCGCCGATCAGCACGCCGAACGCCTTGCGCTCGCGCGCGTACCTGACCGACCGCTCGTAGGCGCCGGCCGCGATGCCGACCGCCTGCGCGGCGATGCCGACGCGCCCGCCGTCGAGGGTGGCCAGCGCGATGTGAAAGCCCCTGCCCTCCTCGCCGATCCGGTTGGCGGCGGGGACGCGGCAGGCATCGAAGACCAGCTCGGCGGTGTCGGAGGCGCGGATGCCGAGCTTGTCCTCCGTCTTGCTGACCGAGAAGCCGGGCGCGCCCTTTTCGACGACGAACGCGCTGATCCCGCGGTGGGCCTTGTCGCGGTCCGTCTGGGCGAACACCAGCGCGTACGAGGCCTCGCGGCCGGTGCTGATGAAGAGCTTGCGCCCGGTGAGCACGTAGTTCTCGCCGTCGCGCACGGCCACCGTGTGCTGGTTGCGCGCATCGGAGCCCGCCTCGGGCTCGGTGAGGGCGAAGCAGCCGAGCGCGTGACCGGCCGCCACCGGCTTGAGGAAGCGCGCGCGCTGCTCGTCGGTACCGTACTTCCACAGCGGGTCGCAGTAGAGCGAATTGTTGACCGACATGACGACCGCGTGCGAGGCGCACGCCTTGGCGATCTCCTCCAGCGCGACCACGTACGAGACGGCGTCGGCCCCGGCGCCGCCCCACTGCTCCGGCACCATGATCCCGAGCAGGCCCAGCTCGCCCATGCGCTTGACCGTCTCGTGCGGGAAGCGCGCGTCGCGGTCGATCTCCGAGGCGATGGGCGCCACGTGCTCCTGGGCGAACTCCGCAGCCATCGCGCGGATCATTTGCTGCTCTGACGTCAGCTCGATTCGCATGATCCCTTTCGCTACGATTTGTCCAGCAGTCGCTTGAATTCGTCGGTCAGCGCCGGGACCACCTCGAAGAGGTCGGCCACGATGCCGTAATCGGCGATCTTGAAGATCGGCGCCTCCGGGTCCTTGTTGACGGCGACGATGATCTTCGAGGTGCGCATGCCGGCCAGGTGCTGGATGGCGCCCGAGACGCCGAAGCCGAGGTAGAGCTTGGGCGAGATCGTGCGGCCGGTCTGGCCGATCTGGAAGCGGTGCGGCCGCCAGCCGGCGTCCACCGCGGCGCGCGAGGCGCCGACAGCGGCGCCGATCACCTTGCCCATGTCCTCCAGAATTACGTAGTTCTCGGGGCCTTTCATGCCGCGCCCACCGGAGATGACGATCTCGGCCTCGGTCAGCTCGGGCAGGCCCGTCGAGACCTCCTCGCGCCGCTCGACCAGCTTCATCCTCGCGGCGGGGATCTTCACGCTCGGCTTCTCCACCTGCGCGCTCTTGCCGGCCGCGCTCTCGGCGGGCTTGAAGACGTTCGGGCGCAGGGTGGCGATCCACGGCGTCTTCGCCCACGTCATCTTCGCGAGGAGCTTGCCGGCGTAGACGGGGCGCGTCGCGACCAGCGCGTCGCCCTCCATCGCCAGGGCCACCGAGTCGGCCGAGAGCCCGGCGCCGAGCCTCGCGGCGAGCCGCGCCACGAACTCGCGCATGCGGCTCGTCACCGGCGCGAAGATCGCCTTCGGCGACTCCTTGGCCACGAGCTCGGCGAGCGCCGGCACCCACACCTCGCCCATGTAGGGCGCGAAGGCGGCGTTCTCGAGCACCCAGACCTTCGAGGCCCCCCACGCGCCGAGCTGCTTGATCCCCTCGTCGCTCGCCTTGTCGGTGAGCCAGACCGCCTCGACGTTGGCGCCCGCCAGTCGGCCGGCCTCGCCCAGCACCTCGGCCATCACCTTCTTGGGCGAGCCCTTCCGATCGTCCTCGACGATGCACCAGTATGCGGTTGCCATGTCAGATCGCCTTCGCGTCCTCGCGCAACGCGCGGACGAGCTCTTTCACCGCGTCCTTGATCTCGCCCTGGATGACCCGCCCCGGCGGCCGCGCCGGCAGCGCCTCGAGGTTCTTCACGGCGACCTGCGGGGCGGCGGGCGTGAGGCCGAGGTCGCCGGCCTTCACGTCCTTGATCTCCTTCTTCTTGGCGCCCATGATCCCCTTCAGCGTCGGATAGCGCGGCTCGTTGAGCCCCTTCTGCGCGGAGAGCACGGCGGGCAGCGGCAGATCGAAGACCTCGAGCCCGCCCTCGACCTGGCGGCCCACGCGCACGCTCTTGGCGTCGGCGTCGACGGCCTCTTCCATGATCCACGACGCGCAGGGCCAGCCGAGCACCTCGGCCAGCTGCGCGCCGACGGCGCCCATGTCGTCGTCGATCGCCTGGCGGCCGCAGAGCACGAGCGCGGGCTGCTCCTGCTTGATCACGGCGGCGAGCGCCTGCGCGGTGGCCAGCGTGTCGGCGTTGGCCCAGGCGGGATCGTTCAGATGGATCGCGCGGTCGCAGCCCATGGCGAGCGCCGAGCGCAGCGCCTCTTTCACCCGATCCGGACCGAGCGAGACCGCGATCACTTCACCTTGACCACGCTTCTCCTTGAGTCGAAGAGCCTCTTCGATGGCGAATTCGTCATACGGCGAAACGATCCACGTGATCCCCGCGGTGTCGATGGCCTTCGGATCACCACCGATCTTCACCTGCGTGGCGGTGTCCGGAACCTGCTTGATGGCGACGACGATCTTCATGAGGTCGCTCCTCGCTCGGACTGCTCGTAGTGGAGTTCGCGGGTGATCCGGAAGCGGTCGCCGGGGATGAAGACGCGATCGAAGACGACGGGCGCGCCGCCCTGGTCGAACGACACGCGCTCGGACTCGAAGGCGGGCACGCCGGCGCGGCAGCCGAGCTCGCGCGCCTCGCGGAGCCCGAGCCGCACGGCCGACACGCTCTCGCGCGCGCGATCGATGGTGATGCCGAGCTTGAACTCGAGCACCTGGCGCAGCGGCGTGGTGCCGAGATCCGCCTTCAGCACCTCCTCGCCGACGGCCGTGGAGAGGAACGAGCGCTGGAGACTCATCGGGTGGCCGTCGACCAGCCGCAGCCGCTCGAGCTGCACGACGCCGGCGCGCGCGCCGAGGCCGAGCGCGTCGGTCACGCGGCGGTCGGCGCGCGCCACGCGCCCGCCGAGCAGACGCGTGGTGACGTGCTCGCCCTGCGCGGAGAGGTCGCCGGCGAAGCGGCGCAGCTGCAAGATGTCGTAGTCGATCGACGGCGCGGCGACGAAGGTGCCGAGGCCGTGACGGCGCGCGATCAGGTTCTCACGCTCGAGCACCTCGAGCGCCTGGCGCAGCGTCATGAGCGTCACCCCGAAGCTCTTCGCGAGCTGGCGCTGGTTGTCGAGCCGCGTCCCCGGCGTGAGGCGGCCGGCGTGGATGCGGTCGCGCAGCGACTCGGCGATGCGGTGGTAACGCGGCACCCGTGCGTTCACGGCGACTCCTCTGTCGGTGTTCTAGAACTCCGCGCTGCAAGAATCGTCGCCGGGGCGCCGAACGGAACGAACGAGAGCAACGACGAAAGGGACTTAGGCGCGACGGCGGTTACGGGAGGCATTGTACGGCCGGGGCCCGAGGGTCCGCAAGAGGATCCGGCGGCTACGCAAAAAAGGGGCAACAAAGCGCGTCGATTGAGCAACGCCATGCACTGCCGCAGCCGGCGCCGCCGCGAAATCCCCGAACATCGCCGGTCTCGGGTCCGGTACGGCGATTGCTCTTTCCAGCGTACGAGCGAGCGGACGGCTCGCGGTCCGCGCCGAAAGGCCGGGCCGCTTCGCTCAAACCGACGCTTGCTCGACCGCGCTCATGAGCGCGCTTCTTTTTTGTGCGGGGAAGGGCGCTACGTCTCCTCCGCCAGACGGCGGCTCAGCGCGACCAGCGCGTCGAGCTTGCCGCGGGCGGCGCTCGAGTCGATCGACTGCGCGGCGACGGCGACGCCGTCCTTGAGGTCGCGCGCCCGGGCGCCGGCCACGAGCGCGGCGGCGGCGTTCATCAGCACGATGTCGCGCCGGGGCCCCGTTTCGCCGCCGAGCACCGCGCGGATGATCTCGGCGTTCTGCTCGCGGTCGCCGCCCTGGAGGTCCTTGATCGACGCGCGCGCCAGCCCGAAGTCCTCCGGCCGCACCGCGTACGTGCGCACGCCGCCCTCGCGGACCTCGGAGACGCGGCTCTCGCCGGTGTTGGAGATCTCGTCGAGATTGTCGGCCCCGTGCACGACGAAGGCGCGCACCGTCCCCAGCTCGGCCAGCACGCGCGCCAGCGGCTCGGTGAGCGACGCCGCGTAGACGCCGATGATCTGGGCGTTGGCGGCGGCGGGGTTGGTGAGCGGCCCCAGCATGTTGAAGACGGTGCGCACGCCCATCTCACGGCGCGCCGGCATGACGTGCTTCATCGCCGTGTGCAGCAGCGGCGCGTAGAGGAAGCCGATGCCGACCTCCTCGATGCAGCGCGTGACCTTGTCGGGCGGCAGCTCGAGGCTGATGCCGAGCGTCTCGACCACGTCGGCGGAGCCGCACAGCGAGGACACCGAGCGGTTGCCGTGCTTGGCCACGCGCAAGCCGGCGCCGGCCACGACGAAGGCGGTGGCCGTCGACACGTTGAAGGTGCCGGTGGCGTCACCGCCGGTGCCGCAGGTGTCGATGAGCATCTCCCGGTCGGTGCCGCTGATCCCCGCGACGTCGTCGCCCCGCGCGCGGATGCGCACGACCTTCTGCCGCATGACCTGGGCGAAGCCGATCAGCTCCTCGACGGTCTCGCCCTTCATGCGCAAGGCCGTGAGGAAGGCGCCGATCTGCGCGCCGGTGGCCGCGCCCGTCATGATGGCTTCCATGGCGGCCGCCGCCTCGATACGGGTGAGGTCCCGGCGGTCCACCAGCGCGCGGACCGCCTCCGTGATGATCGGGCTCGTCATGACCCTGCGATTCTAGCGCAGGTCTCCGGGTCGACGACGCCGCCGACCCGACCCTCGTGCGGACAGGTCGTGCGTTCCGGGAAACAAACCGTTACTGGCTGGTCGGGCCGCCCACCAGGATCGTCGTCGGCGCGATGCCGGCGAGCTTCACGTGCAGACGCCACGGCGGCGGGCCGACCTGGTCGAGCGGGAACGTCGCGAAGGTGTGGCCCTCGATGCGGCTGGGGCCCTCCCCGACGGGCACGCCGACACCGACGCCGGTCCCGATCACGCTGCCACGGCCGATCGACGCGCCGCCGACGCCGATGCCGACGGTCGGCCCCGGACCCGTAACGACGGGCGCGTTCTCGATGGTCTGCGCGCGCACGGCCGTACCATCCGCCCTGACGATCCAGATGTCCTCCAGGCGGCGGTGATCCGTGTCGATCTCGATCCTCAGCCGATCGGCGAGCATCTGGTAGGCGGCGGAGACCTTCGCGCCGTCCGGCTGCTGCTCCGGCTTGTACGGCAGGGTGGCCTGGGCGCAGCCCGCGAGCGCCACGAGCGCGACGACGGTCAACGATGGCGTGGTCATGCGGTCAGCGTACAGGCCGATCGTGAT
This sequence comes from Candidatus Rokuibacteriota bacterium, assembly GCA_003220225.1. GTDB lineage: Bacteria > Methylomirabilota > Methylomirabilia > Rokubacteriales > CSP1-6 > AR12. The sequence goes on from QHRU01000042.1 coordinate 45,572, forward strand.
AAGGTCGAGCCTCCAAGGAGGCTCCCATGCGCGGCATCGTCTTCCTCGGCAATCGCAAGCTCGAGATCCAGGAGTTCCCCGACCCCACGCCCGGCCCCGGCGAAGTCGTCCTCGAGATGAAAGCCTCCGGGATGTGCGGCAGCGACCTGCATCCTTATCGAGCGGCGGGCAACGCCGCGGCCGCCCTCGGCCTCGGCGCCGGCGGCCCGGTCATCGCCGGCCACGAGCCGTGCGGCGTGGCTGCCGCCGTCGGCGCCGGCGTCGATCCCGCGCTCGTCGGCCAGCGCGTGATGAATCACCACTACAAGGGCTGTGGCGCTTGCCGGCACTGCCGCCTCGGCTGGTCGCAGCTCTGCCGCGCCGGCATCACCGTCTACGGGATGACGGGTCACGGCGGCCACGCGCGCTACATGAAGGCGCCCGCGTTCACCTGTGTTCCCTTGCCCGAGGAACTCTCCTTCGAGGAGGGGGCTTCCGTGTCCTGTGGCACCGGCACCGCCTACGGCGCCCTCAAGCGCATCGACGTCTCCGGCCGCGACACCCTCGCCGTCTTCGGTCAGGGCCCGGTCGGACTCAGCGCGACGATGCTGGGGCGGGCGATGGGAGCGCGCGTGATCGCCGTGGACATCGTGCCCGAGCGGCTGGCGCTCGCGCGCGAGTTCGGCGCCGAGCACGTCGTCAACGCCAAGGACGCCGATCCCGTGAAGGCCATCCACGAGCTGACGCGCGGCGAGGGCGCGGAGACGACGATGGACTGCTCCGGCTCGTCGGAGGGCCGGCTGGGCGCGCTCCAGTCCGCGGGCACGTGGGGCCGCGTCGCGTTCGTCGGCGAGGGCGGGCAGACGACGATCGACGTGAGCAAGCACATGCTCCGTCGCCAGCTCACCGTGCACGCGTCATGGACGTTCTCGGCCGTCGGCCAGGAGGAGTGCGCGCGCTTCGTCGCCGACCGCAAGATCCCGCTGAAGCGGCTGCTCACGCACCGCTTCCGGCTGGAGCAGGCGGACGACGCGTACCGCCTGTTCGACACGCAGACGACGGGCAAGGGTGTCTTTGTGTTCTAGGAACATGGGGGGCCCCGAAATGGCCCCCCAATCCCCCCAGCGCCCGGGGCGCCCCGGCGAAGCCGTGGCACCCCTCGATACTCCGGACGCCTTAGCTCTTGCGGGGCTGCAGGTGGAGCCCCGAGAGAATGGAGCGACTCTCCGGGATCTCGTCGAGGTGCCTGAACGGCAGGTGGAAGACGGGCCGCGACGCCAGGAGCACCATGGCGAAGTTGACGGCGGCGGCGGCGACGTGGAGCACCGGCAGCGCCAGGTAGTCGAGCATCCGGTCGCTCGCGGCGTGCAGCCACTCGGTCTCGCGCCGAATGTCGCGTAGCGGCCCTTCCCACCAGGCCGGCATCGCCGCGCCCGCCGGGGCCGGCGGCGCGCCTTCGGCCGACGTCAGAGGCCGGCGCGACATGAAGGCCATCAGCGGCGCCGTCCCGTACTGACCGAACAGGAACCACGTCATACCGCGGACGCCGAGCCAGCCGCACGTCGCCACCACGATCGTCCCGGCCTGCTGGTCGGCGAGCGCCGGCATGAAGGCGGTCACGATCTCGCGGTACAGGAACATCACCTCGAAGAAGGCGACGAAGATCTCGACCGCGATCATCTGCGCGACGTACTTCATCTGGCGCGTGCGGATGGCGTCCACCAGCGCCTGCGTGCAGGCGAAGCTGCCCATCACGAGCATCATGAGGAAGACGAACAGCATCGGCCCGGTGGCGCGCGCCGGCTCCGGCGTCTCGGCCAGACGGCTCAGGACGTCAGTCACCGTCGGAAAGAGGACGTGCGTGAACACGGTCGCCTCGAGCACGCACCAGAGCATCAGCGCGACGAACGCGACCCACGGCGCGCCCGGCTGGAAATACCGGTTCGTCATCCGTCCCGTCACGATGAAGGGCGTCAGCGCCACCTTGCGCGTCGCCTCCACGATCAGCCGCACCAGGAAGGTCGCGAAGATGACGATCCAGCCGAGGGCGACCCCGACGCAGCGGATGAGCCCCATCCAGTAGAGCCACACCGCCCGCGCGGCGTCCCACCACGCCAACAGCAGCGCCGACACGAAGTGGACGCGGCCGTTGCGGAACGGCAGCGTGTAGATCGAGAGCTGCGTGCACCAGAGCGCGGCCAGCCCGAGCAGCGCGGGGAACAGGAGCAGGACGTACTTCGCGGCCGCCATCCAGGGCGATGGCGAGTGCAGGAAGAAGTCCATGAGGACATGCTGCAGCCGCGGGATCCAGGCGACCGGTCCCAACAGCAGCGCGATGACCTCCTGCCATTGTTGCGGGAACGAGCTGATGATCTGCTCCACCGCTCGACCCTCCCCTTGCGCCGCCGTTATGGCGACTCTGACTTCTTCTTCTCGGGCGGAGCGCCCACGAGCTCCTCAGCGCGCGCGGGCGCCGGCGTCATCGGAGCGGAAACCGCGCGCCCGGCGTACGTGACCCGCGTCACCTTCGGCGGCGCCGGAGCGGCGAGCTGCTGCGCGACCACCCGCGCCGCCTCGTGATCGTAGCGGCGCAGCACGCGGACGACGTATTGCCGCGTCTCGCGGTACGGCGGAATGCCTCGATGGTTGATGACCGCCTGCTCGCCGGCGTTGTAGGCCGCGAGCGCGAGCGGCACGTTGTTGTGGAAGCGCACCATGAGCCGCTTGAGATGGCGCACACCACCGTCGATGTTGTCGCGCGGATCGAACGAATCCTGGACGTCGAGGTCCGCGGCCGTGGCCGGCATGAGCTGCATCAGCCCCTCGGCGCCCCGCCGCGAGACCGCGCGCACCTTGAACTGCGACTCGACGGCCACGATGGCGGCGATGAGCTTGGGCTCGACGCCGTGGCGCCGGCCGACCTCGACGATGTGGGTGTTGATGTCGCGCGTGTCGACCGCGGGCGGGCTCGACGCCGGCTCCTCGGCGACGATCTCGACTTGGTGCTCGGCGGAGTCGGCGACGGCCACGCGCGAGACCGCGTACGCGGTGCCCACGGCGAGCACCAGCACGCCGAGCCCGAGCGCCTGTCGCGCCAGGGACTCGCGCGCCGTGAGCGTTCGTCCGAGTGCCTTGTGGCCCATAGCGCCGTGCGCGGACACGGCGGGCACTGTTGAGCAACCAGGGTGCCAGACCCGGACCGTCGAGCCGAAACTACCCGGTTTGTCGCGACTTGCGGGCGGGGCTGGTCAAAAGTCGACCGGCCGGTGGCGTCGGCCAGGTGACGTCCGGGCCGACACGGCGTGTCAGCCTGCCTGTGGCTGCCACGTCAGGCGCCGAACTGGCGCAACCGGCGGCCCCTCCTGAGCGGACGAGGCGCTAGCGGAAGATCTTCTTGAGGCTCTCGACGGCGTCGCTCACCGGCGGGGCGCCGGGCAGCGGCAATGCCGTCGCGCGCGGCCCCAGGCGGAAGCGAACCTCCGAGGTCTGGCCGGCGAGCACCTGCACCGTGCGCGTCTCCGTCGCGAGCTTCGGATGGCTCGCGCGCAGCCGGTACGTTCCTTCCTTCAGCGTGTAGCGCGCGCCGGCCGGCTCGGTCGCCCGGAGGCTCGTCACCAGCGCGTCCTTGGGCGTCAGCACCTCGACGGTGGCGTCGGGCAGCGGCTTGTCGGCGCGATCCCGCACGAAGGCGATGATCTCCCCCGTGTTCGGAGGCCGCGCGACCTTCAGGTAGCCGTAGACGGAGCCGCCGATCGACAGGCACGCGGCGATGATGCCGAAGATCGCCTGCGTGCGCGACAGCGACAGGTGAGCGCGCAACCTGACGAACAGCCCGGATTCCTCGGACGTCGCGCCGCTCACGACGGCCAGCGTATCAGAGCCCGAGGTACGCCTGCTTGACGTGCGGGCTCTGCTGGAGCGCCTCGCGCGGGCCGTCCAGGACGATGCGCCCGTTCTCGAGGACGTAGGCGCGGTGCGAGAGCGTGAGCGCGCGCGCGACGTTCTGCTCGACGAGCAGGATGGTCGTGCCGCTCTCGTTGATCCGCTTCAGATTCTCGAAGATCAGCCTGACCATCACGGGAGCGAGGCCGAGGCTCGGCTCGTCCAGCAGCAGCAGCCTCGGGCGCGCCATGAGCCCGCGGCCGATGGCGCACATCTGCTGCTCGCCGCCCGAGAGCGTGCCGGCCACCTGCCGCTCGCGCTCGCGCAGGCGCGGGAAGAGCGCGAAGACGGACTCGAGCGCGGCGGCGCGGGTCGTCCGCTCGCGCGCGCCCAGCTCGAGGTTCTCGCGCACGCTCATGGTCGGGAAGAGCTGGCGCCCCTCCGGCACGTGGGCGATGCCGCGCGCGACCACCTGCGACGACGTCCGGCCGTCGATCCGCTCGCCCTCGAACTCGATGCGGCCGCGGCGCAGCGGCAACAGCCCGGTGATCGCGCGCAGCGTCGTCGTCTTGCCGGCGCCGTTGCCGCCGATGAGGGCGACCACTTCGCCCGCGTGCACCTCCAGCGAGACCTCGCGCACGGCCACGAGGTCGCGGTAGCCGGCCTCGACGCTATCGAGGCGGAGCAGCGTGGACATATTCCTCGCCCAGGTACGCCTCGATGACCCGGGGGTGGCTGGCGATGACGGCCGGCGGCCCCTCGGCCACCGTCTCGCCGAAGTTGAGCACGACGATCCGGTGCGAGAGCGCCATGACTGCGCGCATGTTGTGCTCGATCAGGAGGATCGATACACCGCCGCGGTGGATGTCGCCGATGAGCGCGACGAGCGTCGCGATCTCCGTCGGGTTCAGCCCGGCCATCACCTCGTCGAGCAGCAGCAGCATGGGCTCCGTGGCGAGCGCGCGCGCCAGCTCGAGCCGTTTGCGCTCGGCCAGTGTGAGGCCCGCCGCGGGCTGCGCGGCCCTGGCGCCGAGCCCCACGCGCTCGACGACGGCGCGCGCCAGCCCGCGGGCGCGTGCGACCGCGGGATGCCGCGCCAGCGCGCCGACCATGACGTTGTCGAGCACGCTCAGTCGCGGGAATGGGCGCACGATCTGGAACGTGCGCGCCAGCCCGAGCTGGCAGATCGTGTGCGGCTTGAGGCCCAGGAGCGAGCGCCCGCGGAAGCGGATCTCTCCCGCGTCCGGCGCCAGGAAACCGGAGAGCAGATTGAAGGCCGTTGTCTTGCCGGCGCCGTTGGGCCCGATGAGGCCGAGCACCTCGCCCTCGGCCAGCGTGAGGTCGAGACCGGCGACGGCGTGGACGCCGCCGAAGTGTTTCGAGAGTCCGCGCGTCTCGAGCAGGCTCATGCGGTGTCCGGCGCGCGGCGTCGCAAGAGCCGCGCCAGGCGCGGGTACGCTCCCTCGGGCAGGAAGAGCACCACGGCGATCAGCAGGAGCCCGTACACGACGAGGTGAGCGCCGTGCCAGCCGCCCTGGGCGAAGTAGTGGCGCGCCAGCTCGGCGAGCGGGCTCAGGATGAAGGAGCCGAGGATCGGCCCGAGCACGGTGCCGGCGCCGCCGACGATAGCCCGGATGATGATCTCGACGGACAGCGGGATGCCGAACACGGAGCCCGGCTGCAGCGAAAAGAGATAGAAGGCGTAGAAGGCGCCGCCGACGCCGGTGAGGAACGACGACAGCATCATCGCGAGCATCTTGTAGCGGAAGGTGTCGACGCCGAGCGCCTCGCACGCGCTCTCGTCCTCGCGGATCGCGCTGAGGTACACGCCGAAGCGACGGCGCTCGAGCCACGCCACCACGCCCGTCGCCGTCAGCATGAGGACCAGCGCGACGTAGTAGTACACGCGCGCGTCCTGGAACTGGAACTGGCGCGGGTTGCCGGTGAACGTGATGTAGTAGCCGACGGCGCCGCCGATGGCGTCGGTGTTGGACGCGATGATGCGGCAGATCTCGGCGAAGGCGACGGTGAGCAGGACGAAGTAGAAGCCGCGGAGCCCGAAGCGAAAGCCGAGGAAGCCGATGAGGGTGCCGAGGACCGCCGCCAGCGCGCCGCCCACGAACATGCCGACCCAGGGCGTGATCCCCTTCTCGACCGAGAGCAGGGCCGCGGTGTAAGCGCCGATGCCCAGGAAGGCCGCGTGGCCCGCCGAGAGCTGGCCGGCGTAGCCGCCCACGATGTTCCACGCCTGGCCGAGGAACCCGTAGAAGAAGATGAGCGTGAAGAGGGTGACGGCGTAGGAGCCGAACACGGACGGCAACAGCGGCAGCGCCGCCAGCAGCGCCACGGTCGCCGCCGCCCAGACCCACCGGGTCACGGCGCTCGCCTGCCGCTCACGACGCGCGCCGGCCGAAGAGTCCCGCGGGGCGGAACAACAAGATGAGCACGAGCAGCGAGAAGCTCACCAGCTCCTTGAGGGAGGGCTTGAGGAACACGGCGCCGAGCGACTCGGCGACCGCGACGAGCAGCCCGCCCATGAAGGCGCCGAGGAGACTGCCCATGCCGCCGATGATCACGATGTTGAACGAGGCGACGGAGAGCTGCAGGCCCGTCGGCGGCTGGAAGGGCAGGAGCGGCGCCACCAGCGCGCCGGCGGCGCCCACGCAGGCGGCGCCCACCCCGAAGGCCACCGCGTAGACGCGACGGACGTCGGTGCCGATGACGAGCGCGCCGTACGTGTTGTCGGCGGCGGCGCGGATGGAGCGGCCGAGGTCGGTGCGGAACAGGAAGAGCGAGAGCAACAGCGTGAGCACGACGGCCACGCCGAACGCGATGAGGCGCGCCACGTCCACGAACACGGGGCCGAGCCAGAGCGTCGACTGTGCGAGCGCGCTGCGCACGCGCTGCGGTTCGGGGCCGAAGGCCAGCAGCGCCGCGTTCTCGAGCACGAGGGCCACTCCCAGCATGAGGAGGATCTGCATCTCGTGCGGCGCGTCGACGATGCGCTGCACGAGCACGCGCTGTACGACGAAGCCGAGGAGGAAGAGGGCGGCCGCGCACACAACGAAGCCGGCGTAGGGATCGACACCGCCGCGGGTGGCCATCAGCCACGCCAGGTACATCCCCCACACCATCATGTCGCCGTGGGCGAAGTTCACCACGCGCATGACGCCGAAGATGAGCGTGAGCCCGACGGCCATGAGGCTGAACACGCCGCCGAACAGCACGCCGTTGAGCAGGCCCTGCGCGACGAGGGTCGCGTCGATCGTCAGGCCTTGGGGCGCGGGAACACGAACTTCTGCAGGGCGGCTTCCTTGGGCCAGACGGCCACCGGCCGCTGCCGGAGGATCTGGATCATGGTCGGGATCGCGTTCGGGTTGTCGCCGATCTCGTTGAAGTGGATCGGCCCGCCGTACTGCATGAGGCCGGCGCTGTACGTCGTCTTCTGGATCGCGTCCACGATGGCGTCGGGATCGTCGAGCTTCGCCGCGCGCTCGAGCACGTCGGCGACCACGAAGATGGCGTCGTACGAGTAGCCGGAGTTCGTGTCGAAGAGCCGGCCGCCCGAGCGCTTCTGATATTCCTCGGCGAGCTGCTGGGTCTTCGGATTGCGGAAGTTCGGCCAGGGGTTGCTGGCCATCACGTATTCGAGGTCTCCCTTGAGCGCCGCGAGCTGGCCCGCCTCGTAGAGCCCGGGGCTGCCCGGGCCCACGATGCCGAGGGACTCGACGCGCTGCTTGCGAATCTCCGGCAGCAGGAGCTGCGCGCTCGCCGGCCGCGTGATCGGCGCGATCACGTCGGGCTTGAGCGCCTTCAGCCGCGCCACCTCCGTCGAGAGGTCCGAGGGCGGCTCCGGCCACGGGATCACCTCGTCCTCCAGCAGCGTCCACGCCGGCTTCGCCGCCTTGTACGCGGCCAGGAAGCCACGCGACTGGTTCAGGCCGAAGAGGTCGTTGCAGTGCATCAGCACGACGCGCCGGGGCGTGACCTTCGCCTCCGCGAAGATCTCGGTGAAGTAGCGCACCGCGCTGCGTCCGAACCCCGAGCCCGTCGGGAAGTTGCGGTAAACGTACTGGACCTTCTGCTGGCCCTCCTTCACCGCCTTCGCCACGTTGGCGGTGATCGGATCCGCGGCGGCGATGTCGATGAGGAACGGCAGCCGCTTCTGCTGCGCGACCGAGACCATGGCCGCCGTGCTCCCGGAGTCGAACGAGCCCACCAGCATCTGCGCGCCCTGGTTGACCACGCGCTCGGCCTCGACGCGGCCGTTCTCGGGCTTGCTCTGCGTGTCGCCCGTGATCAGCTCGAGCTGCAGCCCGCCCTTGCCCTTCACGCCGCCGGCGGCGTTGACGGCCTCGACGGCGAGCTGGGCGCCGAGCCGGCAGGCCTGGCCCGGCTCGGCGAGCGGGCCCGTCACGGGGTGAATCGCGCCGATCTTGAACGGCTTCGGCTGCGCGCGGAGCGGAAGCGGCACGCCGGCGACGGCGGCGCCGGCCACGGTGGTCTTGAGGAACGCACGCCGGCTGAGTTGGCGCATCGTCATTCGAGCCTCCTTGAGGCCGTCGAGATAGAAGCGCTCCAACTCTACTACCAGCGACCAGGCTTGTAGCGGCGGTCGACTAACGGCCCTGACGCACGAAGGCCTTTCGGAACACGTGGTCGGCCACGCGCCGGCCCTGGGCGATGCCCTCGGTCTTGTCGAACACCCAATGGATGCCCAGGTAGATGCGGCTCTGGCCGTTCTCTTCCTCGGCCTCGGAGAGCGACGCGAAGCTACGCGGCACGAGCGGGCGCGCGTTGCCCTCGTTGTCGAGCGTCTCGCCGTTGAGCTCGTCCGACACGAATGTGAAGGCAATGCGGTCGGTCCCGTAGAAGTCGCGCAAGATCTGGAAGAGCGCGCCGCCGAACCCCGCGTGGCCCGAGGGGTATGCCGGGAACGGCGGGGTGAAGTTCGGGCCGTTGAGGTTGCTCGCGGGCGCGCCGAGCGGTGAGTACGTGGGATCGGGTGGCGTCCTCAGATTGCCGTCGGACTCGCGAATGCCGGTGACCGGGCGCCAGAACACGTAGTGGTACTTCGACTCCCAGATCGCGACCCCGGCGTCGGCGATCGCCACGTTGACCAGGGCCAGGAGACGGGCGAGCTCGATGCCGCCCGTCCTGCGCTGCTCGGCGATGTGCAGCACGATCTGGTTATAGAGCCGTGGCGGCGCGCACAGGGTCGGCGTGCCGTCGTACGCCCAGAAGATGCCGGTGAGCGTCTGATCGGCGGTCCGCACGGTGGGGGTGACGATCCCGTCGCCGCCCACCGCCTTCACTTCGTTGTACGCGCCCGTGTACTCCCGATTGTCGAGATCGGGCGGCGGCGGAACGCGAAACTGATCGCCCGACCGGAGCACGAACGGCGTGACGTCTCCCCAGTGAGCGCCCAACGCGAGCGGGTTCTGGCTGATCGGGTCCTGGCGCCACTTGCCGGGCGCGTCGCTGGTGATGTAGTCGATGCCGATGCGCGGCTCAGGGTGCGCCGCGCCGTCGTTGGCGCGGCGCGCGAGGATGGCGGCGGCGGCCGCACGCCCGAGCGTGACGCCGTTGGCTTTGGCGCGCCCGTCGCGGAGGGCGCTGAGGTCTTCGACGAGCTCGGCGTCGAAATCGGCCTTCTGCGAAGGGAAGAGCGCGGTCAGCGTGTCGTGCGCGGCCACCGCAATGGCGGCCTCGACAGACGCGTCCTGGGAGGCAGCGCGAAGACGCGTGTAGCTCTGGAAGCCCCCGACGACAGCGTTCACGGCGTCGAAGACCGCGATGTGGACGATGGCCAGGGCCCGACTCGAGCGTCCCGGCCCGAACTGCTCGCCGAACACGCGTGGATCACCGGGCGGGACCGGCGTGTGGTCGACGCCGCTGGCGTCGACGGCGATCTGGTTCCAGTGGCGAAGACGGTCCGTGACGCCCGGGCCGCGCTGCCGCCGGCGTCTCGGCTCACGCGGGTTCGGGCGAGCGTCGAAGCGCGGCCCGAGGGCGTCGCGGAGACCGCCCTGGATTCCGTCGGCGCCGGCGGGGACCGGCAGACCGAGCGCGAGCATCCCCAGCACGAACGCGCGTCGCGATGACCGGCTGCTCATGAGGTCGCTCCTGTCTCGGCGGAGCCACCGCGGGTGCGGGCAAGATGGAGGAGAGCAGACGTCGTGCCAGACCAGCGTCCAGCGGCGGCGACCCGGAATCTCAACGGGTTCGAGCGCGGCGCTCGGTCGTCACGTCGCCGGCGAAGACAGCGCGTCACAGCGTGTCAAGCGGCGTGACACCGCGCGAGCTCATTCGCGAAACTGACGCGCGCGTCGCCGCGGGACATGCCGGAGAGCCATCGCGCGCGCGCGTATAATGCCGCGTGCGCATCGGAGTCCTCGTCCCGCCCGGCAACCCGACGGTGGAGCCCGAGCTCTACCGCATGGCGCCGGCGCAGGTGACGATCCACTTCGCGCGGCTGGACTCCGGTGCCGAGAGCGGCGATCCCGGCAGTCGTACGGGGATGGAGGACCGCACGCGCGCGTATCTGGCCGGTCTTCCGCTCGTCGCGCGCGGACTCGCCCAGGTACGCCCGGCCGTCGTCGTGCTCGCCCACACCGCCTCGAGCTACGCCAACGGCTTCGCGAACGAGCCGGCGCTCGTGGAGCGGCTCTCGTCGCTCACGGGCGCGCCGGGGGTGACAGCGGCCGGGGCCGTACGCGCCGCGCTCCAGCACCTCGGTGCCAAGCGCCTGGCGCTCGGCACGCCGTACCAGGAGAGCGTGAGTCTGCAGGGCAGGGCCTACTGGCAGGCCGCGGGCTTCGAGATCGTCGGCTACCGGCGGCTCGGCGACGTGGGATCGATCTACGACGAGACCGAGGAGCGCGCGTACGAGCTGGCGCGCCTGGCCGATGCGCGAGAGGCCGACGCGGTGCTGCTGAGCGGCACCGGACTGCCGACGATCGGCGTGCTCGAGCGTCTCGAGCGCGACCTCGGCAAGCCGGTCGTCAGCAGCATCCAGGCCTGCCTGTGGCAGGCCCTGCGCGTGGCCGGCCGGCCTCAGCCCATCGCGGGCTTCGGTCGGCTCCTCCGCGACGTCGCGCGCTGACGCACCACGTCCGCGAGCCCTGCGAGACGATCCTCAGCGTGGCTACTCGCTGTCCCACAGCCAGGCCAACTTCGCCGCGTTCCGCGCGGCGGGCGGCCGCGGCACGTTCAGCGAGCTCGAGGCGCCGCCGAATCCGTTCGGCGGCCACGGGCTCTTCGCCTATCCCGACGTCTGGGCCTCCGCCGTGGACGCCTATCTGAAGCGCCGCGGCCTGCCCTGACCGCGGCGCCGCGCGAGGCTCAGCGCGCGCCGAGACCGTCGTAGCAGAGCCGCGCCATCCGTCCGATGAGCTGCGCGGCGGCCGCGAAGCCCGGCGTGCCGTCGGGCAGCGCCGCCGGCACGCGGTCCGTGAACGCGGTCAGGATGCAGAGCGGACGGTCGTCCTTGAAGAGGATGCCCGCGTCCATGTAGCCGCGTGCGCCGGTGCCCGTCTTGTGCGCGACTTTCGCGCCGAGCGGCAGCAGCGAGGGCAGCCGCGTCTTGTACTTCTGCCACGAGAGGATGTCGAGCCCGAGCCGGCAGAGCTCCGGCGTGGAGCCCAGCCGCGCCGCGACGGCGGGATCGGTCGTGCCCTTGAGGATCAGCTCGAGCAGCAACCCCTGGTCGTTCGGCGTCGTGCTCGTCACCTGCTCGAGCGTATGGTCGGCGGGCAGCTTCGGCGGGAGCCCGAAGCGATGGATCGTCGCCGTCATGCCGACGCCCTCGCACCAGCTCTGGAGGTTGCCAAGCCCGACGAGGTCCACCACGTGCCCGGTGCACGTGTTGTCGCTGACGATGATCATCATCACCAGCGCGTCGCGGAACGTGATCCAGAACCCCGGCGTGAGGTGCTGAAACGTGCCGGACTCGTTGTTCTGGAAGCGCGCCTCGATCGTCACCTTCTGATCGAGCGCGAGCTTGCCCGCGTGCACGGCCGCGAGCGCCGCCATCATGATCGAGATCTTGCGCGTGCTCGCCGACGGCACCGGCACGTCGCCGAGGCGATCGGCGCGCGCGCCGGTCGCGACGTCTTTGAGATACCAGCTCGCGTGGAAGGGCGCGGCATCGCACAGGGCGTCGAGGCGTTCGACCAGCTCTCGCATGACTACCTCCGCTCCAGCCAGACGTTCCAGAAGTGCATGTACGGTCCGGGCTCGTAGCCCTGGACGTCCTTGCGCCGCGCGTCGAGGCGGAAGTAGTCGCCGAGCCTGATGCGCGGCGCCTCCGCGTAGAAGATGGTCTGGACCTTTTCCCAGATCGCGACACGCTTCTTCAGATCGAACTCGCGCCCCATGGCCTGCAGGAGCGCTTCCTTGTCCGGATGGCACCACCAGCCCGGCCAGTCGCACAGCACCTGCGCCGCCACCGTCGGCTCGGGCAGGAAGACGAACGCCGTGCTGAACGCGTCCCACAGCTCCGGCTTGGCGCGGCGCTGGACGACGGTGGCCCAGTCGGCGACTTGCAGGTCGATCTTGAAGCCGACTTCCTCGAGCTGGCTCTTGGCCACGAGCGCAGGCTTGTAGTGATGCTCGTACTCGGTGGTGACGAGCCAGCGCACCGGCTGGCCCGCGTAGCCCGCGTCCTTCAAGATGCGCTTGGCCTTGTCGCGGTCGCGCTGGTTGTACGCGGCGGCGGCGACGCGTGAGTGATAGGGCTGCTCCTGGAAGACGATGCCCGGGTCGAGGCGGTAGAAGTCTTTGTGGCCGAGGCCCGCGAGCATCATCGGCTCGACGTCCAGCGTCGCCTGGATCGCCTGGCGCAGGCGCTTGTCCGTCATCAGTCCCTGCCTGGTGTTCAGCACGACCGTCGCCCAGCCGTACGGCTTGACCACGACGGGCTCGACGCCCTGCGTGGCCTTGATCCGGTCGTACTGATCGGGCTTGATCTGCTGGATGTACTGATACTCGCCGGTGGCGATCCCCGCCTGCCGCGTGGCGTAGTCGGGTACCGGCAGGAAGAGCAGCTCGTCGACGTGGGCGACGCGCTGGCCCGCGAGGCCGCTGGCGGGCTCGCTGCGTGCGGCGTAGCCGTCGAAGCGCGCCAGCTTGATGTGGCGATCGGGCCGGTGCTCGACGAACTTGAACGGCCCGGTGCCGACGTACTCCTTGAGCTGTCCCTCGCCCGTCGCGTCCACGACCTCCTTGGGATAGATGAAGGCTGCGCTGTCGACGTGGGCCAGGATCGTCAGCAGGCTGCTCGAGGGCTCCTTCAGCCGGATCTCGACGCCGAGCGGCCCCTTCGCCTCGACGGCCTCGACATTCTTGAAGACGGACTTGCCGGGGCTGGACGTCGCGCCCCAGCGCTTGAGCGAGGCGACGACGTCCGGCGCGCCCAGCGTCTTGCCGTTGTGGAACTTGACGCTGTTGCGCAGGTGGATGACGTAGCGCCGGCCGCCGTCGAGGGCTTCCGCGCGCTCGGCGAGGAGCGGCACGGGCTGGTACTTCGCGTCGAGCGCGAACAGCCCCTCGTAGATGTTGATGACGATCTCGCGGGTGATCACCGCCGTCGTCGCGTGCGCGTCGAGCGTCGGCGGCTCGCCGATCAGCGCGATGCGCAGGACGCCGCCTGTTTTGGCCGCGGGCGCCGGCTTGGCCGTGGGCGCTGGCTTCGTCGCCGGCGCCTGCGCCTCGCCGGACGAGGCGGCCAGCCACGCCGCGATGGCCAGCAATGCCGCGACTCCGAGAGCCCGGGGGACACGGTGCATGGAAGGCCTCCTGTGGGGTTCGTACGATACCGCGGACCGCCCCCGGCCGAAAGCGCTAGAGTGTCGCCGATGAGCGGGCCGCTGGTCATTCACGGAGCCACCATCGTCACGGCCGACGATGCCGGCACGCTCCACCCCGATGGCGCGCTCGCCGTGGAGCACGGGCGGATCGTCGCGCTGGGTCCCGCCGCCGACGTGCTCGGGCACTATGCGTCGGCCGAGCGGATCGACGCGCGCGGCCGCGTGATCCTGCCGGGCTTCGCCAACACCCACACGCACCTGGCCCGAGTGCTCGCGCGCGGGATCTACGAGGACCTCTCCCCGCCCCACACGCCGCCATTCACCGGCGGCCTCGCGCCGCTGCCGTTGCCGTCGCTGTCCGCCGACGAGGAGCGCCTGATGGCCGTGCTGGGCGCGCTGGAGGCGATCCGTAGCGGCACCACGCTGGTATTAGAGGAGGGCGCCCAGCTCGAGCGCTACGCGCAGGCGCTGGCGGATACGGGCCTCCGGCTCGTGCTCTGCGAGCGCGCGTGGGACCGCGGGCGGGCGTCGATCGGCCAGCCGGGTCCGTTCGAGCGAGACGCGGCGCTGGCCGAGGCCGGCCTCGCGCGCATCCGAGAGTTCCACGCGCGGTGGCACGGTCGCGGCGACGGCCGCGTCAGCGCCGGCGTCGCCGCGTGGGCGCCCGATCTCTGCTCACCGGAATTGCTCGGGCGCGTGCGCAAGCTCCAGGACGAGCTCGACGCGCTCGCCACGCTCCATCTGAGCCAGATCTGGGGCGAGGTCGCGGCCATTCGCGAGCAGCGCGGCGTCACGCCGGTCGAGTACGTCGCGCGCTGCGGCTTGCTGTCCCCGCGCCTGATCGCCGCCCACTGCCGCTGCATGACCGCAGAGGAGGAAGCCACGCTGGGCGCCTCCGGCGCCGCCGTCGCGATCAATCCCGCCATCGCCGCGCGCCGCGGGCTCGCCGCGCGCATCGACGAGCTCGAGCGCGCGGGCTGTCTCGTCACGCTCGGCACCGACAACATGGCCGAGGACATGATGGAGGTCGTGCGCACGGCGATGTTCATGGAGCGCGTGCGCCGCGCCGACGGCCGTCAGCCGACGCCGGAGCAGGCGCTGACGTGGGCCACGCGCAACGGCTATCGCGCGCTCGGTATTCCCGACGGCGGCTGGCTGGCGCCGGGCAATCGCGCCGACTTCATCGTCGTCGACTTCCGCCGCCCGCACCTCACGCCCGCGCTGCGCCCCGTCTCGTGCTTCGTGCACCAGGGCCAGGCCGGCGACGTCGAATCCGTGATGGTGGACGGGCGCTGGCTCATGCGCGACCGGCGCGTGCTGACCCTGGACGAGCCCGCGATCGTCGCCGAAGCCGAGCGCGTGGCGCGCGCGGCGTGGACGCGGTTGTTCGCCGAGCGCCCGGATCTGAAGGCGCCGCCCGGCCTCGATCTGTCGCCGCGTTAGTTCACGAACACCAACGATGCCTGCGCTGCTCGCGAACCTCCTCGCCCGGTACGGATACGCGATCGTATTCCTCGGCGTCTTTCTCGAAAGCGCGGGAGTGCCGGTGCCTGGCGAGACCGTCTTGCTGGCGGCGGGCTTCTTCGCCTCCCAGGGCACCTTCGCGCTGCCATGGGTCATCGGCCTGGGAATCGGTGCGGCCATCCTGGGAGACAATGTCGGCTACTGGATCGGCCGGCGCGCCGGGCGGCCTCTCGTCGAACGGTACGGACGCCTCGTGGGACTCACGCCCGGCAGAATCGCGGCGTTCGATGCCTTCTTCCAACGCCACGGCGCCAGGACGGTCTTTCTCGCGCGATTCGTCACCGGATTGCGAGTCGTGGCCGCGCTGTTCGCGGGCGTCGCCCGGCTGCCCTGGTCCGAGTTTCTCCTCTACAACGCCGCCGGCGCGCTGGTCTGGGCAACGACGGTCACCCTGGCCGGATATTTCTTCGGGCGCAGCTGGGAGCTGCTGCACCGCTGGTTCGGCCGCGCGGCCCTGTTCGGTGCCGCGCTGGCGATCGCACTGGTCGTGGTGGCGCTCGCGCGGCGCTTCGGCGGGCCGCTGTTCGCCTCCGTCGTGGCGAAGCTGCCGGCGTCGCTCGCGCGACGCGAGCTCGCGTTCGCGGCCGCGTCGCTCGGGTTCGTTGCGGTGTTCACGAAGATCGCGGAGGACGTGATCACCAAGGAGTCCACCGCCTTCGATCACGGCGCGAGCCTCACGCTCCACGCGTTTGCCAACCCGGTCCTCGACCGCCTCATGCACGTCGTCTCGGACATCGGCTCAGCTCCTGTCGTGTCCGCGATCGTCGGCGCCGTGATCGTCTGGTGCCTGCTCCGAAAGGAGGCCCGCGTCGCTGCGGCTCTGGCCGGGACCGCTCTGGCGACGGAGGGACTCAACCTCGTCCTCAAGCTCGCCTTTCAACGCACCCGGCCATCGCTGTGGGAACTGGCGACGCTGCACAGCTACAGCTTCCCCAGTGGCCACGCGATGGCGGCCCTGGCGATTTACGGCATGGTCGCGGTCATCGTTGCGCGCCGTTGGCCGCGCCTTCGTTGGCCGATCATGATGGGCGCGTGCGTGATGATCGTGGCGATCGGCGTGTCGCGCGTATACCTGGGCCATCACTGGGCGACCGATGTGCTCGCCGGGTATGCCGCCGGCGCCTTCATCCTGGCAGGCGGTGTGTACGTCCTCGAGCGCGTCGCGCGGTCCCCCTCGGATCGGTGAGGCGCCCGGCTCAGCTCTCCACGATCGCCGCATGGCGCTCGACGCCGGCCGGCGGCTCGCCGAGCCGCGGCCGATGGCCGAGGAACAGCACGAACGGAATGACGGCGGCGAAGATCCAGGCCAGCCACCAGAAGTTGTCGATGAACGACAGCAGGAGGGCCTGGCGCTGCACCATCTGGTACAGGTGCGCCCACGCCTGCTGCTCGGCCGTCGCCAGGTCCGCGCCGCGCGCGGTGAACGTCGCGACCAGCGTCTGGTAGCGGTCCCACACGGCGGGGTCGTAGAGGCTCACGTGGCTCGCCAGCCGCGCCTGGTGGGTCTGTGTTCCGCGCTGCAGGAACGTCGCCACCGCGGCGATGCCGATGCTGCCGCCGATGGTGCGGAGGAAATTGAACAGCCCCGAGGCGTGGCCCAGCTCGCGCATCGGCACCGCGCTGAGCGCCACCGTCGAGAGCGGCACGAACGTGAAGCCGATGCCGAGCCCCTGGATGAAGCGCGGCAGCATGATGTGCCAGCAGCTCGCCTCCAGCGAGAGCGTGGCCATCAGGTGCATGGCGTAGGCGTTCAGCGCGCAGCCCGCGACGATCATCCAGCGCGGATCGATACGGTTCATGCACGGCCCCGAGCGCGGCCGGATTGGGCAACCGCGTCCCGATGAACGCGTCGAAGACGAGGCGCTCGCCACCCGTGACGAGGGCAGCGAATGTCAGCACGGTGAGCACACACGCGAGAGCGATGGTCCGCGCGCGCACACGCGGGGTATCCATGAAAGAACCCTCCACTGAGCAGGCATGTCCGCACGGCTGTGCGGTCACTTCTCCACTCGAACCTGCCCGTGAATGGCAGAACTCGTGCCAGACGAAGAATCGCGAATGAGGCGGCGGCGACGGCGCGGCGCGAGTTGGATTCGGAGAAGTGCCCGATCGTTTTGGCACGCGGCCCCATGCTGCCCGAAGAAAACGCGCGCGCGACGCCGACACGCGCGCCAGATGGGGAGTGACCGGGCGATCGGAGCGACCCCGACCGCCCGGTTCTCGCCTGGTGGGCTACTTGAGCGGCAAGGCCTCGCCTTCGAGCGAGAATTCGCACACGGGAAACGCGAGCCTGGCCGTCGTGTCGGGCTCTCTGAACCCGTAGGTCTCTGGCGCAAGGTCGAAGCCCAGAAGCATCCGCGCGCCATCGGGGGGCCGGTACAGCTTCACCAGAGCGCACGTCTTGTCGACCCGGATCGTCAGACTCTTCGCGGCCTCCGCGTTGCCGGCGTTGTCGCGCGCGAAGTAGGTGACGGTCGTGCTGCCGTCCATGGTGATCGGGATCGTCGCGACGCCGCCGGAGATGGTTGCGGCGCTGTTGTGAGCGCCGCGGAGCGCGACGGCAATCTCCTTCACGCCTGACCCCGCGGCGTTGTCCGCGGTCGTCAGGGTGACGGTGACGTCCCCATTGTTCGCCGGCGGTGAGACGGCGGCCTGCGTTGTCGGCGGCGTCGTGTCGGCGAAGATGGTCTGTCCCGCAGGAAGTGTGATGCTCGACCCCCCTACGGTCAGGGCCAGCATGCCGGCGTTGCTCCGGATGCTCGACGTCGTGGGATCGACCGACAGACTGTCGCCGTCCGTCAGCGTCGCGGTCGCGACGGTTCCGTCCGCGGCCGTGAACGTCCAGGGGATCGGGCCCGCGAGGATGTCGAGGGTCGGGATGGAGCAGTGGAAGTCGAGCGCATTGTCCGCCGCGATCGTGATGCGGCCCCCAGATGGCCGCGTGGGGTAGCGACAAAACAGAGCGACGTCGAACGTGAGCGGCTGTCCCGTTGTTAGGAATGTGTTCCATGCGGCGATTCGAATGGTGTCCGACGTGCTGGGGGGGTCGTACACGACGAACGGCAGGCCGGTCCGCGTGAGGACGTGCGCGCCGGCATTGCCGGCCGCGGCCTCGTCCGAAACAATCGTCGGATCGAGATCGACCTCGTCCACGAGGCTGTCGTCGTCGCTGTCCTCGCGTGCCTGCAGCACCTGAACGCGGAGGTTGCGCGTCTCGGCGACGTAGATTTCTCGGCACTGCGCTTTCGGGTCGAAGGGTTTGATGAAGAACTCGCAGAATGCAACGAGGTTTCGTGGGAGGGCCGCGATGAAGGCCGGTCCGCCGAAGACGCCGAGGCCGCGCCCGGTCGACCCCGCTGTCGCGAGGAACCTCCCGGTGCCGTCGAACTTGCGGATGCGGTCGTTGTCAAACTCGGTGACATAGACGTTGTCGGCAAAGTCGACCGCCACATCGGCGACACTCGCGGCGGTGGCAAACTTCAAGAGCAAGACACCGTTCGTATTGAACTTCTGGACGCGGCCCTGGTCTGCGACGTAGACGTTGCCGAAGCTGTCGACCGCCATGCCGACCAGGCTCACTTGAAATCCCCGTTGCGGCTGTGAGCGTGGGTCGGTCGCGACCGCCAAGAAGTTGGTAAAGCCGAACTGTCCATCTCCGGTCACGATGGCGCCGGCCGCACTGGCGTTACACGGGCCCACGGAAGCGGAACTGAATTCACAAAACGATCCCCACGCTCGCACGAATGTTCCGTCGGCCCTGAATTTCTGAATTCGAACGTTCGCGTCGCTCGTGGAACATGAGCGGACATCGCATGTGCGACCCCCGTCGTCCAAGACGTAGAGGTTGCCACGGGGATCGACGGCCATGCGGATGGGCGTCTCGAACTCGCCCGGGCCGGTACCGGGCCAGCCGACGACCTTGAGCAACCGCTGGTTCTTGTCCATCTTGATGACACGGCCGGTGAGCGTGCTGGTGATCCATACGTCGTCGTTCCGTGGATCGACCGCGACACTCATCGGGAATTTCAGCGCGACCGAGACATTCGTGGCCAAGAAACCGTCGCCGTACGCCGTGTAACAACACACCCTCGTCACTCGGCGCACCCCCAACCCGTCGTAGATCAAGACGGAATCGTTGACAGGATCAGCCACGTAGACGACGCCGCGGCTGTCCACCGCCATGCCGGCCGCGAAAAAGTAGTCGCGGTTCGGGTCCACGCCCGTTGGTGTGAGCTGCGCTCCGAGGAACGCGTCGAAGACGAGGCGCTCGCCGGCGATCGCGGGGCCGGCGAACGTCAGCACGGTGAACACACACGCGAGAACGACGAGCCGCGCACGCCAAGTATCCATGGAACCCTCCCCTGAGTCGAATATCCGCAACGACTGTGCGGTCACTTCGCCAATGCAACCTGCCCGTAAATGGCAGAATTCGTGCCAGACGAAAAAGCCCGAAGGACGCCGCGATGCGGGCGTGTCACGAGTCGGCTTCGGAGAAGTGCCCGATCTTTTTGGCACGCGGCCGCGAAACACCCGAAGAAAAAACGGCGCGCGTTTGCGTCACACGCGCGCCGTGCGAAGGAGTGGCTACTTGATCGAGAAAGCCTTCTGAGCTTCGGGATCCACGCGGGCCTCCAGACGGGACGCGGTGACTCGGCCTGCGGCGTCGGCGCGGTTTCCGGCCGTTCAGGCCGAGGAGGAGACAGGCGCCGACGAGCGCTTCCGGCTTGGCCGCGATGCTCGACGGAGCGTGAAACGAGCCCAGGCCAGGGCCACCGGCGGCGTCGGCCTGGGCGAGCCGTCCTTCTAGAGGAACGCGCCGCCGCGCGGGCTTCCGGATCCGCCGTTGCCGCTGTCGGTGCTGACCCACTCGGCGAGCAACCGCCCGTTCGTGTCGAACTTCTGGATCCGGTCGTTGGTGCCATCGGCCACGTACACGTTGCCGGCGCTGTCAACGGCGATCCCGGGAGTGACCATGGACGAATCCTCCACCAAGCAGAACCTCTGTACGGCTGTGCGGTCACCAATGCAACCTGCCCACTGATGGCAGAAGTCGTGCCAGGCGAAAATTCGCGAAGGAGGCCGCGCTTGCGGCGGCGCGGGAGGCGGATTCGGAATACTGCCCGATCGTTTTGGCACGCGGCCCCCCGGGTTGCCCGAAGAACGCGCGCGCGCGTGACGACGCGAGGTGGGCCCGGCGTCGAAGTCTGGCTGGTCCGGTGGTCCTACACGCTCTGGCGCGTCAGGGTCAGCGCCGGCGCTTCAGGCACTCGTGGTACGGTCAGCGCCTTGAGTCGAGGCTGGTTCCAGTTGTTGCCCAGCCGGCAGCGGGCCGCCGCGTCGTCCTCGTTCGGCGCGCTGGTGGGCGACGGCGGGGCCAGCATCTCCTCGTCGCTCTCGGGCCCGCGGAACTGATCCGGTATCGGCGTGGCCGCCTTCACGCGCTGCCAGCCGTTGCCGCGCATGCAGGCGCGGTAGACCTTCTCCATGTCCGCGCCCCGTGGCGCCCGCTGGGCGTCGCCGGCACAGCCGGCGCTGTCGTGCTCGAAGTCGGACTGGCCGCGGCCGGCCTGGTGCCAGTAGTGAGGATTGACGGCACAGCCGGTGGCGAGCGCGGCGGCGAGGACCAGGGTCACGATGCGGATCATGCTCATCCTCCTTGTTCCCGGGTTCCCAGCTCAGGGCCGCAGCCGCATGAGCAGCAGTAGTGGCCAGCCGAGGTATTTCGCGGCTTTCGGCGAGCGGGCGGCCAGGGCATCGTCGACCGCGTGCTCGCTCATGTGCTCGAGGGCCAGCCCGCTCCGGACGGCCCCCATCACGTAGTCCGACAACTGGTTCGCGATGCTGGCGGGACGGACTTCGCGCCCCGTCACCGGATCGGTGAAGCGGGCCTGGATCCCGCGCAGCATCATTGCAGGATGAAACGACGAGACGAGCACGAACCCGTCGCCGCGACACACGCGCCGGCACTCCGCGAAGAAGGTCGCGACGTCGGCGAGGTGGTCGAGCACCAGGAAGCTCAGGACGCGATCGAAGGCGCGATCCGCGAACGGCAGCGGCCGCGTGAGATCGTGCGCCACGAACCGGACGCGCCCCCAGCCGGGCTTGGCGCGCGCCTTCGCGACCATGCCCTCGCTGAAATCCACGGCGGTCACGCGCGCGCCCGCCGCGGCGAGGCGGAGCGTACGACGGCCCGTGCCGCAGCCGAGATCGACGACGTCCAGGCCGCGGACGTCGCCGAGCAGCGGAGCGAGGTGCGCGTCCTCGAGCAGGACGAGCGGGTTGTCCTCGTCGTCGTAGATCGCCGCCCAGCGGTCGTAACCCTCGCGCGTGGGCAGGTGCTCGATCAGATCACGCCCTCGGCGCGCAGCGCGGCGATCTCGTCGCGCGACATCCCGAGCAAGCCCGTGAGCACCTCGTCGGTGTGGCGCCCGAGCGCCGCCCCCGCGTGCGTGATGCGGCCGGGCGTGCCCGAGAGCTTCGGCACCACGGCCGGCTGGGGCAGCGCGCCGATATCGGAGGGCACGTCCACGATCATCTCGCGGGCGCGGACGTGCGGGTCCGCGAAGATGTCGGCCATGCTCATGATCGGCGAATGCGGGATGTCGTGCGCGTGCAGCTCGTCCATGGCCTTGTCGAAGGAGCGCGCGGCGAACCAGCGCCCGGCCATTTCCAAGATCACGTCGATGTGCTTCGGCCGCTCGGTCGCGCCGGCGAAGCGCGGATCGTTCGGGAGGTCGGGCTGGCCAAGCATCACACACAACCGCTCGAAGAGGTGCTGCGCGGGCGCGGTGAAGACGATCCAGCGATGGTCGAGCGTCTCGAAGGCGCCGCCGGGCCAGCCGGCGTGCTGCAGCCCCCCACGCTCGCGCACGACGCCCTGGCGACCATAGAACGTCGTCGTGTACTCCATGATCCGGAACGCGGACTCGTAGAGCGCGGCGTCGATCCACTGCCCCTCGCCCGTCGCGTCGCGGTGGCGTAGCGCCGCCATCACGCCGAACGCGGTGAAGAGCCCCGTGAGGTAATCGGGATAGACGGGCGTGGGCCGCGCGGGCGGGCGGTCGGCGGGGCCGTTGACGTACCACGTGCCGCCGAAGGCCGAGGCGATGGCCGCGTAGCCGGGGCCCTGGCGCAGCGGGCCGGTCTGGCCGAATGCGGTGATGCGCGCCATGACCAGGCGCGGGTTGAGCGCGCGCAGCGTCTCCCAGCCGAGGCCCCACTTCTCCAGCACGCCCGGACGAAAATTCTCGAGCACGACGTCGACCTTCGGAACCAGCCGCCGCACGATCTCCTGGCCCTTCGGCGTGCGCAGATCGAGCGTCATCAGCTTCTTGTTGCGGTTGTCGACGGCGAACCAGTAGGAGACGCCATCCTCGCTCGGGCCCAGGCGGCGCAGGTCGTCGCCCTTGCCCGGCATCTCGGTCTTGATGACCTCGGCGCCGAACTCCGCCATGAGCGTGCCGCAGAACGGGCCCGCGACGACCTGCGCGAGCTCGAGCACCCGGATGCCTTCCAGCGGCCGTCGCGTCTCCATGACCGCGTGAGTCTACAACTTCCGGGCGAAGGTGTACTATCCCCGGCGAGGAGGACGACATGCCGTACACGCGGATCTCGGCCGACTGCCACATCGACCTGCCCATGCTGCCGCCGGACCTCTTCACCGCCAACGCCTCGGCGGCCATGAAGGACCGGATGCCGTACGTCACCGAGGGACCCGACGGTCCTCACTGGACCTGCAAGAAGGGCGGCTCCTTCGGGCTCGTCTGCGGCGTGGGACCCGGCGGGCAGAAGCTCGTGCCCGGGCAGAACCACCGCGTGGACGCCATGGCCGCCACCGGCCTGTACGAGGACGGCAAGAAGGGCGTGCTGCGGCCCTCGACCCCGGCCCTCCGCGCGAAGGACATGGATCGCGACGGCGTGCAGGCCGAGGTGATCTTCGGCATCCTCGGTGCCGCCACGCGGCTCGGCGACCACGAGGCGGCCACCGAGATGTTCCGCATCTACAACGACTGGCTCGTGGACTTCTGCAAGCACGACCCCACGCGGTTCATCGGGCTCGCATGCCTGCCCTACGGCGACATCGACGCCGCCGTGAAGGAGATCTATCGCGTCGGCAGGCTGGGTCTGCGCGGCATGGAGCTCTCGTGCTCGTGGGACATGGAGCCCATGTGGCATCCGATCTGGGAGCCGCTCTGGCAGGCGGTGAACGACGTGAACCTCCCGCTGCACTTCCACACCTTCCCGTCGGTGCCGCCCGGCAAGATCGACGAGCAGAGGGGGATGATCCGTCGGGCCGCCTTCTTCACCGCCGTCTCGAGCTTCCAGCTCAACCTGATCAGCATCCTGTCGGCGGTCATCGGCCGCGCCGTCCTCGAGCGCTACCCGAACATCCGGATCTCGTTCGGCGAGAGCGGCATCGGCTGGATCCCCTACGCGCTCGATCGCATGGACTACGAGTGGGAGGACCGCTTCCGCGACCTCGGGCTCACGATGAAGCCGAGCGACTACTGGCGCCGCCAGTGCAAGGCGACGTTCCAGTACGACCGCGTCGGCACCCGGCTGATCGACGACATGGGCGTCGAGACGCTCATGTGGGGCTCCGACTACCCGCATCCCGACGGCGTCTGGCCGGAGTCGTCGAAGTACATCGCCGAGCAGTTCGGCCACCTGCCGGCCGATGTCACGCACAAGATCACGTGCGAGAACGCGGGGAAGTTCTACGGACTGATGTAGACGGGGCGCGGTGATGAGCCATCCTGTGTCAAGCCCGAGGCGCGCCACGGCTCCGCCGGGGCGTGTCCGAGCGATGGCCGGGGGAGTCCGAGGGGGGCGTAGCCCCTTTCGCTTAAAGGATCTGGGGGGCCATCTCGGGGCCCCCCACGACGATCGATGAGCCTCCTGCGCCCGAGCGAGCGCGACCTCACCTTCGACGGACGGCGCCTGCACCTGCTGGACTGGGGCGGCGACCGCCGCCCGCCGCTGCTGCTGCTGCACGGCTTCACCGGCCACGCCCACGCCTGGGACACGCTCGCCATCGCGCTGCAGCCGCACTTCCACGTGATGGCGCTCGACGCGCGCGGCCACGGCGACAGCGATCCCGCCGACGTCTACGACTCGGCCGGCTCCTTCCGCGACCTCTCGAGTGTCGTCGAGCAGCTCGGCCTGCGCGCGCTCACGCTGATCGGGCTCTCGATGGGCGGGCGCACCGCGATGTACTTCGCGGCCAAGCGGCCCGAGCTGGTCGAGCGAGTCGTCGTCCTCGACATCGGCCCCGAGGTCAGCAAGCGCGCCATGGCGCCGTCGTCGGGGCCGCCGGAGCCCGAGACGTGGGAGTCGATCGAGCAGGCGGCGCGGCATCTCTATCGCGGCAACCCCTATCCCGGCATCCATTACTACCGCTGGGTGGCGTCCTCGAGCCTGCGCGCGCGCGACGACGGCCGGCTCGTCTGGAAGTGGCACCCGTCGATCAAGGAGCGTCGCGTGATGGGCGACGTGGACTGGTGGGCGATCGTGCGCGAGATCAAGCCGCCGCTGCTGCTGCTGCGCGGCGCCGAGAGCACCGTGCTCGACGCCGACGTGGCCGAGCGCATGGCGCGCGAGCTGCCGCGCGGCACGCTCGTCGAGATCCCGCGCGCCGTGCACACGCTGCACGAGGACAATCCGGAAGCCGTCCTCGACGCGCTGCGCGCGTTCCTGAAATTCTGACGACAGCGAGGCGACCATGAAGATTATGTTTTTCGACGAGTTCAAGCTGGGCCTGCTGAAGGGCGATGCCGTCGTCGACGTCTCGCGCGTGGTGCAGGACATTCCGCACCTGGGGCCGCAAGACGTCGTCCGCGGCGTGATCGAGCGCTGGGCCGAGTTTCGCCCGAAGCTCGAGGCCGCGGCCGCCCAGGAGCGCGGCGTGCCGCTCGACCGCGTGAAGATCCGGCCGCCGCTGCCCAAGCCGACCAACGTCGTCTGCATGGCCGTGAACTACATGGAGGACGGCACCCGCAGCGAGCCGGCGCCCATCAACGCCTTCCTCAAGTCCCCCTCGGCGATCATCGGCGACGGCGACACGATGGTGCTCCCCGACGTCCCCGCCACGATCTTCGAGGGCGAGGCCGAGATGGCGGTCATCATCGGCAGGCGGGCCTCGCACGTCTCGGCCGCCAACGCGATGAGCTACGTGTTCGGCTACACCAACTTCATCGACGGCTCGGCGCGGGGCCTGCTGCCCGCCGGCAACACGTTCTACCAGATGAAGTCGCGCGACACCTTCGCGCCGCTCGGCCCGTACCTCGTCACCGCCGACGAGATCGCCGACCCGCACCAGCGACAGATCAGGCTCTCGGTGAACGGCACGCTGAAGCAGAACTTCAACACGAACGACATGGCGCACAAGATCCCACGCTGCATCGAGTGGGTCACCTCCATCCACGCGCTGGAACCGGGCGACGTGCTGGCCACCGGCACCAACCATCGCGGGCTGAGCGCGCTGCAGGACGGCGACGTCGTCGAAGTGGAGACGGAGGGTCTGGGGAAGCTGCGCTTCAACATCCGCGACGCGCTCAAGCGCACGTGGGACCGCGAGACGCGCCTGGACCGGCAGCAGAAGGGCCAGGAGGGGACGACGCCGCAGCTCAGCGGCAAGCACGCGCCGGCGAATCGCTGAGGGCCCGCCGCCGCCTTGCTTCTGTACCGGCCGGTTGGGCTCAAGGAGCTTCGACTCATCGCCGAGTCGGGGTTTCGAGCCTTCCCGCCGCGGCTTGCCCACCAACCGATTTTCTATCCGGTGCTGACAGCGGAGTACGCGCGGACGATCGCCCGCGATTGGAACACGAAGGACGCGGCCTCTGGCTACGCCGGCTTCGTCACCAGATTCGAGCTCGAGGATGAGTTCGCGCGGCGATATCCGGTACAAACCGCGGGTGGGCGCGCGCACCAGGAGCTCTGGGTGCCCGCAGACGAACTCGAGGACTTCAACAAGCACATCGTCGGCGGCATTCAGGTGATCGAGGCGTACCCGGGGTCGCGATTCGCCGGGACGATCGACCCCAAGACCAACATTCCGGTCGACCTTCTCGAGTGACGGATGCCCGGCGCGCGTGGCTAGACGGCGACGCCGCGGCGGGCCAGCTCGCGCTCGAGATCGAGCGGGCGCGTGCCGGCCGGCTTGCCGTCGGGCACCGTCCAGAACAGCTCGAACTCGAGCCCGTCGGGATCCTTCGCGTAGAGCGAGAGGCTCACGCCGTGGTCCGACTGGCCCACGAGGGCGCCGGCCTGGATCAGCACGCGCCGCGCTCGCGCGAGGTCCGACAGGGCGCCCACCTCCCACGCCGCGTGGTACATGCGCGCCGAGCGCTCGTCGGGCTCGCGCAGCCCCGGCTGCTCGAAGAGACCGAGGTCGTGATCGTCCCCGCTGCCCGGAATTCTCAGGAACGCGGCGTTGGGATACCGGTGCGCGACCTCGAAGCCGAGCACGTCGCGATAGAAGCGCTCGCTGCGCTCGACGTCGGCCACCCAGAGCACGATGTGCTGCAGGCGCTTGAGTCCGACGCCGCTCATGGCGCCAGCGTCTTGGCGACCTCCGCCATCGACGGCGGCGTCGCCGTGTCCTTCCAGCCCGCGAGCCGCCGGTAGATCTCGCCGGCCGCCTCGTGGAAGCCGTCCGGCAGCCCGGCCGCCTCGAAGGTGGCGGCGATCTCCTCCATCTCGCCGACGAAGCGCCACGCCTTCTTGATGTTGGCGGAGACCGCGCGCTCCGAGCGCGCCGTCACGTCGGGCTGCGAGCGCGCCCACTCCGCGACGAGCGCCGCGTCCACGCCCTCGTGCGCGGCGAGCGCGCGGATGGCGAGCAGCAGCGCCTGCGAGCCCTTGTTCCACCCGGCGTAGGCCATCTTGATGGCGGAGGCGGCGCCGACGGGGCCGTCGAGCACGATGGCCTCGAGCAGGCTGCCCTTGAAGTGCGCGGCGACGTCGGCGGCGCCGGGGCCCGAGAGATAGAGGCGCGTGCCGCCGGCCTTGCGCGCGGGCGGACCGATGATGCCACCGTCCACGAAGCGCGCGCCGCCGGCCGTGATGATCTCGCCGACCGCGCGCGTCGTCGCCGGCGCGATGGCGTTGCCGTCCACGAACGTGCCGCCGAAGCGCGTCGCGGCGACCTCCCGCGCGACGTCCGGCGCGCTGGCCGGCGGGCACACTGACAGGATGATCTCGCTCTCGCGCGCGAGCCGTACCAGCGTGCCCACGTCCTCGAGCCCGTCGGCCTCGGCGCGCTTGCGCGTCGCCTCACCGCGCCCCGCCGACGCCCAGACCACGCGCGAGCCCCCCGCCCGCGCCGCCGCGGCCACCGAACTGCCCATCTCGCCCGGATGCAGGATCCCGATCGTCGTCACTTCAGCCTCCTTGGCTCGTTCCAGCCTACGCCGCGCGTCGAGCGCCGCCAAGCACCCCGCGCGCCCGCTCGGCGGCCTGTACGAGGCCACCGGGCAGCAGCAGCACGATGCCCACGAAGAGCGCGCCGAAGATCAGCAGGTGGATGTCGACCCAGCGCAACGCGAGATATTCCTTGAGCACGATATAGAGGATGGCGCCGAGCACCGGCCCCTGGAGCGTGCCGACGCCGCCGATGAACGTCATCAGCAGCGCGTCGAACGTCCAGTGCGGCCCGAACGGGTGCGACGGGTAGTAGCTGATGTGGTAGTAGGCGAAGAGCCCGCCCGCGAGCCCGGCCAGCGCCGTCGACAGCGCGAGCGCCGTCAGCTTCAGCGAGAGGGCGCCGACGCCCGACGACTCCGCGGCCTCCTCGTCCTCGCGGATCGCGCGCATGCCGAGACCGAGGCGCGAGGTCGCGAGGGCGGCCACCGCCAGCACCGACACGGCGGCGAGGCCGAGGGCCAGGTAGAAGCGCTGGGTCAGGCGGTAGCTCGCGATGGTGGCCGCGGGCAGCGTCGAGATCTCCGGCAGCACGTTGCCGACGGTGGTTCGCAAGATCTCGCCGAGGGCCAGCGTGCCGATGGCGAAGTAGGCGCCGCGCAGCCGGAACGCGGCCACGCCGATCACGAGCGCGAACAGGGTGGCCGTCCCCGCGCCGGCCGCCATCGCGAGCAGCACCGGCGCGCCCTCCGTCCACAGCATGCGGGTGACCAGCGCGCCGAGGCCGAAGAACGCCGCGTGGCCGAGGTTCACCTGCCCGGCGTAGCCGGCGACGATGTTCCAGGACTCCGCGAGCGTGATCGCCAGCAAGATGAGGAAGACGAAGTTCAGGACGTCGTCGCGCGGCGCCGTCAGCGGCAGCAGCGCGAGGAGCGCGAGCGCCGCGAGGATCACGATGGCCCAGCGCCGTTCGTGGCCGCCCGCCGTCATCGGCCGAAGAGCCCACGTGGGCGCACGGCGAGCACGACGACGAAGATGACGAGCCCGACGATCTCGCGGTAGGGTCCGCCGAACGTCGCCGCGCTCGCCGCCTCCGCCAGGCCCAGCACGAGGCCGCCGACGAAAGTGCCGAGCATCGAGCCGAGCCCGGCGAGGACGACGACGATCAGCGCCTTGAGCGTCCACTCGAGCCCGATCGACGGGCTGACGGAGTACGCGACGGTGACGAGGGTGCCGGCGGCGCCCGCGAGCGCGGTGCCGAGCGCGAAGGCGAGGAGATAGGCGCGGCGGATGTCGATGCCGGTGAGCAGCGCGGCCTGCCAGTCCTCCGCCGTCGCGCGGATCGCCTTGCCCCAGCGCCAGCGTGAGAGGAGGAGCTGGAGCGCGCCGATCAGAACCAGCGCCAGCGTCAGCGTCGCGAGCCGCACGAGCGGGATCGACAGCTCGCCGACGCTGAGCACGGCCCCCCCGTACGACGTGGGGATGGAGCGCTCGTCGGCCGTCCAGAGGCGCACGGCCAGCGCGTGCAGCGCCAGCGCCAGGCCGAAGCCGATCAGCAGCGAGTTCTTGATGCGCGTTTCCTCGTGCGCGCGCACGACGAAGCCGAAGAGCCCCCAGTAGAGGAGTGCGCCGAGGAGCAGCGAGCCCGGGATCACCAGCACGAGCGAGGCGAACGGATCGACGCCGAAGAGCGCGGCGAGCCAGAAGGCGCCGTAGCCGCCGAGCATGATCAGCTCGCCATGCGCGACGTTCAGCACGCGCATGACGCCGAACACGAGCGAGAGACCCGCCGCGGCCAGGCCGTAGAGCCCGCCGATCAGGAGGCCGAGCAGGAGCTGCTGGGCGAGGACGCTCACTGATGCTCCCCCTGGGGGGACGGCGTGCGCACCGCGAGCGGGCCGAGGTAGGCGCGCCGCACGTGCTCGTCGGCCATCAAGCTTGCGCCGCTTCCCTCGCCGACGATACGCCCGCCCTCGAGGAGGTAGCCGCGGTGGGCCAGGCTCAGCGCCGCCGGCACGTTCTGCTCGACGAGGAAGACGGTGACGCCGGCGCGGTTGATCGCGACGAGCGCCTCGAGAATCGCCGCGACGAGCCGCGGCGCCAGCCCGAGCGAAGGCTCGTCCAGCATCAGCAGGCGCGGGCTCGCCATGAGCGCGCGCCCGACGGCGACCATCTGCTGCTGGCCGCCCGAGAGCGCCTGCACGGCCGTCCGCCGCCGCTCGGCGAGCACCGGAAACAGCGTGTAGACGCGCTCGAGCCCGGCGCGCCGGCCCCCCCACGCGCGCGACGCGAAGGCGCCGAGCTCGAGATTCTCCTGCACCGTCATGCCGCCGAAGAGCCGGCGGCCCTCCGGTACCAGCGCGACGCCGCGCTCCACGATCAGGTGGGCGCCGAGCGTCCGGAGGTCCTGGCCGTCCCAGCGGATGGCGCCGCTCCGCGGGCGCACGAGACCGGCCACAC
Source organism: Candidatus Rokuibacteriota bacterium (assembly GCA_003220225.1). Taxonomy (GTDB): domain Bacteria; phylum Methylomirabilota; class Methylomirabilia; order Rokubacteriales; family CSP1-6; genus AR12. The sequence goes on from QHRU01000042.1 coordinate 75,586, forward strand.
AGTTCAGCAGGGTGCTCTTGCCGGCGCCGTTGGGACCGAGCAGCGCGACGATCTCGCCGGCGCCGACCGAGAGCGTGACGCCGAAGAGCGCGCGCACATCGCCGTAGCCGGCCTGCAGTCCGTCGATCTCAAGCACGCGTGCGGCGCTCCACGGCCGCGCCGAGGTAGACGTCGACGACGTTCGGATCCGCCGCCACCGCCGCCGGCGGGCCATCGGCGATCTTCTCGCCGGCGCTGAGCACGATGATGCGCCGCGCGAGATCCATGAGCGCCCACACGATGTGCTCGACCATCAGCACGGTCATGCCGCCGGCGACGAGATCGCGGACGAGCTCCATGGCCGTCGCCGTCTCCACGGGGTTGAGCCCGGCCATGAACTCGTCGAGCAGCAGCAGCCGCGGCGACGTCGCAAGCGCCCGCGCGAGCTCGAGCCGCTTGCGGTCGATCAGCGTCAGCCGCGCGGCGGGCTCGCCGGCGCGCGGTTCGAGGCCGAGCACCCGCAGCAGCCGCCGCGCCTCGGTCACCGCCTCCGACGTCGTCGTGCGCGCGCGCCCGTAGAGCCGGCCGACCAGGACGTTCTCGAGCACGGTGAGCCCCGCGAACGGGCGGACCAGCTGGAACGTGCGCGCCACGCCCGCGGCGCAGACCTCGTGCGCCGGCCGCCCCGCGATGTCGCGGCCGGCGAGACGGATGCGGCCGGCGTCGGGCGACAGCGCGCCTGCGATCAGGTTGAAGAGCGTCGTCTTGCCCGAGCCGTTCGGGCCCATGATGCCGAGCAGCTCGCCCTCGTCGAGGGCGAAGCTGACGTCGCTGACGGCCCGGACACCGCCGAAGCCCTTCGACAGCCGCTCCACCTCGAGGAGAGGCATGCGGCCGCTACGGCCTCGACGAGATCAACGCTTCGCGAACGGCGGCGCGGGGTAGGCGAGCGGAGCCGTGGCGAACTCCTTGGGCCACACCAGCTCCTGCTTGCCGTTCTGCCATTGCAGAAATGCTTGCTGCACGATACCCGTGCCGTCGGGCCGGAACTTCACGGGCCCGATGACCGTGGTCATGTCGGTGGCGGCGATGGCGTCGCGCACCTTCGCGTGGTCGAGACTGCCCGCTTTCGCCACGGCCGCGGCGGCGATCTGCACGCATGCGTAGGACGGGCCGCTGATCGGATCGGTGGCGCGCCCGTACTTCTTCTCGTGCGCGTCGTTCAGCTCCTTCACGCCGGGCGCCTTCACCGCGTGGTGCCAGCCGGCCGCCAGGACCATCCAGTCGCCGTCCTTGCCGAGGTTCTTCGACCAGACGATGGCGTCGGGGGCGCGGATGAACAACGCCAGCTTCGGGGTGTAGCCGAGCTCCTTCATCTGCTTGACGATCGTCATGCCGTCGGGCGGGGTCGGCAGCGCGAACACGCCGTCGGCGTTCGCGGCCTTGGCTTTGAGGACGAGGTCGGAGAAGTCCTTGGCGCCGGGCGAGTACTCGCCGACGGTGGCCGTGTAGCCGGCGGCCCGGCCCGCCTCCGTCCATGCCGTCGCCATCTCCTTGCCCCAGTCGGTCTTCTCCTGGAAGATCACGACCGTCTTCGGCCGCTCACCGGCCGGGATCAGTCCGAGCAGGCCTTGCGTCGCCTGGCCGATGTCGGGCGACTTCCAGAACGGCGAGAAGAGGTACTTGAAGCCTTGCTGGTGGACCTTGTTGAGCGCGAAGGCGACACCGAGGTAGGGAATCTTGTTCTTCTCGGCGACCGAGGCGGCGGCCGCGTGCAGGTCAGAGCCGAAGCCGCCGAGGTAGGCGACCACGCCCTGCGCGGCGAGGCTCTCGAGCCGCGCGACCGTCTTGGTGGCGTCCGACTCGTCGTCGAGGAGGATCAGCTCCAGCGGCATCTTCTTGCCGGCGACCGTCACGCCGCCCGCCGCGTTGATCTGCTCGACGGCGATCTCGTACCCGGAGCGCACCTGCGCGCCGCCGGCGCCGTAGCGGCCGGTGAGCGGGACGACGGCCCCGAGCTTGATCGTTTGCGCCGCGGCGAACGACGGCCAGAGTCCCAGCACTCCAAGCACCAACGCGGCGAGCACTCTCATCGATGTCCCTCCAGTGGGAATCGGTTCATTCGGTCGACGACCAGATGTCGGCGACGATGCCGTCGCCCGTGAGCCAGAACGAGTAATAGCGCCTCTCGTCGGCGTTGACGGCTCGATAGTGGCATACGCGGCTCACACGGGCGCCGTGACGCTCCGTGCCGCGTGACGAGGTGTCGTCGCACGTGACGAACGCGAACGACTTGAGCGTGGCGAGCCGCTCGCCGAGTACGGTTCGACCGAGCGGTGAGAAATACGACGCCGCGAGTGGCAGCACCGTCGGATCGGGCTCGTTCTTCGCGATCCGCTCCAGCGTCTCGCGCAACCGGACCGTGCGCGCGGGATCCGCGTCGGCCTCGGCCTTCTGCGGGCCGACCAGCAGGCCCTTGACGTACCGGCCGGCCACACCGTAGGTCAGCCCCCACGCATTCACCCGCGGTGCCGGATCGCCGCTGGAGCGGCCGAGGTTGGTGAGAACGACCACGGTCACGCCATCGTTGGGAAAGCGCGAGAGCTCGGTGCCGGTGATGCCGGCGTGGGAGATCCAGCGATGGCCACGGCGGTCGTCGACGAACCAGCCGAAGCCGTACGGATAGGTTCCGCCGTAGTTCAGGCGCACCGGCGTCCACATCTCGGCGAGCGTCGCGGGCGCGAGGACGCGGCCGGCTGCCAGCGCCGCGTCCCAGGCCACGAGATCCTTCACGGTGGACATCACGCCGTAGTGCGACGCGAGCTCCATCTGCCAGACGCGCCTGATGTTCATGAGCTGGCCGTCGCGTAGCGTGTAGCCGGCGGCGCGATTCTTGAGGATCCGCCACTGGTCGATCACGGAGGTCGACCTCATACCGAGCGGCTTGAAGAATTTCTCGTCGAGAAAGTCGCGGTAGCGCTGCCCGCTGACCGCCTCGATGATCATTCCGAGCACGAAATAGCCCCCGTCGCTGTAGAGGAAGCGCTCGCCGGCGGCGAACTTCAGTTCGTCTTTCACGGCCGCGTCGAACAGCTGCGCCGTCGTGTAGTTCACCCGCTGGCCGGCGGCGCGCAGCGCCTTGAAGCCGTCGTCGCCGGGCAGTCCCGACGTGTGCGTCAGCAGATGCCGCACCGTGATGGCCTTCCACGTCTCGGGCGCGCGCGGCAGGTGCCAGGCGACGGGGTCGTCGAGCTGGACCTTGCCCTCCTCGACGAGCAGCATGATGGCGGTCGCCGTGAACTGCTTGGTGACCGACGCCAGCTCGAACACGGTGTCCGGGGTCACGGGGACGTCGTGCTCGAGATTCGCGATGCCGTAGCCGCGCACCTTCACGATCTTGCCGTTGCGCGCGACGGCCAGCGCCAGGCCCGGGATGTGGCGCCGCTCCATCTCGACCTTGATGTAGTCGTCGATGGCGTCGGCGCGCGCCGGCGGCGCCGCGACGAGGAGTGGCGCGAGCAGCAGCACGAGCACGAGCGATGCCTGGCGACGCGGCATGACAGTCTCCGCGGCTCAGCGGCCCCACACGAGGCGCGCGACCTCGGCCACGCGCTCGAGCTTCTTGCGCTGATCGTCCGGCGTGACGCGGTTGCCTTCCAGCGTGCTGGCGAAGCCGCACTGCGGGCTCAGGGCCAGCCGCTCGAGCGCCACGTGCTTGGCCGCCGCCTCGATGCGCCGCCGCAGCTCGTCCACCGACTCCAGCCGCGGCTTCTTCGTCGTCACGAGCCCCAGCACGACCTCGCGGTCCGCCGGTATCACGCGCAGCGGATCGAAGTCGCCCGAGCGTTCGTCGTCATACTCGAGCAGGAAGCGCTGGAAGCGGCTCTTCTCGAACACGCGCTTGATCGGCTCGTAGCCGCCGCTCGCGTAGAACTTCGACTGGTTGTTGCCGCGGCAGATGTGCAGGCCGAAGGTCACGCCCGGATGGCGGCCGATGACCGCGTTGTCCATCTCGATGCAGGCGTCGATGAGCCGGTCGGGATCGGCGCCGCGCTTGACGTAGCCCGCGCGCAGCTCGGGATCGAGCAGCGCCGCGTACTGGGGCGCGTCGATCTGGACGTAGGTGCAGCCCAGCCTCACCAGCTCCTCGACCTCGCGCCGGTTGAAGTCGACCACGTCGGCCAGGTACGCGTCGCGCGTCGCGTAGGCGCCCGCCGACTGCTTGGGATCGTAGTAGGCGGCCGCCTGCTGGGCGCTGATCAGCGTGACCTTCGTCGCCTTGGTGGCGCGCGCACGCAGGTACGCGAACTCCTCGCCGCACATGCCGCGCCGCCACGCGAGCTTCTCGACGACGACGGGGCGCTTGAAGATCAGCTCCTCGCCCTGCTCGTCGCGAAACGGGATGGCCCAGCCACCGTGCTTGTCGAAGCCCGCGAGCGCCTCGACCATGTGGCCGAAGAACGCGTAGCGCCGCATCTCGCCGTCGGTGACGACGTCGAGGCCGGCCGCTTCCTGCAGCCGCACCGCCTCGTCCACGGCGCGGTCCTCGATCCGCTTGAACTCCTGTGCGCTCAGCCGTCCCGACTCCACCGCGGCGCGCGCCTCGAGGAGGTCGGGGGGGCGCAGGAGACTGCCGACGACGTCGCTGCGCAGGGCCATGGCGGGGCCGATGATACCGCTAGTTCGCCGGCGCCCACCGCCCGATCTGGACGCGGCCCCCGAGAATAGTGTCAGGGCGCACGTCGTCAAAGTTACAGAAGTGAGAGGAGGACACCCATGAAACGCCTTGCTGCCGTTGCTCTCATGACCGTGATCCTGCTCCCCGGCGTCGCGTTCGCCGGCTCATCCACCGACGCCGCCCTCGGCCTTGGCGCTTTCGCCGTCTTCAACCAGATCCTCGGAGGTGTCGGAATCTTCGGCCGTCCGGCCGTCGTCGTCGCACCCGTGCCGCCGGTGGTCTACGCGCCGCCCGCACCGGTCGTTTACGCGCCTCCGCCTCCGGTGGTCTATGGGCCGCCGCCGGTGGTGTACGCGCCTCCGCAGCCGGTGTACGTCGTTCGGCAGCCCGTCTACGTCACCCCGCGGCCAGTGTATGGCTATCGTCAGTACGCGTATCGTCACGGGTGGGAGCGGCACGGGCGCTGGGAGCGCCACGACCGCGACCGCTAGATCAGCGCGGATCGCTCTCCGCCAGCGGCACGCACGCCGCCGGCTCGATCCGCAGACCCACGGCGGCGCCGACCTCGAAACGCGGGGTCGGCGCCGCCGCTGCGCGTAAGACCAGATCACTGTCGGCGACGGCGATCTCGTAGTCGACGCTGTCGCCGAGAAACGCCGCGCGCCGCACGGTGCCGCGAAAGGCGTTGGCGCCGCCGGCGGCGGCCCCCGGCTCGCCGAGCCTCAGCTGGTGCGGGCGGATCGACAGCGCGACGCGCGCGCCCGGCTCGAGATCGGCGGTGGCGACACGGAGCCGCAGGTGGCCGTGGGCGACCGTGTCGCGCGCGACGGCCACGCCGTCCAGCACGTTGGTGCGCCCGATGAATTCCGCCACGAAGCGTGTGCGGGGCCGGTGGTAGAGGTCGTCGGCCGTCCCCGCCTGCGCCACCTTCCCCGCCTTCAACACCGCGATGCGGTCGGAGATCACCATCGCCTCGCCCTGGTCGTGCGTGACGTAGAGGGTCGTGTTGCCGAAGGTCTCGTGCAGTCTCCTGATCTCGAAGCGCATCTCCTCGCGGAGGTTGGCGTCGAGGTTGGACAGCGGCTCGTCCAGCAAGAGGATCTCCGGCTCGACGACCAGCGCCCGCGCGACGGCCACCCGCTGCTGCTGGCCGCCCGACAGCTCGCCCGGGTAGCGTCTCTCGTATCCCGCGAGCTGGACGACGCGGAGCATCTCGCGCACGCGCGCCTCGCGGTCGCCGCGCGAGAGACCAGGCTTGAAGCGCAGACCGTAAGCGACGTTCTGCGCGACGGTCATGTGTGGCCACAGCGCATAGCTCTGGAAGATCATGGCCATGCGCCGGCGCTCGGGCGGCACGACGCTCGCCGGCGACGACAGACACCGGTCGCCGACCCAGATCTCTCCCGCCTCCGGCGCCAGGAAGCCGGCCACGAGCCGCAGCGTGGTGGTCTTGCCGCAGCCCGACGGGCCGAGCAGCGCGAGCAGCTCGCCGGGCTTGACCTCCAGCGAGAGACCGTCCACGGCGCCGACGTCGCCGTAGCGCTTCGAGAGGGACTTCAGAATCACGCCGGGCACGCTGACTCCGCGGCGCGCGTCACTTGCGCGTTCCGAGCACGTCGCGGCCCAGCGCGGCCTGCACCAGGGCGACGGTGGCGAACGTGAGGCCGAGCATGACCAGGCCGAGCACGGAGATCGCGCCGAACTGGCCTTCCTCCTTGAGGTCGAAGATGACGACGGACATCACCTTCGTGCTCGGCGTGAACAATAGAATCGACGCCGACAGCTCCCGAATCACGCCGATGAAGATGAAGCACCAGGCGGCGATGATGCCGCTCTTGGCCAGCGGCGCCGTGACCTCTTTGAGGATGCGCAGCCGCCCCGCGCCCAGCACCCTTCCGGCGTCCTCGAGGTCGGCGGGAATCGCGCGAAACGTCGCGTCGGCCTGCGCGTAGCCGACCGGCATCTCCTTGGTGAGGTACGCGAGGAAGAGGATCCAGAGCGTGCCGTACAGCACGAACGGCGGCCGCGTGTAGGCGATGAACAGACCCACGGCGAGCACGACGCCCGGCACCACGACCGGCGCCAGCGCCAGGAACGCGACGAGCTGGTGGCCGACGACCAGCCGGCGGTTGGTGACGTAGGACAGCACGGCGACCATCACGGCGCCGACGCACGCCGTCATCACCCCCAGCTCGAGCGTGTTGACGATGGCATCGCGCGTCGCGCCGTACTCGAAGAACGTGAACGTGAAATTGCCGAGCGTGAGGTTGTCGCGGCTCAGCGGCTGGGCCCACGCGCGCGCGAAGGCGGCCTTGGCCAGCACGCCGTAGGGCAGGAAGATCGCGCACGCCATCACGGCCAGACACGCGAACAGCGCCGGGAAACGCCACGCACCGAGCGGGATCGTGCGGCGCTGGCCGCCCTTGCCGCCGACGGCCGCGTAGCCGCGGCGGCCGAGCACGCGCTTCTGGACCTGCAGCAGGAGCGCCGTCGCCAGCAGGAGGGGGATCGAGAACGCGGCCGCCTGCTCGACCTTGGGCGGGAACTGGAACAGCGACCAGATCTGCGTGGTGACGGTGTGGAAGCCCGCGGGCAGTGCCAGGATCGCCGGCGAGCCGAAGAGCGCGAGCGCCTGGAGCACGGCGAGGATGAAGCCGCTCGCCAGCGCGGGCAGCACCATCGGCAGCGTCACCGTGCGGGCGACGGTCAGCCGCCCCGCGCCCAGGATCGCGGCCGCCTCCTCGAGGTCGGAGGCGATGAGCGCCAGCGTGTTGGCCACCATGATGTAGACGTACGGGAACGTGTAGATCGCCACGATGAAGATGAGCCCGGGCATCGTGAAGATATTCAGCAGCGGCTCCCTCGAGCCGGTCACCGAGCGCCAGAGCGTGTTGAGGATGCCCGCGTTGGGACCGGCCAGCATCACCCACGCGAAGGCGCCGAGGAACGGTGGCGTCACGAACGACGCGAGCACCAGACCACGGATGAGCCCGCGGCCGGGTATGTCGGTGCGCGCGGTGAGCCACGCCAGCGGCGCGCCGAGGGCGACCGAGACGAGCCCGACCCAGAACGCGAGCACGACGGTGTTCCACAGCGCCTTGCGCAACGCCAGGTCGGTGAAGACGTCGCGATAGTGCGCGAGGGTGGCGCCGTGCTCGCCGCTGACGCTGAGCCACCCGAGCCAGCCGAGCGGCAGCGCCATCAACACGACGAGCGACAGCGCGGCGAAGACCCAGACGGCGACCGAGCGATCCACGCGCTACGCCCCGAAGAACTCCACGAAGCGCTTCTTGAGCTCCTCGTTGCGCTTCTCGAGCTCCTCCGGCGTCACCGTCAGCAGCTTCAGCTCGTTGAGCTTCGGCTTGTCGGCCGGGTACGTCACCTCCGGATGGCCCGTGTAGAGGCCCTCGCTGTCGGCCATCACCTGCTGACACTCGCGCGTGAACGTGAAGTCGGTGAAGAGGCGCGCCGCGTTCGGGTGCGGCGCGAAGCTCGTGATCGCGGTGGGCGAGACGACGAGCGGCACGCCTTCCTTGGGATAGACGATCTCGATGGGGTTGCCCTTCTTCTTGAGCTGGTAGGCGCTGTAGTCGCCGCCGTTGACGGCCACGATCCGCTCGCCTGAGGAGACGACGGTCGCTGGATCGTTCGCGGACTGCACGATCATCACGCGGTTCTCCGCGAGCGCCTTGAAGTAGTCCCAGCCGTGCAGGTGGACGAGGGCCAGGACGTGGGTGGCGATGACGCCGCTGTAGCCCGGGTGGGCCGTCACCAGCTTGCCCTTCCACTTCGGGTCCAGCAGATCCTTCCACGTCTTCGGCGCCTCGGCCGCCGACATCGCCTTCGTGTTGTAGGTGATGGCGTTCACGGTGGCGCGCAGGCCGTAGTAGTAGCCGTCCCTGTCCTTGAAGCCGGCGGGAAACGCGTCCACGCCGGCGGGCGTGTACTTCGCGAGCAGCTTCTTGTCCTTGAGGAGCACGAAGTGGCCGGCGTCGGAGGTGTGCACGACGTCCACGTTCTTGATGTTCGCCTGCAGCTCCTGCATCACGCGCTGCAAGATCCGCTGCGAGCCCGTGCGGTGGACCTCGACCTTCACGCCGGGATAGGCCGCCTCGAACAGCTTGGCGACTCTCTCGGCGCTGGGCAGCACCAGCGAGGTGTACCAGACGACCTTGCCTTCCTTCTTCGCCGCCTCGAGCCGCGCGTCCTGCGTCTGGGCGTCGCCGGCCACCACGAGGCCCGCGAGAAGCGCGGCCACGACGACGGCGGCGAGGGCCATGGATCTCTTGCTCATCGATTGTTCTCCGGGGTGAGGGCTGCGACCAGGTCTTTCAGGCTCGGCGCGGCGGCCAACCCGCTCACCGCGCGAATGATCGCGTCAGCGCGCGCGGACGGCAGGACCAGCGCGGCGTTGCCTCGGAATTTCGTCTCGATCTCCGCGCGCGTGAGCGGCGCGTCTGGGCCGCCGCGCGGGCGGTCCTGGCGCTCGCGGAGCCGCCGTCCGTCGGCGAGCGTGACCTCCACGTCGCCGACGAACTGGCGCGGGTAGTCGATGGTCGGATCGATCTCGTACGTCACGCGCGACGCCACGCGCAGCACCTCGGCGTCGCGCACGGCAGCGTCGGTGAACTCCGCGAGTCCCGCGCGCCCGCGCACGAAGATCGTGCCGAGCAGATATGGCAGGCTGAACTTCGCCGCGTAGCCGTTGGGCGGCGCGTGCTTGGCGGCCAGCGGCTCCCAGAGCCGCGGCACCGGGCCGGCGGACGTCCGGCAGCGGATCGCCGTCACCGCGTCGGCCTTGATCCCGTCGCGCTCGCGCAGCCGCGCCGCGCAGTCCATGTAGGGCTGCGCGATCGAGCCGCACGGGTAGGGTTTGAGCGTGAGCGCCTCGAGCTCCCAGGTCTGCCCGAGCGTGTCGAGGAGCGCCTCGAGGCGCCTGGCGTCGTGGCCGCCGGCAAACGCCGCATAGAGCCCGTGCTCGCCCTCGAGCACCGTCGCGGGCCCGGTGAAGCCTCCGCGCGCGAGCACGGTGGCGACGACGCCGGCGTGCGACACCCAGCCCGGGTGCAAGCGCTTCGGCCACGAGCCGTCGGCGAGGTACTCGATGATCCCGGCCGCCTGACTGCCGACCAGACCGAAGGCGTGAGCGAGCTGGGCCTCGGTGAGGCGAGAGAGCTTCCCCGCGGCGGCGACGGCGCCGAAGCCGCCCGCGATCGCCGTCGGGTGGAAGTGCCGCGCGTGCAGCGCGCCGGGCACGGCGAGCCCGACGCGGCACATGACCTCCACGCCCGCGATCAGCGCCTCGAGCATGGCCCGGCCCGACGCGCCGGCGGCCTCGCCGGCGGCGAGCGCCGTGGTCACCGCGACGCAGCCGGTGTGGACGATCGCGTCCTCGCGCGTGTCGTCGAAATCGAGGCCGTGGGCGAGCGTCGCGTTGGCGAGCACCGCGTTGGCGGCGGCGACGCGCGCGCGGCGGCCCAACAGCGCGCTCTCAGGGGCGCCGCCCAGCCCCTCGGCCACGTCGAGCGCGGCGCGGCCGAAGTCCTCGCCCGCCGCGGCCAGCCCGTTGCCGAGGGTGTCGAGGGCGAGCAGGGCTGCCCGACCGACGACCGGTTCCGGGATCGTATCGAGCGTGAGAGCGGCGACGAAGCGCGCCAGCCGCCGGGCGGCAGTCACTCGAGCAGCTCCTTGGCGATGACCACGCGCTGGATCTGGTTGGTGCCCTCGTAGATCTGCATGATCTTGGCGTCGCGCATGTAGCGCTCGACGGGGAACTCGCGCGTGTAGCCATAGCCGCCGAAGATCTGCACGGCATCGATGGTCACCTTCATCGCGGTGTCGGCGGCGAAGCACTTCGCCATCGACGCCTCGTACGCGTTGCCGGTGATCCCCGCGTCCACCTGCCGCGCGCAGTAGTGGATCATGAGCCGCGAGGCGTGGACGGCCATCGCCATGTCGGCCAGCATGAACTGGATCCCCTGGAAGGCGCCGATCGGCTGGCCGAACTGCTGGCGCTCCTTCGCATAACCGACGGCGGCCTCGAGCGCGGCCTGGGCGATGCCGAGCCCCAGCGCGCCGGTGGCCGGTCGCGTGATGTCGAGCGTGCGCATGGCGAGCTTGAAGCCCTCGCCCTCGGCGCCGAGGCGGTTGGCGGCAGGCACCGCGCAGTCGCTGAAGTGCAGCGCCACCGTCGGCGAGGCGCGGATGCCCATCTTTCTTTCTTTCTTGCCGACCGAGAAGCCGGGCGTGCCCTTCTCGACGAGAAACGCCGTCACGCCGCGCGCGCGCTTGGACGGATCGAGCGTGGCGAACACGGTGATCACGTCGGCGTGGTCGCCGTTGGTGCACCACTGCTTGGAGCCGTTGAGCACGTAGTGGTCGCCCTTGCGAACGGCGGTGGTCTTGAGCCCGGCGGCGTCCGAGCCCGCGGCCGGCTCGGAGAGCGAATACGCGCACAACAGTTCGCCGGTCGCGAGCCTCGGCAGGAAGCGCTTCTTCTGCTCGTCGGTGCCGGCGAGGAGGATCGGGATGCCGCCGAGCGGCTGGTCGAGATACTGCGTGCCGGTGGCCGCGCACGCGGCCGCGATCTCCTCGCACACGAGGGCCAGCGCGAGAGCGCCCATCGCGTTGCCCCCGTACGCCTCGGGGACCCAGATGCCGTAGAGCCCGGACTCGATGAGCGCGCGGATCGAGTCCTCCGGGTACGCCTCGGCCTCGTCGTAGCGCGCGGCGTTCGGCGCCACGCGCTCGCGCGCGATCTTTCGCGCGAGGTGACGGAGCATCCGCTGATCGTCGGTGAGATAGAAGGGCTCGTTCATGCGCGGATACTATACAGGGCGCGTCGCCGCCGGGCGCGTCGCCTCGCGGGCGACCGCGCCGAGCATCGCATGGCGGATGAGTCCGCTGAACGGCCGGACCACCAGCCAGTAGAGGCGAAAGCGCCGGCGGCTCGCCGCGTCGAGGCACTGCACGCGCGTCTCGGTCACGAGGCGCGTCGTCCCCGTACCGAGGGGCTCGACGGCAAAGGTCCACACGACTTTCGCGTTGCCGGACTCCCCAAAATCACGGAACGCGTCGGGCCTCACCTTCACGCGTCCGCCCGACGGCATCCAGAAGCGACCGACCAGGCCGAGCGCGACTTCCCGCCCCTCCCGCTCGCCGAGTCGGAGGAAGCCGCCGGCGACGAGCCGGTCGAGCGTCAGCCGGTGGACCTGCGCGGGCCGCCGAAGGCCGCGCAGCGCGAGCAGCGCGCGCACGTACCACGCGCCCGCGAAGTCGGCGCGATGCAGCGCCGCCCAGACGGCCGGCGCCGGCGCCGCCACCCTCACCGCGTGGCGCATGAGCACGTCGTAGGCCGGCAGATAGTCGTCGGCGAGCGTTCCGGCCACGCTCCTCAGCGGGCGCTCTGTTGCAGAGCCTCGAACGTCTCGCGCTCCGCCTCCAGCTCCGAGCCGTCCCGATAGAAGTAGTGCGTGCCGTCGATGCGCGGAAGCGTCTCGTCGCCGTCGGCGCCGTGGGCGAGATACCCCATGCCGGACCTGGTCGCATAGAGCCGCTCGAGATCGTGCTCGAGGGTCACCGCGGTGCCGTCCGTCGCGTAGGGGTTGACCATCCATTGTGTCGGGTTCGCCTTCACGTAGGCCTCGACCTGCTCGTACGTATAGGCATTGAAGAACAGCCGTTCGTCACGCCGATACGGGAGGTAGGCGGGCCACTTCTCGGGTGGTCCGTAGTACTCGCCGGCCGTCAAGGACCGGAGATAGGCAGCGATGTCCCCGTTGGCGATCCCGATCTCCTTCATCTTCTTCTGATCGAACCAGAGGTTGATGAAGCCCCCGCCGAGACTGATCCTGGCCCCGAACTTCTTGTCGATCATCTCGAGCAGGGTGCGCAGGAAGAGCCGATGGCCGTTCACGACCTCGGGCATCGGCATCATCCCGTGATCGGCGGTGATGGTGACGACGTAGTTGCTCTCGCCCACCCGCGCATTCAGCTTCTCGATCAGCCTGCCGACACAGGCGTCCTGCGCGCGCAGCGCCTCTCGCGCCTCGAGGCTCTCCAGCCCCCAGCGGTGGGCGGCGTAATCCGTCGGCTTCATGCTCATGTAGATCAGCGAAGTCACGTCGGCCTGATCGATGGGCTCGCGATCCAGCATCAGGAGCATGTTGTCGCACTCGAAATTGACGTACGCCGGTGAGAAGCGGACGTTTCCGGTGTCGTCGATCTTGTGTCCCATCCAGACGCCGGTGCCGCCCGTCAATTCCTGGACGTACGGCGTCGGGCTGCGGCCGCGGAGGTATGCCGGGAAGCTGAAGAGGGCGATGTTCGTCATCAGGCGGTGCTCCTGCTCGTCGCCCGGAAACTCGGCCCGCAAGGCCGGCGTCCTCGGCCGGTCGAACAGGATCACGATGTGGCTCTTGTTGCCCGGATGATGGGCGGCCCCGTGGCCGACCATCCCGATGGCGGCGCGGTCCTGGAAGCTCGTCCCGATCACGACCGGCTTGTGGCGCGCGGTGACGCCGTACTCGTCGGCCAGCGTAGGCGCCTTGACGAATTCCGGAGACAGGTCCGGGAACGAGTTGATCACCTGGTTCCGCGCGGGGTCGTAGATCTCGTTGCCGACGATGCGCGTTGCGAAGGGGTAGCCGCCGGTCCCGATCGCCGCGTGCGACACGGCCGTCGCCGTCTCGAGCTGCGTGACCTTCGCGTCCGTGTACTCGACGCCGCGCGCTGCGAGGCCCTTTATGACCGGCCAGGCATCGGGCCACGCCTCATAGAGCGTCCGCCCGCCGCCGTCCATCACGATCGTCAGGATGACCTTGGGCCGCTTGGACGTGGGAACGAGCGCCTCCGTCATCACCCGGCCCATCGAGCCGCCGGGTGGCGGCGTCCCGATCATCCGCGCGTACGTCGGCGCGATGTTCTGCAGCGTGGTCTTGCCGAGCCGGACGCCTTCCTTGACGAACCCCGGACCGTACAGGACAAACTTGATGTCGGTGTCGTAGTCCCACGACGAGGCGTGCGTCGTCCACATGTGCTTGAGGACGATGACCTGGTCCGGGTCCTGGGGTCGGACGCCTCGGAAGGAACGCAGGGGGATGTGGCTGAACTCGTCGGCGAAGAACATCCGGTCGGCGACGATCGTGTGACGGGCGGGAATCATGATGACGTGACCGTTCTGCTCCGCCGCCCAGCTCTGCACGGCGTAGGCGAAGTGCCAAGCATCGTCGCGATCCTGGCTCTTGTACGCCGAGTCCGACCAGCGCGGACCAATGCTTGTGGCCTGCCCCTGAACACCGGACGCGGGCGCGCGCGCGCCGCAGGCGGCCAGCGCGAAGACGAACACCAGAGGAATGAGACTCGCGCCGAAGAAGTGTCTCCTCACCATCGCTCCCTCCTTCAGATCACGCCGCGGCGGTGGAGGGCCGCCACGGCAGCGGTGTCGAGGCCAAG
>QHRU01000134.1 GCA_003220225.1 Candidatus Rokuibacteriota bacterium
CTTGCGGGCGTCCTCGAAGGCGTGCTCGCCCATGGTCTCGAAGGTCACGGCCTTCAGAAAGCGCGCCGGGATGATGCGGTCGGTGTCGATGTCGTTGCCGGGGACGGGGATGCCGCGGCCCGTAATCTGGCGGCGCCTGAAGTCGGTGGTCATCGAAGGATCTCCCTCACGTCGGCGACGGCGCCGTTGATGGCGGCGGCGGCGACCATGGCCGGGCTCATCAATAGAGTGCGGCCGGTGGGGCTGCCCTGGCGGCCGATGAAGTTGCGATTGCTGGAGGACGCGCTCATCTCGCGGCCCTGGAGCTTGTCGTCGTTCATGCCGAGGCACATGGAGCAGCCGGCCTTGCGCCACTGGAAGCCGGCGGCCTGGAAGATCTCGTGCAGGCCCTCGGCCTCGGCGGCCTTGGCGACCTGCTGGGAGCCGGGGACGATGAGCGCGCGCACGTGCTTGGCGACCTTGCCCTTCTTGGCGACCTCAGCGGCCACCCTCAAATCGGACAGCCGGCCGTTGGTACACGAGCCGACGAAGGCGACGTCGATCCGTGCGCCCTTGATCGGCTGGCCGGCCGCGAAGCCCATGTGGGCGAGGGCCTCGCGGAAGGTCGGGCGCTCGGGCTCGGGCTGCGCATCGGGGGAAGGGATGCGCTGGCTGACGCCCACGGACATCTCGGGGTTGATGCCCCACGTGACGACGGGCTCGATGGACGCGCCGTCGATCTTCTTGACGTCGTCGAACGAGGCGCCGGGCTCGGTCGCGATCGACTTCCACCACGTCGTCGCGCGGTCGAAGGCTTCACGAGCGGGCGCGTACGGCTTGCCGCGCAGGTAGTCGATCGTCGTCTGATCGGGATTGACGTAGCCGCACCGCGCGCCGCCCTCGATGGACATGTTGCAGACGGTGAGCCGCTCCTCCATCGTCATGCGCTCGATGACGGGCCCCGCGTACTCGTATGCGTAGCCGACGCCGCCCTTGACGCCGAGGCGATTGATGATCGTCAGGATCACGTCCTTGGCGTAGACGCCTCTGGCCAGCGCGCCCTCGACGCGCACCTGGCGCAGCTTCGGCTTGGCCATGGCGAGGCACTGCGTGGCGAGAACGTCGCGCACCTGGGTCGTCCCGATGCCGAACGCGATGGCGCCGACGGCGCCGTGTGTCGACGTATGGCTGTCGCCGCACGCGATGGTCATGCCGGGCTGCGTGAGGCCCAGCTCCGGCCCGATGACGTGGACGATGCCCTGCTTGCCCGTCGACATGTCGAAGAGCTGCAGATTGAAGTCCTTCATGTTGCGGTACATGTGCGCGGCCATCTCCTCCGCCTCGGGGTCGGCGTAGGGACGGGTCTGGTCGGCCGTCGGGATGATGTGATCGAGCGTGCCGAACGTGCGCTCCGGCATGCGCACCTTGAGCTTCAGCTCCTTGAGCATCTGGAAGGCCTGCGGCGTCGTGACCTCGTGGATGAGGTGCAGGCCGATCAGGAGCTGCGTCTGGCCGGAGGGCAGCGTGCGGACCGTGTGGGCTTCCCAGACCTTGTCGAGCAGCGTGCGTGCCATGGGACTCCTCTTCCTTATATATGTGCGCGGCCGGGCCCGCCGGCCGCCGCGGAGTGTCATTGTAGCCTGTCCGGCGCCCCGACGTTACCGGCCGGCCAGCGCTTTCGGCTCCGGTGTATCCATCCGGACACGTTGACCGGCCGCAGCGCGGCCGATAGCATGCGCGCATGAAGCACGCGGAGCGGCCCGCGCTGCGTCGCTGGACCCGCCGGGAGTACGAGCGGTTGATCGACCGTGGCTTCCTCGACGAGGACGAGCCGATCGAGCTGCTCGACGGGCTCTTGCTCGTGAAAGAGCCGCAGTCGAGCCCGCACAGGACGGCGGTGCTGCTCGTGGCGAAGACGCTCGAGCGCGCGTTCGGAGACGGGTGGTTCGTTCAGGTGCAGAGTCCGATCGGCCTCGATGACCTGTCGGAGCCGGAGCCGGACGTCTGCGTTGTCCAGGGCTCGCCGCGCGACTACGTCCGTGCGCATCCGACGCGCCCGGCGCTGATCGTCGAGGTCGCGCTCTCGGGCCTGCGCATGGCGCGGGGACGCAAGGCCGCCGCCTATGCGCGCGCGGGGATCGCGGACTACTGGATCGTCAACCTCGTCGATCGCGTGCTCGAAGTACACCACGAGCCGGCCAGACCGGGCCCGGCGCGCCGGCGCTGGGGCTACGCGGCGGTCGAGACGCTCGGCGCCGAGGCCACCGTCGCACCGATCGCGGCGCCGTCCGCGCGCGTCTACGTCGCCGATCTCCTGCCGTAGCGACGGCGATCAGCGCCGCGCGTTCACGGATTCGCCGCCAGGAACGCGCGTGCCTGCGCGAGCTCTGGGCGTGCGGCGCCCTGACCGGCCAGCTCGACCAGCCGCGTGAAGTAGCGCTTCGCCTTTGCCGTGTCGCCGCTCTGCGCGGCGGCCTCGCCGGCGCCGTAGTAGCCGCGGAAGCGCTCGGGCTCGCGCACGTGCGAGGCCTCGAACTCCTTCAGCGCCTCGGCGGGGCGCTTGAGGGCCAGCAGCATCTCGCCGAGCAGCTCGCGCGCGGGCGCGATCCGCGCCGGGGTCACGATGTGCTTCTCGCTCTTGTCCTCGATGTCCGCCGCGCTGCGCATGAGGCCGAGTGCCTCCTCCTCGTTGCCGAGCGCCAGCGCCGTCCAGGCTGCGACGCCGAGCCGGCTCACCTCGACCTCGGTGGCCCAGTACTCGTTCTTCGCGGTCTTCAGCGCGTAGTGCAGCTGGGCGAGCTGCTGCACCTCCGTGTCCGCCGCCGCGGCGTCGCCGCTGCGGGCCGCGCCGAGGCCGCGCGCGAAGTGGGTGAGCGCGACGGTGAACGGGAACTGGCTGGGACGCGGGTCCAGCGTCATCGCCTGCTTCCAGTCGCCGCGCTCGATCGCGTAGCGTGCAGGCATCGCCGCCTGGGCGTAGGGCCCGGCGAACCGCAGCGTGGTGAAGCCGGTCACCGTCGCGCCTTCGTCCATCACACGACGCGCCTCGGCATCACGGGCCAGCTGCAGGTTGGCGTAGACCATGTAGTCCATCGCGTGAAGCTGCTCGTCGAAGTCCTTGTCCTGCTTCGAGGCCACCGCGGAGCGCTCGTTGGTTGCGATCGACTCGGTCCACGAGCCCACGCGGGTGAAGATGTGCGACGGCATGTGCAGCGCGTGCGGCGCCGCCGGCGCGATGCTTGCGTAGCGTCGCGCCGCCGGGAGGCCTTTCGACGCGATAGGCGGCGCGTCGTACGAGTGGATCAGATAATGCGCGACACCCGGATGGTCCGGATGCTTCGCGAACTGCTTCTCGAGCGTCTCGGCCGCCTTCAGGTAGGCCTGGTAGCTCTGATCCGCGAGCGACTGCGTCGCGGCGATGTACAGCGCGCTGAAGATCTTCGCCTCGTCGTCGTTCGGATAACGCGCGGCCAGCGCCTCGAACGCGCGCGCGCGGTTCGCCTGGCGCGTGCGCTCGGGCTGGTTGGCCCAGTCCTTGTAGTAGGTCCCGACCGCGTCGATGTAGTCGCGCTCGCGCGACGTCTTCGCGCCGATCTTTCGCCCCTGCTCGAGGGCCGCCTTCGCGCGCTCGGCCCACTGCGGCGACGGGCCGATGCCGGCGAGAGGGTTCGACATCAGGATGGCGGCGATGCCCCACGTCGCGATGGCGCAGGACGGGTCGTGCGCCAGCACCTCACCGAATGCCTTCTCCGTCTCTGCGTACCGGAACGAGTGCAGCATCGCGACGGCCCGCTGGAAGCGCTCCTGCACCGCGGGGCTGCACGAGTTCTGGAAGTCGACCTTGCCGAGCTGGTCCTTGGATTGCGCCTGGATGAGCGCGGGGACGACCAGCATCAGGGCAACGAGCGATATCGCGAGGGAGCGATGCGTATTCATTCTGCCTCCTGTCCAGTTCGACCGGGCGAGCCCTCAGCGGGGCCGGGCGAGCACCTCCGCCGCCTGCTTCTCGACCACCGTGCCCTTGAAGAAGTCCGGGTTCACCTCGCCCCAGAAGCGCACGGCGTTCGTGAACATGAAATCGCGGAAGTCGCCGTCGGTGAGCAGCTCGTGCTCGACCAGCTCGTAGGCCTCGGGCAAGACCCTGGTCATGTCGGGGACGTCCATGTGACCGATGTCCGAGCTGAAGAGCGCGTTGAGGCGCGCGTTCATCGGGTTCGCCTTGCGGTTGAAGGCCCACGCGTTGATCGGGTCGTCGGCCTCGCAGCCGAAGTAGAAGCGCGGGACGAACAGCTCGCGGATGTCGTCCTTGCGCGTGATCCTGCACCGGGCGTAGTCGTCGAGGTCCTCGACGCCGCCGGTGCCGTTGCCGTTGTCGTCGAGCCCCTCGCCGCGGCGCACCGCCTCCACCACCGCGGGCTTGCCGTACTTCTCGACCAGCGCGAGGATGCCCGCCTGATCGAGCCGTGCGGGGTTGGTGTTCTCGAGCGCCTGGCTATTTCGCTTCTCCCAGTGGCCGACGAGATCGGCGTAGAGCGAGCAGGCCCAGCCCACGCCGCCTTCCAGGAAGGCGAAGTTCAGCTCCGGGAAGCGCCGCGTGACGCCGCCGAAGAAGAGAGCCTTGGCCATGGCCTCGCCGGCGGAGGCGAAGTGGCCGATGTGGTTGTAGCAGAAGTTCGACGGCGAGTTGCGGAGGAGGATCGAGCGCGCGCCGTTGTGGAAACTCGGCGCGATGCGCAGCTCGCGGCACTTCTCCCACACCGGATCGTAGTCGTGCTCGCTGTCGATGCCGATCACGTCGTACCACTCGACGAACTTCGAGGCCTCGGGGTGCTCCTCGGCGAGGGCCGGGATGGGGCGGCGGATGAGGCCGCCCATCATGACGACCCGGTAACCGAGCTGTTTCGAGGCGAACTCCAGCTCTTCGATCGCCTCCTCCGGTGAGTACATCGGGATGATCGCGGCGGGGATGATGCGATCGTTGAACGGCCTGAACTGCTCGGCCGTGAACACGTTGTAGGCGCGGCAGAGCGCGCGCCGCAGCCGCTCCTGCGGCAGGCGGTAGTATCCCAGCCCCGCCGTCGGGTAGACCACGCAGAAGTCGAGGCCGAGGTCGTCGAGACGCTCGTACAGCAGGCGCGGCATCATGGCGGTCGCCCGGTCCAGCGTGTTCCTGGTCGGCAGGAACCAGAACGCCTCCTGGCCGATCCGCCGGCGCCGCCGCTCGGCCACGGACATGCTGAGCGAGTTGGGGATGCGTGCGCTGGCCATGGCCAGCGCCTCCACCGCCGCGTCCCCCCCGATGCGGCGGAACTCCTCGCGCATGTGCGGGGCGAACTCGGCCCAGTGCCCGTCCGCGTCGATGATCGGGTGGCTCAAGCGCGAGCGAAGCTTCCGCGCCTCGGTCTGACCTTTGCTCAGCATGGCCGCGCCTCCGTCGCAAACATTGACCGGTGGAAGTGGATGATACCGCGTGTGATGACCGGAGGCGCGCCTCCGGTCCGGGGACCGCGCCTCGGGAAGGAACTTTCAGTTGACACGATTCGATCCGGCGCCGTAGCATCGCACGGTCGATCGCTCCTCTGTCCGGAGGTGTCAATTCCCGTGGGATCCGCACGCGCTCCACCGCCCGGCGCTCCGTCGCGCACTCTTGCGGCAGTGTCTGCTCCATACCTTTCGGAGCCGCGGAGGCCCAGAAACGGAGTGCAAAGCATGTCGCATGATGATGATCTCAGGAGCGAAACCTGGCTGAGTGACGCGCAGCTGGCGAAGTGCACCAGAGCCGACCTCGATCCCTCCCCGTCACCCATTCCCACTCAGATCGTGTCGAACGGCGAGTGGATGCCCATGCCGCAGACCGAGCAACAGCAGCGCATCGAGGCGCGCACGAACGAGCTCGCCGACGGCGCCGCCAAGAAGCTCGGCATGAGCCGCCGGAAGTTCATGGCGACGACCGGAGGCATGGCCGCGACGTTCCTGGCGATGAACGAGGTCTTCGGGCGCTTCTTCAACGTGAGCCGCGAATCGCTGTTCGAGTCCGAGGCGTTTGCGGCCGACGGTCCTCCCGCGGACACGTTCATCTTCGACGACCAGCTCCACATGATCCGTCAGAGCAACACGACGACCAATCGGGCGCTGCGGGCGCTCGCGCAGGGATACCCGGGCGCGGCCGAGTTCCACTCGAATCCGTTCAACCCGCCGCTGAATTCGGGCCTATCCCACCCCGTGCTCGACGAGCTCGCATTACACGGCGATTTCGACGTCTCGGGAGGGCTGTGGAGAAACTGGAACCCGGCGCTGAAGGGCGATCCGATGGGACCGGATATCTTCCACTTCGCGGCCTTCGTCAAGTCGCTGTACTTCGACAGCCCGATGACCGTCGGCATGCTGAGCAACATCACGGGATTTCTCCCCGTGTTCGTTACGGGCCCAGAGCCGAGAAACGTGAACGAGGCCCGTAGCATCGAAGTCCTGACGGCCGACCAGACTGTTGGCGTGAGAAATTTCGTCAACAATCTGGCAGGCTCCCAGCGTCTCTATGCTCACGGCCTGATCTATCCGGGCACGGCGAACCTGTTCGAGATCCAGCGACAGATCGACCACAACAAGCCGGATGCGTGGAAGGGCTACTGCGTGTCCCTGGCCGCCAAACAGCTCACGGATCCAGCCGGCGCACCCATGAAGCAGTGGCGGCTCGATGACGAGCAGGTCGTCTACCCGACGTTCGAGCTCATCAGGAAGAACCAGGTCCTGCTGCGGGACGAGCGACCTGCGTTCGGCAACATCTGCGTGCACAAAGGCTTCGCGCCCACGGTGGACGACACGCCGCAGAACGGGAACCCCGAAGACCTGCCGAAGGCCGCCCGCGACTGGCCGACCTTCAACTTCATCATCTACCACTCGTGCATCGCCCCGGTGTTGTTCTACAACCCGGAGCCCCTGAGCAACCTTCTGAGCGCGCACCCGGTCCTGCGCGAGGGCGTACCGGATATCCGCTGGACGACACGGTTCGGCCAGCTCTCACGCAACCTCAACAACGTCTATGCCGAAGTCGGCTCGACGTTCGCGTCGACGGTGATCACGTTCCCCACCGTGTGGGCTCACATCGTCGGCCAGCTCCTGCAGAACATGGGATCGCACCGGATCGTCTTCGGCTCCGATTCGCTCTGGTATGGCTCGCCGAAGTGGCAGTACGAGGCCTTCTGGCGGTTCCAGATACCCGAATCGCTGCAGGACAGGTGGGGCTACCCCGAGATCACGGAGGCCGACAGGCGGAACATCATCGGACTGAACTCCGCGCGGCTGTACCACGTCTCCTCGACGATCCCCAAGAAGTTCGGAGCGATACCGGCCGACTTCGAGAGCAGGATGCCGGCTAGCCTGAAGTCGCTGCTCGAATTCCCCGGCTTCGCCTCGGACAACATCTCCAAGATGAAGCAACGGTATCTCGCCGAGGGGTCGGTTCCCGACCACTCGCGGTTGGGCTGGATCCGCACTCGCGTCTAGTCCAGCCAGACGGCGCGGTCTTCCGTCGGGGAGGCCGCGCCGTCTCGAACCAGCTTCGCGTGCAAGTTCGACGGGGGAAGATGCGCCGCGCGGCCTGACCGGCGTCCCTTGACGATGCCCGGTGGCTGGAGGACGATCGCTGCCCATGGCCACCGGGCTGACCGACCTCTCGACCGCCGAGCTTTCGAGCCTGATCGCCGCGCGCACGCTGTCGCCCGTCGAGCTGGTCGAGGCGCTCATCCGGCGCGTCGAGGACTACGACGCGCAGACGCACGCCTTCATCACGCCCACCTTCGACCTCGCTCGCCAACAGGCGAGGGCAGCCGAGGCCGAGATCGCGGCCGGCAAACACCGGGGGACCCTGCACGGGATCCCGTTCGCGCTCAAGGACATCTACGACACGCGGGGGATCCTCACCTCGGGCCACTCCCGCGTCTTCATCGACCGGATTCCCGCCGAGGACGCCACCGTGACGAGGCGGCTCTACGACGCCGGCGCCGTGCTGCTCGGCAAGCTCGCCACCCACGAGATGGCGCACGCGGGTCCCTCGTTCGATCTGCCGTGGCCGCCGGCGCGCAATCCGTGGAACCTGGCCCACTTCACGGGTGGCTCCTCGTCGGGCTCGGGCGCCGCGGTCGCCGCCGGCATGGTGCCGGTGGCGCTCGGCTCGGACACCGGGGGATCGATCCGCGGCCCGGCATCGCTCTGCGGCGTCGTCGGACTCATGCCCACGTTCGGCCTCGTGAGTCGCGCGGGCGTCATCACCAACTCGTACACGTTCGATCACTGCGGGCCGCTGGCGCGGACGGTCGAGGACTGCGCGCTGGTGCTGCAGGCGCTCGCCGGCTATGACCCGAACGACGCGGGGAGCGTGAGGCGCGACATCCCGTCGTATCGCGAGGCGCTGCGCGACGATCTCCGCGGCCTCAGGATCGGCGTGTTGCGGCACCACTGGGAGCAGGACATCCCGGCGACCGAGGACGTTCGTAACGCCATGGACGCCGCGCTCGACGTCTTACGCCGGCTGGGCGCCACCCTCGAGGAATGCAGCGTGCGGCCGCTGGCCGCCTACTTCGACGTCAAGATCGTCATCGCCGAGAGCGAGATCTTCAGCGTCCACCAGGCGAATCTCCAGACCCGCGCGAAGGACTTCGGCGCCGACTTCCGCTCACGCGTGCTGCCGTCCGTGCTGTTCACCGCCCACGATTACGTCCAGGCCACGCGCGAGCATCGCCGGATGATGGTGGAGATGGAGCCGCTCTACGGCCGATTCGACGCCTTCGTCACGGCCGGCATGGGCGAGGCGGCGCGGCTGAGCGATTACCGCAGCGTCTCGTTCTGGCAGAAGCCGAGCGTGTTGACCGCGTGGAACGTGACGGGCCAGCCCGTGCTGGCGCTGCCCAACGGCTTCGGCAGGAACGGGCTGCCGCTCGGCATGCAGATCGTCGGCCGGCCCTTCGGCGAGACGACGATCTTGAGGGTCGGCCACGCCTACGAACGCGCCACGGCGTGGCACACGCGGCGCCCCCAGCTCGCGCGCGGCGCGGCCGCGCCGGACGTCGTCCCTCCGCCGGTGCTGTCGAGCGGCGCCGATCAGGTCGACGCCGAGACGCGCGACCTGTGTGTGAAGAGCGCGCGGCGGGCGGGAGTCCAGCTCGACGATCTGATGCTGGCGCAGCTGCTGGAGGGAGCGCCGTACGCGCTCGCCATGGTGGAGCGCCTGCGCCGCTTCCGGCTCGGGTGACCGTTCAGTCCAGCAGCTCGAGACAACCGAGGTCGTGGACGGCGCTCATGATGCGCTCGAGATGGTTCCACCAGATCCAGGGACCGAGCCCGTGATTCGCCTGCCACATCGGGGTGGTGATCTGCCAGAGCACGGACTGCCGGTAGTCGTCCCACAGCGCGTCGAACGAGTAGCCGCGCAC
This sequence comes from Candidatus Rokuibacteriota bacterium, assembly GCA_003220225.1. GTDB lineage: Bacteria > Methylomirabilota > Methylomirabilia > Rokubacteriales > CSP1-6 > AR12. The sequence goes on from QHRU01000134.1 coordinate 9,408, forward strand.
CCCGGCGGCCACCAGCGCGTCGTGATAGCGCCGGAGGCTCTCCCGCTCGTACCGGCGCCGCCAGTCCGGATACCACTGCACGGCGATCATGTAGGCGAGGTCGTCGGTGGCGGTGTCCACGCGCCACGCGTCCCAGTCGATCAGCCGCACGTCGTCGGAACCGGGATCGCGCGGGAGCAGCGCGTTCCAGACGTGGGCGTCGCCGTGAACGATCGTCAGGTCCCGGTGCGAGCGGTACCGCCCGAGCAGGCGCGGCGCAGCGGCGATCAGACCCTCGTACACGCGCCGGCGTTCGGCGGAGAGACGGTCGCCCAGGCGATCGGCGAAGACGGCCAGATCCTTCGGGAATGCCGCGAGATGGCGGTCGAGCGCACCGGAATCGTCCGCGAACGCGCCCACCGAGACGCCCAGACGCTCGTGGTCCCACCAGAGCGCGTGGAACCTGGCATGGGCCGCGACGACCGCGTGCCACCGCTCCATGGGAGGCGGCAGCGGCCACTCGCCGAGCGGCTCGTGAGAGGCGGTCAGGTCCTCGAGCATCACGTGCCAGCGCCCCGCCGGTTCCGCGGCCGCCTCGTAGCAGCGGGGCAGGAGACCCGGCGGCGTGGCGACCGCGACCACGTCGTAGAAGGTCACCTCCTTGCGTCCGAGCTCGCGCAGGGCCTCCGCGGCGTCCTCGCGCGACGTCTTGAAGAACACGTGCGACGGGCCGGCGTCGTCGCCCTGAGCGTACGTGAGGCGCAGCCGCGCGATGCGGGAGATCAGCGTGTCGCGCGACGTTTCGACCGCGACGTCGACCACCTCGCCGCGGGTGAGGACACCGGCGCGGCGCAGGACGGCGGTCAGACGTTCGGGAGTCGCTTCCGCTGGCACACCGCTCATCCCGGGCCATGGTACGGTACGCCGTCAAGATCACGACCCTCACCACCCGCGAGGAGACACACGTGAAGATCCGACCCAATCGCCTGAGACAGACGCTCGCCGCCGGCCGAGTCGCGACGATCATCGGCGGCACCAACGACCCGGACCTGATCGATCAGCTCGGCACGCTCGACGTGGATGGCATCTGGCTGGAGGGCGAGCACGGCGGGGTCGACTACGCCGACCTCGGCAACCTGACGCGGGCCTGCGACCTCTGGGGCAAGACCTCGGTCGTCCGGGTGATGGACAACGACTACGCCACGATCTATCGCACGCTCGATCGGGGCGCGCAGGCCATCGTGGTGCCGCACGTCAACACGCGCGCCGAGGCGCAGGCGGTCGTCGAGGCCGGCAAGTTCGCGCCGCTCGGCAAGCGCGGCATGTTCACCAGCCGCCAGGGCTTCGGCGTGGACGACTACTTCAAGACCGCCAACGACCAGAGCCTGCTGATGGTGTTGATCGAGGACATCGCGGCCATCCCCAAGCTCGACGAGATCGTCAGGGTCGACCACATCGACGTGTTCTTCGTGGCGCCGAGCGACCTGGCGACCTCGATGGGCCACATCGGCGACGTGGGGCACCCGGACGTCCAGAAGACGATCGACGGCGCGTTGACGAAGATCGTGCAGGCCGGCCGCGTGGCCGGCACCCTGGTCAACGCCGGCAACGTCGAGCATTACACGCGGATGGGCGTGCGCGTGGTGTTCACCAGCTTCTTCCCGTGGATCCAGGCCGGCGCCAAGGAGCTCGTCGAGCGGGCTGCGGCGGGCGCCCGCGGCTGACGCGCGTGGACCGCGTCCGTCTTGCCATCGTCGGCTGCGGCAACATCTGCCAGCTCAACGCCCCCGGGTATCTCGAGCACCCGCGCTGCGACGTCGTCGCCCTCTGCGACACCGAGTGGGCGCGTGCCGAGCTGCGGGCCCGGCAGTGGGGGATCACGCCGCGGATCTACAAGGACTATGCCGAGCTGCTCGACGACTCGACGGTCGATGCCGTCGAGCTCCTGACGCCCACCTATCTCCACGCCGAGCAGATCATCGCCGCTCTCGCCGCCGGCAAGCACGTCTCCTGTCAGAAGCCGATCGCCATCAGCGTGGCCGAGGCCGATCGGATCGCCGAGGCGGTGTCGAAAGCGCGAACGACGTTCCGGGTGACCGAGAACTTCCTCTATTACCCGCCCATCGTGAAAGCCAAGGAGCTGCTCGAGGCCGGCGCCATCGGCGAGCCGTCGCTCGTGCGCATCCACACGACCCGCGCCAGGGAAAGCGTCGGCGCCACCCTGACCCTCGATCCCGAGGCGCTGATCTGGCGTCGCGATCCCGGTCGGAACCCCGGCGGTGTCCTCTACGACGACGGCGTGCACAAGTACGCCACCGCCATGTACTGGATCGGCGAGATCGGCGAGATCTCGGCCATCGTCGGCCGCGGCGAGGACTTCATCCAGGAGACGCCGAGCGTCGCCCACTTCCGCTTCAAGAATCGCGACTGCCTCGGCATCATCGACTACACCTACGCTCCCGAGATGCGCATCCGGAGCCGCTACTATCGCGCGGACGAGTTCTTCGAGATCCACGGCTCACGCGGCATCCTGTGGGTCACCCGCTGCACCGGCGAGATGCTCGACCTGCCGCCGGTGATGCTGATCCAGGGGACCGAGACGACGAGCTACCAGGTGCCCATGGACTGGCGCACCGGCTTCGATGGAGCGGCGCGCGATTTCGTCGACGGAGTGCTGGAGGGCCGGCAACCCGCCCAGGACGTCGTCACCGCGACGAAGGTCCTCCAGGTGCCGCTGGCGATCTACGAGGCCTCGCGATCCCGCCGCCCCGTGGCGCCGGAGTCGATGCGATGACGACCGTGGAGACCGCGCTCGGTCCGGTGGCCACCGGCGAGCTCGGTCCGACGCTGATGCACGAGCACGTCGTCACGCGCTCGCCCGGCGTGCAGGAGAACTGGCCACATCTCTGGGACCGAAACGCCATCCTCGCCATCGCCGAGCGGAAGATGGCCGACCTCTACCGCCGCAACATCCGCGCGATCGTCGACCTGACCACCGTCGATCTGGGCCGGGACATCGGCCTGATCGTCGACGTGGCGCGCCGTTCGCGCGTCCACGTGATCGTCGCCACCGGTGTCTGGTGGATGCCGCAGCGGTACTTCAGCGCCCACGGCGTCGATGCGGTGGCCGAGCTGTTCATTCGCGACAGACCGGCGTGCCGATCTCGACCCACACGTGGGCCGCGGGCCGCTCCGGCGAGGCTCAGCAGGCGATCTTCGCGCAGGAGGGCGTCGATCTGAGCCGCGTGGTCATCGGCCACAGCGGCGACAGCGAGGACCTGGAATATCTGCGCGGCCTGATGGAGCGGGGGAGCACGATCGGGATGGACCGCTTCGGCCTCGAGCACTTCCTGCCCACCGCGAAACGGGTCGAGGTGCTCGCACGGCTCTGTGCCGAAGGCTACGCCGGCAAGATGGTCCTCTCGCACGACGCCAACTGCTGGACCGACATGCTCTCCGAGGACGACAAGCGCCGGACCCGGCGATCGTCCACGGGCACTGCGCTTGATCGATGACCGACACGCGGACAGCTTCACGCTTGTGGCAACGGATGACCGCGGCGCAGCGGCTTTGCGCCGCGTACGCGCTCTGGCGCGATGATGAAGCGACCTCCGATCAGCGGCAGGCCGCGCTGCTCATCGCCCAGCAGAGGAAGTTCCGGCCCAAGACGGTGATCGGCCTCGACGAAGATCGTAAGGCGCATCACCTCGCCAGCCTGTCGACTCTGCCCGAGGCGCTCGCCGCTCGAATGCTCGTCCTATATCACCTGGCCGAACAGCGGCCGATGATGGGCGCGTTTCTCGACGCGATCGGTATCGCGCACGACAACGGCGTGATTCAGGACGACGCGGCCACGCCGGATCCGACGAAGATCACCGCGGCCGCCGCGGCGATCGCCAAGGACTACCCGGCGCACGACGTCTCGCTCTATCTCAGCACGCTCCTGTGGCAGGATCCGGCGACGTGGGGAGCACTGCACGGAGTGGTCTGATGGATCGCAGAAGTGTGATACGGTGGCGGTGTCGGTTCCCTCCTGTCCGCGCCTGCGGCGTCACGTCGTGAGAGCGTTCACCTCTGCACAAGTTCTGACGAAAGGCGAAACAACAACCATGACCAAGGAAGATGCCATCGAGGTCGAGGCCAAGGTGGTCGAGCCCTTACCCAACGCGATGTTCCGGGTGGTGATGGACACCGGCCACAAAATACTCGCCCACGTGTCGGGCAAGATGCGGATGCACCGCATCCGGATTCTGCCCGGCGACAGGGTCACGGTTGAGCTGTCCCCTTACGATCTGACGCGAGGTCGGATCACGTACCGATTCAGGTAGGAGCGGAGGCAGGTGCTGACGGTGGCTGAGATCCCGATCTCCCTGACGTGCGCCGACTACGCGCGCGTCATGCCCCTCGCGACCGGTGAGGTGAAGCCGGAGCGGATCGCGCTCACGATGATCCTGGGCAGTCGGGGCTCGTGGCCGGCGCGCGCCGAGATGCTCCGTCGCGCCGTGCAGGACCCGCACGTGCAGGGCGGCGAGTGGTCGATGGCGCAGTACCTCTACCGCATCGACAAGGGCGATCGCCGCTACGTCGGCCTGCCGGTGTTTCCGCTGCGCAACTTCACGGCGCGCGACCTGTACGTCCGCCGCGGCGGCCCGATTCGGAAGCCCGCGGATCTGGCCGGCAAGCGCATCGGCATGTACAGCTACACGGCGAGCGGCTCCATCTGGTACCGGCACTTCCTGCGCTTCGTGGGTGTGGATCCGGCCGCCATCCAGTGGTGGGTCGGGGACATCGACACGCCCTGGTCGGCATCGATGGACCAGACGCTGCCTCCCGGCGTGAACGCGCCCGCGAAAGGACGGTCACTGTCGACGATGCTGCTCGATGGGGAGCTGGAGGCCATCTACAGCCCGCCGCGCCCGGAAGCCTATCACCCCGACGCGGGGCCCATCGCGCGCCTGTTCCCGGATTTCCGCCAGGTCGAGCACGAGTACTTTCGCAAGACCGGCGCGTTTCCTCCTCAGCATCTGATCGTTCTCCGGCGCGAGGCCTGGGAGGCGAACCGGTGGATCGCCAGGAGCCTCACCGAGGCGTTCAGCGCCGCCAACGAGTGCTTCACCGCGTCGCAGAAGGGATTCCCGTACGCCACGCCGTGGCTGGAAGCGGAGCTCGAGGCCACGGCGGCGGTGATGGGGGAGGACTTCCACCCGTATGGGGTCGAGCGGAACCGGGCGCAGATCGAGATGTTCGCCGGCGAGGCGTTCCGGCTGGGCCTGACGAGCCGCCGGATCACGGTCGAAGACTATTTCGCGGACTACCTGCACGGAGGCTGACTCAGCCCCACGGCGTCGAGGTCAGACGGAAGAAGCGCGTGGCGTTCTCCCACATGAGCTTCTGTGTCGCCGGCTCGCCGAGCCGCTTGCGCCAGGCGATCACGGCGTCCGCGTGGTCCGGAAAGATCGTCTCCGGGTGTGGATAGTCCGACTCGAACATGAGCACGTGGTCGCCGACGAGCTCGATCACCGCGCGCGTGAGCTCGACGCCCTCCGAGAAATCGATGCCGCAGAAGACGCGGCCCATCCGCGCGTACTCGACCGGGGTGTGCTCCACCTTGGGAGACACCGAGCCGCGCACGTAATCGATCTGCCGCGTCAGGCGGAGCAGCCAGTGTGGCAGCCAGCCGTGGCCGCACTCGAGCGTGCCGACGCGCAAGCGCGGATAACGGTCGAGCATGCCACCCATCAGCATGAACGAGAGAAAGCGCTGGCCGCCCCATGTCTGGCCCGCGCAGCGCCCCATCGCCGGGTTGTCCCAGACGTCGCGATAGCCCGGGAAGTACGGCGTCTCGATCGTGAAGCCGTGGTACATGATCGCGAGGTCGGCGTCGTTGGCGGCGGCCCAGATCGGCTCGAGGTCGGGATCGTCCACGGGCAGACCTTCCGGGAGCAACGGCCACACGGCGGCCACCCAGTCTTCCTTCGCCAGCTCGGTGATCACCTGCGCGGCCCACGCCGGATCGGTCGCCGGTGCGAGCACCATGCTCTTCAGACGCCGCGGGTCGGCCGCGCAGTACTCGGCCATGTAGCGGTGATACGCGCCATACATGCCGCGCGTGAGATGAGGCGCGAGCGCGGGCGCGCCGTAGGCCCACGGACCGGGAATGATGAAGTCGATGTCGCGACCCTCGGTGTCCATGTCGGCGAGCCGGCCGCGCGCGTTGTCCTCGGCGACGCGCGCCGCGATCGGCTTGCGCGTGACCATCTGCGTGCGTCCCGACAGGAACCCGCGATCGCCGCCCGTGTCGGTTGGCGCACTCGGCTTCTCGCCGGCGACGCGCTGATAGCGGAGCTGCTTGATCGAGAGGATGGTCATCTCCGTCTGATCTTCGGCGTCGCCGCGCCCGGGCTGGACCTTCACCTTCCGCATGTACGGCGTGATCTCGTCGAGGTGATCGCGGAGGGGTCTGTCCGCATACCGCAGCAGGACGTCGAGCGACGGATTGACGTGCGTGTCCGAATCGATGACGCGGAATCCCTGTCTCATCGCTGACCCCCGCCCGGCATGATATAACGCACGCCGACCGCTTCAAGGAGGGCGAGGGGGATCACGTGCCCACGGTCTCGGTCAATGGTCTTCAGATCGCGTATGCCTCGGCAGGCGCCGGCCCGCCAACGGTGTGCCTGGTGCACGGCACGGGGGGCTCCAGCGATGTCTGGATGCGCCAGCTCGAAGACCTGGCCGATCTCGGGCGCATCGTCGCCCTGGACCTGCCCGGGCATGGAGGGTCGGGCGGGACCATCGCGCACCGAATCGAGGACGCGGCCGCCGTGGTCGCCGGCTTCCTCGACGCGCTGGGAATCACGCGGGTCGTCATCGGCGGACACTCGATGGGAGGGGCGATTGCCCAGCAATTCGCGCTGTCCTGTCGGGAGCGCCCGGATGGCCTCATCTTGATCGGTACCGGCGCGCGCCTCCGCGTGCTGCCGCGGTTGCTCGACCTGCTCGCGAACCACTACCATGAGGGCGTGAGTCTGTTGATGAGCCTCGCCATCGGCGCCAAGGCGCCCGCCGAGCTGAGGGCGGCGCTGCATCGGGCAACGGCCCAGAATCCGGCCGGAGTGGTGCTCGGGGATCTCCAGGCGTGTGACGCCTTCGACGTCATGAGCCGGATCTCGACCGTGCAGGCGCCCACGCTCGTGATCTGTGGCGAGGAGGATCAGCTCACGCCCCCGAAGTACTCGCGCTTCCTCGGTCAGCGCATCGCCGGCGCCTGCGTCAGCATCGTTCCGGGAGCAGGCCACTATGTCCAGGTGGAGAAGCCTCGCGAGACGACGGCTGCCATTCGCGAGTTTCTCGTCCGGCTGGGGGAATAATCTCCAAGGAGGTTGAGATGGCGGTCATCCTGGGCACGGGCGCCTATCGCTTCGAGGTTCACGACCGGTGGGCGAAGCTGCCGCCGGAGCAGGAGTTCAACGCGGACGTCGCGGCCGTCGGGGTCGACGCTCAGGACCGCGTGTACGCGTTCAACCGCGGCGCGCACCCGATGGTCGTGTTCGATCGCGACGGCAATTTTCTGCGGTCCTGGGGCGAAGGCGTGTTTCGCCGCGCGCACGGCGTTCACATGGCGCCCGACGACACGATCTGGCTGACCGATGACGGCGACCACACCGTCAGGCACTGCACGCTCGAGGGCAAGGTGCTGCTGACGCTCGGCATTCCCGACAAGCCGAAGCCCTACATGAGCGGCGAGCCGTTTCACCGCTGCACCCACACGGCGCTGTCACCGCAGGGCGATCTCTACGTGTCCGACGGCTATGGCAACGCGCGCGTCCACAAGTTCGCGCCGAACGGCACGCTGCTCCGCTCGTGGGGCGAGCCCGGCACCGATCCGGGCCAGTTCAACATCGCCCACAACATCTGCTGCGACGCCGACGGCTGGGTCTATGTCGCCGACCGCGAGAACCATCGCGTCCAGGTGTTCGACGGCAACGGCAGGTACGAGACGCAGTGGAACAACATGCACCGCCCTTCGGGCCTGTTCCTCGAGCGCGGCGCCGAGCCGCGCTTCTACGTCGGCGAGATCGGCGGCGGCATGGCGGTCAACTACGACATGCCCAACGTCGGGCCACGGGTCAGCATCTACACTCCCAAGGGCGAGATGCTGGCGCGGCTCGGCGAGCGTCCGGCCGGCCGCGAGCCGGGCCAGTTCATGTCGCCGCACGGGCTCGCCGTCGATTCGCGCGGCGACATCTACGTCGGCGAGGTATCGTTCACCAACTGGCGTAATCGCTACAAGGACCAGCCGCTGCCGCCGGGGCTGCGAAGTCTCCAGAAGCTCGTCAAGGTGCGCTGAAGAGAGGAGATGCCATGAGCGAATCCGAAGTCCTCCGGGCCGACGACCGCCGCTTCGAGGCGATGCGCAAAGGCGACTGGGCCGCGCTCGACGCGGCGCTCGCCGACGATCTCACCTACGTCCACTCCACCGCGCGACTCGAGTCGAAAAAGGAGCACATGGACAATCTCCGCGCCGGCAAGCCGCACTATCGCGGTATCGCGCCGCGTGACCGACGGGCGCGCGTGCACGGCAGCATCGGCGTCGTCAACGGCGTGTCGGAGATGCACGTGGAAAACGCCGGCAAGGAGCAGCGCTTCACCATCCGCTACCTCGCGGTCTACGCGAAAGCGGGCGACAACTGGCGGATGATCGCGTGGCAGTCCACGAGGGTCCCGGATGCGTAGAGGAGGCTCGGCATGTCGGTGCTGGTGATCGGCGCGACAGGCTTCATCGGGCCACGGCTCATCAGGCGGCTGGTCGCGCGAGGCGAGTCGGTGGTCGGCATGGACTTGAACCCCGGAGCCGCCACGTTCGGCGACGTGCCGATCGGAGCGCCGGTGATCCGTGGCGACGTCACGCACTTCGAGGACGTGATGCGGACCGTGCTCGACGTCAAGCCGGACCGGCTCATCAACCTGGCCTACGGGCTCGGCGCCGGCGAGGGCAACCCCCACCAGGTATTGCGCCTCGACGTCCTGGGGATGGACAATTGCTTCGAAGCCGCGCGCCTGGCCGGCGTCAAGCGCGTCGTGTACGCGAGCTCGATCGCGGTGAGTGGCCAGCAGAGCCACTTCGGTGACCGGCTCGTGAACGAGGACGATCCGCCGTACGGCACGAGCCAGTACGCGATGCACAAGATCTTCAACGAGTTCCAGGCGCGCAAGTACATCAAGAACTACGGCATGTCGATCACGGGCGTGCGTCCGGCCAACGTCACCGGTCCCGACAAGGTTCGTGGCTCGGTGGACCACGTGCAGATCATGACGGAGGCCGCGCGCGGCAAGGCGGTGCACCTTCCCAAGAAAGGGCTCATGCGTCTCCTGATTCACGTGGAGGACATCGCCGAGGTCTTCGCCCGTGTGCTGCTGGCCGACGCCCCGCGCCACGCGCTCTACAACTCGGGCGGCATCCCCGTGAGTCTCGGCGAGCTGGCGGACATCGTGCGCGGGTTCCTCCCAGACGCGCAGATCACGTTCGCCGAGGAGGGTGGCCGCGAGGAGTCCGGCAACTATCTCGTGGACTGGAGCCGCCTGGCCAAGGAGTTCGGGATCGAGTATCCCGGGTTGCACACGCGGGTGCTCGAGGTCATCAACGAGGTGCGGCAAGAGGAGGGACTCCATGCGCTATAAGCGGATCTCCGCGGACTGTCACCTCGACCTCATCTGGCTTCCTCCCGACCTCTTCGTGTCGGAGGCGCCCAGGGACATGAAGGATCGCATGCCCTATGTCGCCGACGGGCCCGAGGGGCGGCGGTGGGTCGCGAACAACGGCGCGACCTTCGGCCTCGCCGGCGGCGTCGGCGCGTCGGGCACGAAGTACGTCCCGGGCAAGCAGCTGCGCGTCGACAAGATGGCGGAGGCCGGACTCTACGAGGACGGCAAGAAGGGGATTCGCCGGCCGGGCGACCCGCATCTGCGCGTCAAGGAGATGGACCGCGACGGCGTCGACGCCGAGGTGATCTACGGCATCCTCGCGGCGGCGGCGAAGCTGAACGATCGCGAAGCGTCCAACGAGATGCTCCGCATCTACAACACGTGGCTGAACGACTTCTGCAGCCACTATCCCGACCGCCACATCGGGCTCGCCTGCCTCCCCTATGGCGACATCGAGGCCGCCGTCGCCGAGGTCCATCGGGTCGCCAAGCTCGGCTTCAAGGGCATCGAGCTGTCGTGCTCGTGGGAGATGGAGCCGATGTGGCATCCGCAGTGGGAGCCGCTGTGGCAGGCGATCAACGAGGTCGGGATCCCGTTGCACTTCCACACGTTCCCGTCGGTGTCGCCGAAGCTCCGCGAGCAGTACAGCGGGCTCACCCAGCGCGCGCTGATGTACAGCGGCCTGTGCCTGTTCCAGATGACGCTGGCGAACATCCTGACCGCTCTGATGGGCCGGGCCGTGTTCGAGCGCTATCCGAACATCCGCATCGCCTTCGGCGAGAGCGGCATCGGCTGGATCCCGTACGTGCTCGACCGCATGGATTTCGAGTACGAGGACCAGTACAAGGACCTGCCGCTCAAGCTGAAGCCCAGCGAGTACTGGCGGCGGCAGTGCAAGGCGACGTTCCAGTACGACCGCGTGGGCACCAAGCTGATCGACGAGATGGGCGTCGAGACCCTGATGTGGGGCTCCGACTATCCGCATCCCGACGGGGTGTGGCCGGAATCGGAGAAATACATCAACGAGCAGTTCGCGCATCTGCCGTCCGACGTCACGCGGAAGATGACGTGCGAGAACGCCGGCAGGTTCTATGGCCTGATCACATAGTCAGGGTGCGCTGACCGCCGGTGGCGCCTGCCACGCGAACGCGCTGAACTGATACGGCGCGAGCGCGGGCGGCGCCGGCAGGCAGCCGCTGGCCTCGAGCATCGCCTCGGTGTGATCGTAGAGCGCGAGCACGAGCGCTTCGGAGTCGATCGAGTGGAACCAGAGCGCCTGGCCATCGAGCAGGAGCAGGACGACGTTGGCGAGCGCGCACGGGCCGAGACACCCGCCGATGGTGAGATGCACGACGTCCCTGAGGCGCCGTCGTTCCCACTCGTGGTGGTAGAGCTCCGTCGGCACCGCGGCGAAGCCGTCGGCCGTGCGTCCGCAGCAACAGCCCGTCGCGCAGACGAAGAGCTGACCGCGGGGACGGGCGACGTTCACGGGGCGGCCGTCGGAGCGAACGACGATGGTACGACGGCCCGCGTGCATGCGGCGGATTATGCCATCGATGTCGGCTGAGCATCGGCGCGAGCCGCCCGCTCGCGCGGCAGCCCGAGCGCCACCAGGAGGCCCAGGGCATTGCCGCCGGCGGCGATCAGGATCGCCACGCCGTAGCCCTGGGTCTGGTCGAACAGGCGGCCGGCCGCGATCGGCAGGAAGACGGCGGCGGCGCACCACGCCAGGTAGAGACGGCTGGCCACCCGGCCATACAGGGCGCGCCTCCAATAGACGGCCACCGCGGCCGCCGTCACGCCGGAAATCAACCCGTAGCCGAGCCCCACGAGCGCCAGCGAGAGGATCGAGACGCCGGCACCGGGCCACAGCGTCAGCGCCACGTTCCCGGCGAGCGCGACGGCGTGGGCGCTGGCGGCGACCGTGGGCACGGTGAGCCAGTCGATCATCCACCCGCCTGCCAGGCGTGCGGCGGCGATGGTGCCGGCAACGAACGTCGTGCCGTAGACGGCGAGCGAGGTCGCGCCGCCATAGGCCGTGATGATGCCGGCAGCCTGACCGAGCACCATCAACCCGGCAGACGCCGCCAGGAAGAAGACGAGCCACAGCCGCCAGAACACCGGTCGGCGCCGCTCCTCCTCGCCCGGCGCGGCGGTCGCGGCCGCCGCCGCGAGCGTGACGCGGGACTGCGCGATCAGCCACGCGGCGATGACCCCGGCGACGGCCAGGACAGCCGCGAGTCCCCCGAGCGTGGCGCGCACGCCGAGCTCGCGGAGGGACCACCCGAAGAGGGGCGCGGCGATCATGGCGCCGGCCGGATAGAGCGCGACCAGGTAGCCGTTCATCAGCCCGCGGTGTCGCGTCACCGCCAGGTTCACCGCCTGCTGCATGAGGATGTAGCCCGCGCCGCCACCGGCGCCGAAGAGCACGCCGTATCCGATGACCAGCTGCGCCAGACCGCCCGCCGTGGCGGCCAGCGCGATGCCCAGCGCGCTCACGGCGCCGCAGGCCACGACCAGAGTCGGAGGCGACGCGAGGCCGTAGACGTGGGGCGCGAGGTTCATGCCGCCGCCGAATGCCGCAGACGCCACGGCGAAGACGAGCGCGAGCTCGGCTCGGCTCAGCGCGAGCAGGGTTTCCAGCGGCGTCAAGAGCACGCTGAACGCATAGAGCGAGCCGAGCGGAGCATTGAGCGCGGTGGCGGCCGCGATCGCGTGCCACGGGCTTGGCCTGAGGTCAGGGTCGCTCACGATGATCAGCCGGCGATTGCGCGGCGAGAGTATACGCTGCTAGGCTTCGGCCACCATGCTCCCGGCGCCGGGGTTCCATCACCTGCATCTGAACTCGGTCGATCCCGACGCGGCGATCGATTTCTATGCCCGGCAGTTCCCGACCTCCGCCAGGGCGAGCTGGGGCGGCCTGCCCGCGCTCGCGTCGCCGAACGACGTCCTCGTCCTGTTCACCAGGGTCGCCACGCCGCCTGCGACATCGCCGCAGACCGCGATCTGGCACTTCGGCTGGCATGTCACCGACACGCGCGCGCGCCTCGAGTCCTACGAGAGCCGGCCCGACGTCAGGCTCTTGCCGCTGTACACCACGGAGGAAGGCGGCTCGGTGTTCATCAGCAGCGATACCTGGCCGAGCACCGGCGCGACGCCTGGCCTGACGAAGGCGCAGATCGCCGAGGCCAGGGCAAAGGGCGTGCAGCCGACCCGCACGGGCGGCTTCGGCTACATGCAAGGTCCCGACAACGCTCTCGTGGAATACGCGGGCAACCATCCGGCCGAGCGCTTCAACCACGTGCACCTGTACCAGGAGGAGCCGTTCTGTGCCCAGCTCTGGTACCAGACGCATCTGAGCGCGCCGGTGTTCCGTGGACGCGCCAGCGCCACGCCCGTGACCGAGTCTACGTGCAAGGTGCCGCGCGGATCCGAGCGCAGCTGGCCGGCGCTCGAGCGGCAAGGGATGTTCCGGTCGCCGACGGCCGCCGTCGTGTTCGGCGACGTCGCGTTGCCCTGGTACATGCGTCAGGGCGACCGGCCGCTCGTCAGCACGCGCGGGCATCTGTACGACCACATCGCGCTCAGCGTCGCCGATCTCGACGCCTGGGTCGCCAAGCTGCGAAGCGAGGGCGTCAGGTTCCTCGAAAAGCCCTACGAGCTCGGCGACTCGCGCGCGGTGATGATCGAGGGCCCGAGCCGCGAAGCGCTGGAGCTGGTCGAGGTCGCGTAAGACGGCCGGACGATGATCCACCTGACGCCCAACCTGCCGGAGGTCGTGGCCGAGGTGCGTGAGCTGTTCGAGCGCTACGAGCGGGCGCTGATCGACAAGGACGTGAGATCCTCACGCTCGGCCGCGATCTCGCCACCGTCAACCTCGAGTTCAAGGTGCGCGGTCGCGAGCTGATCAGCCGTCAGAGTCAGACCTGGGTGCGCTTTCCCGACCTCGGCTGGAAGGTGATCGCCGCGCACGTCTCGACCCTGAATGAGGCGCCGCGGCGGTAAGGGAGGAACGCGATGCCGGTCTTCAAGCGTGCTGATGCCGAGATTCACTACGAAGTCCGCGGCTCGGGCTATCCCCTGCTCCTCTTCGCGCCGGGTGGCCTGCGCTCGCAGCTGGCGTTCTGGCGCCACAGCCCGAGCAATCCCGACGCCCCGCCGCCCTGGATGAATCCCATGGTCGATCTGGCCGGCCGGTTCAGCGTGATCGGCATGGATCAGCGCAACGCGGGCAACTCACGCGGCACGGTGACGGCGACCGACGGCTGGCACACGTACGCCGGCGATCACCTGGCGCTGATGGATCACCTGGGCCATCGCCGCTTCCACGTCATGGGCGGCTGCATCGGGGCGACCTTCTGCCTGACGCTGTGCGAGATGGCGCCGGAGCGGATCACCGCCGCGGTGCTGCAGAACCCGATCGGCCTGTACGAGAACCGGGCGACCTGGGACGAGGCGATCAGCGGCTTCGCCAAGACCATGCTGGCGCGCGATCCCACGCTGACCGAAGACGTCATCCGGACGTTCGGCCGCAATATGTTCGGCGGCGACTTCGTCTTCTCCGTGAGCCGCGAGTTCGTGAGTCGCTGCCGCACGCCGCTCTTGCTGCAGCCCGGGACCGACACCCCCCATCCCGCCCCGATCAGCGCCGAGATCGCCGGCCTCGCTCCCAACCTCGAAGTGCAGAAGGACTGGCGCGGCCCCGCGCATCTCGCCGAGTCGATCCGCCGGGTCACCGACTTCCTGACCCGCCACACGCCGTCGTCATGACCGCGCGGCCCTACCACGTCTACGTCATCCAGGCGCGCGGGGAGCGCGACTTCTCCGACTGCCAGGCCGCGCTGGCCCACGTCCCCGCGCGCATGAGCGCGCTGCCCTTCATCGGCGACGCGGACGAGCTCATGGCCCGCACCCGCGACGCCGACGCGCTCGTCGTCGCGTTCTCGCCGGTCACGCGCGCCGTGATGAGCGCGCTCGAGGGGCTCAAGACGGTGGTGCGCACCGGCGTGGGCTACGACGTCGTCGACGTGCCCGCCGCCACCGAGCTGGGCGTGATCGTCGTGAACATCCCCGACATCTGGGTGCGCGAGGTCGCCAACCACGCGCTCGCCCTGCTGCTGGCGTGGAACCGCAAGATCGTCACGCTCGACCGCCAGGTGCGCGCGGGCGTGTGGAGCGGGGCGGTCCCCGGCGACCGCACCGGCGCGCTGCACGGCGAGACGGTCGGCATCGTGGGCCTGGGCAACATCGGCAGCGCGTTCGCGCGGCGCGTGGCTGCGCTCGAGACGAAGGTGATCGCGTGCGATCCCTACGTGGACGACGGGCACTTCGCCGCCCTCGGCGTCGAGCGCGTCTCGCTCGAGACGCTGGCCGAGCGGTCCGACTACGTCTCCGTCCACACGCTGCTGAACGCCGAGACGCGCCACCTGATCGGCGAGACGTTCTTCAAGCGCATGAAGCCCACGGCCATTGTGATCAACACCTCGCGCGGTCCCGTGGTCGACGAGCAGGCGCTGGCCCGCGCGCTCCAGGAGCGGCGGCTGGCGGGCGCCGCGCTCGACGTGTGGGAGCAGGAGCCGGTCGCCGCCGACAACCCGCTGTTGAGGATGGACAACGTCATCGCCACGCCCCACGCGGCCTATTTTTCGACGGCGGCCGCGGCCGCGGTGCCGCGGAGGTGCGGCGAGGAGGTGGCGCGCGTCCTCACCGGGCAGCGCCCGCTCAACGTGGTGAACCCCGAGGTCTATGCGCCGCGAGCGGTGCGCCGCGCGCGCTGACGAGGAGCCCATGCTGGAGGAGCCGACCTCTCTGCGGATCGACGACCCGGGCGTGCGGGCGCTGTTCACCGAAGCCGCGCGCTTGCAGTCCTGGCTCGACGTGGAAGCCGCGCTCGCTCAGGCGCAGGCGGAGCTCGGAATCATCCCGGACGCCGCCGCCCGCGAGATCACGCGCAAGGCGCAGCTGAAGTACCTGGACCTCGCCGCCGTGCGGGCGGGCCTGGCGCGCACCGGCCATCCACTGGTGCCGCTCGTCTGGGAGCTGGATCGTGCGTGTGAGGGCGACGCCGGGGGCTACGTGCACTGGGGAGCGACGACCCAGAACGTCACGCAGACCGGTCAGCTCCTGCAGGTGCGCCGGGCCCACGAGATCTTCCTGCGGCAGCTCGCGACGATCTTGATCGCCCTCGCCGACCTCGCCGAGCGCACGAAGGACGCCCTGCTCCCGGGCCGCACGCATGGGCAACACGCGGTGCCCGCGACCTTCGGCTTCAAGGTGGCGGTGTGGATCGACGAGCTCTGCCGCCACGTGGAGCGTCTGCGCGGCGCCGAAGGACGGGTGTTCGTGGCCATGCTGGGCGGTGGCGCGGGGACGCTCGCCTCGCTCGGCGAGGCCGGTCTCGCGACCCAGGAGAGGATGGCGGCCCGTCTCGGAATGCGCGCGATGACCGTGCCCGCGCGCACCCTCGGCGATCACCAGGCGGAGTACGTCCTGCTGCTCGGCATGCTCGCCGCGACCTGCAGCAAGATCGGCCGCGAGATCTACACGCTCATGAAGCAGGAGTTCGGCGAAGTGGAGGAGCCGGTGCCGCCGGGCACGGTGGGCAGCAGCACCATGCCCCAGAAGCGCAATCCGAAGCTCTCGCAGGACATCATCGCCGCCGCCGCGCAGATCCGCGCGCTGGTGCCGCTGGCCCTGGAAGCGATGCAGACGGAGCACGAAGCCGACCGGACGACGAGCATCATGATGAGCCGCGCGCTGGTGCAGGCCTGCGAGCTCACCGGCGACATGCTGCAGCGGATGATGACGCTCCTCGACGGGCTGCAGGTGTTCCCCGATCGCATGCGCGAGAATCTCGAGCTGTCGGGCGGCCTGATCATGGCCGAGGCGCTCATGCTCGAGCTCGGCAAGGAGATCGGACGTCAACGCGCCCACGACGCCGTCTACGAGGCGGCCCAGGCCTCGGTCACGCAGGCGCGGCCGTTCCGCGAGACCCTGGCCGACGATCCACACGTGAGCGCCGGTCTGACGAAGTCCCAGGTCGACGCCTTGCTCGACCCCGCGCGCTACACCGGCCTCTGTCGCCACTTCGCCGAGCGCGGCGCCGCGCTGGCCCGCGCGACCGCCGCCGAACTCCAGTCGCGCGCGGCGAGCTAGAGGAGCGTCAAGGCTCCGCGCCGCCACCCCGCGCGATAGAGGGGCGCCCCGGCTCCGCCGCCGCCACGCTCGCGAGATAGAGGAGCGCCCCCGCGCCGCCGCCGCCCCCCGCGCGAGTTAGAGGAGCGCCACGGCTCCGCCGCCGCCACGCTCGCGAGATAGAGGAGCGCCACGGCTTCGCCGGGGCGCTCCGAACGTCGGGGGGGTTTGGGGGGCCATATCGGGGCCCCCCATTTTTATTGTTTCACGGCGCCGAACGTGAGCCCGGTGACGATGTGCCGCTGCGCGAGCAGCGCGACGAGCAGCACGGGCAGGGTGATGAGCGTGGCGGCGGCCGCGAGGGTGCCCCAGTTGATCTCTTCGTACGAGATCATGTTGTACACGGCGATGGGCAGGGTGCGCGTCGTCCGGCCGGCCAGGATCACCGAGAACAGGAAGTTGTTCCAGGAGAACACGAAGGACAGGATCCCCGTCGCCACCACGCCGGGCTTCACGAGCGGCAGCGCGATGCGCCAGAAGACGCCCAGGTGCGAGCAGCCGTCGATGAGGGCGGCGTCCGCCAGATCGGCCGGCACGTCCTCGAAGAACGAGATCATGACCCAGATGATGATGGGCAGCCCCACGATGAGGTGGGTGAGGATCAGCGCGCCGTAGGTGTCCACCATCCGGAGACTCCGAAAGAAGATGTACCAGGGGATCAGGTAGGCAATGCCCGGAATGATGCGCGCGACCAGGATGATCACGGCCAGCTGTTGCTGGCGCCAGCGGGCGATGGAGTAGGCGGCGGGCAATCCCACCGCGAGCCCGAGCAGCGTACAGCCCGTCGCCACTACCAGACTGTTCCACGTGTAGAGGAAGAACGGGTACTTCGTGAAGACCTCGCGATAGCCCGCCAGCGTGACGCTGAAGCGGACGAACGACGGCGGATAGGCCGTCGCCTCGATCTGCGGCTTGAGCGAGAGCGTGAGCATCCAGTAGAAGACGAACACCGTCGGCAGCATGAAGAGCGCGGCGAGCGCGTAGAACCCGGCCGTGGAGAGCCAGCGGCGCCGCGCGCTCCCCCTCACCACGTCGTGCTCCGCCGCACCTTGATCAGGATCAGCGAGGCGCCCATGACGAGGGCGAAGAGCGCGACGGCCATGGACGAGGCGTAGCCCATGTTGAAGTAGGAGAACGCCTGGTTGAAGAGCAGGAGATTGATGGTCTCGGTCGCGTTGGCGGGCCCGCCCTGGGTCATGACGAAGATGATGTCGAACGTCTTCAGCGCGTCGATGGCGCGGAACAGGATCGCCACCACGAGCGCGGGCCGCAGCAGCGGCAGCGTGATGTGCCAGAACGCTTGTCGCGGGGAGGCGCCGTCGAGATGCGCGGCCTCATAGGGCTCGCGCGGCAGGCTGGCGAGGCCGGCGAGCGTGATGAGCATGATCAGCGGCGTCCACTGCCACACGTCCACCAGCGCCAGCGCGTAGAGCGCGGTCTGGCTCGAGTACGTCCAGCGGAACGGCGAGAGGCCGACGACCGAGACGAGGTAGTTCGCCACGCCGAGGGTCGGGTGATACATCATCACGAACACCAGCGCGATGGCGGTCGGCGTCGCCACCATCGGCAGGATGGCCAGCGTGCGCAGCAGGCCCCGCCCCCAGAACTCTCGGTTGAAGAGCAGGGCCATGGCGACACCGAGCAGCGTCTCCGCCGCGACGGCCACGACGGTGAACCAGATGGTCCGCGCCACGGCCTCCCGGAATCGCGCGTCGCCCAGGAGGATCTTGCCGTAGTTCGCCAGCCCGATGAAGCGCGGCCGGGTGAGGCTGGAGGCGAACCACTCTTGAAGACTCATCCATCCGGTGTAGGCGATCGGATAGACGATGATCACGGCGACGAGCAGCACGGCCGGCGCCGGAAAGAGCCATCGCGCGTGACGGTGGGCCCACTGGCTGGGGGGCCTCGAAGGGCCCCCCAGACCCCCCGAGCGCTCGGCACGCCCCGGCAAAGCCGTGGCGCGCCTCGTTAGTCGCACTCCGTGCTAGCTCTCGGTCCGATTGAGGAGGTCCTGAAAGTCTTTCTGCGCCTGCGCGAGGACCTGGGCGGCCGGCGCGCCCTCGATCCCTTTCTGGATGGCGACGCCGATGATGTCGCGGTACTCGGTGACGCCGACGATCTCCGGCAGTCCCTGCCGGCCGATCTTGAGCGAGGCCTGATAGGCCTGATACCAGTCGGCCGGCATCTTCGGCTTGGCCTTGACGTCCGGGCTGTCCCACGTCGAGGCCCGGCCCACGCCGACGCCGGCCATGAGCTCGCGCACCATGTTGGTCTTGTTCGTCGCCCACTGCGCGAACAGGTAGGCGGCTTCGTGGTTGCGGCTCTGAGCGTTGACCGCCATGCCGGTGATGTAGATCGGCGAGAAGTGGCCGCCGGGACCCGAGGGCAGGACGGCGTAGCCGACCTTGCCGATCACCTTGGATTTCGCCGCGTCCTCGAACTGACTCGCGAAGTTCACGCCGTCCATGTAGATGGCGACTTGCCCCTGCATGAAGGCCGCGGAGCACTCGTACCAGTTGAAGTTCACCACGCCGGGCGGCCCGTATTGCCGGAGCAGCCGCGTGTACATCTCGAGCGCGGCCACCTGCTCCTTGCTGTCGAGCGCGGCCTTGCCGTCCTTCAGATAGGTGCCGCCCATGGGGAACAGGATGCTCGGATACTGGGTGGCGTTCGCGTTCTTGAGCCCGCGCAGCACGATGCCATACGTGCCGGGCGGAGCGTGGAGCTTCTTCACGAGCGGCTCGAGGTCGGCGAGCGTTTTGGGCGGCGTCAGGCCCTTCGGGCCGAAGAGATCCTTCCGGTAGAAGACGACGTTCGCGTCCACGAACGCGGCGAGGGCGGAGACGCTCCCGTCCGGCTGGGTGACCCCGGCCCGGGCGCCTGGCGTGAAGTCGTTCCAGTCGAAGTCGGGGCTGGTCAGCGTCGGATCGGCGAGGAACTTGTTCAGGGGGTGGTACCAGCCCGCCTTCCAGAAGCGCTTCTTCTCGACGTGGAGCGAGGTGAAGAAGGCGTCGATGCCGCCGGAGTTCGCGGTCATCTCCACGGTCATCTTCTGCCGCGCCTGGATCTCGGGCAGCGTCTCCCACTTGACCTTCATCCCGGAGAGCGACTCGAACTCGGGGATGTTCTTCTCGAGCACGTCGATGAACGGATGCTTGGTCAGGAGCAGGAACAGCTCCTTGCCCGAAAAGCGCTTCCAGTTGAAGCCTTGCGCCCGCGCCGGCGTCCAGACGAAGGGCCCGGCGGCGACGCCGGCGGCCACCGACTTCAAGAAATGGCGACGGGTGAATCGGCGAGCGGCCATGGGGGTCTCCTCTCATCCAGTCGGCAGTTCAGGGCCGGCCGACACCGTAGCATAATGACGCGCTGTCCGAGGAGGTCCCGGCGCGCCGCGCATTGACCACGCGGCCGGCGCGGCGTAGGTTCGCCAGCCATGGCGCCGACCGCGCTGACACGTCGTGAGCTCCTGCAGCTCGGCGGGACCGCCCTCGCGGCGACCGTCCTCTTGCCAGGCGACCTCGGCGCCGCCGAGACCCCGAGACGGGGCGGCGTCTTCCGGATCCGCGGCGAGGAGGCGACGACCGGCTTCGATCCCCATCTCGTGGCCAACCATCATCGGATCGCGACGAACCTGTCGTTCACCCACAGCAGGCTCGTGAAGGTGAAGGCCGGGACGGCCGTGGTCCCGGGCACCCAGCCGCTCGAGCCGGATCTCGCCGAGTCGTGGTCGCAGCCGAACGACCGCACCTATGTATTCAGGCTCCGTAAGGGCGTGCGCTGGCATCCCAAGCCGCCGGTGAACGGACGCGAGCTGACGGCCGACGACGTGAAGTACACCTACGACCGATTTTTACAAGTCAAAGGGAACCCCAATCGCTCGACGCTGGGGCACGTCGAGAAGATCGACGTGCTCGATCGCTACACGGTGAAGTTCACGCTCGCGGAGCCGTTCGGATGGTTCCTCGACTATCTCGCGAACACCGTCATGTGGATCGTGCCGCGCGAGGCCGTCGAGCATTTCGGCGATCTCCGGCGCGCCGAGGCGTGCATCGGGACCGGGCCGTGGATGCTGCAGCGCTACGAGCCGAACACCCGGCTGATGTTCGTGCGGAACAAGGAGTACTTCGTCTCCGGGCTGCCGTACGCGGATGGCGTCGAGGTCACGGTGGACGAGGATCCGTCATCGCGGCTGGCCAGCTGGCTCTCCGGGCGGTACGACTTCGCGCCGGAGTACGGGCAGTGCGTGCGGCGCGTCGATCTCCAGGTGGCGCAGCAACGGAAGCCGGGGCTTCGAACCCAGGACTTCGTGGTGCTCTTCGGCTCCGTCTCGGCGATGAAGCTCGACCGCGAGCCGTTCCGCGACGTGCGGGTCCGCCGGGCGCTCGGGATGGCGCTCGACTGGAAGCAGATCCTCGAGACCAACGCGTGGTCCCTGGGACACGGCGTGCCCAATCCAGCCGTCCCGGCCGCGCTTCGTGACTGGTCCATCCCGCTCGATCAGCTGACACCGGCCGGCCGTCGCCTCTACGAGCGTGACGTCACCGAGGCCAGGCGCCTCCTGACCGAAGCCGGCTTCCCCACCGGCCTCAAGACGCCGGTCGAAGCCACGCTCACATGGAGCCCCGATTACGTCGACGAGCTCCAGGTGACGATGCGGAGCTGGAAGGACGCCGGCATCGACGCCGAGCTGAAGGGCAAGGACTTCGGCGCCTACATGGCGACCACGGTGTACGGGAAGTTCGACAAGCTCGCGCACGGGCTGCGGGGCGGCAGCCCGATCGCCGACATCTCGCTCTATAACGCCCACGTTCCCGGCGAGGCGTTCAACGCCTCCGGCGTGGACGACCCGAAGCTCACGGAGATGATCCGGCTGCAGCGGCGGACGCTCGACGTCGCCAGGCGCCGCGAGATCGTCTACGACATCCAGCGCCATCTCGCCGAGCAGGTCTACTACGCCTACGGCCCCTCGGTGAGCACGGTGGCCGCGTGGGATCCACGGGTGAAGAACTTCGCGCCGAATATCGGCCACGATTACGGCGGACGCCTCATGGGAGCGTGGCTGAGCGCGTGACGGCGTCCACGCGCCTCCGGCTACACGTACATCGCCTGGTGCTCCATCAGCCGAAGCCAGCCGCGCGCGATCCGATAGATGAACCAGAGCCCGACGGCGCCGAGCGTGATCCACGCGATGAAGATGCCGATGCCGAGCGTGGCGATGACGAACAGCACGCTCAGCCCGACCCACAGCGCGCCGAACCAGAACGTGCGGATCTGCCAGCGGAAGTGCGACTCGAGCCACGTGCCGCGCACCTCGCTCCGCTTCGCGTAATTGACGATGACGGCGATGATGGAGGGCCAGCTGAAGAGGAAGGCGCCCACGATGGTGACGGCGGTGACGATGCCGATGAGGAGGCTGACGGCGTGCAGGCCGTAGATGACGTGCGTCAGCCGGATCAGGGACTCCCGAGGCTGGGCGATGACGGTCACCGCACGGTCTCCCCGCGCGCCTTGCGAAACGCGCGCTCGAAGCCGGGGAGCGCGCGCACCACGGTCTCGCGCTCCACCGTGAGGGAGATGCGGATGTGGCCGGGCATGCCGAAGCCGGAGCCGGGCACGGTGAGCACGCCCTCCTCGGCCAGCAGGCGGACGAAGGCCACGTCGTCGTCGATGGGCGTGCGCGGGAACACGTAGAAGGCGCCCTGCGGCTTCACGCATCGGTAGCCGATGCGCGTGAGCCCCTCGTACATCAGGTCGCGCTTCTCGCGATACGGCGCGACGTCGATCACCTGATCGCCCACCTCGGCCACCACCCACTGCCACAGCGCCGGCGCGTTCACGAAGCCGAGCACGCGGCTGGTGAACGTGCACGCCTCGAACAGCTGGGCGGCCTCCGGCATGCGCGGGGAGAAGGCGAGATACCCGATGCGCTCGCCGGGAATCGCCAGCGACTTGGACCAGGACGTCGCCACGATCGAGCGAGTGACCAGCGGCGGCACCTCGGGGACGACCACGTCGTCGAAGACGAGAGATCGGTAGGGCTCGTCGCTGACGAGCACGATGGGCCGCGCGGCTCGGGACAGCAGCGCCTCGATCTCGACGAACGCCGCCGCGGGATAGATGACCCCACTTGGATTGTTCGGCGAGTTGACCAGGATCACGCGCGTCTTCGGCGTGATGGCGGCCTCGAGCCGCGCGATGTCCGGCGTGAGGTCGGCCCTGGGCGGCACCACGACCAGCCGCCCGCCGTGGTTCTCGGCGTAGAACGTGTACTCCGCGAAGAACGGCGCCACCGTGAGCACCTCGTCCCCCGGATCGAGCAGCGCCTTCAGCACGGTGTTGAGCGCGGCGCCGGCGCCCACGGTCATGAGGACGTGATTGGCGGTGTAGGGCAGGCCGGTGGCGACGCTCAACCGCCTGGCCACGGCCTCGCGGACGCGCGGATGGCCGGCGTTGGGCATGTAGGCGTGCAGGTGAGGGTCCTTGCTCTCCAGCACGCGCCGCGCGGCGGCCAGCACGGCCGGCGGCGGCTCGATCTCCGGGTTGCCCAGCGTGAAGTCGAAGACCTTGTCGGCGCCGCGCTCGGCCTTGAGGCGCGCCCCCTCCTCGAACATGCGGCGGATCCACGACGCCTTCTTCAGATTGTCGGCGACGGCTCGGGAGATCACGGCCGGAGTATAGCGGCTTGACGACGACTTCGTCCGCGTTGTACCAAGGCGCGGTGAAGCTCGAGATCGTGGCGCCCTCGTGACCCGCCGCCGGCAGCTCGGCCGGGCGCTCGCGGCCGTGCTCCTGCTGCTGCTGACCGGCTGCGGCGAGGACGCGCCGACGAAGCCGGCCGTCTCCGCGAACCTCTGCGTCTACCTGCCCAACGGGATGGTGCTCGGCCCGTACGACACCCAGAAGGAGTGTGGCACGGCGCGCGAGAACATGCCGGCGGGCGAGTGCAAGCCGTGTCAAAAGTGAGCGCCGGCGTCATGGTGCAGGCCCGCGACGTCGAGAAGTACTACGGGGCCTTCCGCGCGCTGCGCGGCGTGTCGCTCGACGTCCGCGAGGGTGAAGTCGTCGTCATCTGCGGGCCGAGCGGGTCGGGCAAGAGCACGCTGCTGCGAGCCATCAACGGTCTCGAGCGCATCCAGGGCGGCGACATCGTCGTGGACGGCATGTCGGTCCGCGATCCCCGCACCGACCTCAAGCGCCTGCGCTCGGAGGTCGGCATGGTCTTCCAGTCCTTCAACCTCTATCCGCACATGACCGCGCTGCGCAACATCACGCTGGCCCCCATCAAGGTGCGCCGGCTGCGACGCGAGGAGGCCGAGGCCGTCGCCCACGAGCTGCTGCGCAAGGTCGGCATTCCCGAGAAGGCGGCCAGCTACCCGGCCGAGCTGTCGGGCGGGCAACAGCAGCGCGTCGCCATCGCGCGCGCGCTGGCCATGCGGCCCAAGGTGATGCTCTTCGACGAGGCCACCAGCGCGCTCGATCCCGAGGTCATCCACGAGGTGCTCAACGTCATGCTCGACCTCGCCCGCGAGGGCATGACCATGGTCGTGGTCACCCACGAGATGGGCTTCGCCCGCGAGGTCGCCGACCGCGTCGTCTTCATGGACGAGGGCGTGATCGTGGAGACCGGCGACCCGAAGACGTTCTTCGGCAGCCCGCGCGAAGAGCGCACCAGGCGATTTCTCGATAAGATCCTCTGACCCTCGGAGGTGTCCCATGAGCCATCGAAAGACCGCGTGGGCGATCCTCACGCTGACGGTACTTGCGCTCTGCCTCACGGCCTCGGTCCCCGACGCCGCCGCTCAGAAGAAGGGCGGCGTCCTCAAGGTCGGCAACCTCGGCGAGCCACCCACGCTGGACGCGCACTGGACGACGGCCACCATCACCGAGGTGCTCGCGCAGCACATCTACGAGGGGCTCTACTCGCTGGACGCCAGGTCGCAGCCGATCCCGATGCTCGCCGAGGGCATGCCGGCGGTGTCGAAGGACGGGCTGACCTACACGTTCAAGCTCCGGCAGGGGATCAAGTTCCACAACGGCAAGGAGATGACGTCGGCTGACGTCGTGGCCTCGCTCAACCGCTGGGGCGCGCAGTCCACCTATGGCAAGACGCTCTACGCCCGGGTGGCCGAGGTGCGGGCGGTCGACAAGTACACGGTCGAGATGAAGCTCAAGGAGAAGACGGCCATTGTCCTCATCTCGCTGGCCATCCCCAATAACGCCGCGGCGATCTATCCCAAGGAGATCGTCGACAAGTTCAAGCCGGCCGAGAAGGCCACGGAGTGGGTCGGCACCGGCCCCTTCAAGCTCGTCGAGTGGAAGCCGGACCGCCACATCAAGATGGCGCGCTTCGACGACTACCAGCCGCGCAAGGAGGCGGCCAGCGGCTACGGCGGCCGCAAAATCGCCTACGTCAACGAGCTCCTGTGGATTCCCGTCCCCGACGCCGCCACCCGCGTGGCCCAGATCGAGACCGGCGAGCTGGATTTCGCCGACGACCTGGACCTCAATGCCTACGAGCGGCTCAAGAACTCGCCCGGCGTGCAGGCCATCGTCGCCAAGCCGTACTACTGGCTCGTCGCCGTGTTCAACAAGAAGGAAGGGCTCATGACGAATCAGAAGCTCCGCCAGGCGTGGCAGGCGGCGCTCGACATGGAGCCCATCATGAAGAACGTCGCCGGCGGCCACCGCGAGCTGTACCGGATGGACTCGAGCCTGGCCTTCGTGGAGAACGCGCCCTGGCACACGAAGCTCCAGGGGCTGCCGTGGAACGAGCACGATCGCGACAAGGCCAAGCGCCTCCTGCGGGAGGCCGGCTACAAGGGCGAGCCCATCCGGTTCATGACCACCCAGGAGTACAAGTGGATGTACGACTTCGCGCTGCTCAGCAAGCAACAGCTCGAGGATGCAGGCTTCACGATCGACCTGCAGGTGGTGGACTGGGCCACGCTGGTCAAGCGACGCAACAACTCCAAGGAGTACGACGTCTTCACCACGGGCATGGGGAACTTCTACGATCCCACCCACCACATCTATCTCGGGCCCAACTGGCCGGGGTGGACCGACGACGAGGAGCTCAACCGCCTGCTCGCCGAGCTGGCGCGCGAGGGCGACTACAAGAAGCGGTTCATGCTGTGGGAGCAGGTGACACGCACGTTCTACGATCGCGTGCCGGTCGCCCGCTACGGCGACCTCTTCGGGCTGCGGGCGATGCGCGGCTATGTGAAGGGCTTCGACGCGACGCTGATGCGGCCGCGCTTCCACAACGTCTGGCTGGACAAGTAGCCGACGATCTCGGGGGTCGTCCGCGCGGACGACCCCCGCGCGACCACCGTGGCCACTTATCTCTTTCGGCGCCTTCTCGCGCTCCTGCCGGTGATGCTGGTCGTGGTCACCGTCGTCTTCCTCCTCATCCACCTGATTCCCGGCGATCCGGTCGCGGTGATCCTGGGGCCGGAGGCCAACGCCCAGCAGATCGAGGACGCCCGCCGTGAGCTCGGCCTCGACCGGCCGCTGCACGAGCAACTCCTGCGCTTCTACGCGCGCCTGCTCCGCGGCGACCTGGGGCGCTCGTATTTCCTCGACCGTCCCGTGACGCAGGCGTTGTGGGAGCGCGCCGAGCCCACGCTGGTCCTCATGGCCGCTGCACTGTTCGTGGCCGTGCTGATCGGCGTGCCGTCGGGGATCGTGGCCGGCGCATATCAGGGCTCGTGGTGGGACCGAGGACTCATGACGCTGGCGCTGCTCGGCGTGTGCGTGCCGGGCTTCTGGCTGAGCCTCAACTTCATCTATCTCTTCTCGGTGCGGTTGGGCTGGCTGCCCGTGGCGGGCTACGCGTCGGTCTTCCAGGATCCCGTGGCCGCCGCCCGCTATATGCTGTTGCCGGCCGTCTCCCTGGGCTTCAACCAGTCCGCCCTCATCGCCCGCATCGCCCGGTCGTGCATGATCGAGGTCCTCCGGCAGGACTACATCCGCACGGCGCGGGCCAAGGGCCTCGCCGAGCGAAGCGTGATCTTCCTCCACGCGTTCCGGAACGCCCTGGTGCCGGTTGTGACCGTGATCGGCATCACCACGGCGATTCTCATCGGCGGCGCCGTGGTCACCGAGATCGTCTTCAACATCCCCGGGCTCGGGCGGCTCATCATCTCCGCGATCCTCAGGCGGGATTATCCGGTCGTACAGGGGGTCGTGCTGCTCACGGCCGCCGCCTACATGCTGATCAATCTCATGGTGGACGTCGTGTACGCCCACATCGATCCGCGCATCCGCTATGCCTGACAGCCTTGCGGTGAACGAAAGCGCGATGCTCGCAGGGACACCCGTGACCGCGGCCGGCGCCCGGGCGCGGTTGGTGCGCCGAATTCTAAAAAATCGCAACGTCGTCATCGGCGGCAGCGTGTTCCTTTTGCTCGTGCTGGTCGCGTTGTTCGCCGACGCGCTCTCGCCGTACAATCCCACGCGGCTCTACCCGGGCCAGCGCCTGAAGCCGCCGGGCGCGCAGAACCTCCTCGGCACCGACGAATTCGGTCGGGACATTGCGAGCCTGGTGCTCCACGGCAGCCGCGTCTCGCTCCTCGTCGGTGGCGTGACGATGATCCTGACATCGCTCGGCGGCGTCGCGATCGGGCTCATCGCCGGCTACTACCGTCGCCTGGACCTCGTGATCATGCGGGTCATGGACGGCCTCATGGCGTTCCCGGCCATCCTGCTCGCCATCGCGCTCATGGCCGTGCGCGGACCGGGCGTCTGGAACGTGATCGTCTCGCTCTCGATCGTCTATCTGCCCCGCACGGCCATGCTGATTCGCAGCACCGCCCTCAGCGTGCGCGAGCTGGACTACGTCCTGGCCGCGCAGGCGCTCGGGCGCGGCGGGCTGGGCATCGCCTTCCGCCACATCCTGCCCAACTGCATGGGCCCGCTCCTCGTGCAGGGCACCTTCATCTTCGCCTACGCGGTGCTCGCCGAGGCGATCCTGGGCTTCCTCGGCGTGGGCGTGCCGCCCTACGTGCCTTCCTGGGGCAACGTGATCGCCAGCGGCAAGAACGTGATCCGCGAGGCGTTCTGGGTGAGCGCGTTCCCGGGCCTCGCCCTGACCCTGGCCGGCCTGTCCCTGAACCTCCTCGGCGACGGCCTGCGCGACACCCTGGACCCGCGCCTGCGGAGGGAATAGCGGCCAGCCCGGTGCCCTTCCGAATCCTGCGCTGGGCGTATCCGAACTGCTACAGTGCGCGAGGCATAGGCAATCGCTTACTCTGCCGGCGCAGGCGCCGAGCCGGAACATGATCAGTGTTCGCAGGAAGCCTCCGCTCTCGTATGCGGTCCTCTCGGAGGACGGTCAACGCGGCTCGGTGCTCGCGGTCCACGAGACCAGTCCCGTCCAGCCACGCCAACCACGACTCCTTGATCGCGTGCGATCTGCCCTCCGCACTCGCCACTACAGCCGTCGTACCGAGGAAGCCTACGTCGCCCAGAATCAGGCGCTGAGCGGTACATCTTCTTCCACGGCAAGCGCCACCCCGGGGAGATGGGAGCGCCGGAGCTAACCGGATTTCTGAGTTCGCTCGCGGTCGACGGGC
>QHRU01000135.1 GCA_003220225.1 Candidatus Rokuibacteriota bacterium
CGCAGCGCATCCTGCACGCTCACCATCTGGTTCTTCAGATACGAGATCCGGTGCGCGGCCGCGCTCGGCGTGAACGTGCGCTCGGCCAGCTCGCCCTCCTTCATGCACTCCTTGACGAGCGCGGCGCGGTCGTCCTCGTCGTAGATCGTGAAGTGGCGCGGCAGCCCGATGGCCTCGCCGTGGGCTCTGAGAATCCGCACGCACGCGGAGTGAAACGTCGCGATCAGCGGCGCCCTGATGCCGGCCGGCGCCAGCAGGGCGTCCACGCGGCGGGCCATCTCGCCGGCGGCCTTGTTCGTGAAGGTCACGGCGAGCACGTTGCGCGGATGGACGCCGCGCACGCCGAGCAGATGCGCGATACGGTGCGCGATCACCCGCGTCTTGCCGCTGCCGGCGCCTGCCAGCACGAGCAGCGGTCCGTCGCCCGCGAGGACGGCGTCGCGCTGCGGCGGATTGAGGTCGTCGAGGAGGTGATCCAGCCCGGCGGGCACGCCAAATTGTACCGCATCGAGCCAAGGCGTCACCGACGGGCCGGCACGCCGTCACGAGCGGCGGCCGCGACCACTCAACTCGCGGGAATGACGCGCGGGCGGCCGTGGCACAGGCCTTGCCACCCCCGTCGGCCATGCGCAGCGCCAAGCGCGTGCTGGTCGTCGACGACAACCAGGTCATCCAGGACATCCTGAAGCAGTTTCTGGAACGAGGTTACACGGTGGAGGTCGTCGGCAACGCCTCCATGGCGCTGGCGTCGGTGGTCAAGAAGACTCCCGACGCGATCCTGCTGGACGTGCGGATGCCCGGCGTGGATGGGCTGAGCCTGCTGAAGTCGCTCCGCGACATGGGCGTCTCGACGCCGATCTTTGTGATGACGGGCTACGACTCGACCCAGGTCGCGGTGGAGGCGCTCGAGAACGGCGCCACCGGCTATCTGCCGAAGCCCTTCGACCTGGTCCAACTCGACCGTCTCATCGCCCACGCGCTCGGCGAATCCTCCTCCGTCGTGTAGCCCGTCGCCGACGGCGCGCGGCCCTATTCCACGGTCACCGACTTCGCGAGATTCCGCGGCTGGTCCACGTCGCAGCCGCGGCGCACCGCCACGTGGTACGCCAGCAGCTGCAGCGGGACGACCGTCAGCAGCGGCGCCAGCAGCTCGGCGCACGGCGGCACCTCGATGACGTGCTGCGCCTTCGACGCCACCGCGCGGTCGCCCGGGTGGCAGACGGCGATCAGCAGGCCGTCGCGCGCGCGGACCTCCTCCATGTTGCCGAGCATCCGGTCGTAGGAGGAGTCGCGCGGCGCCAGCGCCACCACGGGCAGGCCATCGGCGATGAGCGCGATGGGCCCGTGCTTCATCTCGCCGCCGGCGTAGCCCTCGGCGTGGATGTAGGAGATCTCCTTCAGCTTCAGCGCGCCCTCGAGCGCGATCGGGAACTGCACGCCGCGGCCGAGGTAGAGGAAGTCGGTGGCGTGACTGAGATGGCGCGCGAGGGCGGCGATGCTCGTGTCGAGCTCGAGCGTCTTCTCGACGAGCCGGGGGATCTCGACGAGGTTCTGGATGTGCTTCTTCACGTCCTCGACGGTGAGCGCGCCGCGCTGGCGGCCGAGCCAGAGGCCCAGGAGGTAGCCGGCGACAATCATCGTCGAGAAGGCCTTGGTGGAGGCCACGCCGATCTCCGGCCCGGCGTGCATCTGCAGCACGCCCGTGGCCTCGCGCGCGAGGGCGGAGCCGACGACGTTGGTCACCGCCAGGATCGGGCAGCCTTTGAGCCGCGCCGCCTTCACGGCGCCGATGGTGTCGGCCGTCTCGCCGGACTGCGACACGGCGATGACCAGCGTCTCGGGACCGACGATGGCGTCGCGGTAGCGGAACTCGGAGGCGAGGTCGACCTCGGCGGGAATGCCGGCCAGCCGCTCGACCATCATGCGGGTGAGCATCGCCGCGTGCCACGCGGTGCCGCACGCGACCAGCACGACGCGCTGGATGGCCTTCACCGTCGAGGGATCGAGGCTCACGTCGGGCAGGACGACGCTGCCCGTCTCGGGCGCGATGCGGCCGCGGAAGGTATCGGTGATGGCGCGCGGCTGCTCGTAGATCTCCTTGAGCATGAAGTGCCGGTAGCCGCCCTTCTCGGCCATGATCGGATCCCACAGGATCTTCACCGGCTCTCGCTGCACGGGATCGCCCTCGGTCGTGGTCAGCTCCACGCCGTGCGCGGTGACCACGGCCATGTCGTCGTCCTCGAGGATCACGACGTCGCGCGTGTGCGCGAGGATGGCCGGGATGTCGGAGGCGATGAACATCTCGCCGCGCCCCAGGCCGACGACGACGCTGCCCGCGCCCTGCTTGGCGGCGATGAGCCGGTCGGGCGCCGCCGCCGACACCACGCCCACCGCGTAGGAGCCGGTGACCTCGCGCAGGGCCGCCCTCACCGCCTGCTCGAGGCGCGGCGTTCCGCGCAGGTGGTGCTCGATGAGATGCGCGAGGACCTCGGTGTCCGTCTGCGACTTGAACGTGTGGCCGTCGGAGGCCAGCCGCTCCTTGATCTCGAGATAGTTCTCGAGGATCCCGTTGTGCACGACGACGAGCCGGCCGCCGCAGTCCGTGTGCGGATGCGCGTTCTCCTCGGACGGACGCCCGTGCGTCGCCCAGCGCGTGTGGCCGATGCCGATGGACCCCGTCACGGGCTTCTCGCGCAGCACGCTCTCGAGGGCCTTCAGTCGTCCGGGCGCGCGCCGCACCTGGAGGCCGTCCGCGTCGAGCACGGCCACCCCCGCGGAGTCGTAGCCGCGGTACTCGAGCCGCTTGAGCCCGTCCACGATGATCCCGACCGCGCTCTTGTCCCCGACGTAGCCGACGATGCCGCACATGCCTAGCTATCCTGCTTTTTCTGCGCCGCCCGCGCGGCGCGGCGCCGCGCGGCCCAGCCTTCCTTGACGACCGGCTGCGCGCGCTCGACGACGAGCGCGTCCGCGGGCACATCCTTGGTGATCACCGAGCCGGCGGCGACGTAGGCGCCCTCGCCGATCGTGAGCGGCGCCACAATGCTCGTGTTGCTGCCCACGAACGCCCCGTCACCGACGACCGTGGTGTGCTTGGCCGCACCGTCGTAGTTGACGAAGATCGTCCCCGCGCCGATGTTGGCGCCCTCGCCGATCACGACGTCGCCGAGGTAACCGACGTGGTGCGCCTTCGTCTTACGTCCGACCTTCGCCTTCTTGAGCTCGATGAAGTTGCCGATCTCGCAGTTCTCGCCCACGTGCGACTTGGGGCGCAGGTGGCAGAACGGCCCCATGACGGCGCCGTGGTCGACGACCGACTCCGTCATCACGCAGTAGGGCAGCAGGCGCACGCGATCGCCGAGCTTCGTCGCGCGGATCTGGCAGCCCGCGCCGATGACGCAGTCGCTGCCGATCTCGGAGGCCACGTCGACGATCACGTGCGGATGGATGACCGTGTCGGCGCCGATGGTGACCGTGTCGTCGATGTACGTGGTGGCCGGGTCGAGGATCGTCACGCCGGCAAGCATGTGCCGGTCGAGGATCCGCCGGCGCTGGATGGCCGCGAGCGCCGCGAGCTGCTTGCGGTCGTTGACGCCGAGCGCCTCCTCCGGATCGTCCACCGTGATCGCCTCGATGCGGCCGCCGGCCTTGCCGAGCACTCCGATCACGTCGGTCAGGTAGTACTCGCCCTGGTCGTTCTCCGGCCGCACGCGCTCGAGCGCCGGCCAGAGCCGCCGGCCGTCGAAGCAGTAGACGCTCGTGTTGATCTCGTTGACCCGTTTCTCGTCGTCGGTGGCGTCGCGGTCCTCGACGATGCGCTTCACGCGCCCACCCTGGCGGAGCACGCGGCCGTACCCGTGCGGGCGGTCGACGACGGCGGTGAGCAGCGTCGCCGCCGCGCCGGTCGTCGCGTGATGGCTCACGAGCCGCTCGATCGTCTCCGCGGACAGGAGCGGCGCGTCGCTCGGCATCACGAGGATCGGCCCGTCGAGGCCCTCGCAGTGGCCGCGCGCCTGGAGCACCGCGTGGCCGGTGCCGAGCCGCTCACGCTGCTCGACGATCGCCACGCCGTCGCCGGCCACCGCGCGGACGGCATCGGCGTCGGGACCCACCACCAGGACGATGCGCTCACCCACCGCGCGGGCCAGGCGAAGGGAGTAAGAGATCAGGGGCCGGCCGCAGAGCTCGTGGAGCACTTTCGGCTGCCGGGAGCGCATCCGCTTCCCCTCGCCGGCGGCCAGGATCACCGTGGTCAATGCGTGCATGCGGCGCCTCCCATTCTAGCAGCGGGCGTGCGAGGCCTATGCCATATCCGGACACTCGATGCGACGGGGAGTTGCGGCACGCGCACGGGGTGTGACCCGCAGCCTGGCCTAGCGTTCGTTACTCAGATGAGACAGAAGGCGCGCCATCCGTGGCGGCAGGCCCGAGGCGAATTCCATCGGCCTCCGGGTCACCGGGTGCACGAAGGCCAGCGCCGCGGCGTGCAGCGCCAGGCCCTCGAAGGGCACCGGCAGCGGCGCCCGCGCCGGCCGACCGCCATAGACGTGGTCGCCGGCCACCGGATGGCCGAGTGACGCCATGTGGACGCGGATCTGGTGCGTCCGGCCCGTTTCCAGCCTCACGTCGAGATCCGTGAAGTGCCTGAACCGTTCCAGGACCTCGAAGCGCGTGACGGCGCGCTTGCCGCGGCCCCGAGGCAGCACCGCCATCCGCACGCGATCGCGGGGATGACGGCCGATCGGCGTGTCCACCACCCCGCTGGCCGCGGTGACGCGCCCGTGGACGATCGCCCGGTAGCGGCGCGTGACCGTGCGCGCGACGAGCTGGGCGGTGAGCGACTCGTAGGCCGCCGCGGTCTTGGCGATCACCAGCAGCCCCGACGTGTCCTTGTCGAGCCGATGGACGACGCCGGGGCGTCGCGGGCCGCCGACGCCCGCGGTGCCGGGCGCGTGGGCGAGCACGGCGGCGGCCAGCGTGCCGGTGGCGTGGCCCGCGCCCGGATGCATGACCATGCCGACGGGCTTGTCCACCACGAGCACGGTGTCGTCCTCGAAGACGATCGTGAGCGCGATCGGCTCGGGGACGAGCGTCTCCGGCGCGGGCGGGGGAATCTCGACGTCCACGGTCTCGCCGCGGCCGACGCGGTGCGACGCCTTGCGCGCGCGGCCGTCGACGCGCACGTGGCCGTCGTCGATGAGCGCCTGCACGCGGGCGCGCGAGAGCTCCGGCACGCGCTCGGCGAGCCAGCGGTCCAGGCGCGAGCCGGCCGCCGACGCATCGACCGTGAGGCGCTTGAGGTCCACGCCGGCTAGGACTGCACCACCACGCGTGACGCGAGCAGGTTCTTGATCTCCGCCTCGTCGTAACCCGCCTCGCGCAAGATCTCGACCGAGTGCTCGCCGAGCTCCGGGGGCACGCGCGGCGGCACCTTCTCGACGCCTTCCAGCCAGAGCGGGCTCGCGACCGTGAGCGGAGCGCCGGCCCGTGGATCGTCGATCGGCACCAGGGCGCCGCTGTCCACCATCTGGCGGTCGGTCCGGACGTCATCGATCGCGGCGACGCCGCCGACGGTGAGGCCGTGGTCGTTCAGGATCGCTTGCCACTCGGCCCACGCACGCGCGGCGAACACCGCATCGAGGACGGGCACGAGCGCACGCGCGTTGGCGCGCCGCGCGGGGGTGGTGGCGAAGCGTGGATCCGAGCCGAGGTCCGGTCGTTCGATCGCGCGCAGGAGCGCGGGCCAGTCGCGGTCGTCGTTCAGCACGTTCAGCAGGAACCACCGGCCGTCCTTGCAGCGATAGAGATTCGCGAGCGCGGTCGCCGGCTCGTCGCGTGATGGTCGGGGCTCCACGCGCGCCCCGGAGAGCGCCGCTTGCACCTGGATGGCGTTCCACCACAGACCGTTGGCCATGAGCGACGTGCCGACCCTCGTGCCCTGGCCGGTCTTCTCACGCTGGTAGAGGGCCGTCATGATCGCCGCGAACAGCGACACCCCCGTGGGGTGATCGCCCATCCCGGGCAGCGAGCGCGAGGGCGGCGAATCCGGCGAGGGCCGCACGAGGTCCATCAATCCCGTCCGCGCCCAGAGCGCCGTCGAGTCGAAGCCGCTGCGGGGCGCTTCCTCACCCCGCTCACCGTACGCGGTGATCGACGCGTAGATCAGCCGCGCGTTGAGCGGAGCGAGATCCTCCCAGCGGATGCCGAGCCGCTGGCGCGAATCGAGCGGTGTGTTCGTGACGAACACGTCGGCGCGCTGCACGAGGCGATGCAGCACGGCCCGGCCCTCCGCGCGGCGGAGGTCGAGCGCGAGCCCGCGCTTGGTGCGATTGTCCACGATCCACCGGTAGTTGTACGGACTGTCGGGGACGCCTGGCCCGCCCGTGCGATGGCGATAGGGATCGCCGTCGGGCGGCTCGACCTTGATGACGTCGGCGCCGAGATCCGCGAGGATGGTGGTGGCCACCGGCCCCGCGATGAAGCTGGCGGCGTCGATGACACGCAGGCCGTCGAGTAACGGCATCGCTGAATCCGGCTCAGCTCGCGCCGCGCCCCGACGTCGCCGAGCGCTCGGTGAGAAGGCGGAGCGCGAGCAGCACCACACCGACGGTGATCGCCGAGTCGGCGACATTGAAGGCCGGCCAGTGCCAGGTGCGCCAGTGCACGTCCACGAAGTCCACCACGGCGCCGAAGCGCGCGCGGTCGATCAGGTTGCCGACGGCGCCGCCGAAGATCAGGCCGATGGCGATCACGCCGGTGAAGCCGCCCGTCGGCAGCACGCGCAGCGCCACGCGCGCCAGCACGAGCAGCGCGACGATCGACAGCGCGGCGACGACCCAGCGCCACGCCGGCGGCACGGTGCCCAGCAGCCCGAACGCGAGCCCCGGATTCATGACCAGCGTGAGCGACAGCCAGCCGTCCACCAGCACGAGCGGATGGCCGGGAATGAGGTGGGCGAGGGCGGCCGTCTTGGTGATCTGGTCGAGCACGACGACGGTCGTCGCGAGAAGGAGGACGAACGTCATCGCGCGCGGGTGACGACCCGCACGCAACGGCCGCACAGCGTGGGATGGGCGGGGTCGCGCCCGACCTCCTCGCTGCGCGTCCAGCACCGCTCGCACTTCTCACCCGGCGCGCGGTCGACACCGATGACGAGCCCGGGGATGTCCTGGCTCTCGTAGGCCACCCGGGCGGGCTGGGGGGCCGGCTCCAGCGTGACTTGCGACACGATGAACAGCGTCGGCAGCAGCTCGCGCTTGGCGCCGAGGAGCCCGGGCAGGTCCTCGGGGGCGGACTGCACGCGCACGCGCGCCTCGAGCCCGCTGCCGATCAGCTTCTGCGCCCGCGCGGTCTCCAGCGCCTTGGCCACCTCGCGGCGGACCTCGAGGAGGCGGTCCCAGTCACGCTTGAGGGTGTCGTCGACCCACTCGAGCGGCACCTCGGGGAAGCGCTCGAGGTGCACGGACTCCGCGCGCGGCCCCGGGGCGTAGCGCCACGCCTCCTCGGTAGTGAAGGTCAGGATCGGCGCCATCAGCCGCGCCAGCGCCTGGAAGATGTCGTAGCCCGCCGTCTGCGCGGCGCGCCGGCGCGGATCGTCGGGGGCGGACGTGTAGAGCCGGTCCTTGATGACGTCGAGGTATTGCGCGGACAGATCCACCGCGCAGAAGTTGTGGACCGAGTGGACGACGATGTGGAACTGGTACTCCTCGTAGGCGCGCCGCACGCGGTCGACCAGCCGCGCGAGACGGTCGAGCACCCAGCGGTCCACCTCGTCGAGCCGCGCGTACGGCTGGCGGTCGCGCGCCGGATCGAAGTCGCCGAGGTTGCCGAGCAGGAACCGGAACGTGTTCCGCATGCGCCGGTAGGCGTCGGCGAGGCGGTCCATGATCTCGGTCGAGAGCCGGATGTCCTCGGTGTAGTCCTCCGCCGCCACCCAGAGGCGAAGGACCTCGGCGCCGTACTTCGCGAGGGACTCGGCGGGCTTGACGGCATTGTCGCCGGACTTCGACATCTTCCGGCCCTCGCCGTCGACGACGAAGCCGCAGGTGAGCACCGCCTTGTAAGGCGGCGCGTTCCGCGTGCCCACGGCCTCCAGCAGCGAGGAGTGGAACCAGCCGCGGTGCTGGTCGGAGCCCTCGAGGTAGAGCTCGGCCGGCCACCGCAGCTCCGGGCGTGTCTCCAGCACGGCGGCGTGGCTGCAGCCCGAATCGAACCAGACGTCGAGGATGTCGGTCTCCTTGCGGAACCGGTCGCTGCCGCACTTCGCACAGCGGGTGCCCGGCGGCAGCAGCGCGCTCGCCGGCCGCGCGTGCCACTCGTCGGCGCCGGCGCCCTCGCGGAAGATCCGCGCCACGTGCTCGACGATGCGCTCCTCGAGCAGCACCGCCTCGCAGGCCTCGCAGTAGAAGGCGACGATGGGCACGCCCCACACGCGCTGGCGTGAGATCGTCCAGTCGGGGCGATGCGCCACCATGTTGAAGATGCGCTCCTCACCCCAGGCCGGGATCCAGCGCACGTCGTTCCGGATGGCGCGGAGCGCGCGCTCGCGCAGCCCGTCCTTGTCGAGCGAGATGAACCACTGCTCGGTCGCGCGGAACAGCGTCGGGTTCTTGCAGCGCCAGCAGTGCGGATACGTGTGCGTCAAGGGATGCTCGGCCGCCAGCGCGCCGACCTTCTTGAGGTGGGCGACGATCTTCGGATTCGCGTCCCACACCGTGAGGCCGGCGAAGTGCTCGACCTCGGCCACGAACCTGCCGTCGTCGTCGACGGGGTTGTAGATCTTCAGGCCGAGCGCGCGGCCGAGCTCGTAGTCTTCCTCGCCGTGCCCGGGCGCGATGTGGACGAGCCCGGTCCCGGTGTCCATCGCGACGAACGGCGCGGCGGCGACTTTTCCGGTCCGGTCGATCCACGCGTGGCGGTACTCGAGCCCCTCGAGTCGCCGCCCCGGGAACGTGGCCACGCGGCGCGCGCCGGTGAGCCGCGCGACTTCCGTGAACGCCTCCGCCAGCTTGGCGGCCACCACGAGGGTCTCGCCGCCGACGTCCAGCGCGACGTACTCCTCCTCGGGATGCACGGCGATGGCGAGGTTCGCGGGCAGCGTCCACGGCGTCGTCGTCCAGATCACGAGGCTGGGCTTCGGCGCGGACGGCAGCCCGGGCAGCGGCGTCAGCAGCGGGAACTTCACGTAGACCGACGTCGTGCGCTGCTCCTCGTACTCGACCTCGGCCTGGGCGAGCGCGGTCTTGTCGTACATGCACCAGTGCACCGGCTTGAGGCCCTTGTACACGAGGCCGCGGCCGACGAAGCGGCCGAACTCGCGCGCGATGACCGCCTGATACGCCGGCGCCATCGTGATGTACGGGTTGTCCCAGTCGCCGAAGACGCCCAGGCGCTTGAACTCCTCGCGCTGGATCTGCACGTAGCGCATGGCGTACGCGCGGCACTTGCCGATCTTCTCGAGCGGGTCCATCGCCCGCCGCACGTCGGTCGGCGCCACGTCGAGCCCGAGCTCCTTGTCGACCTGATGCTCGATCGGCAGCCCGTGGCAGTCCCAGCCCGGGACGAACACGGCGTTGAACCCGAGCATCCCGCGCGACTTGACGACGAGGTCCTTCATCACCTTGTTGAGCACGTGGCCCATGTGGATGTTGCCGTTCGCGTACGGCGGGCCGTCGTGCAGGATCCACAGCGGCCGGTCCGCGGCCGCCTCGCGCAGGCGCTTGTAGATGCCGATCTCGTCCCACCAGGCGAGCATGCGCGGCTCCGCCTGGGCGAGATTCGCCTTCATCGGGAAGTCGGTTTTCGGCAGATTCAGCGTGGCTTTGTAGTCCATGGAATTAATGGACTATCGTAGCACGGGCATTCAGCGGACCCGGCGAACGGACGCGCGCTACTTCGGCGAGAGCGTGACGACGCCGTTCGCGGAGTCGATGTTGACCGAGAAGCGGTCGAGGAAGTCGCGTCCGAGGAGGCCGTCGCCGGCGCCCGCGACGTCGTAGGACGCGACCTGCATGCGCCCCACGCGCGCCTCACCGACCTCCAGCGAGTCGATGACGACGAACGAGACGTCGTCGGCGCCCGCGACGCCCGTGATGCGCGCCGAGCCGACGGGGCGCGAGATCGCGGCGCCGGCGGCCACCAGCACGCGCGGGTTGATCATCGTCTTGTCGGCGCCCGTGTCGAGCAGCAGGTTCGCGCTCGCGGTGCCGTTGACCTTCACGTCCACCATGATTCGCTGGCCGGGCGTGTACTTGATCGAGGTCCCACCCGGCTTCGGAGCGCCGGGCGCGGGGCCGGGGCCGAGCGGCGCGAGCCCGGGGCGGCCGGGTGACACGGGAGCGGCCGGGATCGTGGCGGGCGCGTTACGCAGGCCGAGCGGCACCGCCCGCGCGCGGTATTCCTGTGGGACGTTCTCCAGCCCCTCGACGTAGTACGAGTTGCCGCCGGCGTCGGTGTAACGGTAGATCTCGGCGGCGACGGGCGCGGGCGCCAGCACCGCGAGACCTGCGAGAAGCGCAAACGCGATGACCGCACGCGTCACCTGGAAATCATACCGCACAGCGCGCGAGCCGGTACACCACCATTTCCGGCCCGCCGGAGACCTCGTTCCGCTCGAGCCGCACCCGGTAGACGGGCGTCAGGAGGTCGCGCCGGGCGGTGATCTCCGGAAACCAGGCTGGAAAGACGATGACGAAGTCCGGGCAGCGCTCGGCCACGAACCTGAGCACGCCCGCCTCCCCTTCCCGGCGGTAGGGCCGGATCTCCGGCGTCACGAGACCCATGAGGTCCAGCACCCGGCGCCGTGAAAAGTAGGCGATGGCGCCGACGTCGTTGACGGCCAGCGTGGCCGAGCGCGGCAGGTTCGCGTCCACCCAGCGGCCGAGATGGACCTGCATCGCGTTGATGTTCTGCACGCCCCACGCGTAGCGATCGGCCGCCGGGGCCAGCGCCACGAGCGCCACGGCGAGATACAGCACGCGCGCGAGCGATGCTGCGAGCGCGCTGTTGCGAACCGAAACTCGGTTGCGCGCCGAACCGGTGTCGCGCGCCGGGAGGGTTTGGGGGGCCATTTCGGGGCCCCCCATCTCTTTCAGGGAGCTTGCAACAGCCTCACGCCAGGGGCCGAATACCACGGCAAGCAGCAGCAGCGCCACCGGCAGTAGATGAATCGAGTACCGGCCTTCCTGGAATCCCGGCCCGCGATAGGGCGCGAGCACCGCCATCGCGAGCGGATGCGCGAGCAGCACGAGGCCCACGATGCCGAGCGCGCGGCCGCCCCGCCGCCTGTTCGGCGGGGAACTCCCCGAGGGTTCCTCGCTGCCCCTCCAGGCGAGCGCGATCGCCGGCAACGCCAGCGGCAGCAGCGGGTGCGTCGACGTGAGCCACACGAGCCACTCGACACCGAACGCGAGCGGGCGATCGAGCCACGTCACCCGCGCCGGCTCGCGCAGGCCCAGGAGTCGGCCCAGCAGGCCGCCCTCGACCTTGGCGGCGGCCGTCGAGGGAACCGGCGTGCCGGTCGTGGCCCAGCAGAAGGCCGCGAACGGCAGGAGCGCCAGGACGACGACCACGGCGAAGAGCGCCAGCCGCTTCGGCGTCGGGCGCCGTGCAAGCGCCAGGAACGGCAGCAGCACGACGGCCTCCGGACGGGCCAGCGTCGCGAGCCCGCCGGCGACCGCGGTCAGCACGAGGCGATCGCGCGCCAGCGCCAGCAGCGCCGCCGCCACGAGGAGCGCGGCCAGCGTCACCTCCATGCCCGACAGAGCGCCCCACGCGAACGGCCCGCTCCAGAGCAACGCGATCGCCGCCACGAGCGCCGTCGGCGGCGACGCGCCCCAGGCCAGCGCCGCGCGGCGCAGCACCAGCGCGGTCGCCAGCGCGCAGGCGACGCCCAGGGTCTTGACCATCACGAGCGAGGCGCCGGCCACGCGCGCGCCCGCCGCCAGGAGCAGCGTCCAGAGCGGCGCGGTGGAGCCCGCCACCGGGACGCCGGGGTTGTAGGCGAAACCCGCGCCCTCGGCGATGTTGCGCGCGAAGTGGAGGTGGATCCAGGAGTCGTCGAGCGGGAAGCCGGCGGAGCCGGCGATCAGCCGCTCGCGCAGCAGCAGCACCGCCAGCGGCAGCGCGGCGGCCAGGAGGACGAGGAGATCGTCGCGACGGTCAGCGGTCACGCACGAGCGTGTAGCCCGCGTAGGCGACCGGGCGGCGGTCGATCGGCAGCGTGTAGAGGAAGCGGCCGTACGGCAACTCGATCTCGACGAGTCCGGCGGGCCGCGCGACCGAAGGCGCCCAGTGGTCCACGAACCACACGAGCCGGCGCGTACGCGCGGGCAGGCGGATGTCGCTGTCGGGCCACGGCAGCATGTCCGACGCGAGCTGCGGCGCGTAGTAGCCGGGCGGTAGCTCGCCGACCCGCAGCTCGAAGATCGAGTACTCCGGCAGGTAGAACATCGCGTGGCGCAGCCACGGGTACGAGCGCGTGTTGCCGAGCTCGGTGATGACGACCGTCTCTTCCGGCGGGTAGAGCCCGCGGATGGCCTCGACGAAGGTGCGCACGACCTCCTCGTGCTCGCGCAGGGCCGCCGCCGTGCGGCTGAAGATCCAGTCGAACGCCTCGTGCTCGGCTGCGAGCCGCCACGCCGGCCTCGGCGTGTCGAAGTCGCGCGGCAGTGGGCGCGCGTTGACGAAGAACGCGCCATTGACCAGCACGACCAGCACGACCGCGGCCGCCGTCAGCGCGGGCCCCAGCGCGCGCCGGCGCGCGAGCGCGGCGGCCTCGGCGAAGGCGGTGATGAGCACGCGAGCCAGCAGCACCACCAGCGCCGGCAGGAACGTCA
Organism: Candidatus Rokuibacteriota bacterium; assembly: GCA_003220225.1. GTDB lineage: Bacteria > Methylomirabilota > Methylomirabilia > Rokubacteriales > CSP1-6 > AR12. Next base: position 12,837 of record QHRU01000135.1, read on the forward strand.
GCACGTAGCCCGCCTGGCCGAAGTGCACGAGCGTGTAGACGAGGACGGGCGGCGCGATCCAGGCGAGCAGCAGCCACTCGCGGCGGCCCCAGCCGTGGCGACGCGCGTACCACGGCACGAGCAGGACGGCGAGAGCCAGCGGACCGAGCGCGACGAGCACCGACTCCAGCAGGTAGCGCGACATGCGCAGCGTCGTCTCGAACGGCCCGGCCACGATGGACGTCGGCCGCACGACCGAGTCGGCGAGCTGCGCGGAGGCCGCGAGGTACCGGCCGAGCCCGCCGGTGAGCGCCACCATCGGCACGAACCAGAGCAGCGTCAGCACGCCAAGGATCGCCACGCCGACGGGCACCGTGCGGGCGCGGCGGACGCCGAGCACGCAGGCCACGAGCCACATCGGCAGGAGCAGCAGCAGCAGCGACTGCCGCATTCCGGCGGCCAGCGCCAGGTAGGCGGCGGCGAGCCACGCGTCGGCTTCGCCGCCGTCGAGCGCCCGAAACGCGAAATACGCCACGCTCGACGCGAAGAGCGCCTCGCCGGCGTAGGTGAGCCCCACCGAGCCGTAGAACCAGAACAGCGGGCTGACGGCGAGCACGCTGGCCGCCGCCAGCGCCGTCGCGCGATCGTAGACGGCGCGGGCGAGCAGGTACACGACGCACGTCGTGAGCCCGCTGAAGGCCACCGCGAGCAGCACGTAGGCCGCGGTGGGGTCGTGGAGCCACGCGTTCACGACGCGACCCAGGCCGACATAGAGGATGTAGCCGGGCGGATGGGGCTGGTGCTTGACGACGTCGTATTCGCGCAGCGCCAGCGCGAACTGCACGCCGTCCCAGTTGTAGAGCATGCGCGCCCGATACGGCAGCCGTGAGAGGACCGTGAGGATGCCGAGCGCGCCCGCAAACAGATAATCCCAGCGGTCGGCCCTGTCGCGCATCGCGGCTGGAGAGTATACCCGCGCGCAAGGTCGAGCGGCGGCTTTGCCGCCGCAATCCTGTTGTTGGGGGGAGGCAGGGAGGAGCGCGCTGTTAGCGCGCGACGACCGTCGGAAGGGGGGCGGAGCCCCCCTCCGAGGATGCGAGCGCCGCCGCGCCGAGCACGCCCGCCCAGTCGCCGAGCCGCGCGTGCTCGATCGAGAGCGAGCCCCGGGCGAGCTCGGTCGTCGCCTTGAGGATGCCCCCCGCGACGCCGTCGAAGAGCTCGGGCAGCGCCTCGAAGAGGCCGCCGCCGAGGATGAGGATCTGCGGATTGAGCAGCGTCACGTAGTTCGCGACGGCCTGCGTGAGGTAGCGCGTCGCGTCGGTCCAGAGCTCGCGCGCGAACTCGTCGCCCGAGTTCGCGGCGGCCGCGACCATGGTGGCGTCGAGCGCGTCCGGGTCGTTCTCCGTCAGCTCGGCGAGGCGCGTCTTGACGTCGGCGGCCAGAGCGTCGCGCAGGCGCCGTTGGAACCCGCTGCCCGAGACGTACTGCTCGAGACAGCCGCGCGCGCCGCAGGGGCACGGCCGTCCGTCGGCGACGACCTGGGTGTGGCCCAGCTCGCCCGCCGCGTTGCCCGCGCCGCACCAGAGCTGGCCGTCGAGCACCACGCCCGAGCCCACGCCCGTGCCCACGAAGACCGCCAGCAGCGAGCCGGCCCCGCGGTGCACGCCGAAGCGATACTCGCCCCAGGCCGCGGCCCGGACGTCGTTCTCGACGGTGACGGGGACGCCGAAGGCGGCGGCGAGCGTCGCGGCGAGCGGGACGTCGCGCCAGCCGAGGTTGGCCGCCTGGACGACGGCGCCGGTCTCCGCGTGGATCTGGCCGGCGCAGGCGACGCCGATCGAGGCGAGGTCGTTCAGGCCGTCGGCGAGGGCGGCGACGGCGCCGCGGACGGTCTCGAGCACTGCGGCGGAGCCGCGCTGGGGCTGGGTGAGGGCTTCGGTCTGCGAGGTGAGCCGTCCGTCGACCGTGACGGCTCCCGCGCGAACGCGGGTGCCTCCGAGGTCGACGCCGATGACAGAGGCTACGCCTTCTTCTCCTCGTCCTTCCGAGCCGGCGTGGTCTCTTCCTTGTTCGCCTCGTTCACGCCCTTCTTGAATTCCTTCACGCTGGAGCCGAGCGAGCGGGCGAGCTCGGGGAGGCGATTCGCGCCGAAGAGGATCAGCACGATCACGAGAATGATGAGCAGTTCCTGATACCCCAGACCAAACATGGAGATGCTCCTTTCCGACGCCTTACCTTAGCACCCTTCCCTAGCCTCCGCGCAACACCCGGCGCTCGCCCACCCGCGTCGTCACACGCCGGGCGTCGAAGTATTCCAGCAGCGGGATGGCGTACTTCCGGGAGATGCCGAGCAGGTCCTTGACGTCGCCCGGCCCGATCTCCTTGCGCTCGCGCAGCAGCGCGACCAGCTTGTCCTGGATCGCCTCGAGCGCCGCCGCGTGGAAGAACAGCGACTCCTTCACGCGCACGAGCTTGCGCGACTCGACCAGGAGCTGGAACAGCTCGTGCTCCTCGTCGCCGGCGAGGCCGGCGCGGCCGAGGGCCTCCTCGGCGCTCGGCGGCGCCGCCGCCGCCTCGCGGAACTCGCGCTCGAGCCGATCCACCGCCGTCTGCTGGACAGCGCTCAGGCGGAGCTCGTGCGCGGCGAGCCGGACCTTGTCGCGGTCCACGCGGACGGCGCCCTCGGCGTCGAGCGCCCCGAGCACGTGGGCGAACACGCGCTCGTCGGCGTTGGCGGCCCGCACGCGCAGCTCCTCGCGTGACATCCCGCCGCGCAGCGGCTGGGCGCGGTGGAATTGCTCGAGCGCGGCGGTGACGAGCCCGCGCAGGCGCGCCACCGCGTCGGCGTGCAACGACCAGTCGCGGTCCACCGCCGTCACCCGGCCGGCCGCGGCCAGCGCGTCCAGGAGCCGGCGGGTGCGCGCGGGCCCGAACGGCACGCGCGCGACGAGAGCGGGCAGGCGGATGCCGCCGACGCCGGCGCCGCGCACGTGCTCCTCGACCACCGCCTCCGGCGCGCCCGACTCGAGCACGTTCAGGTGAGCGAGCCGCGCCGGGCGCTTGAGCCTTGGCGGGTCCGTGTCGAGCAGCGTCCCGCCGCCGATGGTGACGATCGGCGAGTACGAGCGGATCACGAAGCGATCGCCGGCCAGCGCGACGAGCGGCGCCTCCAGGCGCAGCCGCGCGAAGCCCCGCTTGCCGGGGGCCAGCTCGGCGCCCTCGAGCAGCAGGGCCCGCGCCATGATCTCGCTCGTCCCCGCGTGCAGGCGGACGCGGTCGCGGCTCTTGAGCGGGCGCGGGGCGTCGTGGAGGATCTCGAGGACGACGTCCGCCAGCGTCGTGGCCGAGAGCGTCCCCGCCATGCCGATGACGTCGCCGCGCTCGACGGCGGCGCGCTCCAGGCCCTGGAGATTCACCGCGGTGCGCTGGCCCGCCACCGAGCGCTCGACGGCGTGGCCGTGTGCCTGGAGCCCGCGGATCTTCGCCACGAGCCCTCGCGGAAAGACCTCGACGCGGTCGTCCACGCCGAGCGCGCCGGCGGCCAGCGTGCCCGTGACGACGGTGCCGAAGCCCTTGATCGTGAACACGCGGTCGATGGGCAGCCGCGGCAGCTGGTCGGTGCCGCGGGCGGGCACGGTCGCGGCGAGGCGCCGCAACGTCGCGCGCAGCTCGTCGAGCCCCGCGCCCGTCTTGGCCGACACGGGGACCACCGGCGCGCCCTCGAGGAACGTGCCGCGCACCAGCGTCGCGACGTCGTCGCGCACCAGCTCGATCCAGTCGGACTCGACGGTGTCGGTCTTGGTGAGCACGACGAGGCCGGTCCGGATGTGCAGGAGCGAGCAGATGGCGAGATGCTCGCGCGTCTGCGGCATCACGCCTTCATCCGCGGCGATCACGAGCATGGCGAGGTCGATGCCGCCGACGCCCGCCAGCATGTTCTTCACGAACCGCTCGTGACCCGGCACGTCGACGACCTCGATGGTGAGGCCGTCCGGCTCCTCGAGGAACGCGAAGCCGAGGTCGATGGTGATGCCGCGCGCCTTCTCCTCCGGCAGGCGGTCGGTGTCGGTCCCCGTCAGCGCCTTGACGAGCGAGGTCTTGCCGTGGTCGATGTGGCCGGCGGTGCCCACCACGACGTGGCGGCGCGCCGCGCTCATAGGCGCCCGAGGCTCATGGCCGCGCGGCGGAGACGATCGCCTTCACGAGCCCCGCCACCTGGGCCGGCAGCACCGTCCGGCAGTCGAGGAACAGCCGGTCCTCCACGAGCCGGCCGACCACCGGCGGATCGCCGACGCGCAGCGCGGCGTCGAGGGCGCGGGCGGCGGCGTCCGTGGCGCCGAGCGAGACGCCGGCCGTCGGCAGCTCCACCGTCGGCAGCGCGCCGCCGCCCACCTGCGCGCGGCCCTCGTCGACGCGCGCGGCGAGCCGCTGCGCCGCCTCCGCGCCGAGCCCGCGGAGCACGCGCCGGGCGCGCGCGACCACGGTGGCCAGCGGCTCGGTGAGGAGCCGGAGCGTCGGGACCGCCTCGCGGGCCGTGCCGTCCTCGTACGCGGTGAGCGTCCCCTCCAGCGCCGCGATCGTGAACTTGTCGATGCGGAGGGCGCGGTTCCACGGGTTCTTCTTGAGCCGCGAGACGATCGCGCGCTTGCCCACGACGATGCCGGCCTGCGGGCCGCCGAGCAGCTTGTCGCCCGAGAACGACACGAGGTCCACGCCCGAGGCGACGACCTCGGGCACCGTCGGCTCGTAGGGGAAGCCCCACGGGCGGAGATCGACGAGCGAGCCGGAACCGAGGTCCTCCATCACCGCGACCCCGCGCTCGCGGCCCAGCTCGACCAGCTCGCGGCTCGACACGTCCGCGGTGAAGCCGATGACGCGGTAGTTCGAGGTGTGGACCTTGAGCAGGAGCGCGGTGGTCGGGCCGATGGCGTCGGCGTAGTCGCGCAGGTGCGTGCGGTTGGTGGCGCCGACCTCGCGCAGCACGGCGCCGCTGCGCAGCATGATGTCGGGAATCCGGAACTCGCCGCCGATCTCGATCAGCTCGCCCCGCGAGACGATGACCTCCTTGCCGTGGGCCAGCGTCTCCAGCGCCAGGAGCACCGCGGCGGCGTTGTTGTTGACGACGAGGGCGTCCTCGGCGCCCGTCAGCCGCCGCAGCAGCGCCTCCACGTGGCTGTAGCGCGAGCCGCGCTCCTTGCTGGCCAGGTCCATCTCGAGGTTCGAGTAGGCGGCGGCCACCGCCGCCACGCGCTCGCGCGCGAGGTCGCTCAGCAGCGCGCGGCCGAGGTTCGTGTGGAGGACCACCCCGCTGGCGTTGATCACGGGGCGCAGCGAGAACAGCCCGGCCCGGCGAACGCCGTCGACGACGCGCGCGGCGAGCGTGTCGGCGTCGGCGGGCGGCACGCCCTGCTCCCGCACGCGCCGGCGCTCGGCCTCCAGCGCCTCGCGCACCGCCGCCGTCAGTCGCGCGCGCGACAGGCCGGCGAGCGCGGGATCGGCAGCGACGCGCCGCACGAGCTGGTCGACCGAGGGCAGGCTGCGGAGGGCGGCGGCGCGGTCAGCGCTCACTGAGCGCCGCCTCGACCTTGGCGCGCAGGCGCGCGATGACCTCCTGCGCCTCGGCGCGCCAGGCCTGCGCCGACCAGCGGCCCTCCGGCGTCCCGCGGCGCACGGCGTCCTCGGTGAGCCCCGCCCAGAGCTCGTCGAAGTCCTCCGGGGTGAGCCCCTGCCCGCGCAGCGCGCGCGCCCAGTCGGCGGCGAGCGCGTCGATGAGGCGGTCGCGCTCGGCGGCGAGCCGGCGGGCCTTGCGGATGAGGTCGGCCAGTCGCGAGGCCACGGCTAGGGCTTCACCGCCTCCCGGATGGCGTCGACGAGGTTGGCCTCGAAGCGGCCCGTGGACGCGCAGGAATAGACGGGCTGCGTCTTGAGCTTGCCGGAGGAGCCCTTGCGGTGCCCCTGCGTGCGCATGCTCGAGTTGATCTGTAGCCGCGTGCCGGCGCCGTCGGGCTCCACGAACATCGTGAAGGTCACCAGCGCCTCGCCCTCGAGCTGCTCGTCGCCGGTGCGGCCGCAGTCGGAATAGACGCCGATCGGCGTCACGACGTCGTCGGTGGCGATCACGCCCGAGTCGCGCGCGATCGCGCGCAGCGGCAGGTTCTGCTTGGCGAGGGCGCGCACGAGCGCCATCCAGGTGACGTCGTAGCCCGCGCCGATCTCCGCGCGGTAGGGCGGCGGCGCCAGCGGCGAGACGTGCGGCCGCGCGCACCCGACCAGCGACAACGCCACGCCCATCATCACCAGCCTACCGCGTGTGGTGGTCGATCCCACGGTACGCTCGGATGAACCGCTCGATGCGCGCCTCGTCGACGTCGTCCAGCGTCTCGAGGCGCGTCCACGCCGTCAGCGCGAGCCGGCTGGTCATCGTCGGATACGGCGCGAGGACCACCTGCGTCGGGTACTTGCGGACGATGGCCGCGAGCTTGTCGACGACCTCGGGGCACGTGCAGTTGTACTGGACGACGACGCCGCCGTCCTCGAGGTTGTGGACCTGCAGCTCGTTGGGGATCGGCCGCGTGTGGAGGCCCCAGGGCGCGATGTACGGCAGGTGCGGACCCGAGGTAGGCGGCGTGGAGTTGTAGGGCTCGTGCGGGTCGCCGAGCGTCTGCACGTGCAGGTTGCCCTGGTCCGCGAACTTCTGGCCCGGCAGATCCGCCTGCGCGCGATACGCGAACCAGCCGACGATCAGCGCGATCACCACCACCGCCGCGATCCCCGCTCCGAACGTCCAGCGTCCGCGCCCGCGCCGCGCGCCGCCGCCGCGTCCCTTGCGCTCCTGCTTCGCCATTCCCCCGTGTCCCTCACGTGGCGGAAGCGTGTGGGAGTCGAACCCACCTCCAGCTTGTCTAGAGCCGGACACCGGATTTGAAGTCCGGGAGGCCCACCGGGTTCCTAGACGCTTCCAAAGCCTTCCGAGTGTACCATTGTGCCGGCACCGTGAATCCCAACCCACGGCTTGTCGCCGACGAGCGACGCCCGTCGGTTTCGCCCTGGCGGCTCGGTGGACTGTCGCCTGCCACGCTGGCGCGGCGCGTCTACCGCGGCGTCTGGTCGCACGACCTCCTCGACCGCGCCGCCAGCCTCTCCTACTACTTCCTGTTCGCGTTGTTCCCCGCGCTGCTGTTCCTGACGGCGATCCTCGGCCTGCTGCCGGTCCCGAAGCTGATGGACCATCTGCTCGGCTACATCGCCCGCGTGCTGCCGGCCGACGCCGCCTCGCTGCTCACCAAGACGCTCGGCGAGGTGATCAAGGGCGCGCGCGGCTCGCTCGTCTCGCTGGGCGTGCTCGGCGCGCTCTGGGGCGCGTCGAGCGGGATGGTCTCCATCAGCAACGCGCTCAACGTCGCCTTCGAGGTGCGGGACACGCGCACGTGGTGGCGCCACCGGCTCGAGGCGATCGGCCTCACCGTGTGGTTCTCGCTGCTCACGATCGTGGCCCTGCTGCTGTTCGTGTTCGGCGAGCGCATCGGCGACGCGGTGGCGCAGTGGCTCGGCGTCGGCGCGGCGTTCACGCGGGCCTGGAACTTCGCGCGCTGGCCGGCGCTGACGCTGTGCGCGCTGATCGGCATCATGCTCGTCTACCAGCTCGCGCCGGCGTCGCGCCAGCACTGGCGGCGGATCACGCCCGGCGCGATCTTCGCGCTGGCAGGCTGGCTGCTGGCCTCCTACGCGCTCCGGCTCTACGTCACCTACGTCGGCAACTACAACGCGACGTACGGCTCGATCGGCGGCGTGATCTTGTTGATGCTCTGGTTCTATCTCTCGAGCCTGGCGCTGCTGGTGGGCGCCGAGATCAACTCGCAGATCCGCCGGGCCGAGGACGTGGGGGGCCCCGAGACGGCCCCCCCGATTGGACAAGCGAAGGGGGCTACGCCCCCCTCGGGCTCCCCCGGCCCACGCTCGGAGCGCCCCGGGGAACCCGAGGCGCTCCTCGGTCACCGGGAACCGCCCGAGAGCGGCGGGTAGAGGGCGAGGACGTCGCCCGGCGCCAGCGTCCGCTCGGGCTCCGCCTCACGGCCGTTCACCAGCAGCACGCGGTCGAATCCGGCGGGGATGCCGAGGCGACGCGCCACGTCGGCCGCGCTGCTGCCCTCGGGCACGTCCAGGACGGCGACACCGTCCCGGCTGCCGGACGGGAGAAAGCGCTCGAGGGTCGCGAAGAGCCGGACCTCGACCCGCACCGACCTCAGCGGTCGGCCGTCGGGCGAGCGCCGGCGACGCGGAGGCGATCGCCGGGGCGGATCCGGTCCGTGCTGTCGAGGCGGTTCCAGCGCATCACGTCGCCGACGGAGACGCCGTAGCGCTTGGCGATGGTGCTCACGGTGTCCCGCGGCCGCACGACGTGCACGTCGCCGGTGGAGGCGGCGTAGCTGACCTCGATATGCTTGCTGCCCGCCACCACTGGTGTGCGATGCGGGGCCAGCGCGGCGGCGACGCGCTCGTGCTCGCCCTCGGGCAGGCGCAGCGTCCAGGGGCGGCCCGGCGGCGTCACCCCGCGCACGAGCGTCGGATTCAGCGCGCGAATCTCGCGGGGCGCCAGCCCCGCGCTGGTGGCGAGGCGGCGGAGGTCCGTGGACGGGGGGACGGTGAGCGTGTCGAAGGCGACGGGATCGAGATCGTCGAAGTCGAAGCCGTAGCGGTCGGGATCGCGACCGATCACCGTCGCCGCGTGGATCTGCGGGACGAACTCCTTCGTCTCGCGCCGCAGGTGACGCGACTGAGCGAGCGTCCAGAAGTCGCGCGAGCCGGTCTTCTGGATGGCGCGCATCACCTTGACCTCGCCCGCGTTGTACGCGGCCTGCGCGAGCGCCCACGAGCCGAACTGGTTGTACAGGTCGCTCAGGTACGCCGCGGCGGCGATCGTCGACTTCTCGGGATCGAGCCGCTCGTCCACCCAGCGATCGACGCGCAAGCCGTATCGCCGTGCGGTGCCGGCCATGAACTGCCACATGCCCTTGGCGCCCACGCGCGAGACCGCGTCCGGCTTGAAGCCGCTCTCGATCATCGCGGTGAACGCGAGATCCTCGGGCAGGCCCCGCGCGCGCAGCACCTCGCGGATCATGGTGAGGTAGCGGCTCGAGCGATGCACCCAGCGCGTCACGGCCTCACGGTAGGCGCCGGTGAACCGATCGAGGTGGAACTGCACCTGGGGGTTGAGGGTGACCGGATACGCCGGAGCCGTGATCGTCGCATACGACACGCGACTGCCGTCGCCGTAGGCCTCCGCCCACCCGTCCTCCGTCACGGTCCCCCCGGCGTCGGCGCGGGCCGTGGAACCCGTCCCGCCCACGTCAGGTTCACCCAACGGGACCCAGAGCGCTCCGCGTGACAGGATGGCCGACGGTTCCGTAGCCGCACCGTCGGGCGCAAAGGCATCCGGCTCGGCGCGATCGAGGGGGGCCGTAGAAAGCGGCTCGGCGGCGCCGGGTGTGATACAGCCCGGGCCGAGCAGAAGTGAGAAGCCAAGAGTCGCCGCTAAGAAACGGCTTTGATTCGCCATAGGAGGAGGAAGCTTGGTCATTTTTACCACGCTCTCCATCCCCGGGTCAACGTGGGCGCGCCACGATCACGTGCGTTTGCAAAAGGCTCAAGTATCTTGAATGGATGGAGGGAGGGCCCCGACGGGGCCCAGACCCAGGTTCCACCGGCAACACACAACCCAGGAGGAGTCACCGTGAAGAGAGCGCTTGCTGCACTCGTAGGGATCGCGTTCGTGTTCGCCAGCGCCGGGCTCGCCAGCGCCCAGACGCCGGCGCCGGCCATGAAGCCGGAAGAGAAGAAGATGGAGAAGATGGAGAAGAAGGCCCCGCATCACACGGCGATGGGCACGGTCAAGACGGCCGGCGCCGACGGCATCGTGGTGGCGGGCAAGGCGAAGGGCAAGGAGACGGAGTGGACCTTCGCCGTCAGCGACAAGACGAAGATCAGGAAGGCCGGCAAGGACGTCACCGCCAAGGACCTCGCGCCGGGTGACAAGGTCAGCGTCCGCTACATGGATGAAGGCGGGAAGATGACGGCGATGACCGTCAGCGCCTCGGCCGGATCGAAGCAGGCGGCGAAGGCGAAGGAAGAGCCGGCGAAGAAGTAGCGCGGTATTTCGGGTCGGACGCCGGCTCAGCGGCTCGGGCCGGCGTCCAGTACCCGGTCTTCCACCACTCCCGCGAACCAGACGTTCCGGTCGTTCAGCTCCAGCGTCCTCGACGCGCCGGGCGTCGTGTCCACCTCGCGCAGCCACGCCCGCTCCGCGTAGTAGCCGACCAGCCGGGGCGGCAGCCGATACCGCTCGCGATCGCGGGCCTGGTACCTCGGCGAGCGCGCGTCCAGGAACTCGGAATGCGTCGCCCACACCATCCAGCGCCCGGCGGGCAGGTCGGACAGCGTGAAGCGTCCGTCGGCGTCGACCGTCGTCGAGCGCACCAGGTCGGCGGCGCCCGACTGCCACACCTCGCGCTCGTAGCTCTCGCGCGCGCGCCGCATCTGCGTGGCGGCCTCGCGATAGGCCGCCGCCGAGTCGCGCGCGTGAGCGCGCAGGTCGTCGAGCCGGCGCACGAGCGCCTCGGAGCGCGGCAGCGCGACCACGACGGCGCGCGCCATCGGCAGGTCCTCCGCGTTCGGTCTGCGGCGCTCGGTGTAGACGCGTCCGGCGATGGTGACCATCTCGCCCCGACGTCGCGCCTCGTCGTAGGCCTGGAGGTCCACGTCGAGAGCACGGGCGGGGGCGGCCGCGGTCAGCACGAGCGCCGCGACCAGCACGGCCGCCTTCACGCGCGCGCCTCGCCGGGCGGCCGGGTACGCCAGCGGTCGTGCGACCAGAGCCACTGCTCGGGGGCCTCGCGGATGGCGCGCTCGATGACGCTCGTACATTGTGCCGTCAGTTCGACGACGGCGGCCTCCGCGCCATTCGCCTCCGGCAGCGGCAGCGCGGGGTGAATCACCACCCTGTGGCGCCCGTCGGCGTCGCGCCGCGCGAAGACGGGCACCACGGGGGTGCGCGTGCGCACGGCCAGGAGCGCGATGCTGCGCGAGGTCGAGGCGGGCCGGCCGAAGAAATCGACGAAGACGCCCTCGCGCCGCGCCGCGTTCTGGTCCATCAGGATCCCGATCATCCGGCCGCGCCGCAGCGCCTCGAGGACCGGGCGGAGGGCGCCGCGCTTGGCGATCAGCTCCACGCCGGCGCTGCGGCGCAATTTCTCCGCGAGCGCGTCGAGCCAGGGCGCGTCGAGCGGCCGCACGACGATCGACAGGGGAAAGCCGGTCAGGCGGTGCGCGGCCGCCAGCAGCTCCCAGTTGCCGAGGTGGGCGGTGAGCAGGAGCGCGCGGCCGTGCGCGGCCATGGCGGCCCGCAGGTGCTCGACGCCCTCGAGGCGGATGCGGGCGAGCGTGACGTCGAGCGGGCGCGCGAGCACCCGGGCCAGCTCGATCAGCGTCATGCCGAGGTGTTGCGAGGCGTGGCGCGCCAGGCGCGCGCGGGCACGGAGCGGCAGCGCCGGATAGGCGCGCGCGAGGTTGTCGAGGGCGAGCCGGCGGCGGCGGCCGAGCGCCACGTAGGCGGCGTCGCCGAGCCGACGACCGAGCCAGAGGGCGAGCGGCAGCGGCAGCCGGCCGGCGGCCGCGACGAGGGCGCCCGCGGCTAGCTGGACCGCCGTCGGCGCTCCCGCAGCAGCTCGACCGCGATCGGGATCAGCGACAGCACGATCACGATGAGGACCACGATGTGGATGTTCGAGCCGATGACGGGAAACTGTCCCATGAGATAGCCCGCCGACGTCATGCTCACGACCCATCCGACTCCACCGGCCACATTGTAGAAGACGAAGCGGCGATACTCCATCTCGCCGACGCCGGCCAGGACGGGAGCGAACGTTCGCACGATCGGCACGAAGCGCGCGATCACGATGGTCTTGGCGCCGTACCTCTCATAGAAGCGGCGCGTCCGCTCGACGTGAGCCGGGTTGAACAGCAGCGACTTCTGGCGCGTGAACAGACGCGGCCCCAGGCGCCGGCCGATGGCGTACCCCGTGCTGTCGCCGACCACCGCAGCCACGATCAGGAGCACGTTCAGCCACCAGATGTTCAGCGCGCCGGCCGAGGCCACGAGGCCGGCGGTGACCAGCAGCGAGTCGCCCGGCAGGAAGAAGCCGATGAGGAGGCCGGTCTCGGCGAAGACGATGGCGAAGAGGACCGTGTACCCGCCCCACTGGATGAGCGAGTCGAGCGAGTAGACGCCCCGCGCCAGGTCGTAGAGAAACTCCAACGCCGCGCTACTTGCTCCGCGCGACGGCGCCCACGGGGCCGTGCGTGACGGCCGGCTCGCCGCCCTTGATCCGCATGCCGTAGAACGAGCGCCACACGAACACCATCGAGAGCACGAAGAACACCAGGCTCAGCACGCGGCTGAGGCCGGGGCCGCTGGTCGCGGTCAGACTCACGGCCAGCTCCACGGCCAGGAGGCCGAAGAGCGTGGTGAACTTGATCACCGGGTTCATGGCCACCGAGGAGGTGTCCTTGAAGGGGTCGCCGACGGTGTCGCCGACGACGGTGGCCGCGTGCAGCGCGCTGCCCTTTTCTTTCAGCTCGGTCTCGACGATCTTCTTGGCGTTGTCCCAGGCGCCGCCCGCATTGGCCATGAACACCGCCTGGTAGAGGCCGAAGAGCGCGATCGAGATCAGGTAGCCGATGAAGAAGTAGGGCTCCAGGAACGCGAAGGCCAGCGTGGAGAAAAAGACCGTGAGGAAGATGTTGAACATCCCCTTCTGCGCGTATTGCGTGCAGATCTCCACGACCTTCTTGCTGTCGGTCACCGACGCCTTGGTGGCGCCCTCCAGGCGGATGTTCGCCTTGATGAACTCCACCGCGCGGTAGGCGCCCGTGGACACCGCCTGGGTGGCGGCGCCCGTGAACCAGTAGATGACGGCGCCGCCGGTGATGAGACCGAGCAGGAACGGCGGGTGCAGCAGCGACAGCTTGTCCAGGTTCTGGGTGAGGCCCGACGTGAGCACCACGATGATCGAGAAGATCATGGTGGTGGCGCCGACCACCGCGGTGCCGATCAGCACCGGCTTGGCGGTCGCCTTGAAGGTGTTGCCGGCGCCGTCGTTCTCCTCCAGCAGCGCCTTGGCGTTCTCGAACTTCACGTCGAAGCCGTGCTCGCGGCGGATCTGCGCCGCCACGTTCGGGATCGTCTCGATGACGGACAGCTCGTAGACGGACTGGGCGTTGTCGGTGACCGGCCCGTAGGAGTCGACCGCGATGGTCACCGGGCCCATGCCGAGGAAGCCGAACGCGACCAGGCCGAACGCGAACACCGCCGGCGCCACCATCAGCGCGGCCATCCCCAGCGTGCTGACCAGGAACGCGGTGCCCATCAGCACCACGATCGTCATGCCGAGCCAGTAGGCGCTGAAATTCCCCGCCACGAAGCCAGACAGGACGTTGAGCGAGGCGCCGCCCTCGCGGGAGGCGGTCACCACCTCCCGGACGTGGCTCGACTCCGTGGACGTGAAGATCTTGACGAGCTCGGGGATGATCGCCCCCGCGAGGGTCCCGCACGTGATGACGGTGGAGAGCTTCCACCAGAGCGAGCCGTCGCCGAGGCTGGGAATGAGGACGTAGGAGGCGGCGTAGGTCATGACCACCGAGACGATCGAGGTCAACCAGACGAGCGACGTCAGCGGCGCCTCGAAGTTCATCCGGGCCGCCTTCGCGTAGCGCCCGCGCGCGATGGCCTCGTTGATCAGGTACGAGCCGCCGCTCGCGACGATCATCAGCACGCGCATCGCGAAGATCCAGACCAGCAGCTGGACCTGGACGACCGGCTCGCGCACGGCGAGCAGGATGAAGGAGATCAGCGCGACGCCGGTGACGCCGTAGGTCTCGAAGCCGTCGGCGCTGGGGCCGACGGAGTCACCGGCGTTGTCGCCCGTGCAGTCGGCGATGACGCCCGGGTTGCGCGCGTCGTCCTCCTTGATGTTGAACACGATCTTCATGAGGTCCGAGCCGATGTCGGCGATCTTCGTGAAGATGCCGCCCGCGATACGCAGCGCGGCCGCGCCCAGGGACTCGCCGATGGCGAAGCCGATGAAGCACGGGCCCGCGTAGTCGCCCGGGATGAAGAGCAGGATGCAGAGCATCAGGAACAGCTCGACGCTGATCAGCAGCATGCCGATCGACATCCCCGCCTTGAGGGGGATGGCGTAGACCGGGAAGGCCTCGCCGCGCAGGCTCGCGAACGCCGTCCGGGAGTTGGCGAACGTGTTGATACGGATGCCGAACCACGCGACGCCGTAGCTGCCGGCGATGCCGATCAGGCTGAAGAGCAGGATGATGAGGACGCGGAAGGCGTCGAAGTGCTGCAGGAAGCCGAAGTAGACAACGATGATGAAGCCGATGAAGACCTCGAGGAGCAGGATGAACTTGCCCTGGGTGATCAGGTACGTCTTGCAGGTCTCGTAGATGAGCTCGGAGATCTCCCGCATCGACTCGTGCACGGGAAGGTTCTTGAGCTGGCTGAAGATCACCAGCCCGAAGACGAGGCCGAGCACGCAGACGCCGAGCCCGAACGTGAGCAGCGTGCGGCCGCCGATGCCGCCGATGTGCACCTGGCCGAGGTCGGGAATCTTGAGACTGGCCTCGCCGCCCCCGTGCTGGGCGGGCCCCGAGGACGCCTGGGCGAGGACCGTCGGCGCCGCGACGACCGTGGCCAGGGCGAGGACGAGAAGCGCGGCAAGGACCTTGCGATTCATGCTCGTGAGTCTCCCGGGTTCGATGGACAGTCCGTGACCGAAATCGTCGCAACTCTACGCGACGCCCCCGAGGGTGTCAACGCGAAAGTCGTTGAGTTGACAGGCTTTGTCGGCCGCCGGTACCATCCGACCGGATGTCGGCTGCGGAGGACGTCGGGGCGACGCGGCGCAAACAGGAAGTCACCTGCCCTACGTGCCGGCAGCGCGCCGCGTGGCACGGGAACCCGCACCGGCCGTTCTGCTCGCTCACCTGCCGCCTGATCGATCTCGGCGTGTGGCTCGACGAGCGCTATCGCATCCCGAAGGAGAACCACGAGGACGATGTTCCGTAAGACGACCGGGACCATCCTGTGCCCGTCGTGCGGGCGCCTCACCAGCGCCGAGGCGGCGGCGTGCCTCGTGTGCGGCCGGCGCAACCCGGGGATGTGGGGCTTCGCGGCGCCGCTCCGGGCACTGTTCGGGCGCCACAGCTTCACCAACGTCGTCACCGTGGCGTGCATCGCGCTGTACGTCGCGAGCCTGCTGCTGGACCCGCGGGCGGCGGCCTCCGCGCGCGGGCCGTTCGACGCGTTCTCGCCGAGCGACGGCGCGCTCATGGCGCTGGGCGCGGCCGGGACGTACCCGTGGCGGCTCGGCCACTGGTGGACGATCGTCACCGGCATCTACCTGCACGGCGGCATCCTGCACATCCTGTTCAACGTCCTCTGGATCCGCCAGCTCGGCCCGGCCGTCGAGGAGATCTACGGCCCCGCGCGGCTCGTCGTGATCTTCACCGTCTCGGGTGCCGCCGGCTTCCTCGTGTCCAACTGGTTCGGCCACCCGTTCACGATCGGCGCCTCCGGCGCCGTGTTCGGGCTGCTCGGCGCGATCGTGGCCTTCGGCAAAAAGCGCGGCGGCACCTTCGGCGCGATGGTGCTCCGCCAGTACGGCTACATGGCGCTCCTGATGTTCGTCCTCAGCTACTTCATGCGCGCCGTGAACAACGCCGCGCACGCCGGGGGATTCGCGGGAGGGCTGCTCGCGGGGCTCGTCGTCTCGCTCGCCGAGCGGCGCCGCGAGACGGCCCTGGACTGGGTGCTGGCGGCCGCGTGCATCGGGGTGACGATCGCCGGCTTCGTGCTCTCGCTCTGGTCGGCGTTCGCCGGCTGAACCAGCGGCGTGCTACGTTCCCGCTCCGAGCAGGGCGTAGCCCACGAGCGCCGCGGCGAGGCCCGCGAGCGAGACGAAGAAGGGCCGCTTCGCGACTCTCCAGTGCAGGACGAGGAACGCGAAACCGACCGGCCAGAGGAAGAGGCAGCCCAATCCCCACCCGAGACCGACTCGGAATGCCCCGACCAGGAAGTTGATCGACGACACGAGCGCGACGAGCATGCCCACGACGAGCAGCGGCACGCCCGCGATGGGATACGTGTTTCGCGACGCCGCGCCCGCGGGGCTCAAGGCCGCGCCGAGCGTGCGCCCCGGCGGCTTCTCGATCGCCGCGGGGGTGACGGCGGCGACGGGCTTGGGCGCAGGCGGTCGCTCGTCTTCGACGACGGGCGGTGAAGCGGGCTTGTACGTCGTTGCTGGCGGGCAGTCCCCGTAAGAGACGTTGCCGCGGCGGTCGGCCGACTTGCAGACGTTGTCCATCCGTGGCGCCGCCGTCGCCACGAGCACGAGGGCGACGAGGGCCACGACGGCCAACGAAGCGGTCAGGGTCGCGCGGACCGCCACGACTCGACGCTAGCACCAGCGCCGGTGAGGGCCCAAGGCAATTCTGTGCGAAGCCAATGCTATCGCACATATACAGACACCCAGGCCGATGTGACTCGACCCGGGTGTCTGCTGGAGGAGCATCGCTCCTCACTGAATTACCCCGGCAGCGACCTACTCTCCCACGCAGTTGCCCACGCAGTACCATCGGCCCAGGAGGGCTTAACTTCCGTGTTCGGGATGGGAACGGGTGTGGCCCCTCCGGCATCGCCACCGGGAATCGAAATGGAGCGGCGAATCGCTTCGCCGTCACCGAACACGAAGATTCTCGAGTGCAGCCAGACGCGTCACCACGATCACGATGAATGAATTCAACGTGGTCAAGCCGCACGGGCGATTAGTACCGGTCAGCTGAACACCTTACGGTGCTTACACCTCCGGCCTATCAACCTGGTCATCTACCAGGGCCCTTCAGGGGACTTGCGTCCCGGGACGTCTCATCTTCAGGCGGGTTTCGCGCTTAGATGCCTTCAGCGCTTATCCCTGCCGGACATAGCTACCGAGCGGTGCTCCTGGCGGAACAGCTCGCACACTAGAGGTCCGTCCACCCCGGTCCTCTCGTACTAGGGGCAGCTCCCGTCAAACGTCCTCCGCCCGCGACAGATAGAGACCGAACTGTCTCACGACGTTCTAAACCCAGCTCACGTACCGCTTTAATGGGCGAACAGCCCAACCCTTGGGACCTGCTCCAGCCCCAGGATGCGATGAGCCGACATCGAGGTGCCAAACCTTGCCGTCGATGTGAACTCTTGGGCAAGATCAGCCTGTTATCCCCGGAGTACCTTTTATCCGTTGAGCGATGGCCCTGCCACTCAGAACCACCGGATCACTAGGTCCTACTTTCGTACCTGCTCGACTTGTAGGTCTCGCAGTCAAGCCGGCTTCTGCCCTTACACTCGTCGCACGATTTCCAACCGTGCTGAGCCGACCTTCGAGCGCCTCCGTTACCGTTTGGGAGGCGACCGCCCCAGTCAAACTGCCCACCTGGCACTGTCCCCAGCCCGGATCACGGGCTCAGGTTAGAACTCCAGCACAGTCAGGGTGGTATCTCAACGACGGCTCCACCGACACCGGAGTGCCGGCTTCAAAGCCTCCCACCTATCCTGCGCAGACTCCGCCAAAGTTCCATGCCAAGGTACAGTAAAGGTTCACGGGGTCTTTTCGTCTAGTCGCGGGTAGCCAGCATCTTCACTGGCGCTACAGTTTCACCGGGTCCCTCGCGGAGACAGCGGCCAAGTCGTTACGCCATTCGTGCAGGTCGGAACTTACCCGACAAGGAATTTCGCTACCTTAGGACCGTTCATTCTGTTGCTGCTCACCTTGCGGTGAGGGCGCGCTCATTTCTGTCGCGCTCTGCATGTCGCCACGCAGTTCGGACCATCTCATCTCGCTCTGTGGAGCGAGTCCGGCGTATGGTCTCTGAGGATTCTTAATCCGTCCGAGGATCTCTTCGTCGCAGTATCGGCGCTTTCCTCCGTCGTTCATGTCTCGCCTGATCGCCAGGATCTCTTCCACACCTTGCGGGCTGTGATGTCGACCGTGACGAATCAGCTCGGCGAGCTGCTTGAACTTCGAGAAGTCACGCTTCTTCTTCGCTGAGAGAAACCCGAACCGCTCAAAGAACGGAATCACGTTCTCGACGATGGTGGTGAGGTTGTTGACCTCGTAGTACCAAACACCATCGTGTCTCTGCCGCATCGTCCCGCATTGCAGGTGGCGCTTGAACAACGCCAGCACCACTGGATCGCGCTGCGAGATGTTGAAGCAGAGCGAGATCTTCCACGGAGCCTTGTAGTCGTCCCGAGGACGGAACGACACGTTGAAGCTCCCTTCGCCGTCGGTAAAACCAGCGAGGTAATGACCGATGTTCGGCGGGATCTCGCGTGCGTTGAGCATGGGGCTAAGCCTTTCCTGCTGATGACCCGCACCTCGTCGGATTGTCACTGCCGTCGACTTCACGGCGAGTACCGGAGGATCCATCGGGCTTTCCAGCAAACAGCCAGATTTGTTTTCGGAACTACAGCGGTCCAGCCTATAGTTACGGCCGCCGTTTACCGGGGCTTCGGTTCAAAGCTTCGCACCTTGCGGCACTAACCTCTCCCCTTAACCTTCCGGCACCGGGCAGGCGTCAGACCCTATACCTCCTCTTACGAGTTGGCAGAGTCCTGTGTTTTTAGTAAACAGTCGCTTGGCCCTTTTCACTGCGACCGCTTCGGGCTTTTGACACCCTACTGCGGCACCCCTTCTCCCTAAGTTACGGGGTTATTTTGCCTAGTTCCTTCGCGAGAGTTCTCCCGAGCGCCTGTGGATATTCTCCTCGCCCACCTGTGTCGGTTTCCGGTACGGTCGCCTTGGCAACTGGCTAGAGGATTTTCTTGGAAGCATGGTATCGGCCCGTTTATGGCCCGAA
>QHRU01000136.1 GCA_003220225.1 Candidatus Rokuibacteriota bacterium
CTCATCGAAGCCGAGATTCCGGGGTGACTGGGGGAGTGCTCAACCTCATCGCGACCGCTTGCAGGGACGACGCATGACCCGGAAGCCCTCGTCGGTTCATGCTGTCCGCTTTCCCGCCGCTTATGGCGCGCCGGGCGGACCGGACAGTCTTCTTCCATGGAGTTACGTCGAGGAACGTGTCCGGGTCGCGTCGAATTACTGGGTCACGACGGTCGGGCCGAAGGCGCGGCCGCATGCGCGGCCCGTCGACGGCGTGTGGATCGACGGCGCTCTTTGCTTCGGTGGTTCGCCGGAGACGCGGCGGGTGCGCAACCTAATGGCAAACCCGTCGATCTCCGTCCATCTCTCGAGCGAAGCCGAGGCGATCATCCTGGAAGGCACTGCCGAGTACGTCACGAATCCGTCACATCCCCTCGCTGCGCGGTCCATGGCCGCGTCGAAGGAAAAGTACCCGCAGTACGTTTCGGGAAACGACGTCTCATTCCAGCCGTTCTGGGCTCTGCGCCCGACCACGGCCTTCGCCTGGACGCTCCAGGGCTTTCCACGGGGCGCTACGCGCTGGCGCTTCGAGAAGAGCTGAGATCGCCGCTGTGTGATCGCCTCCAACCTGCGTTGAGTGCGACGCCTCACCGGGCGGCGGCGCCGGGGTTCGGTGGTGGTCCACTCCGGCCGGAGGCGCGCGCCCATCCTTGATCGCAGATCTTATCCACATGTTCACAGTTATCCACAGACGCCAGAACTGCACAGCGTGGCGCGGTCTCGCAGTTACGGTCGCCCAAAAGTGACGGTCTGGCCGTCCGCCGCGGGCATAGGCGCCCAAATTCCTCATTCGGGCGGGGCGCGGATAGCCTCGAGGAGCGCGCACATGCATTTTGATGGGGGGCAACCCACACCTTGACATTTCCCGATCGCGCGGTCATTACTTCGGCGGACGCTGCTGGTGTCATGGGATTAGCGGGCGACGTGGCCGGAGAGTAGGCATGGCGAGGAAAAAATCGCCTCGTGCGCCCCGCGCGGCGGCCCGTGACCGAGGTTCGCCAGCGGCGACACCATCCCCGATCAACAAGGCAGCTGGCGAGCCAGGCAAGGCTTTGCCTGGTGACGCGCGCGCCGCCACTACCCCGCCGTCGAGGGACACCTTTCCGGTTGTCGGCATTGGAGCCTCTGCCGGCGGGTTGGAAGCATTCTCTGAGTTGCTGTCGCATCTGGCGGTCGAGGCGACGATGGCCTTCGTGCTGATCCAGCACCTCGACCCGAAGCATCCGAGCATCTTGAGGGAGATCCTGTCCAGAACGACCCGGATGCCGGTCGTCGAGGTGACGCACAGCACGCGCGTCGAGCCCGGCCATGTGTACGTCATGCCGTCGAACGCGCGCATGACCATCGCCGGCCGGGTCCTGAACCTGGCACCGCGGTCCGAAGATCGGGGACCGCACATGCCGATCGATCACTTCCTGCGCTCGCTCGCCGAAGACTTGGGGAGCCGGGCGATCGGCGTGATTCTGTCGGGAACCGCGTCAGATGGCGCACTTGGGCTGAAGGCGATCAAGGCTGAGGGCGGCATCACGTTCGCGGAGGCCCCACAATCGGCAAAGTTCGACAGCATGCCGCGGAGCGCTGTGGCCTCGGGCGCGGTCGATTTTGTCCTTCCGCCGAAAGCCATCGCGCAGGAGCTGACGAGGATCGGTCGCCATCCCTACCTCGTCCAGACCGAGGCCGTGGCGTCCCCCGAGCCTCTGGCCAGCGGCCCCGCGCCCCTCGACCAGATCCTCCGGATGCTGCGCGAGAAGAGCGGCATCGATTTCGCGCTGTATCGGCAGACGACGATCAGGCGCCGCATCGGTCGGCGCATGATGATTCACGGCTTGGACACGCTCGAGAGCTACGTCCACTACCTCGAGGGGCACCCCTCCCAGGTGCACGCGCTGTACAACGACCTGCTCGTGAACGTGACCAGATTCTTCAGGGATCCGGAAGCGTTCCAGCTCCTGCAGCGGCGCGTCTTTCCGAGCATTCTCAAGCAGCTGCCGGCGGACGCACCGATCCGCGTCTGGGCGCCGGGGTGTGCGACGGGAGAGGAAGCCTACTCACTGGCCATGGTGCTGCTCGAGTCCATTGACGACGCGGCCGGCCCCGTCCCGATCCAGCTGTTCGGAACCGATGTCAGTGAAACCGCGATCGTGAAGGCGCGCGCCGGGATCTACCCGGAAAATATCGAGCTCGACGTCACGGCGGCGCGGCTGCGGCGCTTCTTCGTGAAGCTCGATGGCCAGCATCAAGTCCGCAAGGCGGTGCGCGAGCTCTGCGTCTTCTCGAGGCACAATCTGGCCACCGATCCGCCCTTCTCGAAGATGGACCTCATCGTGTGCCGCAACGTGCTCATCTACCTGGAGCCGGAGTTGCAGAAGCGCGTGTTGTCGATCTTCCATTATGCCCTCAAGGACCCCGGCTTCTTGATGCTGGGGGTGGCGGAGACCGTCGGATCCATGTCGGATTTCTTCTCCCTAGTCGACAAAAAGCACAGGGTCTACGCGAAGAGACCGACCTCGAGAAGATTCGACCTGGGCGTGACCGGTTTCGATCAACGCCTCGAGAAGATCGGAATCGGCAGGATTGCGAGGCGTGCGGGCGAGGCCGGCGGCGGTCCGTCGGACCTCTTGCAGGAGGTCGACCGGATCCTGCTCAGCAGATACGTTCCCGCCGGCGTCCTCATCAATGAGGCCTCAGAGATCCTTCAATTCCGTGGCCACACGAGCCCATATCTCGAGCCCGCCCCCGGGCAGGCAAGCCTCAACCTCTTGAAGATGGCTCGGGAAGGCCTGCTGATGGAGCTACGCGTGGCGATCGACAAGGCGCGGAAGCAGAACGCGCCGGTCAGACGGGAGAAGGTCAGCATCAAGCAGGACGGCGCGTTGACCCAGGTGACGCTCGAAGTCATCCCGGTGAGCGGACCCGCCCGGGAGCGCAATTACCTCGTGCTCTTTGAGCGTGTTCTCCCACCGGAGGAGCCGCGCGCACCGGGGAGCACGGCTCCCGGCGCGACCCTTCGCTCGAGGCGGACAGCCACGGAGCGGCAGACCGAGAACCTCCGCCGGGAGCTCACCGCGACCAAGGAGTTTTTGCAGTCCATCATCCAGGAGCGGGAAGCGGCCAACGAGGAGCTGCAAGCGGCCAACGAGGAGCTCCAATCGAGCAACGAAGAATTGCAGAGCACGAATGAGGAGCTCGAGACCGCGAAGGAGGAACTCCAGTCGGTCAACGAAGAGCTCACGACCGTGAACGAGGAGCTGCAGCACCGAAATGTCGAGCAGTCCCAGCTCAACAACGATCTGAACAACCTGTTCGCCGGCGTCAATATTCCGATCATCATGCTCGGCAGCGACGGGCGGATCCGGCGGTTTACCCGTATGGCGGGAGAGGTGTTCAGCCTCATCCCAGCCGACCTCGGACGTCCGATCGGGGACATCAGATTGCTTCCGGATCTAGCCGACCTGGAGCAGGTGTGCAAGCACGTGGTCGATACGACGACCGTCGCCGAGCGCGAGGTCAGAGACCGCGACGGCCGTTGGTATTCTCTGCAGGTTCGGCCGTACACGACGGCGGACAACCAGATCGACGGCACGGTGATCACGTTCGACGATATCAACGCGCTCAAATCGAGAGTCGACCAGGCCACCTCCACACGCGACGACGCCCATACGATCGTGGACAGCGTGCCGGTGCCGCTCATGGTGCTCGACACAGAGCTGCGCGTCGCGTGGGCCAGCCGCTCGTTCTATGAGACCTTCCAGGTCACGCCCGAGGAGACCACCGAGCACTTCATCTACGAACTGGGAAACGGCCAGTGGAACATCCCGGCGTTGCGGAAGGCGCTCGCGGAGGTGTTCGAGAAAAACGTCGGGTTTCAGCAGTTCGAGGTAGAGCACGACTGGGGCCGCGTCGGGGCCAAGACCATGCTGCTGAACGCGCGCCCGATGCCCAGGGAGGACAAGGCGAGGCGCATGATCCTCCTCGCCATCGACGACATCACCGCGCGGCGACAGGCAGAGCGGGGACCACGGACCCCAGGGTGAGCTTCGGCATGAGCAGCGCGGCCGAACGCTTGACCGAGATCCTTCTCCTGATTTTCTTCCCGACGATCCTCTGGCCCCTCGCGAGTTCCTTTAGGAGAGGGCGAGGACGCGCCGGCTCGCGACAAGCACGGCGCTGTTGACGACCATGGTGCTGCCCGACGCCAGCGTGTACGTGGCCACGATACCGAGCCGGTCCAGCGCGGCGCCCACGACAAGGAAGAAGACGGCGAACGCGAAGGAGCCGACGATCCCGCCCAAGAGGATCCGAATGCTCACCTCCGCCCCTTCGGTCCGGTGAGCGAACGCAGCCAGGACGAGTAAGAAGACGGGCACGGGCGAGAGGAGCCCGCTTAGCGCTGGTCCGAGCCAGCTGGCCGCGCCGGTTAGCAGCAGCACCACGGCCGTCCCCACGGCCATGCGAAGCGGGAGGTCCCATCCCCGCGGTGAGAGGCCGCGGCCGGGGAGGGCCGTGGCGGGCATCGCGATCGCCGACAGCGCGAGAACGACGCACACGAGCGCGAAGGCCAGCGGCAGCGATGGAGGCACCCGGCGCAACGCGGCCCCACAGATGAGGAATGCGAGGAGACCCGTCCCCGTGCTCACGGGCCACGAAGCGGCGTGCGCGATACGCGCGTAAGTGAGGCAGCAGATCGCCATTGCCGCGAGTCCGAAGAGCGTCCCGACGGCGGCGTCAGCGGCGAAAGCAGGTCCCTGCTCGAGCGCCAGGAACACCGACACAGGCCCCGAGGTCAGCGGGAAACCTGCAAGCCACCCGGCCACGCCGGGCCCCCAGCGGCGCGCAACGAGGGTCGCGATGGCGATGAGGGCGGGGGTGATGACAAGCTTCACGAGCAGGATCTCGGCGTGCACCGCGTGGCGACGCTAGCACGCACCGTCGACATACGTCAAATCATGATCTCGCCGGTTCATCACCCGACGCGCAATCACGAAAGCCCCGATGTGGTCGTTCAGGTCAAGGCCCAGTAACGAGGTCTCGGACGGCGCCGTCTACTTGACGATCAGTCCAGTCGGCGCCGCAGGAGGGGCGGTGTCTGGAGAACCCGATGGGAGACACCCGATGTAACTCTTCGCAACGACGACATGGTCGAACTTCATGTCTTGCTTGAACCCCGGGGGATCGTCGGGGGAGTAATTCTGAAGCCAGATCCAGTTGAGGTTGAGACTCGAATCGCTCCGCCATCGGAATCCCTCAAAGGGGCTGCCGCTCGGGTCCTGGGTGAAAATCCCGCCCGACCACCGGCCGTTCGGAAACCCGTGGCCAAGGTGGCTGACTTTGACTCCGTCAAGCCAGATCGCATGCTCGCCGTTCGAGGCGCTGATCGGATTATTGAGCCTGACCATATGCTCCACGCACGTCCATTGACCGGCTTTCGCCTGCACAGCCGGATCATCGAGGAGGAAATTCCCCCAGTACCTTCCGTCTCTCGAGACACGCATGTCCATCCAATAGTCGTAGTGATCGAGGCGGTATGTAACGTTGTTTTGCTCAGCCGCCGCGCTGAACCGGTCATGACCGACGGGCTTGACCCCCGCCTGGGGATTCGGCCAGGAGAGCGGCGGGTTGTAACCTCCGACCCAGATCCCGGTGTGGTGGTACCTGCCGCTCGCGGGGTACTTGATGTAGTAGCGGACATAGAGCCTGTCGTCGACGCCGGGGCTCAGCCGCTTGTAGAGATGGCCGCCGTCATTGACTCCGCCACCCGCCCACGGGATGTTGAGCGAGTGCCTGCCGGAGCTGCCGGCTGGAACATCGGAACTGAACGACATGACTGAACCATTGAGGATGTCCGTCCACCTGTTGAAGAGCTCGGTCAGCGTGGCCTCCTCGAACTTTTCGACAAAGATCACGTCGGGGTGATTCTCGATGCCCACGTCTCCCGGGTAGAGCGCAGCGATTCCGTCCGCGGAGGCATCGGGAGCGACGTGAAGAACGCAGACGGTGAGGACCAGCCCGAGGGTCCGAAGGAGAACGACGCGCCTGATGGCGGACGCGGGCGTGCAGCGCATGGTGATCCCCTTCTTCCGGATGACCACCATAGTTCCCGAGGAGCCCGCGCTCCGGGAGCGCGTCCGCTGCCTTCCTTCGGTAGCCCGGCTGTCAGGTGCATCACCTGACCCGCGGCTTTGCGTCCCCGCCTCGCGGCAGGTTTGCCCTTTCGGGAAGGGGTCTCCGCGTCAAGGAGCGTGCAGCCGATATGCCAATGCGGAGCTCGCTCCAGGCCTATCGGGAGGCGCGCGAAATCCCAGCGGTTGCCGTCAGATGGGTGCGGAGTCAGCTCCCGGACGCTCTGTGGAAAAGTCAGGAGACCGCGGCGGTGGTGCGGCTCTGTGGACAGCGTGACACTGTGAACGCGAGGGCCGCTGCTTCGAGCAGCGACGCGGCGGCCTGAGGTATCTGAGACCACTCAGAGTCAATGACGAGGCTCACGTACTATGCCCGCTGGCCCTCTCGGTGGACATCGGCCTTCCCGCACCAGGGCTCCCCGTCCTTTCGGGAGGCGCGGACGGAAATGCCCCGCTACGAACCCAACAAAAATAAGTTGGTGGCCCCAACGGGATTGGAACGTCTGTTTCAGCCTTGAGAGGGCCAGCCCATGGGTAGTGGTTTCACCAACTTCCACGCCGGGTGCCACGACCCGGTGCCACTCGAGGCCCCGATCTGCTCCGAGGATGCCGCCGCTCATTCATGATCTCGCCGGCCTAGTGTCCCAGCCGCATATAGCGCGGCAGGAAGAGCGCCAAGTCCGGGACCAGGAAGAGCAGCACCACCAGCAGGATCATGAGGAGCACGTAGGGCGTGGTGCCGAGCGTCACATCGCGCGCCGTCGTCCCCGGCATCAGCCCCTGGATAACGAAGAGGTTCAGACCCACTGGCGGCGTGATCAGTCCGATCTCGAGCCACACGACCATAATGATGCCGAACCAGATCGGGTCGAAGCCGAGCTTGGTCACCAGGGGAAACAGGATGGGCAGGATGATGATCATCACCGACAGCTCTTCCAGCGCGTAGGCGATGACCAGGAGGACGAAGAAGATCAGCGCGAAGAAGGCCCACGCGGGCAGCTTGAGACCGACTACCGCCTCGAACAGCGCCGAGGGGGCGCCGAGCAGGGCGAACACGTGGGAGAACATGGAGGCGAAGATGATGATGAGCATCACCATCGAGGTCGTCCGCACCGTGGCGTGGAAGGCATCCCGCAGCGCGCGCCAAGTGAGGTTCCCCGTGAGCGCGGCGAGGAGGAGACTCACCAGCGAGCCCAGCGCCGCGGCCTCGGTGGGTGTCACGATGCCCGCGTACATGGAGCCCAACACGACTACGATCAGCACCGCCACCGGCGCCACCTCGTAGAGCGAGCGGAGCTTATCGAGAAACGAGCCATGGTCCGCCGCGGACCGCGGCGCCGTCTCGGGCCAGATCAGGGCGTAGGCGATCACGAAGCCGGCGAAGAGCAGCGCCAGCACCGCACCCGGGATCATCCCCGCCATGTAGAGATGCCCGATAGAAGTCTCGGTCAT
Source organism: Candidatus Rokuibacteriota bacterium (assembly GCA_003220225.1). Taxonomy (GTDB): domain Bacteria; phylum Methylomirabilota; class Methylomirabilia; order Rokubacteriales; family CSP1-6; genus AR12. Next base: position 7,611 of record QHRU01000136.1, read on the forward strand.
GACGCCGTAGATGATCATGGGGATCGAGGGCGGGATGAGGATGCCCAGGGTGCCGCCGGCGGCCAGCGAGCCGAAGATGAAGGGGCGATAGTAGCTGCGCCGCTCCATCTCGGGGATCGCGATCATGCCGATGGTGGCGGCGGTGGCCACGCTCGAGCCCGAGATCGCCGCGAAGATCGCGCAGGAGAAGATGCTGGCCACGGCCAGGCCGCCGGGTAGGAAGGAAACCCAGCGCGCCACTGCGGTGTAGAGGCCCTTGCCAATGCCCGAGTGGAGCAGGATCCCGCTCATGAACACGAACAGCGGGACGGCGACGAAGGAAAAACTGGTCGCGTTGGACCAGGCGATGGAGCCAACCACGCCCAGGCCAACCGTGAACCCCTTGAGCCAGAGCAGGCCCAGGACGCCGACGAGGCCCAGGGAGAGGGAGACCTCGAACCCCATGGCGAACAGCACGAACAGCAGCGCGATGAGGAGCGTGCCGAACGCGGACTCGCTCACTCGCGCCCTTCGGTCAGCGTCACCTCGTCACAGTCGCCCGGGGGACCCAGGACCGCGCGCACCTGGCGCCCCAGCGCCACCAGCATGGTCAGTGCCATGAGCCCGAGGCCTGCGGGGATGAGGAGCATCGGCACCCAGAGCGGATAGAGCATGACGGCCGAGACGCGCCCGTAGCGGAAGGCGGTCAGGGCCGATTCCCCCGTGACCCACATGACCACGCCGAGCAGGACCACGCCCACCAGGAGCGTCACGGCCCTGAGCCACGCCCGCGTCGGCCCGGCCAAGTGCGCTGTCACGAGGTCGATACGGACGTGGGCGCCGGAGGTGAACGTCCAGGCGAGCCCCCCAAAGATGATGAGCACCTCGAGGAAGCTCGCCAGCTCGTCCACGAAGAGCTGCGGCTGATTGAAGAAGTAGCGCATGAGGACGTCGAGGGAGATCAGGAGCACGATAACGAGCGTGGCTAGGCCCGCCAGCAGGCCCGCCACCCGCGCCGCCCGCGCGATCACCGACCCAGGGCCTTCAGCGCCAGCTCGAACCCGCGCCTGCCGTCGGCGCCCGTGCGCGAGAGCCACGTGTCCCAGGCGCCCCGCGCCAGCTTGCGGGCCTTCTCGATCTCCTCCTTGGGAGGATCGACGATGGTCATGCCGAGCTCGGGCAGGCGCTTGCGCGCCCGCTCGTCCGCCGCGATCGCGTCGGCCCACTCCTTGTTCTCGAGATCGACAGCCTTCATCGAATCGAGCACGATCTGCTGGAGGTCGGTGGGCAGCGCGTCCCACGCCTTCTGGTTGACCACTAGCCATTCCATCGCGGCGCCAGCGAGGAACCAGTAGTCGAGGTACTTGGCCACCTCGTAGAACTTCATGGGCTCGGCATTGGTGGCGGAGGTCATGGCGCCGTCCACCGTCTTCTTCTCCAGCGCGGAATAAACCTCGCCGAAGGCCATGTTCACCGGCGCCGCGCCGAGGATGCGGGCGACGTTGGCGGAGTCGGTGCCGTACACACGCACCTTCTTGCCCTTCCAGTCGGCCACCGTGCCGATGGGGACGGTGGAGAAGATCTGCTGAGAGGGCCAGGCATGAATGGACAGGAGCCTGAGCCCCTTCTTTGCGAACATCTCCGCGTAGAACGGGCGGAGCTGCAGGGCCGCCTTGCGGTGCTCTTCCACGCTCCCGGTCATGAAGGGCAGCTCGAGCGGGCCAATCTCCAGGAGCACGTCGGTCAGGTACGATGCCAGAACGGTGCCGATCTCAGAGCGCCCGTCCAGGAGGGCGGGGAGCAGCTCGAACGAGGGGTAGAGCGAGGAGGCGGGGTGGATGCGGATCTCCATCCGCCCGGCGGACTTCTCCTTCACCTTGGCCGCGAAGGCGGTGTAGTTAACCGTGTGGAAGTACGTCGGCGCTGCCACGGTGGGCAGGTTCCACACCACGGTCTTCTGCTGGGCGCGGGCCGGGGCCTGCCCGGCGAGCAGGCCCGCCGCCAGGGCCAACGCCGCCGCGCCCGCCACGATCCACCGATACCGCTGCATAAGCTCCTCCTCTCTCAGATGGGCTGCACCAAGCTCTCGACGACCGCGCCCACTATCGGTCCTGATCCAGACACAATCCCGGCTCGATGATAACTCTCCGACTCTTCCCCTTGCGCCTCGCCCCGCAGGAGCCGCAGCACCAGCTCCGTCTTCCGCGATGCGCTCCAGCGCTCCGGCAGCTCGTTCTGCTCCGCCGCCGGCGGATCACTACCAGGAGGAGTCGTTGCCTTCCGCCGCTTGTCCCGCATGCCCGGCCTCCTTAGCTGCCGTCATCGTAGTCGAGACGGTATCCAAAGAAACCGGGTCCGATTTAATCTGATCGACCAGGGCAGCTCGCTCGCCGGCGAGCACCCGTCCGCCGTGGGTCGAAGCCGGCACACTCTGGCCAGGCCGAAGGACGCGCACGTCATTACGAAGCGTGACGGTCGGGGGCTCGGTGCGGCCGCGGACCTTGGAGAGGCGTGTCAGCTCGGCTCGGCCTGCCCGCAGCTCCTCTGGTGAGCGATTGATCGGGTGCCAAGCGGCCCCGAACTGGACGGTGCGGCGGAGCGCGGCCCTGCTGTGCCCCCCGACCCAGATCGGTGGGTACGGCTTCTGCAGCGGTTTGGGCTCGAAGACGAGTCCGCTGAACTGCGTGTACTTACCAGTAAACGACGGCTCCCGACTGGTCCAAAGCTCAAGAAGAACGCTAGAGGTGACTTCTTCCGTTGCACTCGCTGTGGCGGCAAGCACTACTACTCCCCCGACAAAGGGGCGCTCCAGTGTTTCGGGGCTTCGAAGCCGGGCCACCGTTCTACCGATTGAAGAGAAAGTTGGCTCTCGCCAAATAGGAGGCGAAAGAGAACAGGCCGAGCGATAACCTGCCCGGCCCGTCACAAGCGGCGGCTGCTCGCGAAGTGTAGTGAAACAAGCGAACGATTAGCTCGCGGGTCGACCCCTCGGCGATGGAGATTTCTTGAGTGCTACAATGCCTTCGCCGCTTTCATCACGTCTCTCTTCGCCCTCAGCGCCAGACGCTCTGCTTTGTAGGACGATCCAGAATTATTCATCGTGTGAATCGCCGTGCGGCTCACCTTGACGGCGTGGCGGATCGCGTGGTCCATCCGCTTCTTCCACCGGGATACGTGCTTCCCAGCACCCGCCTTCGCGAATTTGACCATCAGTCCGTTCATCGTTGTGCCCTCCTAACTTCAGCCTCTCACGGCAGGGACGGATCCCGGAAACAATTCGAGACGTAGGTGTCGTCGCCCTGCCAGGCGGAACGTCCCCCGCGAAGCCTTACGATTTCCCACCCTTGATGAGTCTGCCGATGAGTCCGAGAATGACTCCCCCGACCACGACCGAGACCGCGAAGCCGATCAGGGCGAGCGGCTCGATCCAGTCGGCCGCGCGTCTGGCTGTCAAGAGTCCGCTCGGCGTCTGGAAACGCGCCAACGCCTCGGGTGCGAGCCGGCGCGATTCCCAGAGGACGTGCGCCGTGGCGAGCGTGCCGTGCCCGCACAGGGTAAGCTCCGTCACCGCCGTGAACCAGCGCAGATCGAACTCCGCACCTCGCGGCGCAACGAATGCTGTTGCCGGAAGGTTCATTTCGCCGGCGACAGCTCGCATTCAGTCCGGCTCCCGAGACGCGTCGAGGAGATAGACCGCGGCCTGGTTGCCCGTGAAGGGTCGGTCGGTAAAGACGTCGACCTGAAAGACCGCGATCCCGTCGTTCATAGGGCTAACGTGGCATCGCCGGAGAACAATAGACGCAGGATCGCGAGCGAGTCAACATTGCGATGTTTGGAGTCGGCTTCGTCGAGACGGCCGGCTCGAGGAGACGCAGGCCGCGATCTCCCAGCTCAACGGGCGCGAGCGCGACGACCCACGGATCACGGTCGACGACCAAAACGGCGGTCGACGGCTCCCGTCGCCTATCGGACAGACATGGAAAGCTGTCGCGCAAAGAGCAATCGAATCCCAATTTGGTGGCCCCAGCGGGATTCGAACCCGCGTCTCGGTCTTGAGAGGGCGAGCCCACGGATAGTGATTTCACCGACTTCGACGCCGGGTGCCACGGCCCGGTGCTACTCGAAACCGCGGCCTACGCCCTACAACGAGTGCGCCGACGGCGAGGACGCGGGCGACGCGCTTCATTTTGGTGCGTTCCGCGTGGTGCGTTCCGCGCTCGCATCATTCGGATCACCTCATCCGCCCGCAGCAGTAGCGACGGTGGGATCGTCAACCCGGGCCAGGGGTGCACGCGTCGGATCAGTCACACCCCCCCGAGCCTCCGCTTCCTCGCTCTGGACATCTTCTTCACTTCGATTTCGCGGCGACTCGCTGACGACCGGTCTCGGTATGGTTCGGCGTAGACTAATCTAACCGGAAGGCGGCCACGGGTGTATCTTGAGGCGCAACCGCGATTATGCATCGAGAGCCGCCGATCAATCGAGTTCGTGATGCCGGTGTAGAAGGTCCCGTCAGCGCACTCGAGTACGTAGCAGAACCAACGGTCCTTCCCTCGCACGAGGTCACCCTTTGGAGCCTTCACTTCTTGCGGTAGATGTTCAACCCGACTTTTTCCTCCCGATCGGGGACCGAGACACTCCCTTCGGTCGAAGCAATGATGATGGTCTTGCCCGAAGAGGACGGCACAAATTCCTTCGACAAATCCACCTTGATCGTAAGGATGTTCCCGTCGACGGTCATCTGTACGTTCTTCATAAGAAGATCTCCCGCGGGAGAATATCTCCCGCGGGCGCCGGTCAAGTTTCTGTGGGAGCAGCTCAGCTCGCCGACGTGTTCACGTGGATCACGCCAAGGACAACAAGGTGATGGTGCCGTCCTGGTTTTCGATGATCCGCTGATATCGGGGGGCGATCCACGCTCCCTTCGGAGACCGAACGTACCACTGCGCTGTCCCGTCGGTGCCGAGTCACCCGGCCGTAATCGCCTGGTGCGAACGTCGCCCTATCCGGACGGGACTCGTCATTGTTGCGTCGGCTCAGCCTCGCACTCATCGCGTGACGGCTTCACACGGCGCACGCCAAAGCCGCACACTTAGCGCAGAACTTCTGGTCGGCCAGCTTCTCGTGCTGGCACCGGGGACACTTCACGCCCAAGCCTCCAGGCAGCCGGACCGGGAAAGGTCGGAAGTGCGCCGAGATTAGCCCGCCCGAGGAGAGAGGTCAACCACCTTGACAACCTCTAGGTGGGCGCAGATGATCTCGTCACCGCCTTGACCGTCGGCCCCGCGCGGAGCCTGAATGGCCCTGGATCAGCTTTCGGGCCTCTTTTCCCCCAGGGTTCGCCTATGCGGTCGGCCGCTCTGCCTCCTCAGCCCCATCCTTCTGCTTTTGCTCCTTCAAACCACATGCGCGGAGGCCACCGGGATTCCCGCGTTCAACTTGACTGCGGTGTGGCCCGATGCCGAGGACGACGACGGCGAAAATGTAGCCCGGTCTGACGGGGCCGCTCCGATTGCAGGAGGTCGCGCCGATCCCGTGCTGGTCGGGTCGCGCGAGGTAGCGTCGTGATTCAGCATGAGATCGTGCTTGTTCCCAAAGGTGTCTAGCCTCGCGCCCAGGAGTCTCCGCGGCCCGCCCGGCAGAGAGTGGCGAGTAGTGACGAACCCTACGATCTCACTTGCCTCAATCTCGCCTCGATTTGCGGGAGGCTCCTGTCTTCCGCACAAGCAGAGATCTCAGCCTGGATCCACGAGGGCCGCCGGCTCTCCTCAGGCGCCCTCTAAACGGCTTCACCAAGAGGTGACGGCGTGTCTCCGTGAAGGTCCGCTAGGCTGCCCAATGCTCCTATCGTCACGAAGGAGGGCCGTATGAAGCTGTGGCGCATTACTCTTGTTCTAGCTATCGCAATATCGGCCGCCGATCTCGTTAGCGCTGCTCCCGACGGCAAGATCGTTATTGCCCAAGGGACCGATCCAAGCACTCTCGATATGACGAACCACCAAGAGACACCGGCGGCGAACGTCGGCGCTCAAATCTTCGAGACGCTCGTCGAGCGAAATGAAACCCTCCAGCCTGTCCCAGGCTTGGCCGCGGAGCTGCCGAGAGCCATCTCTCCGACCCTATGGGAGATCAGGCTTCGGAAGGGCATCAAGTTCCACAACGGAGAGGACTTCAAGGCGGAGTCGGTAAAGTTCAGCATCGAGCGCCTCATTAATCCCGCAAACAAGCTCCGCGGCGCGCCGCGTCCAAACGTGCTGGACCGAGTGGAAATTCTGGACTCCTACACCGTTCGGGTCCATACAACGCAGCCGGTGCCGACATTCGTCAAATCCCTAACCCTGGGTGGGTATTCGATGTACCCGCCGAGAGCCTATGCGGACAAGGACACGGCCTATATCTCAAGGAATCCGATTGGCACCGGCCCGTACAAGTTCGTCCGATGGTCCAAGGACGAGGAGATTGTGCTCGAGGCGAACGATAATTATTGGCGAGGCGCTCCGAGGATCAAAGACGTCGTCTTCCGACCGATTCCCGACGATTCCGTCCGGATCGCGGCGCTCCAGAAGGGCGAGATTCACCTCGGTGTGAATATCCCGCCTCACCTCGCGGGAGTCATCGCGAGTCATCCGAGACTCTTCCTCTCTACCGCTCCCAGCATACGGACGATTCAGTTGATGTTCTATACGCACCAGTTCGACGCCGAACATCGCCTTGTTGGTGTTTACGCTGGCCCAACAGCAGACAAGCGGGTGCGTCAGGCGATCGTCGCAGCGATCGACGCGGACGAGCTCATCACGAGGGTGCTCGACGGCAAGGCGAAGCGGGTCGCCACCTTGCTCACCAGCCTGCACTTCGGCTTCGACCCTTCCCTCGTCCCGTCGAAGCATGACCTGTCGCGTGCCAAGCGCCTGATCGCCGAAGCCGGCTTCCCGAATGGCATCGAGATCACGCTCAACAGCCCCCAGGGCCGTTATGTTCGCGACAAGGAAGTAGCGGAAGCCGTAGCTGGCCAGCTTGCAAAGGCCGGCATCAAGACATCGGTTCGAACCTACGACTTCGTGACGTTCGTAAACAACCTCACATATCTCCACAAGGCCGGACCGGTGTTCCTCCTCGGATGGGGATACCCGACTGCGGACGCTGATGGTATCTATCGTCCTCTTTTCCGTTCGGGAAGCCTGTTTGCGAACTACTACAACCCCGAGTTTGATCGGCTGGTAGACGAAGCACGTATCACCATGGACGAGGGGAAGCGTCTCGACCTCTACCATCGCCTCAACAAAATATGGCTAGAAGACGCGGTCGCGGCCCCCCTCTATCAGCAGATAGATCTGTATGGCCTAAATAAACGGCTAGTCTGGCAAGCGCGGAGCGACGAGCTTATCCGCGCCTACGATATGGCGTTGAAGCCGTGAGTAAAAGTCGGGCCGAGGTGTCCGACACTACAGCGATCCAGGAGCGCTCAAGATGTTAAGCGGCCCGTGAAGTACGAGGTCGCCTCCCCGCCGTCGGTTGAATCCCTACCGCGCTCGGCAAACAGACATCGAGCAATCAGTCTGGTCGAATCCCGAACGCAGGCCGAGGATCATCGGCATCAAAAGGGGAAGGGGAAAGCATGATAAGGACTACTCGCCGTGGGTTCGCCACCGTGTTTGCACTATCACTGGTCGGAGGGCTGGTCCTGCTCGCTCCGGCTCAGAGCTTGGCTCAAGAGAAGCATAAGCTCGCCTGGTCGGCAAGGCCTGAGAACACGAAGTTCACCTGGCCTCGGCGCCCGTGCTCTCTTAGCTGAGGGTGCACATAGTCGACGACGATCATGTAAGGAATTGGGAGGGTCCGTGCCACGGCGATTCGTACATCGTAGGTCTCTATCTCCGACTGTCGGTCAAGTTGGTGGCCCCAGCGGGATTCGAACCCGCGTCTCGGTCTTGAGAGGGCGAGCCCATGGGTAGTGATTTCACCAACTTCAGCGCCGGGTGCCACGAGTCGGTGCCACTCGAGACGCAATTTGCTCCGAGGATGCCGCCCTCTAACGAAGACACCCGGCGGCGCGAAGGCGACGCTTCTTCTGCTTCTTCTTGAAGGCGGCGCGTTTCCGCGCGGTCTTCCTGCGTTTCTTCTCGCGCATGGAGCAATCTCCCTGAGGACAACTGCCAGGAAGGGCAGAGTTACTTTGTCGTCAGTGCGCTATTCGTCTGCGACGCACCAGCGATGTGCCAGCCAGCAGGTGCGCTTACAACCATCTGGCCAAACGGAAACGTAGGTATCACCACTTGATCGGGCTCCAACGCTATACGGGGAGGCTCTGCGAGGAACGCAACAATTTCGTTGGTCGTCTTCTCCGAGACTCGGTTGAGTCGCTGAATACTTGGAGAGAAGGCCGTGCGTACGTCCGAGGGCGTTGGGAAGAAGTACGCCCACACCATGATCAGTACCGCCACGAAGCCCCAATCAATCTTCTCGCCCCGAAGTTTCATCGCCCCGATACTAACACGCAACGACTCACATTAGCGTTTGGATCTATGCCGTCGTTGTCTTCGGGGAATCGAATTCCGGTCGAGGACGCAACGACTCGTGTCCCGCTCATCATCGACCGGAGCAAGAGCCAAACGGGAGCCGCTGACTTCAACAGCTACATCACCAGGCAGCTTCAAGGGACTGGGCCCGCGCGTGCCGCTCGACGTGTATCATCACCGGTCAATGGAGAACTTGGGTTTGCAGGCGACAGACCTCTTCGCCTGAGGAACCTTTGGTCTGCTCCCCAATCTTTTGCTCACTGCGAGGAGCTTAGGGTAACTTCTGCCCGGTACTCGGCCGGGCTGCGCATGCCGAGCGACCTTGCAACCAATGGCCTGAGACCCCGTCGATCCTGAGTGGCTTTTCGGCTCCCCCGCCTCGGGCCGTGAGCCTAGCCCTCCTGTCGGAGAGGCGACTATGACGACGAAGGAAAGAGCGAACGAACGGTGTAGCCGTTCCATGCGGGTTCGGTGGCATCGCCGCTCGGCGTACTCTTCTGACGGAGAACAATTTGGTGGCCCCAGCGGGATTCGAACCCGCGTCTCGGTCTTGAGAGGGCGAGCCCATGGGTAGTGGTTTCACCAACTTCCACGCCGGGTGCCACGACCCGGTGCCACTCGAGACCGCGATCTGTCCCGAGGATGCGCGGCTGGCGCCATCGGCTACGGGAGTTGGCCGGGATCGAGTAACCCTCGAACTCACCGGGTGCGGAGACCTGTCATGGGTAGCTTTTCCGGGGCCTCAAGAGTCACGAGAGGATCGGCCATGTGATGTGCAGCTCTTTCGACCCTTAGGAGAAGACACGTAGGACAGCGAAGCGCGCAACACACCAAGTCGGCTGATTGCTCCACTCGTCTCTTGAGCCTTTCGGGGGGCGGCCACCCATGCGGCCACGGCAGATCCGGCTACGGCGATGGCGGCGGCGGCAAATGCGAGCCGGTAGTTTCCTGTGACGTCAAAGAGCCACCCGCCGAGAAAGGCGCCGATTGCGCCGCCAAGGCCGCCGCCAGCCTGGACCACTCCCAGGATCGCGCCCAGATGTGGCCCTGAGAAGGTATCGGCCGGAATCGCCGAGAGCTGCGCGATGCGCATGCCGAAGCCGAAACCGGACGCCGTATAGAGCAGGAGGAGCGGCCAGTCATCAGGGCTTCTCAGCAAGGTGAGACAGCCGATCCCGACGATCGCGACAATGGAGCCGAGCGCGAAGACCGATCCGCGGCCAAACTGGTCCGAGAGCCAGCCGCCCAGGAGATTCCCCGCCATCATGCAGCCGGCGCCGAAGGCGAAGAGCCACACGACTGTGGCCTGCCCAAAGCCGCGATCCACCGCGTGGGCGACTTGGTGAGTCGCCATGATCTGGTACCCAATCACGCGCGCCATCGAGCCAAGCGCACGATCTCGCGCGACATCCGAAAATTCGCGGTGTTCGCACGAGTCCTCCAGGGTTCGCCGGGCGAAAAGGAGCGAGGCATGACGAAACGTATTTTGGTCTTCGCGGGACTCGCTGCGTCGCTGCTCCGTCCCTTCCCCTAGCAAGTCGCTAGATCTGCGAGAGAAAATTCGGTGGCCTCAGGCTGTTGCGCTAGGTTGCGCGTTGTCACGGGTTGTAGCGTCGCGTGAATTACATTCTCAGTGACACCCCCCCGCCACTGCCTGCTTACTCATTCCCTGCTCCGCCGCCGCGTCTACTCGCACGATTCACGCGTATCGTGGGCGGGTCCCTGGAGACCGTGAGACTCGATCACGCCCCGAGATCAAGACCCCCCTTGCGCCCGGTTCAGCGGAGCGCCTGGGAGAGCGAGCCGGCGATGAGAGAGATGGCGCGTCCTGCAGTGTCGAGGAGTCGGCCCATCGGCACGAACCCGTGGATCATCCCGCCATAACAGACAGAGTCCACGCGCACGCCCGCGTCCCGTAATCTCTCGGCGTAGGCCTCACCCTCGTCGCGCAGCGGATCGAACCCCGCAGTAACGATCAGGGCCGCCGGCAACCCGGCGAGCGACTGCGCACGGATCGGTGACGCACGCCAATCGGCAGCCTCGGCTTCGGCGGTTAGATAGTGCGCTATAAACCAGCGCATCCCCTCGCGCGTAAGAAGATACCCCTCGGCGAAGTCACGATACGACCGTGTCTCGCCCACCAGGTCCGTGACCGGGTAGATCAGCACTTGCACGGCGATCGCCGGCGCGCCCTTGTCACGGGCCAGCAGCGCGACGACTGCCGCCAGATTCCCACCGGCACTGTCCCCTCCCACCGCTAAGCGGCTCGCGTCTACGGCCAACTCACCAGCGTGGGCGACGACCCAGCGAGTCGCCGCCCAGGCGTCGTCGACCGCGGCCGGAAATTTGTGCTCAGGGGCGAGACGGTAGTCGACGGACACGACGCTCACGCCTGACCCCGCCGTGAGCTGTCGGCACAGCACGTCGTGCGTCTCGAGGTCGCCGATCACCCAGCCACCGCCGTGGAAGAAGACCAGCACTGCGAGTGGCGTCGAGGCCGGGACGCCTGCCGGCCGGTAGACGCGAAGTGGGATCGGGCCGAGCGGCCCGTCCGCCGTGAGATCCCTGACCATGCCGATCTGGGGCGGCGTCGGGGTCGAGGCCGGACGCGTCTCGCGGAACAGCTGGCGCGCGTCCTTCGGCGAGAGCTGATGGTAGGCCGGGCGCCCCGAACTGATGACGAGGTCGATCACGGCTCTCGCCTGCGGATCGAGAGCCGTCGTGCTCGGGGCCTTCACGGCCGAACGGGCGCCCGGGCAAGCACGTCCGCGGCCACCCTCTCGATCACCGTGCCGTTGAAGAAATCGGGGTTCACCTCGCCCCAAAAGCGTACCGCATTGGCGAACATGAAGTCCTGGCAGTCATCGTCAGTGATCAGCCCGCGCTCAACCAGCTCATAGGCCTCGGGGACGACCTTGGCCATGTCCGGGACGTCGAAATGTCCGATGTCCGAGCTGAAGATCGCGTTGAGCCGGGCGCCCAGCGGGTTCGCCCGGCGGTGGAAGGCCCAGGCGTTGATGGGATCATCGGCCTCACAGCCGAAGTAGAAACGCGGGACGAAGAGGTCGCGGATGTCTTCCTTGCGCTCGATCTTGCAACGGAAGTAGTCGTCAAGATCCTCGATGCCACCGGTCAGCCTTGAGTTCGAGTCGCCTTCCAGCCCCTCGCCGCGGCGCACCGCCTCCACCACCGCCTCCCCACCGTATTTCTGCGCGAACTGGAGCAGTGCCGCGTGGTTGAGCTTGTTCGGGTTGGTGCGCTCGATCGCCTGCCGGTTGCGCTTCTCCCAGTGCCCGACGAGATCCGCGTAGAGCATGCAGCCCCAACCGACGCCGCCCTCGAGGAACGCGAAGTTCAGGTCCGGGAAGCGGCGTGTCACGCCGCCGAAGAAGAGCGCCTTGCAGACCGCGTGGCCTGCGGAGGCGAAGTGGCCGATGTGGTTGTAGCAGAAGTTCGACGGCGAGTTGCGAAGCAGCATCGAGCGAGCGCCGTTGTGGAAGCTCGGCGCGATGCGGAGCTCGCGGCACTTGGCCCAGACGGGATCGTAATCGGAGTCGCTGTCGATGCCGATCACGTCGCACCACTCGACGAACTTCGAGGCGGCGGGATGCTCCTCGGCGAGGGCCGGGACGGGGCGGCGCATGAGGCCGCCGACCATCATGACCTTGTAGCCGAGCTGCCGCGCCGCGAACTCCAGCTCCTCGATGGCCTCCTCCGGCGTGTACATCGGGATGATCGCCGCCGGGATGATGCGGTCCTCGAGTCCGCGGAACTGATCGGCCGTGAACACGTTGTAGGCGCGACAGATCGCGCGGCGCAACCGCGTGTCCGGCATGCGGTGATACCCGAGGCCGGCCGTGGGGTAGACAACACAAAAGTCGATCCCGAGGTCGTCCAGGCGCTCGTACAGCAGGCGCGGCAACATCGCCGTCGCCCGGTCGAGGACGTTCTCGCTGGGCGACCCCCAGAAGGCCTCCTGGCCTACCCGGCGCCGCCGCCGCTCGGCCAGGGACATCCGGAGCGAGCTGGGGATGCGGTCGCTAGCGATCGCCAGGGCCTCGGCCGCGGCGTCCCCACCGATGCGCCGGAACTCCTCGCGCATGAGGGGCGCATATTCGAGCCAGTGGCCGTCGGCGTCGATAATCGGGTGGTTCAGGCGGGAGCGAAGCTTTCGGGCGGCGGTCGGGCCGTCGGGGAGCATAGTGACCTCCAGGCACGCTCAGTCAGGGCTGATGATACCCGACTTCCCAGATCGAGCCACTTCTGGATCATCGGCTGGCCGCGCATTACTTCCTGCGATGGAAGACCTTCGCCGAAGACATCGACGAAATGAGTTGGTGGCCCCAGCGGGATTCGAAACCCGGGTGCCACGGCCCGGTGCCACGCGAGACCGCGATCTCTCCCGAGAATGCCCCAGCCGCTCAGGGAAGCCTCGGGCGCACCTGCTCGGCGAAGGTGGTCATCTGCTCCACGAGCTCGTGGCCATCGGCGGCGAGGAATTCGAGAACCAGGTGTCCAACGCCACAGTCCGCCAGCTCGACGATCTGATCGACCAGGGCAGCTCGCTCGCCCGCGAGCACCCGTCCACCGTGGGTCGAAGCCGGCACACTCTGGCCAGGCCGAAGGACGCGCACGTCATTACGAAGCGTGACGGTCGGGGGCTCGGTGCGGCCGCGGACCTTGGAGAGGCGTGTCAGCTCGGCTCGGCCTGCCCGCAGCTCCTCTGGTGAGCGATTGATCGGGTGCCAGGCGGCCCCGAACTGGACGGTGCGGCGGAGCGCGGCCCTGCTGTGCCCCCCGACCCAGATCGGTGGGTACGGCTTCTGCAGCGGTTTGGGCTCGAAGACGAGTCCGCTGAACTGCGTGTACTTACCAGTAAACGACGGCTCCCGACTGGTCCAAAGCTCACGCATCGTCTCCAGATATTCATCGGTCATGGCGCCGCGCTCCGCAAAGGGCACGCCGAGCGCGACGCTCTCGGCGGCCACCCAACCCGCGCCGATCCCTAGAATGCAGCGGCCGCCACTCAGCGCGTCGAGCGACGAGACCATCTTGGCCGTAACGACCGGATTCCGGTACGGGACGATGAGGACTGTCGTCCCGAGTCGGACTCGGCTGGTCGCCCCGGCGACGACAGCGAGCGTCACGAGCGGGTCGAACACCGTCTCGCCGAAATTGACGACGTTGGCGTGCGGCACGACGACATGATCACTAACCCAAATGGAGTCATAGCCCAGATGCTCGGCGCGAATGGCTGTGCTGCGGATGATCTCTGGAGTCGCCAGGTGTCGGCAGTTGGGAATCCACACACCTACGTTCATCGGAGCCTCCTGACTCAGACTGGTGGCCTCGTGGTCACGACCCCGTCGTTGTACCATGCGGATCGTGCCGATCCGAGAGCTAGCAAATGACGGAGTTGCGGTGGCTGGCGCGTCTCAGCGGAGGTCACAGTGACTGTTTCGAGGATCGGCCCGTTCAGAGGGTCAACGTCGTCCTGTCTCGAGGAGTGCTTGCCCTTGAAGCGGAGCTAGCCTGCGTCAGGCGGTCCTGGTCGAAAACTCTCGCTCAACGTAGGACGCCCTGGAGAACCTCGCCTTGCGCCACCCTCTCGCTCGTCCCATCTCGAGGCTCCATCTCCTTCGGTGGCGCGCTTGAGGACGCCAACTGCCCCGTCTAGGACCTGTTCCGGACAGGTGACAGCACATGACACGGTCTCTAGCGCCGGGCGAACGACCCGGCAGGCACCTCCCGACTCCGCGCTCAGTTCAATCACAGTTTCGACGGTCGCCTCGAGCTCGGCCTGAAAAGAGGGGCGGGATCGTCGCTCCGCCGCAGAAGGGCTAGTCTGTCAGCCTATTTGTGCGCGGGGTTACCTGACGACCTTAAGCTGTGAGACCGTCACGGTCATGTCCGGTACCCTTCTGATGTCGCAGGAAACGCATTCTGCAGAAGCCAATGTCGTGTGTTGACGCATCGCTCTTGCTCCCATTTCTGCTTGCATCAGGTGTCGCCGCTCTGGCTTCATGCGGACTCAGCTTGGCCACCCTGCGTGGAGTACGCGATGTGAATTTCGCGAGCCCGCATGACGGCGAAGCTGGCGCAGTCCGTGAAGCTCAGGCGGGCGTCATCCAGGCGCTCGTACACGTTGAGGGCCGCCTCCTCCATGGCCTCGTCCGTGCGGACGACGTGGACGACGCGGCTGGCCAGGAGCAGCCGCACGAGGCCCGCTCCGGGCGTACGCGATCGCCGACCGGCCAGCTCATCCAGGTGGCGGCCCACAACCCGAAGTTCTTCCCCCACGATGACCGACGATCCTGACTTCATCACCCAGGACATCGACGCCGGCAGGCTGCTGGGCACGGGTTGGTTCTTGCTCGACGTTCAAGCCCAGAAGCTGAGCACCGAGCCGAGCTGGTTGAAGGTGGGCAACTCCTTGCCGTATATGTGGACCGGCGTGTCGGGACCTGATCACGCCGGTTCAGTCTAGCGCCGCCGAAGCCACTGATAGTTTTGGCGATCCGATTCCGGTACCGGAGTTGCTCTGGAGTCCTGTCCGGGAGGGCTCCGATTGGTCGTCTGGGTCTTCACGCTCTACCTCGCGGTCGCCACGGCAGGTTCTAACGGCCACGCGCGCCGCTTCGAGCACGACGGCCAGTTGGTCTACCCTACCCGTGAGGTCTGCCAGGCTGCGCGCGCAGCGATTCGCCGCCTGGACCCGTCGACCGACCATTACTTCCTCGAGGACTGCACAGCCGAGAGGCGCGACCGTCCTGATCTGGTGAGCCGTCAGGGACTCGAACCCTGAATCCCCTGCGACAGACGCTGATGTCACCTCAACTGTCGGCTTTCGAGGCCAGACCCTACCGCCTGCCGCATCCAGCAGTCGACAGGGGAGATCTTAAAGCTCGAGGCAAACCTTCAGACTGCGCGTTTGAATAAAGTGCGCGTTTCTTACGTGCCATGCTCATGGAAGACCAATTTGGGTGGCCCCAGCGGGATTCGAACCCGCGTCTCGGTCTTGAGAGGGCGAGCCCATGGGCAGTGATTTCACCAACTTCGACGCCGGGTGCCACGGCCCGGCGCCACTCCGCGGGCTCTTCCGCGGCCGGACGCGCAAGCGCAGTCGGACGATCAACCAGAGCCAGGGACGAGAGAGCACAGGATTTTTGAGCCCGGCGGTGACGAACCTCTCCAGCACCTAACGCTGCGCGACAACGTGGGCCGGCAGCGCCGGCACGATGGCCATGGTGGCGGCGGCCATCAGCGGACCCCAGCTCGTCCCGCCCTCGAGGCTGACGAACTCCTTCAAGTAGCTCCAGACACCACCAGCAACCACCACTAACAAGCCTCTTGACAGGCCAGTTATCCGCGCTGTACGAGGGGGCGGCGGGCGGCAAGCGCGCCACCCGCAACGCGTGAGGGGAGCGCCAACGTCCGAGAAGTGGGCCTCGGGTTGCCCGTGCGCTCCCATGGGAATGACTCGACGGGAGGAGGCGACCAATGTGCAAACTGTGTGACGAGCGAATTCCGCAGAGTCATTCCGCTTCGCGGCGCGATTTCTTGAAGGGCACAGCCGCGACGGCCGCCTTCGCTGCTAGTCCCAATCTCTTTTCTGCACACCCGGCCGCCGCGGACGGAGGCGACCCGCCCGAGGACAGTGGCCGGCCTGGACGGCGCTACATCATCCGTGGCGGCTCCGTGCTGTCGATGGACCCGAAGGTGGGCGACTTCGCGCAGGCCGACGTCCTGGTGCAGGGCAAGAAGATCCTCGCCGTCGGACCGAACCTGCACGCAGGCGACGCCGACGTGATCGACGCCCGCGGCCGCATCGTCATGCCGGGGTTCATCGATACACACCACCACCAGTTCGAGACCGCGCTGCGCAGCTTTCTCACCAACGGCATCCTGATCAACGACGGCTCGGGCACGCCGAGCGCGAATCCTACGTATTTCGAGTTCATCCTGCTTACGTTCGCGCCCGTGTACCGGCCGGAGGACGTTTACATCAGCGAGCTGTTCGGCGGGCTGGCGCAGCTCGATGACGGCGTCACGACGGTGCACGACGTCTCGCAGATCCACCACTCACCCCAGCACTCGGACGCCGCCATCCAGGCACTGTTCGATACCGGGCGCCGCGCCGCCTTCGGCTATTTCGAGAGCGCGGGTGCCGCCATTATCGGCAGCAATCCCGGCAACCAATATCCGAACGACGCGGTCCGTATCAAGAAACAGTGGTTCTCCTCGACCGACCAGCTCGTCACCATGATCATGGGTGGCGAGGTCTACCTTCCGGCCTACGAGAAGGCTTGGAAGATCGGGCGCCAGCTCGGGCTCCAGGTTGCGGCACATATCCTCTCTCCGTTCAGCATTCGCCCCACCCTGGACTTGCTCGCCCAAGGCAAGGGTGGCGACACCGGTACACTCGGGCTCGGACCCGACAACCTGTTCATCCACATGACCGGCATGTCCGACCTGGGTTGGCAGGCGGTCAAGGACCATGGCGTGCAGGTGTCGGTCGCCTTCCCGATCGAGATGAACATGCGCCACGGCATTCCGCCGATCATCAAGATGCAAAGCCTCGGCATGGAGCCGTCCCTGAGCTCGGACGTCGAGGTCACCATGACACCCGACTTCTTCACTCAGATGCGCTCCGCGATGACCATGCAGCGCATGATTGTGAACCAGATGATACTGGGCCAAGGAACCTTCACACCGCCCACCCAGTGGCCGACGCCGGCCCCCGGCACGCCGCCGCTTCTCTACGTGCGCGACGTGCTGCGGTTCGCCACCATCAACGGTGCCAAGCATTTGAGACTGGACGGCAAGACCGGCTCGCTCATGCCGGGCAAAGAGGCCGACATCATCGTCCTCGACGCCACCGCGATGAACGTGGCGCCGCTCAACAACGTGCCTGGCGCGGTCGTCGCGCTGATGGATCGCACCAACGTCGAGACCGTGATCGTGGCCGGCAAGGTGCGGAAGTGGAAGGGAAGGCTGCTCGACGTCGATCTGCCGCACCTGCGCCAGCAGCTCGAGGCCTCGCGCGACTTTATCTTCGCCAAATCGGGCGTCCCGCAGAACCTGTTCCTCGGCACCTGAGGCGCGTCAGCATCAGCAGGAGACGGGGCGGCTCCGGCCGCCCCGTGTGCCCGCTCGCGTGGCTCCGTAGTGTTCGAAAACTCATCCCATGCTCAGGGCAGCGCGGTTGGACGGCCGCACCGTCGGTGAAGGCGCCTTCATCGATGGCCTTGGAAAAGTAGTCGAGAGACAACATCAATGAAGGCATTCATCCTCGATCGTTACGGAAGCGCCGACCGTGTGCGGGCTGGCGACATGCCAGACCCGGAGCTGCGGGAGGATGACGTCTTGGTCCAGATTCACGCCGCTGGTGTAAACCTTCTGGATTCCAAAATCAGAAACGGCGAGTTCAAGCTCATTCTGCGGTATCGCCTGCCGCTCATTTTGGGCCATGACGTGGCCGGGGTCGTGATCCGGGTCGGATCTCGAGTGCGTCGATTCAAGCCCGGCGACAAAGTCTATGCGCGGCCGGCTGACGGGCGAATCGGTGCATTCGCGGAATTCAGTGCGATCAAAGAAGATGACGTGACCGGACACTCACCGCAGGAGGCGCCATCCCCCCCACATCTTATCCACATTTCCACAGTTATCCCCAGGGGGGAAATTGCACGGTGTGACGCGGCCCCGCGGTTGCCGTTGCCAAAAGCGACGGTCTAGCCGTCTGGCGCGAGCATCGACGTAAGAATTCTCCCATTCGTCCGGGTCGCGGCGCGCCTTGAGGGCGTGCATATGCAGTTGATGCGGGCGAACGAAGCATTGACATCCCCGATGGAGCGGGTCCTAAACTGAACTTCGCGATCGAGGCGCTCTCGTAAAAACATTTACCGATCTTCCGTCAGGGGGTGAACCCCTCTCGCGTGAAGAGCGGAGCCCCATGGAAGCGGATCGGAAGCCACTGGCAAAAGTCGAAGGGCGCCGTCGTATGCAGCCCAGCGGGCTCACCATTGCGTGGCGGGGCACGCCGAGCCTGGATGACTGGGTGGCCTACGTCGTCAGGACGAAGTCGAAGAAGTTCATCCTCGCCGATCACGTGTCGGAGCGGAAGGTGAAGACCCTTCTGTCGCGGTTGCAGACGATGTCGAAGAAGGAAGTCGAGAAGCTTGCGAAGGGCTAGCGCACAGATTTCGAGCGGCGCCGCCCATACGGTAGTCCCAAGCAGTCGTAGGAGCGCCTCGTGATCATGAGTTCCAGGCTCGTCGACGTCGCGAGCGGGGTTCTCGCAAGGAACCAGGCTGCTGAAGCGCTCTTCGAGATCGCACCCATTAGCTCGACCGGCCCTGCGCGACCGGTCAGGATTTTCGCGCCTCTTTGCCCTCCCTTGGGAGGACGAGCATCCTCGGGGCCTCTCGCATGATGCCAACGCGCATGACGCCAAGGCGAATCGGCGATCTCCTTGATCGAATCGGGTGCCTGAAGCACCCGTGCGATCTCGATCTCCTGCTGTTCTTCGATCGGCATCCGCGGGCCTTCCTCATCCGCGAACGCTTGGCCGAGTATGTCGGGTATGACCTCACGCAGGTGGAACACTCGCTCGAAACCTTGATCACCGCCGGGCTCCTGCGACGGTCCCAGGACTCGACCCATCCCGCGCAGCTCTACGTTCTCACGCGGGGCAGCACGCTCGGCGGGTGGCTCGCGTCGCTCCTACGAATCGCCGCAACACGAGAAGGCCGGCTAACGGTCATCCATGTACTCAAGCAGCGGCAATCGTCAAGGCGCTCGGGTGGCGGCGAGCCTGAACCCGTCGCGACCGCTCGAGCGCTGGAGGGGCCTCATGCCTGAACCAGACCTGCTGAAGACAGGGATCAAGGGGCTCGACGAAGTTCTCTTCGGCGGCGTTCCGCGGGGGAACATCATCCTGGTCGCGGGGACGGCAGGGACGGGGAAGACGACGCTCGGCGTCGAGTTCGTGTATCGCGGGGCCCGCGAGTTCAACGAGCCGGGAGTGATCGTCCTATTCGAAGTAGCCCCGGATAAGCTCATTCGCGATGCGGCGTTCTTCGGCTGGGACCTGCGTGAGCTCGAGCGAGACGGGCGACTGAAACTGGTGTTCACTACGCGGCAGCTCTTCCAGCAGGAGCTGCGGCGAGCTGACAGCCCGCTCGTTGCGGAGGCAGCAGAGATTGGCGCGCGGAGGATCTTCGTCGACGGCCTCGTCCGGCTCTCCGAGCCCGATGGCGGGGACCCTCGCGAGGCGTTTCATTTCCTCGCCGAAGGGTTGCACCGCGAGAACCTCACGGCGATGCTCGCGCTGGAGTCGACGTTTTCCGACACCGCGGCCGCCCGAGCGCCCGAGGAGTTCGTCGCCGACACGATCCTCCGGCTCAGCATCGAACCGGTCCAGCGCGCCGTCCTGCGGTCACTCGAGGTCGTGAAGTCGCGCGGCCACGAGTACGCCCTGGGACGTCACTCGTTCCGGATCGTCAACGGTCTGGGGCTCGAGGTCTATCGTCGCGTTCAGGCGCCCCGTGGCGTGCTCCGCGAAGGCGGCGCCGCGTTCGACCCAGCCTCGCGGGTTGCGACGGGCATCCCCGGCCTCGACGAGGTGGTAAACGGGGGGTATTTCGTCGCGAGCACGACGCTCGTCGTCGGGATCTCGGGCGCGGGCAAGAGCGTCATGGCCCTGCAGTTCATCGCCGAAGGGGCCCGGCGCGGTGAGCGCGCCCTCATGATTACTCTGGACGAGCCGCCGGCCCAGGTTCTTCGCAACGCGCATAGCATCGGGATTGATCTCCAGTCGGCCATCGATAAGGGCCTGGTGCATCTGTGGTACGAGCCGCCGCAGGAGATCGAGATCGACCGGCATTTCGCCCAGATGGAGACGCTCGTCGAGCACTTCAAGCCCGAACGCGCGGTGATCGACAGCCTGTCGACCTACGGGTCGAGCCTGGGCGCCGCCGAGCGGAGCTTTCGCGACTTCTTCCATGCCATCGTCGCGCTGATGAAGGAGCACCAGGTCACTGCGGTCTACAACCACGAGAACCCCGAAATGCTCGGCATGTCGTCGATGATGGGGGAATTCAAGGTCAGCTCCCTGGTCGACAACATCATTCTGATGAACTGGATCGAGCTGGGCGATACCTTCCGGCACGCGCTCACGGTCGCCAAGATGCGGGCGATGCCGACGAGCCGAACGACCCACGAGTGCGAGATTGTCAACGGCCAGGGCATGCAGGTGCGCTCGCGGCCGGTCAAGGCACTCCCCATGGTTCCCTTTGCGGCCTACCTTGGCCTTATCTCGCGCGCGCCCGAGCGCCGCACACCGCAGGCGGTGCCTGAGGTCCCCTAACGGGGCTTCGCCGTCGGTCGGAGGGTCACGATATCGCCTCGCCCCTCCGGCTGCGGGCGAGAGGGGAACTCCAGAGACGTTCTTGATTCGGTGCGGTGGCGGTGCCGGAGCACACTTTCTGCATCCTCCCTCTTCGGGAGGTACCCGACATGGGGAACAGCGAGAAGAAGGGTGAGGGGCCGGTCGAGCCCGACGGCCCAGGCTTCTATGTGAACCAGCGCGGCGGGGTCGTAACAAGTCCTGTCGCTTGCTCCTGGGAGGTGGACGCAGGACCGCGTCGGTCAGAGCTTACCTGTCATCATCTTCGCCAGCGACACCACCTCGATACCAGCGGTGGCTAAGCGCTCTCGCACGGCGCGCGCCACGTCGAGAGCATTCGGCGCGTCACCGTGAATGCAGATGGTAGGCACGTCGATGATCAGCGTCGAGTCGTCGACCGCCTTCAGCCGACGATCCCGGACGATGCTGACCGCGCGAGTAGCCACATCCGCGGGGTCCCACGCTCGCTTGGTTCGCTCAATTACCGGGAAGCCGTTAGGCTGGTAGGCGAGGTCCACATAGCCCTCGGGCACCGCGTGCACGCCCGTGCTGACCGCAGCTGCGGCGACGGCGGGGCCGCCGAGAATGACCACTAGGCTTGGGTCGACTGCCTTCACCGCCGCCAGCAGCGACGTCGCGTAATCGTCGTTGCCCCCGCACATAGCGTATAGCGCTCCGTGAGGCTTGACATGACCGATCGAGACGCCGGCCGCCCGGGCAAAGCCGAGCAGCGCACCTGTCTGGTAGATCACATAGTCTCGGAGGTCTGCGGAGGAGATCACCATGGGTCTGCGCCCGAACCCAAGGATGTCGGGAAGCGCCACGTGGGCACCAACCTCTACCCCCGCACGAGCCGCGGTCTCCATCGTCCGCCACATGACGTGCGGGTCGCCGGCGTGAAAGCCGCAGGCGACGTTGATGGTCGGAACGTATTGCATCAGCTCCGTGTCGTTACCTAGCTGCCAACGCCCGTAGCTCTCACCCATATCAGAGTTCAGGTTGATGCGATTCACGGCAATCCCTCCGGCGTGCTCATCGATTCACGAGCGAACAAGGCTGGCTTCGGAGATCGAGTCCTCCAGCTTCCGGAGTGCTTCAACCGCCTCGTTGGTGGAGACTGCCTCGAAGTTGGCAATCTCGCCCGGCCGCATTTGGCCCACCTGGCCGAGGTCAGCGCTGATGACGGTGGCGATCTTCGCGTAGCCGCCCAGGCTCGGACCATCGACGTGGAGGACGATAGGCTCGAGCCCACTCGGCACCTGGATGCCTCCGACGGGAATCGTATCATCAACGATGTTTGACGGGTCGGCGCCCGCTTGCTCGACGAGATATGCAGGGCGCGGCTTGAACTCAAGCTTGGGCCCGACGAATCGGCAACCCATACGGTCTGACGTCGGCGAGAGCCGCCAGTCGTAGGTGAGGAAGGTGCCGATGCTCTCCTCCAGGAACAGGTCGTCTTGCGGGCCTAGCACCACACGCACCCGCCACCGTCCGTCGAAGCGCGGCACGAGGGAGTCGCGCAACCGCCTTCCCTCGAGATGCCCGAGGGCGCGCCTCGGCGCCAGCGTCGTGATCACGTCGCCTTTCTTGATGGCGCGGCCGTCGATGCCGCCGACGAAGGCGCGCACGTTGGTGGCGCGGCTGCCCGCGAATACCGGAACGTCGATGCCTCCTGCCATGGCGACGTAGGCGCGGGCCCCAGCGCGCGGGCGCCTGAAGGCTACGGTGTTGCCGGGTCGAACGCGGACCGTTTGCCACATCGGCAGTGGCGAGTCGTCGAGCATCGCCGTCAGATCGGCCCCAGTGATGGCGATCACCGTCTCAGCAAGCACCCGTAGCTTCAGGCCGGAGAGGAGCACCTCAAGCCCTGCACTGCCAGGTCTTCGGCCCACCAGATAACGCTCGCCGGGATCGTTCCCGACGAGCAGGTTGCCCACGCCCAAGGCGAACCGATCTGCCGCGCCGGATGGGGGCATCCCCGTAGCGAGATATCCAGGGCGGCCAACATCCTGAATCGTCGACTGGGGACCGCCGTCGAGCACCTCGAACACCATGCCCTCTTCCTCGTTCGCGGCAGCTGCTCGCGGACCGGCCTCACACCGATCCGGGCGCTTGTTGGACCCGGCGGCGGTTGTGGACGGCGAGTTTGTCCAAGTAGTCCTGGAGCCGGTAGCTGCCCTCTCGGATCTGATACTCATAAGCGCCCGCCTCGTACTGCCGCCGAATCTGCCAGTAGGTGGCCTCGTCAATGGGCACGTAGGTGTGGCGATCGCTCACCCGAGGCAGCACTGGACCGTCCCGAAAGACCCGGTTCTGCTGCTTGGGATCATAGAGCTCGATGGGTGTCCGGCCGAGCAGCTGATAGCCTCCCGGACTCCGCACAGGATAGAAGGAGGTCAGCTTGCCCGCCTGACAGAGTATCCGCTCCGGTGTCCACTTCCGAGGCCGAGGATACTTCGGGGCCGACACACTGAAGGCCGGATCCAGAGGAAGGGCTTGATAGCAGGCGGGCTGGAACCCGACAGCGCTTACCCACCACTCGGTGGCGGCATGGGCCCGAATGACGTCCCCGACCGACGTATGGTTGATCTCTGCCATGTACTCGAGGTTGTTGGGAGCGCCATGGGCTTTCGCGCACTCCTGGGACCACGAATCGTTGTACCAGATCGGGATCGTAATGTGCCGGGAGGGCAGTTCTTTGATCTCGCCCATCCTCTGTTCGATCTCTTTGAGCTGACCGACCAGCCGCTCGTGCGTAGTGACAAATGGGTCATACACGATGCCCAGAGAGCGATTCGTCGGAATCGTCTCGGTGACCCCGGGAATAGATGTCGCCCGGAGGGCGGTGTCGAATGCGATGACCCGAAAGTTGAGCAGGAGATTGAGCTCGTCGCCGAACTCGACCGTCAAGTACAGGTCACCGAGAGGACGATAGACCGCTTCACGATAAAACGTCACCGGCTTCCTCTCGGGTTCGAGCTTCCTTCGACGAGACGCCGACTCTTCCGGAGTGAGTACGTCAGCAACGCCAGGTACGCACCCACCACGGCGAAGGACAAGAGCGTGGTCAACGTGCCCAGCGCGTAGAGCGTGGGCGTGATTCGCGTGGTGACCGATGCCATGACCATGAGCGGGAGAGTCTGGTCGGTACCGGTAATAAGGAGGCTACGTTGGAATTCGTCGAGCGACAGCGTAAATGCAAACAGCAGTGACGTCAGGATAGCCGGTTGCATCAGGGGCAGCGTAACGTGACGAAATGTCTTCCACCGCGTTGCGCCGAGGATCAGGGCTGCATCCTCCAGCGATGTGTCGAATCGGTTAAAAAACATCAGGAATATGATCAGCGAGAACGGCAGCGTCCACATGACGTGGACGGGAAGGCCGGTGGTGAGCCAGTGGAGGGGAAGATCCATTCGTCGAAACCACAGGGACAGACCTAAGCTCACCGTGATGCCCGGAACGATGATCCCCAGCAGCCACAGGTAGAACACAAGGCCGGAGCCCTTGAACCCCCTCCGGAAAGCCTGGGCCGCCATCAGCGCCAGTGCCGTGGAGATGAGCATGGTGATTACGGCCAGCACCACGGATCGCTGCAGAGAAGCCAGATAGTCGCCGAGGAACTCTCCTACGTCGCTGTAGGGCGTGAGCTTCCCAGGATTGAACAGCTTCCAGTACCAGATCGTGCTCACGCCGCGTAGCGGGAAGGTATGCCCACCGCGCGGCCCCTGAAACGACAGGATGGTCATGACGACGAACGGGAAGTATAGAACGGCCAAGATGAATCCGAGGTATGCGAGGTAGAGAGGTCGAATAAGTGGACGCGCCACGCTGGCTATAACCGGCGCTCTTGCAGTCATACCTTGCGGAGATCGAACAAGCGAAGCATGGCGGACACCGTTACGAGCGTCAGAACAGTCAGAGTTACCGCGATAGCCGATGCCGACGCCCACTGAAAGATGTCGATCTGCCGCAGGATGAGTCCAGCCAGCATCGGGTTTTGCGCCCCGCCGATAACGCGCTCGGTAAAAAACTCGCCCAGGCCAAGCACCATGACAAACAGCGAGCCGGCCATCAGCCCGGGCCTGGTGAGCGGGAGGACGACGTGGAAAAATGTCCGCAACGGCGTGGCCCCCAGCATTGCCGCGGCCGACATGACATCTTCGTCGATCTTGGTCATGCTGTGGTAGAGGGGTCCGATCATGAAAACGATGTAGAGGGACCACAGACCCCACATCATCGAGTACGGCGTGTAGAGAAGAATCTCGAGCGGCTCGCCTATCACACCCAGGGCAAGGAGGACGCGGTTGACCACGCCTTCCCGGCCGAACATCGGCAGCCAAGTGATCGTACGCGTCAGGTAACTTGTCCAGAACGGCACGACACACAACAAGAGCACCGCGGTCTTCCAACGATCATCCCTCACTACGCGCCAGATCGCATACGCCGCCGGGTATGCTAGGACGATGACCCCGGCAAGGGCGATGATCACGACCTCGTACGTCCAGAACGTGATCCGCCAGAACGTCCGGCCGCCCAGTAGTGCCGCGTAGTTCTCTACGTTGTAGTCTGGCACCAGTCCGGCGAAGCCGGAACGCCAGAAACTGAATAGCACAATACTCGCTAGCGGAATGCCGACGAACAGCATCATCCAGATAGTGCCGGGCAACACGAGCAGCAAGCTTGCGACGCCGGGGTGGCGCTCGAGGAACGCCACCCCGCGTCGCACCACCAGCGTCGTTGACACTTCCAGGGCTGGCGCCTTGGCAGGCGGCGTGTGGGTCTGCCGCATGGGCGCGCGTGGTTTACTCCGGTCTAGCATTACGCCGAGAGGAAGTCATTCCATCGCTTCGCATAGTAGTCTGCGTCGTCGGGCCACACCATCCAGTGCATGACATTGCTCCACCGCTTGCGGAAGGAGCCGGTGTCTCGCCCGCGGATCGGCCACCCCTTTTTAGGCTCCTCGTTCTCACCTCCGAGGTACCACCACTCGTAGTCGTTGAAGCGCCCCTGTGGATCGGTCCGCTTGCTAGCCTTCAGGTACGTTTCGCAAGTAGTAGTGGGAGAGTAGTATCCCTGGGGCGCCACCTGTGCGCCCCACCAACCCTCGAGGCAGAAATTCACATAGTCGATAGCCGCCTGGAGGTTTGGGGTATCCTTCGCTACAGCGACCCCGTGGAACCAGGCCGTGAAGCCTTCCTTGGGGAAGGCGTACTTGCAGACTACTCCCTGCTTCTTTACATCCTCCACCACCGGGTTCCAGGAGTCGGCCAGCCAGATCTCGCCGGAGGCGAGCATGTTGACGCATTGCCCGTAGTCTTCCCAGATAGCCCGGAACTGCCCCTCACGCTTCCTTTTGATCAGGAAGTCGATGACGGTGTCCAGTTCCTTGCGCGTCATGTTGTCGCTTCGCTTAATTTGGGCTAGGTTGTTCTTCTTCATGTAACCAGCGCACCAACCCGGGGTCAGGAGGCTGTCGTTCAGGATGCCGACCTTCCCCTTGTACTTCGGATCGACGAGGGACCCCCAGCTTGTGACATCCTCCTTGAGGAGATCGTAGCGATACCCAATCGAGTCACAATTGAAGAACTGCGGCACGAGCTTGAACTCCTGTTGGGTCTTGGGGTTGACCCAAATCTCCACCAAAGGCCAGCCCGACACTTCATCATGCCCAAGCGCCTTCGGGTTCGTGAACAGATCGCGGGCAGACTTCCACGGTACGACCTTGTCAACGGGGATGGGCTGGAGGAGCTTGGCGCTCCAAAGCGCCGCGTTTCGATTGGCATTAGTTTCGTTGGTGTCGTAGTTGCGGTAGCCTCCCGCCAGCCACTCGGTGATCATTGGCGTGAGGCCGGTGACCTTCCCCGTCGCTTTGTGGCCCGTTCGTCGCTCGAACTCCCGGAGGAATCGGTCCTGCACCGAAACGCCAAGCCCGATCGTACGCAGTTGCAACTTGGTAGGCGGGACCGTCTCGCCCGCCGGCAAGGACTCCCACGGATACTGCCGCTTGGTTTGCGCGCCAGCCTCGCCCACGATCGTCAGTCCCCCTAGCCCGCTCACGCCCAACGCCGCGCCCAGCTGTAGTCCGGTGTGCACGAACTCCCGCCGGCTGACCTGCGTCTCCTCATCTGACATCGCGTTCCTCCTCTGGCATGTGGTGGGCTGTTAGCTACGGCGTCGGCAACAGGTGCGCGTCGGCCGGCGTCCAGGTGACAGTCAGCGTAGCGCCATGGCGCGGAGCGGCTCGCCCGAGGCTCAGGCTCTCGTGCTGCTCGACCTTGAGTTCCTGGTCCGACCCGAGGTCCAGGACCATCAGCATGACGCTGCCCGCGTACTCGAGACCCTTGATCACTCCGGACACCACGTTCTCGGTTCGCGGACCACCGGCATCGACCGGCCGCATCGAATCTGCGCGGACGACGAAGATGAGCCTTTGCCGTTCGGCGGGGACTCGGCCACGGGCTTCTATAGCAAAGACGCCATGGCGGGTTTGGACGCGGACGATGCCATTCCGCGACTCGGCGACTTCTCCCTCGAAGATGTTGTTGCGGCCAACGAACTCTGCGACGAAGCGCGTCCTGGGCTCTTTGTAGATCTCCGTGGGAGTCGCGACCTGTTCGAATCTCCCTGCGTTCATGACCGCGATACGATCCGCCATCACCAAGGCCTCACCCTGGTTGTGGGACACGTGGATGAACGTGATCCCCATCTGACGTTGCAAAGACTTGAGTTCGCTCTGCATCTCGATCCGAAGCTTGGCGTCCAACGAACCGAGCGGCTCGTCGAGGAGGATGAGGGAGGGTTCCACGACCAGTGCCCGCGCCAGCGCCACGCGTTGCTTCTGGCCGCCGGACAATTGCTCGATTCGGCGTCGAGCTAGGTTCTCCATGCCGATGGCTCGGAGCGCGCGCATCGCCTTCTCTTCCCTGTGCTGGGCCGATTCACCGCGCATGCGCAGGCCGAATTCGACGTTGGCCATCACGTCGAGATGCGGGAACAGGGCGAAAGACTGGAAGACCAAGCCGATATTCCGCTCGTAGGGGGGCACCCCTTCCATCCGCTCTCCCCGGATCCAGATCTGTCCAGCGTCTGGCTGATCGAGCCCGGCGATCAGGCGCATCATCGTGGTCTTGCCGCACCCGCTGGGGCCGATCACCGAGACGAATTCCCCTCGAGAAACCTCGAGACCCAACCCATCGACCGCCGTCACCTTCCCGAACCGTTTGGTGACCCCCTCGAGTCGCACGTCGGATTCCATCACCACCGCTGCCTCGATTCGACGTTCGGGGAGCCGATGCCGCGTTCGCTCACCTCGATCGGCTCACGCCTCGGGAGGGACTTGCTCATCCCCGGCCTCGATTGCCCGCGGCGGTTGTCTCATAGCCCTGATCACCTTCGTCCCCTAGTGGTCAGAACGTTGGCGGCGTGTTGATCCAGATCAGCACCGCAACATCTGGACCGGGATTTATCCAGGAGTGAAACGACGTGCTCTTGAAGTACATGCTATCTTCCCGCCCCAGTCGATAGTGCTCGCGGCCGTCAAGCGTGATCTCGAACTGGCCGGAGAGGACGTGAATGAACTCCTCACCTTCGTGTGCATACTGCCCCTGACTCGCCGCGCCCGGATTCAACGTATATCGGTGACAATCCATCACGCATCGCCCTTCAGCGAGCTGCTCGATCCTGATCCCATCGCCGAGCATGGCTAGCGCACGGTACTTGCCGGCCCGGATCACCTTCCCGCCCACTTGGTTGCGCGGCGCGGTGAGCTCCGAGATCGTCGTTCGGTACGACCGCGCTAGCTTCTGCAAGCTCGCTACCGAAGGGCGTTCCGCGCCTTGCTCAATAGCGCTGATGAACGAACGCGCCAGACCTGTCCTCCGACTGCTCTCTCGTAGCGTGAAGCCTCGGCGCTTGCGCAGCGCCTGAAGGCGGCGCCCCAGCTCGCGGTTCGGCCGGGACGGCTGGCGCTCGTCTCGTCTGTCTCCGTCTGCGGAAAGTGTTGCCGCGATGGCAGCAAGATTCAGCCCCTGGACTGCGCGGAGCCGCCAGATGTGCCGGATCCGACTCAGATCCTCCTCGGCGTAGCGGCGGTGACCTCGCGCTGTACGCTCAGGGTCCAGGAGCCCACGCCGCTCCCACCACCGGATGGCCGACGGAGCTACGCCTGCGGCACGGGCTGCCTGCTGAATATTCAGGTGTCGGACCAAGCCTAAAGTTGTCCTGTAACTTGGACCCTCATACCATCGCGGCGGAACTCGTGTCAATGGGCCGATCGCCCTCAAAAGAATCGTTACTGAAAAGGAGGTCGATGCCTCAAAACCGGTGTTACCGAACGCACCGGAAAGGAGGCGCCGTGACCGAACGAGCGCGTCGGGAGTACGCCGCGGCTCTGCGCGAGCGGTATCAGGCCGCCGACAAGCGCGGGAGGGGCCAGATCCTCGAAGCGGATCGCGGACATCGGGCCTCGGTAAGCAGGGCCGCGGCGCTATCTGGCGCGAATGAACTTGACGTCGTCGAGCCCAGGCCCGACTCGCAGCACGCCCGAGACGACCTGATCCCGGAGCGCGTTCTCGGCGCTCACCATCAGCTTGACCTCGTATTCACCGGGCTCGTACCAGAAACGCACCCCCGTGCCCTCGCGGACCGCCGCTTGCAGCTGCCACTCGGGCCGCGCGGAGCGCCGATCGAGCAGCAGGACGAAGTCCCGGCCGAGGAAGCTCTTGCAGTCGGCGCCCTCCCCGTCCCGGCCGAACCAGCGCAGGGCGCTGGGGACGAACCCCGGGCACGTCTGTCCGTTCTGGCTGAGGTTGGTCACCTTCACCGTGCAACTCCGGGCGTAGGACATGGCGTGCACCGTCACCAACTTGAAGAACGCGTCATGCGTGTGCACGAGGCGACGCGTCATGGGGTCGGGCTCCATGATCTCGATGATGCGGTTATTGCTCTCGTTGTCCGAGGCATCAACGCGAAGGAACGCTTTGGTGTTGAGCTGCGCTTCGAGGTTGGCGATCGTCGCATACGACGCGGCGCTGAAGATGAAGAAGCCTAGCGCGGCCACCAGAGGCCACGAGACGTCCGGGAGGATGCCCCAGAAGTCCAGGAGCAGACTCCCGAGGGTGATCACCGCTGAACCAAGCCAAGCGATCGCAAGTCGCACGGTCCCAAAGCTCCCCTTCGGGTCGCGCGTCGAGTCCGGCCGGTGCTAACGACGCTCGTGAGCGAGAGTCACCATCATGTCACAGTTCCAGGACGGCGTGTCGTACGAAGGCCAAGGGCCCCTGCGGCTGGCATGGGGGGCGGTTCCCCTCAAAAGGGGTCAGTCATCCGAATGATCACGATAACCGGTCTTTTTCATCCAGCTCGGCATGGCACCCGCCGCCCTGGCGCCTTGCACAGCCGCTGGTTTGGGCGCGGGCGGCGACGCCGGAATCGAGGTAGGGAACTTGAAGCTCGCCAGATTTTTGAGAACGCTATCGAGATTGCTGACCTTCATCGGATGCTGCTGCACCATGGCCGCCACGGCAGTGGCGAGTTGATCGATTTGCCTCGATCCGATACGACGTAATTGTTGCCAAATCGCCGATCGACCCAACTGGTGGAAATCTTCGCGCACGAAGATCAGATTGTCGCCGGTATGAAAACGTTCCCATAGGGTGGCATCCCTCTCCAGCGCTGCCAGCGATAGATAAATGACGAGAGCTGAAAAACGATCAATCTCTTGGCCGTAGTCTTGCTCGCTACGTTCGGGATGTTGGTAGGCACGGTGGCCGAGTTCCGTGGCCTTGCGGCCCCTTAAGGCCGGCACCCACATGCCGTCGTAGTCCACCAACTGGATCGATCCGCCGCGCACCAGGATATTACCGTGCTGTAAATCGCCGTGCGCCACCTGAGCGGCTTCGAGGTGGCGAACAAGTGTGACCCATTTTGCTCGCAATGCCTCCAGTGAGGCCGGATTGCGTAGATGCTTCTCAATATGACTGTGCAGAAGGTCGCCATCCGCCCATTGCATTTTGACGATAGGGAACCAGCTGGAGCGAATTTGAATGCCCTGCTTGAGAAACTGAAAATCAACATCATAGGGCAGGCGGACCTTGCGAAGATGTTTGGAGATCGCCTCATAACGTTCGGCATGATCGCTGATCGGGCGCAGGAAGCAGCGAATCGCCCAGGTCTTCTTGAATGATAAAAACCCGCCCGGTTCCTTGGCTTTGTAGACCACGGCGTTGCCGCCGGTGGCCGGTTTGGGCATGCCGAACCGATCGAGCTCGAGGGCGACCACTTTTAATCCTGGGTCAGCAAAAGCCCTTGGCGGGTGCTGAACCGCCTCATGGTATTCGGTCAGGTCTGGCCATGCCCCCATCGCTAGCTCTCCTTCGCTTCAACCGGTACATCGTGATGAATAACACGGACTAGGGTAAAGTCGTCGTTGCGCAATCCATTTTTGCGGCCGTAGGCGACCATTGCGGCAAAGCTCTCTGGCGTACTCAGCTTCCGGTAAAGCCACTTCCATAATGGTCGCCCCTCTTCATGCTGTTTCAGCAGCCAGGCGGCCACCGCATCGGTGGCGAGCAGAAGCATGTCTCCATCGCGTAGGCTGCCCTTGCTGATTTGTATCCGTTCGTTCAGTGATTCGCCGTTCGACCTGGAGCCGATCAGATAAGGGCTCATCGTGAATTGCGAAGATTTCTGTAAGGGAAACATTTCGACCACTCGCATTTCTTTGCCGACGTTATCGACCTGCATAAGACAACAGTCACCAACGGCCAGCGCCGTCCAATGGTTCTTGTGAGCGTCAATCTGGACACCGAGAAAAGCCGCAAAGGCACCCTGCTCGGCCTTTTCGCTAGCGAACCAGGGGAGAGGTCGGCCCGCTAATCTTCGCCGCCAGAGGCGGCGCGCCGGCTTCAACCGCGCAAAAAACTCGGCCCCGGTGACCTCACTTCGCACATAGCTTTCGGCCAAAAGCACTGCCCACAACTTGGCAAAACTGCTTTCGGTGGCGCCGTCCGCCACCGCCACGCGGATGCCGACTGGGGTGCGAGTTTGCCGATGCGCCCAGGCATCCTCGTACTCCTCAAGACTATTGCCCGACTTTGGGCAGGAGAAGACCTTTATGTCACACTCGTTGGCCGCCTTGGCGTGCTTCACCGCAGGAGGTGCCTCTGCAGTGGCACTCAGCGCAGATGCACATTAGCCGGCCGCGTGCCGATATCGAGAAAATGGATTACGTGCAACGGTTGCGCGTTAAAGATGAATCCTCGCGAGTTTTCCGCGGCCGGCATACCCAGCTCTTTCGCGCGTGCCACCATGAACGGTGTGAGCGTCGATGAGGCTTCAAAGAGCTGTTTGGCATGTTGATCCGGGAGTTTGTTGGCGTTGGTCGGTAATTCGACCGATGGTCCGGCCGTCGACGAAAGATGGATGTTCAAGAGCAACACCGAACCGTCATCGGAACCGACCGCCGTTAATTTACGCGCCTCGGCAACGAGATCTCCATCCGTCGCCTCGCCGTCGGTGATGTTAATGATGATCGGCGGAAATCCCTTCGGATGCTCCTGACACCAAGTCTCGACGATCCGCGTTGCCTCCTTGAGCGCGGCGCACATCGGAGTGCCCCCTTTCCAATAGGGGTCGAACCAGACTGGAAATTTCACAGTTTGGTCCATCACTCCGCCGGCGCCATCATCCGATTTCTTTATTCGCTCTTCGATGCGCAACGGTTTACTGGCCAATTCACCGATTGGTACCAAAGAGCGCCCGCTCAGTTCACCGCCGAGCGCTGGTTGACAGCTCTCTTCGCTGTAGCCCAGCACACCGACATGAAAGTAGTCGTAAATAGAGTCCGATTTGGCGCAACGGATGCACAGATTATGAATAAGCTTGTTGAGTATCGTCGCCAGCTCCTCAGCCTTCCTTCTGCCATCCTCTCCGCCGCCAAAAGGGTCTTCCATCGACTCTGACTGGTCGATCAAAAACAAGAAACAACCCGGGTTCTTACGACTGATTTCGGCCTGGTATGCCATGGTTTCCCTCCACTTTTCGCATCATGACTCGGCTTCGCTACCGGGCCTTGACCCGGAGTCCCGCGCGCCTGTTCCTTGCGGTGCGAACCAGACGGCAAGGCAGCAGCAACCGTGCCAGAGGCCGGTGTCTTGTAAGCTCGCTTGCTGGCGGACGTTCGGCGGTCAGCCCAATCGGATCCCGTGTCGGGAAGGGTTCGGGCGATGTCAGCGAGACATCCGGGGCGCGACCCGAGAGCACGAACGCGGAGAACGCCCGCTCGATGTCAGCGGGCTCCAGGACCTCCTGCGTTTGGATCTTCAGCCCCATTCCCTGTGCCGCCATCCGCGTCCGGTCCGCGTCAAAGGGCTTGCTCACGTTCGCCGGGTTGAACAAGAGGCCCACACGGGACACCCCGGGCACTGCCTCCCGCGGCAGGGCGACCCGCTTCGGGCTCAGCTCTGTCGTCACGCACGTTACGCCGGTGACGTTGCCCCCCGGCCGCGCGAGACTTGAGACGAAGGTGCTGGATTGGCCCCGGGCTACCGGGCGGACATCGTCTTCCTCGACCTGGCCAGCATCGGCTACGCTCCACTCAACGACGTGCTACTGCAGCTCGCCGTGACCCTCGACCGATTCGTGGTTGCGTTTCCCGTCGGTTTCCCATATACGTGGCGACGACTCGCCTCCGAGAGCGACGGGCGCGCCCCGTGAGACGCGCGCAGAGAGAGGGAACCGATGAAACGGTCTGGGACGTGGGGGCTTCTCAACTGGGCCCTGATCGGGGCCACGGTCGGCGCGCTCGTGCTCGCGAGCGGTGGCGTATTCGTCGCCCGGGGCGCCGACCCGATCAAGATCGGCTTCGGCATGGCGCTGACCGGCGGACTCTCCGCCAACGGCAAGCCGGCGCTGCTGGCCGTGCAGATCTGGAAGGACGACGTGAACAAGCGGGGCGGCTTGCTCGGCCGACCGGTGGAGCTCGTCTACTACGACGACCAAACCAACCCGGCCACCGTGCCCGGCATCTACACGAAGCTCCTCGATGTGGACAAGGTCGATCTCATCATCTCCGGCTACGGCACCAACCTCATCGCTCCGCTCATGCCCATCGCGATGGAGCGCAAGCTCACCATCCTGGGGATGTTCGGGCTCGCCAACAACGAGAAGTACCGATACCCGAACTTCTTCCAGATCCAGCCGGCAGGGCCCGATCCACAGACCAGCACGGCCATCGGCTTCTTCGAGCTGGCGGCGACACAAACCCCACGACCGCAGACCGTCGCGATCGTCGGCGCCGACGCCGAGTACCCGCAGAACGCGCTGGTCGGCGCGCGCGAGCTGATCAAGAAGTTCGGCTTCAAGACCGTCTACGATAAGACCTATCCGCCGAGCACCGTCGACTACACGCCCATCGTCCGGGCCATCAAGGCCACCAACGCCGACATCGTGTTCGTGGCGTCGTACCCACCGGACTCGGTCGGCATGCTGCGCGCGGCCCACGAGGTCGGTCTGCAGCCCAAGATCTTCGGCGGCGGCATGGTCGGCCTGCAGTTCACCAGCGTCATGACGAGCATGGGGTCGATGCTGAACGGCGTCGTGAACTACGACTTCTGGGCGCCGGAGCCGACGATGCTGGCGTTCCCAGGCATCAAGGAGTTCTTGAACGAGTACCAGGCGCGGGCGGCGAAGGCGGGCGTCGATCCGCTCGGGTATTACCTCCCGCCCTACTCGTACGCCCTGGTCCAGGTGCTCGGCCAGGCGGTCGACGCCACGAAGAGCCTCGACCAGCAGAAGCTGGCCGACTACATCCGCGCCACGGAGTTCAACACGATCGTCGGCCGGGTGAAGTTCGGGAAGAACGGCGAGTGGGCCAAGGGGCGCACCCTCATGGTCCAGTACCAGAAGGTCCACGGCACGGGCATCGAGCAGTTCCGCGGGCCGGGCAAGAAGGTGGTGCTCTACCCCGAGGAGCTCAAATCCGGCGCCATCATCTACCCGTACTCCGCGGCGAAGAACTAGCGGGCGCTCCCTGTTCTCCTGGGATCTGCTCGCCAACGCGGTGGTCGCCGGACTGCTGCTCGGCGGCTTCTACGCCGCCGTCAGCCTGGGCGTCTCGCTCATCTTCGGCCTGCTCGACATCGCCAACATCGCCCAGCCCGCCTTCGTCATCCTCGGCTCGTACGCGGCCTACGTGATGAACAGCTCCTTCGGTCTCGATCCGATCCTCACCGGGCTCCTCTTCACGCCGGTGTTCTACTTCCTCGGCGCCGTCGTCTATCGCCTCTACTATGGGAGCTTCGAGCGCCGAGGCGATGAGTCGCTCCGGGGGCTCGTCTTCTTCTTCGGCGTCCTCTTCATCATCGAAGTGAGTCTGAGCCTCAAGTACGGCGTCGACTATCGCCTCGTGGACGCGGCCTACATCGGCAAGTCGATCGACCTCGGCGGCGTCGGGATCGCGTTCCGCCTGCTGGTGCCGTGCCTCGTGGGGCTCGCCATGACGCTGGCATTGCACCTCTTCCTGTCGAGAACGTTCTACGGGCGCGCTGTCATGGCGGTGTCCCAGGATCGCCTGGCGCTGCGGTTGATGGGCGCCGATCCCGTCCAGATCAAGACCATCGCCTTCGGCGTAGGCATCGCGGCCGCGAGCCTCGCCGGCGCGCTCCTCATCACGATCGCGCCGGTGGTGCCGTCAACCGACCGCGACTACATCGGCCGCATGTTCGCGATCACGGTCCTGGGCGGCATGGGCAGCGTCGCGGGGACGCTCGTGGCCGCCGTCATCCTCGGCGTGGCCGAGAGCCTGATGGCGACGTTCTTCGGCCCCTCCTGGTCGCTCGCCGTGTCGTTCGGCATTCTCCTGGTCGTGCTCGCGGTGCGGCCGGCCGGGCTCTTCGGCAGATGATGGCGCGGCCCGCCCGCGCGCTCCTCGTCGGTCTGGCCGTCGTCGGGGCCGGGATCGTCGTCGCCGCGCTCCGCGTGAACCAGTACGTCTACTTCGCGGGGTACGTTGTGCTCCAGTATGTCGTCATCGCCACCGCGTGGAACATCCTCGGCGGCTACGCCGGCTACGTCAACTTCGGCACGCCGGCCTTTTTCGCGCTCGGGGCCTACACCGCCGTCTTCCTCATCCAGTCGACGCGAGCGCCGCTCCCGGTGCTGATCCTCGCGGGCGGGCTCGTCTCCGCCCTGCTCGGGCTCGGCATCGGCTACCTCACGCTGCGCCTCCGAGGCGTCTTCTTCTCCATCGCGACGCTGGCACTGTCCATCGTGCTGCAGACGATGATAATCAACTGGGAGTACGTCGGCGGATCCCGGGGCCTGAGCGTCATCCGCCCGAGCGGTCCTCCGTTCGGCAGCTACGTCACGTTCCTCTTCACGGTGATGGTCCTGCTCTCCGTCGTTGCGGTGACGGTGGCGCGGTTCATCGAGCGGTCCTGGATCGGTCGCGGGCTCGCCGCGCTGCGGGACAACGAGGAGGCGGCCGAGTGCATGGGCGTGCCCACCCTGCGCCTCAAGCTCTTCGCGACCACCGTGAGCGGGTTCTTGCTCGGCGTCGCCGGCGCGCCGTTTCCCTACTACGTGACCTTCGTCGAGCCGAACTCGGCATTCAATCTCGACTACGCCGTGAACGCGCTCGCGATGCCGATGATCGGCGGGACGACGAGCTGGGTCGGGCCGGTGATCGGGGCCGTACTGCTAGGGACGGCGCAGCAGCTGGCAACGGTGACGATCTCTTCTGAGATGAATCTGTTCATCGTCGGCGTGGTGCTCGTCGCCTTCGTCGTGCTGGCACCCGAGGGCATCCTCGGGCTGGTGCGGCGCCTGCGAGGCCGCTGAGGCGGGCCATGGCGGGGACCCTGCTCGAGGTGGACGGGCTCACCAAGCGCTTCGGCGGCTTCACCGCGCTCCATCGGGTGAGCCTGTCCGTGAGGGCAGGCGAGCGGTTCGGCCTCATCGGACCGAACGGATCCGGCAAGACGACGCTCATCAATTGCGTGTCCGGCGCGCTCGCCGCGGACGGCGGCCGGATCCTCTTCGAGGGTCGTGACATCACCACGCTGGCGGCCCACCGGAGGACCCGGCTCGGCATCGTGCGAAGCTTCCAGATCCCGAAGCCGTTCACCAGCATGACGGTCCGCGAAAATCTGGGCATCCCGCTGGAGTACGCGGCGCACGCGCGATCCCAGGCCGGCGACGCCGACGCCGAGGCCGCGGAGATCCTCCGGACCATCGGCCTCGAGGCGAAGGCGCATCTGCGGCCGGCCGAGCTCACACAGATCGAGATGCGGAAGCTCGAGCTAGCGCGCGCGATGGCGGCCCGGCCGACGCTGCTCATCTCCGACGAGGCGATGGCCGGGCTCTCGAGCGTCGAGGTGGACGATATCCTGGCACTGCTCTTCCGCCTGAACGAACAGGGCATCACGATCGTCATGATCGAGCACATCATGCGGGCCGTGATGCGCTTCTCCGAGCGCGTCGTCGTGCTCGACGCCGGCGAGCGCATCGCCGAGGGGACGCCGGCCGAGATCGTGAGGAACCCGGCCGTCGAGAAGGCCTACCTTGGTGAGTAGAATCGTGGTCCGTGACGTGGACGCCGGCTACGGGGCCGTCCGTGTGCTGCACGGCGTGTCCATCGAAATCCGCCAGGGCGAGACCGTCGCCCTGCTGGGCACGAACGGCAACGGCAAGAGCACGCTGATCAAGTGCATCATGGGCATCGTGCGACCGGCGGCCGGCGAGATCTTCCTCGACTCCGACGGCACGCGGATCGACCTCACGACGAAATCCACGGAAGAGATCGTGGGCCTCGGCATCGCCCTGGTGCCGGAGGGGCGCCGGCTCTTTCCCAAGCTGACCGTCGAGGAGAACCTGCTCCTCGGCGCCTACCGAACGGCCGCGCGCGGCGACATCGAGCGCAACCTCGCCTTCGGCTTCGAGGCCTTCCCGGTGCTCCGTGAGCGCCGACGGCAGCTCGCGGGCAACATGAGCGGGGGCGAGCAGCAGATGCTGGCCGTGGCCCGCGCGCTGATGTCCTCGCCCCGCATCCTCCTCGTCGACGAGCCCTCGGTAGGGCTGGCGCCCATCCTCGTGAGCCGGGTGATCGCGAAGATCAAGGAATTGAAGGACCGCCACGACCTGACGGTGCTGATGGCCGAGCAGAACTTCAATCAGGCAACCAAGATCGCCGACCGGGGCTACATCATCGTCCACGGCAGGATCGAGTTCGAAGGCCAGAGCACGCAGCAGCTGCGGGACCACGAGCTGGTGAAGAAGTACTACCTGGGCGTCTAGCGGCGACGCCCGGCCGCCCTCAGGCCATCGCCGTCGCCTCGATCCCGATGCGCGCTCCCCCGAAGAGCCCCGCGGCCTGAAACGTCGTCCTGAGTCGAGGCTGGAGTGCTCCCCAAAGTTCTGCTCACAGCTAGGAGCTTAGAGTAGTTTCCGCCCGGTACTCGTGAGCCCCACGGACCCGACGCTCCGGGCCGCGGCGGAGGCGGTCGGCGGCAGCGAGGCAAGAGGCAAATCCGAAACTCATAGACGCCGGCCTTAAGGAAGGCGTGAACGCGCGAAAGTTTCAGAAGTTTCGGAGACGTTGTGCATGGTGGCCCCAACGGGATTCGAACCCGTGTTTGAGTCGCGCCGCGCTTTCGCCAAAATTCTCGGCGTCTTGGGCGATGTTGAGACCACGCGAAACCCGTTTGTCCTCAAACATTCGGACGGCTCGGTTGCGATTCCGGGCAGTTAATCAACCGGGATGAAATAGCGGTTTGAGTCCCGACCGCTGCCCCGAGTTCGCTTTGTTCGTTTTCAGGAGTGCGATTCGTCACGCGCCGCCGCCTCCCCCGTTCCCGTTCCTCACCCACTTCGCCTGTGTCGCCGAGCACTGGGCAGACACCCGCGCGGACGATCGGGCGCCGCGCCCGATAGCTGAGGCCAACGACGCCACGGCCTCCGCCAACGAACGGACGAGCACGTAAGCCGTACACCCCGCGCCCCAGACCGCCTCCACGATTCGAACGACGGCGCCGAAGGCCAGGAGCGCGATCGCCGCCCAGACGAGCCAGCCAACGAGACGTATCGTGTGCGGTCGACCGGCCACCAGCGGGCCCCACACGAAGATCACCCCAGCAATCACGAGGACCTTGATCCCGAGCTTGCCCAGCAGCCATCCGCGACTTTCGACGTAGACGAGACGGGCCCGAGCGGGAATGACGATTCGGCTCATGCCCGGTTACCTCCTTCCTCGAAATGCCTCATCCAGCCCTCCGCCGCGGACTCTAGCCCGCGGGATCGGAGCCAGGCGGCAGGCCACGGGTGCCAGTGCGCGGCCATCTGCTCGCTGACTTGGGACGACTGCTTCCCTGCCCGTCCTTCACAAGGGGCACCGTCGATAGCTCCTTCACCAGACATACTCGAATAATTATTCGATTAGGGCCTGACTCCACCCCGGGGTGGGTCCTCGAATTCCAGTCTCCGGAGTGTCGTGTAGTCTGTCGTGGCGTTGTGCTGACCTCTCGTGCCCTCCCTCCACCGCCCCGTCGATCTCGCGCCTGGAACCGTTTACGCGCCTATGGCTCTCTCTCAAGAACGGTCAGCCGCCCCCGCGCGTGTTGGCGTCGCGCCTGGCCAGCCAAGATCTGAATGGCCTTGCATGCTGGAAAGCGCCGCTTACCAGCCATAGTTGCCAAGACACCGCGGGCGGCCGGCGGGGTCAAGGGTCGCCGGAGGCGACGAGCGCAGCGAACTTGCCCTTGACGCTGCCACCCGCCCGCGGAAAGTGGGCAGACCTGAAGCGTAACCATTCAGAGGCGGACAAAGGTTTCGCGGGTAGGAACTCGGCGAGAGCACGGGACCCGGTCGGAGCAACCGAACGACATAGCGCCAGTCAACTGGGCGCTTTGAAGCCCTGGAGTCGACTCGAGAACACGCGGAAGAGCCTGTAGAGCTCGAGCCGGCGCGTGTCGTTATAAGCAACTCGCTTCTCCTCGGCGAGGATCTGTTGGATGGGCCAGGCGTATTCGTCGTCGATCGAGGCGAGCACGGCGCGGACCGGGGCGAGCGATCCACGGCGAGCCAGGGCCGCGACTTCTTGACCGAGCAGGTACGCCCCCGCCTCATCGTACGAGACAGGAGTTCCGTCCACTTCCAGCTCACCGATCTCGTAACGACGAGGATCCGGTTCGCTGCCGTAGAGTTCGAAGCAATGGACGATGTCGATGAGGTCGCGAACCCGCTCGGCCCTCCGGTCGTTGTAGGAGACGAACTTCAGCAGTATGCAGGCCGCTACTGAAGCCATCGGAACGACAAGATCCCCAACCTGCTCCCGACGTGCGGATTCGAAGGCCTCCTCGAAGCCGCGAGTGCTCATTACTCGATCCTGCCCTGGCCATTCCAGGGCGTCGCCGGGTGCGAGAGTTCTGCTGTAGGGGATCAAATCGAGCTCAGCCGGGCCATACTCGAGTCGGTGAGGCACGCGCGCTTGCCGGAAGCCCGCGCCGAGTAAGCGCCGCTTCAGGTCCTCGTATTCTTCCCAACTCGTCGCGCGCACAACCACGTCAACATCGCGTGTCGTGCGACCC
>QHRU01000098.1 GCA_003220225.1 Candidatus Rokuibacteriota bacterium
AGCGCGGGCACGCGGATCTCGACGAGCAGCTCGTCCTCCTTCAGCGCCGTCTCCATGAGGCCCTTGAACCAGTCGTCCACCTTCACCGTGCGCTTCTTCTTGCCCTGGCAGACGAACTCGGCGCCGAGCGCGATCACGGTGGCGGGCATGTCGGCGGCGGGATCGCCGTGGGCCAGCGAGCCGCCGATCGTTCCCTTGTTGCGCACGGCGGGGTCGCCGATCATGGCCGCGGTCTCCGACACGATCGCGCATTTGCCCTTCAGCACCTTCGAGGACTCTACCTCCCAGTGGGTGGACATCGCCCCGAGCGAGATCGTGCCGCCGGACTCCTTGATGCCGGTGAGCCCACTCACCTTGCGCAGGTCGATGAGATGCTTCGGCTGGGCGAGGCGCAGCTTCATCATCG
The DNA here is from genome assembly GCA_003220225.1 of Candidatus Rokuibacteriota bacterium. Lineage (GTDB taxonomy): Bacteria > Methylomirabilota > Methylomirabilia > Rokubacteriales > CSP1-6 > AR12. Next base: position 407 of record QHRU01000098.1, read on the forward strand.
GGATCAGGCTGTGGCCACCCGCGAGGATCTTGGCGTCGTCGAGCTTGCCGAGCAGCTTCAGGGCCTCCGCGACGCTGGCGGGGGCGTGATACTCGAACGCGGCTGGGTACATGGGCGTCTCCTCTATCGCTTCGGGCCGGCGGCACCGGCGGTCTTGGCGGCCTGGATGGTCTTCCACACGCGCTCGGGCGAGAGCGGCATCGTCTCGATGTGATCCACGCCGAGCGGCCGCAGGGCGTCCACGACGGCGTTGACGACGGCAGGCGTGGCCGCGATCGTTCCCGTCTCACCGGCGCCCTTGATGCCGAGCGGGTTGACCGGGGTCGGCGTCACCGTGCGATCCGTCTCGTACATCGGCAGCATGTCGGCCTTGGGCAGCGCGTAATCCATCATCGTGCCCGTCACGAGCTGGCCGCTGCCGTCCTCGTAGACCGCGCCCTCCCACAGCGCCTGACCGACGCCCTGGGCGATGCCGCCGTGCACCATGCCGTCCACGATCATCGGGTTGATGACGTTGCCGACATCGTCGACGGCGACGTAGCGCAACACCTTCACGTGGCCCGTGTCGCGGTCCACCTCCACCACGCACGCGTGGGCGCCGAACGGGAAACAGAAGTTCGACGGATCGTAGAACGACGTCTCCTCGAGCCCGGGCTCCAGGCCCTCGGGATACTTGTGCGGCACGTACGCGGTCAGCGCGACCTGGCCGAACGGCACCGCCTTGCCCGGAAAGCCCTTCACCTGGAACTGGCCGTTGACGTACTCCATGTCGCCCGGCGAGGCCTCCAGCAGGTGCGCCGCGATCTTCTTGCCCTTCTCCTTGATCTTGCTGATCGACATGTGGATCGCGGTGCCGCCGACGGAGGCCGAGCGGCTGCCGTACGTTCCCATGCCGAACGCGATCGCGCCGGTGTCGCCGTGCACGATCTCGACGTCCTCGATGGCCAGGCCCAGCTCGTCGGCCACGAGCTGGCTGAACGTGGTCTCGTGCCCCTGGCCGTGGGAGTGCGAGCCGGTGAAGACCGTCACCTTGCCCGTCGGGTGCACGCGCACGATGCCCGACTCGTAGAGGCCGGCCTGGGCGCCGAGCGAGCCGACCACCTTGGACGGCGCGATCGAGCAGGCTTCGATGTAGGTCGAGAAGCCGACGCCGATCAGCTTGCCCTGCTTGCGCGCCGCCTCCTGCTCGGTCCGGAACTTCTTGTAGTCGAACATCGTCAGCAGCTTGTCGAAGGCGGCGCTGTAATTCCCGCTGTCGTAGGTGAGCGCGACCTTCGTCTGGTAGCCGTGCTCGAACTTCGGGATGAAGTTCTTCTTGCGGATCTCGGTCACGTCCGTCTTGAGCGCGGCCGCGCCGGCCTCGATCATGCGCTCGAGCAGGTAGGCCGCCTCCGGCCGTCCGGCGCCGCGGTACGCGTCCACCGGCGTGGTGTTGGTGAAGACGCCGGTGACGTCGGCGTGGATGGCGCCGATCTCGTAGACGCCGTTGAGGAGCGTCCCGTAGAGGTAGGTCGGCACCGCGGGCGCGAAGGTCGAGAGATAGGCGCCCATGTTGGCCACCGTCTTCACGCGCAGGCCCAGGATCTTGCCGTCCCGCGCCAGGGCCAGCTCGACGTCGGTGACGTGGTCGCGGCCGTGGGCGTCGGTCTGGAACGCCTCGCGGCGCGTGGAGGTCCAGCGGATCGGCCGCTTGATCTGGCGCGTCGCCCACGAGCACACCGTCTCCTCGTTGTAGAGGAAGATCTTGCTGCCGAAGCCGCCGCCGACGTCGGGGGCGATCACGCGCACCTTGTGCTCGGGGATGCCGAGCACGAACGCCGTCATCAGCAGCCGGTGGACGTGGGGGTTCTGCGAGGTCACCCAGAGCGTGAGGTCGCCGGTGGCCGCGTCGAAGCGGGCCACGCACGCGCGCGGCTCCATGGCGTTGGCCACGAGGCGCTGGTTGACGATCCGTTTCTTGACGACGACCGCCGCGCTCGTGACCGCCGCGTCCACGGCCGCCGCATCGCCGATCTGCCACTTGAAGGCGACGTTCGACGGCGCCACCTCGTGGATCTGGGCGGCGCCCCTGTCGGCCGCCTTGGCGGTGGCGGTGACGGCGGGCCGGATCTCCCAGTCCACCTTCAGCTTCTCGGCGGCGTCCAGCGCCGCGTCCTGGCTCTCGGCGATGACGATGGCGACGGGATCACCGACGTAGCGCACGGTGTCGACGGCGAGCGGCGGGTGCGGCGGCACCTTGAGGTCCGGCAGCAGCCAGCCGCACGGCAGCGAGTTCACCCCGGTGAGGTCCTTGCCGGTGAAGATCGCGACCACGCCGGGGTGCGCCTTCGCCTTGGCGACGTCGATCTTGCGGATCTTCGCGTGCGCGTGTGGGCTGCGCACGAACGCCGCATAGGTCATGCCGGGCAGCTTGAGGTCGTCGGTGTAGTTACCCCGGCCCGTGATGAATCGCGGATCCTCGCGACGCTTGATGGATTTGCCGAACAGGCGCGTGTCGGTCGCGGTGGCCATGGCGCCCCCTCACTTCGCTTCGGCCATGTGCTCCGAAGCCCACTGGATCGCCTTCACGATGTTGTGGTAGCCGGTGCACCGGCACAGGTTGCCTTCGAGCTGGTGGCGGATCTGCTCCTCCGACGGTTTCGGATAGCGCTCGAGCAGCTGGCAGGCGGCCAGGATCATGCCGGGCGTGCAGAAGCCGCACTGCAGGCCGTGCTTCTCCCAGAAACCCTGCTGGATCGGATGCAGGTCCCCGTTCTTCGCGAGCCCCTCGATGGTGGTGATCTTGGCGCCGTCCGCCTGGACGGTGAACACCGTGCACGCCTTCACCGCCTGCCCATTCATGAGAATGGTGCACGCGCCGCACTGGCTCGTATCGCAGCCGACGTGCGTTCCCGTGAGGCCGACCGTCTCGCGGATGTAATGCACGAGCAGGAGGCGCGGCTCGACCTCGTGGCTCTGGGTCTGTCCGTTGATCGTCATCTTGACTTGGTGTTTCACGAATGGACCTCCTGGGGTGTGACCTCGGCGCGAGAGAGGGTAAGACCCTAAGCGGGCCCTGTCAACGGCCCGCATCGGCTCGACATCAGCGAGTCCTCCCGTGTGCCTCTTTCGAGCCATCGCGCCAGAGATCGAGCACGCTGTGGAGATTCGAGTCGAGATCGTGCGCGTCCAGACACATCCGCAGGCGGCGCAACAGCCCGTCGGACGCCTCCCCGTCGATCACGAGGTCTTTGCGCGACCCGCAGATCAGGGTGTCGCTGCCGGGCCCGCCGATGAGCACGTTTTTACCGGCACCGCCGGACAGGAAATCGTCGCCCGCTCTGCCCAGGAGGACATCGTCTCCCCCGTCGCCGATGAGCGTGTCATTTCCGGCGCCGCCATAGATCAGGTCGTTTCCGGCCCCGCCGCTGGCAATGTCGTTGCCGGCGCCGCCCAGGATGATGTCGTCGCCGTCACCGCCGAGCAGGGAGTCGTTGCCCGCGTCACCGAAGAGGAGATCGTCCCCGGCGTCCCCCATGATGGTGTCGTTCCCGTCGCCGCCATGGATCGTGTCGCGGCCGGCGCCGCCTTCGATGCGATCGTTGCCCGAACCGCCGAATAGCCTGTCATCCCCGTCGCCGCCGCGGAGCGTCAGCGCCGCATTCGTCGCGGACCCGTCGACGACATCGTTGCCGGCGCCGGCCTCCACCTCGATGAAGGCGAGGGCCGTGCCCCTGAGGTCGCCGATGCGGATGATGTCGGCGCCGACTCCGGAATCGACGAAGAGCCGCTCGATGCCCGAGAGATCGAGCCGCGCGCCGGAGGCGGTCACGCTCACATGCGTGCCGTTGGCTCGGACGCTGACATCGTCCGCCGAAGCCGCGCCGTACATCACGACGAGATCGATGCCCCCGCCGCCGTCGATCGAATCGTTGCCGTCTCCGCGCGCCCACACCACGACGTCGTCGCCCTCACCGCCCGCGATCGCATCGTCCCCGACGCCGCCGATGAGCCGGTCATTGCCGGCGCCGCCCACGAGCGTGTCGTTGCCCGCGCCGCCCACGAGAGTGTCATCGCCCGGGCCGCCCTCGAGCCGGTCGTCGCCGCTGCCCCCGATGAGGGTGTCGTCGGCGGCCCCGCCGAGAAGCGTGAGCTTGCCTGCGACGACGCCACTGCCGTCGACGACGTCGTTGCCGGCCCCGGCGTCCACGACGGCGTCGACGTTCAGGTTCCGGAGCGTGACGCGATCGTCGCCGCCGAGGGCATCCACGCGCACGCGCGTACCGGCGGCAAACGTACTCATCGTTCCGTTGACGGTGACCATGATCGCGCCCGTGGAGGTCTCGCTGACCTCGATGACATCGGCGCCCTCGGTGCCGGTCCCGATCGCGGTCGTTACCACGGCGCCCTGGATCGAGTTCACCCCCGAACCGCCGTCGACCTTCACTTCGAAGGGTGGCGTCTGCGCTGCGACGATCGTGACCGTGTCGTTCCCGGCGCCGGCAGCGATCGTGAGCGACGTCGTCGGGTTGGCAAACGTCACCGTCTCGCTCGACCCCGCGCTCGCGATAGTCGACTGGGCGGTACCGAGCGTGACGGTGATGATGTCAGCCCCGGGACCGAACGTGAACGTGCGATTCGCCGTCCGGATCCGGTCCGTGATGGGCTCCAGCCCCGTGTAGCTGATGACGGCGCCATCGACGGCCACGGTGCCGGAGCTGGCATCGATGAACGTGTAGGCGATCGTCTCCGGGGAGCCGTTTTCGAGGATCAGAGCGTCGTGGTCGCCCGGCCCGCCCCCGTGGTACGCGATGCCGCCGGCGGGGATCGGATTGCCGCCCCCGAGATCCACGATCAGCGTGTCATCGTCGGTGGAGCCATTGATGGTCAGGCTCGGCGTTGACGCGAACGGATTCGTGAAGATCACCGAGCCGTGGAGCGAGACCAGCAGGTCGCCGCCGCTCCGGACGACCCGATACTCGTCGGGAACGCCATCGCCCGCGCCGGGTCCAGCATCGATGGTGGTGTCCTCGAGAACGGTGACGGCGAAGCTCTTGGCGTCGGTCAGGGCGCCGTCGCCGACGCGAATCGTCAACTGGTAGACCGCCGGCCCCTGCGGCTCCGTCGCCGTCCACGTGAACACTCCGGTCGTCGCGTCGATCGCAGCGCCCGCCGGAGCCGGGCCATCCAGGCTGAACCTGAGGCTGCCGCTCGGCGTGTCCACGTCGGACGCGGTGGCGGTAAACACGAGCGGCACACCCTCAGTGGATGTCCGGTTCGCAATCGGATCGAGGACCGGTGCGACGTTCACCGGGTTGACCGTCAGCGCCACCGTCGCCACGTTCGAGTCCGCCTGCCCGTCGTTGGCCTTGTAGGTGAAGCTGTCCGGCCCGTTGAAGCCCGCGGCCGGCGTGTACGTGAAGCTGCCGTCAGTGTTCAGCGTCAGCGCCCCGTGGCTCGGGCCCGTCACCACCACCGCCGTGAGACTGTTGCCGTCCACGTCGGTGTCGTTCGCCAGCACCCCGGGGGCCGTGATCGTCAGCGCCGTGTCCTCGTTCGTCGCGAAGCTGTCGTTGACCGCCACGGGGGCGTCGTTCACCGGGTTGATCGTCAGCGCCACCGTCGCCACGTTGGAGTCCGCCTGCCCGTCATTGGCCTTGTAGGTGAAGCTGTCCGACCCGTTGAAGTTCGCCGCCGGAGTGTAGGTGAAGCTGCCGTCCGTAGCGAGCGCTAGCGTCCCGTGGCTCGGCCCCGTCACCACCACAGCCGTCAGCACCGGGCTGTCGATGTCCGTGTCGTTGCCCAGCACCCCGGGGGCGGTGATCGTCAGCGCCGTGTCCTCGTCCGTCGCGAAGCTGTCGTTCAGCGCCACGGGGGCGTCGTTCACCGGGTTGATTGTCAGCGCCTCCGTCGCCACGTTCGAGTCCGCCTGCCCGTCGTTGGCCTTGTAGGTGAAGCTGTCGCTCCCGTTGAAGTTCGCCGCCGGCGTGTAGGTGAACGAGCCGTTGGCATTCAGCGTTAGCGCTCCGTGACTCGGGCCCGTCACCACCACCGCTGTCAGCACCGGGCTGTCGATGTCCGTGTCGTTGCCCAGCACCCCGGGGGCGGTGATCGTCAGCGCCGTGTCCTCGTCCGTCGCGAAGCTGTCGTTCAGCGCCACGGGGGCGTCGTTCACCGGGTTGATCGTCAGCGCCACCGTCGCCACGTTCGAGTCCGCCTGCCCGTCGTTGGCCTTGTAGGTGAAGCTGTCGCTCCCGTTGAAGTTCGCCGCCGGCGTGTAGGTGAACGAGCCGTTGGCATTCAGCGTCAGCGCTCCGTGACTCGGGCCCGTCACCACCACCGCCGTCAGCACCGGGCTGTCGACGTCCGTGTCGTTGCCCAGCACCCCAGGGGCCGTGACCGTCAGCGCCGTGTCCTCGTCCGTCGCAAAGCCGTCGTTGGCCGCCACGGGAGCGTCGTTCACCGGGTTGATTGTCAGCGCCACCGTCGCCACGTTCGAGTCCGCCTGCCCGTCGTTGGCCCTGTAGG
>QHRU01000099.1 GCA_003220225.1 Candidatus Rokuibacteriota bacterium
CGGCTCACCTGGGAGCGGATGCGGCGGCTCATTCAGCGCTGGCTCCCACCTCCGCGCATCACTCACCCGTATCCCTTGAGGCGACTTGGCGTTGTCACCTGAGGCAGGAGCCGGATGCGGTAATGCCGCACGTCCGGATCTGTGGAGGGGGTTACGGGCAACCGTCATCTCTACTCCGACTTCTCCTCGAACCGAGACCTGAAATCGTAGCTCTCACGGCTAATATTCGGCAGTTTCTAGCCTTTATCTGCGGCGATGCCGCCCATGGCGTGGCAGCACGCGCTGGCGGCTACTACACCTTCGCGAACGCGCGAACCGGGAATGTCCCAAGCCCTTTCGCCTTAACCGGGACGGCAAAGAAGCGACTGCCGCGATCAGGCTTTGTTTCGCGGCTAACGTCGTAGTCGGCCCAAGAGGCTTCGGCGAGAGGATGGGAGCAAAACGGGAGCAGAAAGCTTAGAGCGTTCGGGATGACTCCAGGAATTCGAGTAGGTCTGGCGGTCCCGACTCGGGGCGTCCACCCGCAGGTCGAATTCCCTTTCTGGGAGACGTGCCCCGGACAGAAGAAGTAAGGTCATGTGTGCGCCGGCGGAGCAGCGCAAGGACCGACGCCCTGGGCGGCCGATGCAGCGGGCGGCGTGGGCCGCGCTTCACTGATAGACTTCGGGGGCCTTCCCGCGGGCCTCCGAAAGGCGCATCGGGCGTCAGACCCTCTGGCATCTGGCTCGACCTCCCCACCCCCGGCACGCGGCGTCCGCGTCGCGTTCGAGGGGGGCTGCCGATGATTCTGTCCGAGACCGCCGAGAAGTTGGTGACGGCGCTACAGCGCGACGGCGCCCGCGTGCTGTGCTTTCCTTGTGTCGCCGGGGAACCGACTCCACGATCTACGAGGCCCACGAGGCCGTCCGAGAACTGATTCTCAACGGGCGCGCGCTGGCGAGCCCTAACGTCGCGTGCTCCGCCTGTCACCGCTTGCACCTCGTCGTAGGGCTGCGCACCGGAGGGTGATACGACGGTCAGTCGCCCAGCAGCGGGCGGCGCTGATGGCGCTTTGAACGGGAGAGAGCACAATGGCGGTCGAGGGAAAGTATTTGGTCTGGACGATGTCCGCGGCGGACTACTATACGCTTCGCGCGGCAGCAACTGATCCTCGTAAGGACGCAGTGCTGGGCACGGTACGCTGGACGATTGGCGGCAAGATCATGGAAGAGACGCGATCGCTCGGTTGGTGGGTCGACATCGACGTCGTCCTTGATCACGTCGGCAAGCCAGTCGATCCCATTCGTGGATCGATGCCGAGCTACAGCCTCGTCACGTGGGATATGCTTCAGCGCAGTACTCCCGGACTCTTCCCGATGAAGCCAGACAACCTCATTGGTTTCAGCCGCGCCGGACTTAGCGGCGAGCGCTAGAGACCCGCGCAGAAACACACCCGCCGCGTCAGTTCGTCGTCGGCGGGACTCGAATCCACGGTTCTTGGCAGCTCGGCACCTGCGGATAGTAACCGTGCGCGCTTGGGCAGTAGTACTAATACATGCCCGCGCCAGGCTGAGCGCCCTGCGGCGGTTCGATGTAGACCGGGGGCTCTTCTAGGACGACTGGCGGCGGGCCGTAGTACGCGGGCGGATAGTACCAATATGGGTAGGGCGGTCCCCACCACCAGGGGCCGACACCTACGATGAATTGGCTGCCGTGACCGTGATGCCGACCGTGGTGACTGCCGCCACGCCCGCCCCGCCCTTCACTCGCAGACACCGCGAGCAGAAGTAGGAGTGTCGACAGGAGGAAAATGGCGCCGAACCGTCTCAGCAGCATGAATCCGATGAATCTCTGCGGCTGACGCTATGCCCGACGCAATCCGTGGGTCAACTCGCGCGACGCGATACGGTGCTCCGCGTCGTGCGGGCTCCTCGGCGCGGTCAGGGCCCGGCGCGGTCCGCTCTCTGCGTGCGATCTGGAAGCATTTCGGGATGCTGTCTTGTGGCAGACTACCGTCGGCCAGTTTTCTGGCGGATGAGAACGCGACGCTGATCCATGACAAGAACGTTACCCGCGTCGATTCGGAGGCCGGTATTGGACCTTCGGCCAATGGGGAACGACGAGCACAAAGGCGCGACCGCAGAGCCCGCAGATGCGGCGCTCGGCGAGTGGCACTACTCGATGACCTGATCCGCCCGCAGCAGCAGCGAGGGCGGGAGGGTGAGGCCGAGGGCCTTGGCGGTCCTGAGGTCTGCGGCGCACGGGTTCTTCACTGCGCATGGATTCTGGGCCGACGGCTGCTGTCCCAAGGCCGTGGCGCCGACGAATCCGAGGGATACGTGACGACGATTGAGAAGCTGCCGCTAAAACGATCGGATGAGGCGCTCGATTCGCTCGTCGTGGGACTGGAACGGGTCTTTGCAGAGGATCGTCTCGCGTTCCGGGTCGTTGAGCTTCAGGTAGACCCAGTCCACGCGGTAGTCCTTGCCCTTCAGGTTGGCCTGACGGATGAACTCGCCGCGCAGGCGGGCGCGCGTCGTCTGCGGCGGCACGTGTTTGGCCTGCTCGATCGTCTCGTCGTCGGTGATCCGGTCCACCTGATCGTTGAGCGCAAGCCGGTAGTAGACGCCCTTCTCGGGCCGGATGTCGTGGTACTGGAGGTCGAGCAACGAAACCTTCGGGTTGCGCCAGGAGAGCCGGTCGCGGTCCATGAACTTGTCGATCCACGCCTTCTTGATCACCCAGTCGAGCTCGCGCGAGAGCTGCATCAGGTCCGAGTCGAGCTTCGTGAGCACGTCGGCCCAGCGGGCGAGCACGTCCTTTGTCGCCAGGTCGGGGCTGATCGAGTCCACGTAGCGCGTCGCACACTCGAGGTACTCGAGCTGCATCTGGAGCGCAGTGAACGTGCGCCCGTCCTTGAGCGTGATCGCCTCTCTCAACGTCGGGTCGTGGGAGACGTCGCGTATCGCCTGCACGGGTGATTGCAGCGAATAATCTCGATCGAAGAATCCATCTTCAATCATGTCGAGTACCAGGGCCGTTGTCCCGAGCTTCAGATAGGTGGCCACTTCCGACATGTTCGAATCGCCCACGATGATGTGCAGGCGGCGATAACGCTCGGCCTCGGCGTGCGGCTCGTCGCGCGTGTTGATGATCGAGCGCGTCGAGGTCGTGGCGCCCGAGATCTCCTGGCAGATGTGCTGGGCGCGCTGCGAGAGGCAGTAGTGGAAGCCCCGCGGCGTCTGGAGCACCTTGCCTGCGCCCGCGAAGATCTGGCGGGTCACGAAGAAGGGGATGAGCACCTCGGCCAGGCGCTGAAATGGCACGTCGCGGCTGACGAGGTAATTCTCGTGACATCCGTAGGAATTGCCGGCCGAATCCGTATTGTTCTTGAACAACAGGATATTTCCCTCAATGCCGTCTTCCCGCAGGCGCTGCTCGGCCTGGTGCCGGAGGTCGTCGACGATCCGCTCCCCCGCCTTGTCGTGGATGACGAGCTCGGCGACGTCATCGCACTCGGGCGTCGCGTACTCGGGGTGGAACCCGGTGTCGAGGTAGAGGCGCGAGCCGTTCTCGAGGAAGACGTTCGCGTTGCGGGCGCCGGGGATGACCTTCTCGAAGAGGTACCGCGCGACGTTGTCGGGCGACAGGCGACGCTCGCCGTTCAGGGTGCAGGTGAGACCGTACTCGTTCTCGAGGCCGAAGATCCGGCGCTTCATCTGGGTTGGCGCCGGGATTTCCGATATGGACTCATGCTGCTGAGCGAGCCGCACGCTCTCCAACCTGCCGTTCCGCCGGTGCGGAATAAGTGACAGGGGGGCTTTCTCGGGATTCCTGGCCTCCTGACCGTGAGTGCTCCGGGGCGTACCATCCATGATTACCCGACCCGAGAGACACCCCCGCCGGGATCGATCCGCTCCTCGTCTCACTCCCTCCGTGTACTGTTCTCTCGAGAGCCGCCTACGCTACGAGAGCGGAACTCCCTCGCCCTGGACGACGGGTTCCTATCCTACTCACCGGTGCAGCACCCAGGTACATCGACATCAAGCGCTCGCGCTCCGATTCCAAAGTCTTTCGTCTGTCACCTTCCAGGGTTGTCTTCACTCGGTGGCCCGAACCAGTCAGGCATGCCTCGTAGTACCGCCTGAGCCCTTCGACGCCACCTGTTGCAAATGCGTTTTCCGCGTGCTCCTTCAGCATCCAACCCGGGATCAAGTCTTTACCGCCTTCGTATACATCCAGGACGACCGCCAGCATCGCCGCCCCTCTGTCCATTCCCACCCTCCGAGTCTCCTCGACACCCTACACTCCGTCTCCCCCGGGAGGACGTAGTATAGGCTGATTTCGGAGAGGTAAAACATGAGTCAGCAGTGGACCTGTGCAAAGTGCGATCAGCCGATTCTCAAGGGCCAGCCGTTCACGACAGCAATCGTCCCGGGGCGGTCGCCCAAACCAGGCGTTGTCTCGGGAAAGGTCCTGGTTCACAAGAACGAGAGGGATTGCAAGAAGCCCCAGACGGCTGATCGTCTTTGATAACGAATGGCTAACGTCCGCACTCGGGCGTCGAGGTTTTCTTGGCCGCGATCTCTGTCAGCCGCGAGCTTTGCCCACGTGTTCCTTTCGAAGTTGTACTGATAGACATTCCCGCCCTCGTCGAGCGCGAGGAGGGCGTCTTCCGATGCGCAAATTTGCGAACGTCGTCGCGCAGGTCCACGAGCGCGTGCCCTGTCAAGGTCCATCGCGGCTGCGTCATGGAGAAGATGCGCGCGGGCTCGGTCGCCGAGCGCGTTCGGTTGGCCGGCGGCGTCGGAGAGTCATCGTCACGGAGGCCTGACGCAGCGGCCACCTGTTGGACCAACGTCCAATAGGCGGCGCGGCTGACGTGCTCTAGATTCCAGCCGCGATGAACTCTTCGCCCTCGAAGCCCGGCCGGACTCTTGGTCGTCCGCGGCGACTGGAATTCAAGGCCGATCGTCCTCGCCAGATCGACCGGTATATCGACTACTTTGGTAACGGCACGGCAAGCAGCGCCGCCACCTCCCTCGAGCATTACGCCGCCGCGACCTGATTCCCACTCCTCGCTTCCCTCTCTATGCTCGGCGGCACGTGACCTTAGGTCCAATAGCGATCAGACGGACGCAGGCCTAGGGTGGGTGTGTGAACGATATCGTGAAGGACGTACCGATCATCGCGATCGTGGACGACGACGCGTCGGTCCGTCGCTCGCTCCTTCGCGTCGTGCGGTCGGCCGGTTACAAGGCCGAGACGTTCGCGTCCGCCCGCGAGTTCCTCGACTGGCTGCCTCGGAATCAAGCGGCCTGCCTCGTGCTCGACGTCCAGATGGCTGAGATGAACGGGTTCGACCTTCAGAACAGGCTGACGGTACCGATCATCTTCATCACGGCACATAACGACGCCTCGACCCTCGAGCGCATCGAGAAGTCAGGGGCGGCCGGACTCCTGCGCAAGCCCTTCGACGCTCCGGCCGTGCTGGACGCCATCCGGCGCGCGGTGCGAGCGAACCACGAGCGAAACGCCGCGGCCGGTGGCGGTGGCCCTGCGCCCGCCGTAACGGCGTCAGTCGACGAGCTCGGTGGCTGAGCGTCAGTGACGCCGACGACCGGAAGCTACGCCCTGGAGCGTCGGTTATAGACGGCCAGGCGCGGGCGTTCGGTCAGCCGGGCTGCTCGTGAAGTCGGTAGTGGTCGGGCTGTGAACTGCTCTCAGGAGGTGCTCCATGCGAAAAGTGACGCGTGCTCTTGTTGGCGCCATCCTAGCGAGCCTTGTCGCGGCGGCGGTCAGCGTGTATGCCGAGACGCCGACAGAGGCCGATTTCGCCGCCTGCAATACGGACGCGCAAGCCGCCATGAAGGCGGGCACCGCCACTCCGACGACAAAGGACTACGTGCGCGTGGAGGCAGCCCGGACGGACAGCGCAGCGACGTGGACCACCTGGGTCTGGCCGATCAGCATGGAGTCCTCGGATCCCCAGCTTATTGGGATGGCGACAGATGGGATCACGGACGCCGCGTATCAGGCGACATATCGCACGTGCATGCGACGGAATGGATTCTGAGAAGACTGATACGGAGGACCGTACCAGGGATCGGAGGGAATGGGCAGCGGGAGGCGACTCGGCGGCGGTGTCTCTCGACGGCACGGTTCGGTTCGACCTAACCCGGAAGCACCGGTCACATAAGCCCCAGGGTTTGCCCGACGCACCGCCGGCAACGTGTCGGGAAGCGTGAACAAGTTGACGACGGGACGGTCCGCTCGGTTCAGGAGGTCTTGTCAATGAAGCCAGAGACGGCAGCGAAGGTGAAGTATGGAGTTTGGGGCCTGATTTGTGGGGCAGTCATCGCAATGATCATCGGCTTTGCGTGGGGTGGCTGGACAACCGCCGGCACTACCCAAACGATCACGAAAGAGGCGGTCTTGGCGAGTCAGGCGGCGATCTGCGTCGCCCAATTTATGAAGGAACCGAACCATGAAAAGAAACTTAAAGAACTCGCGGAAGTAAGTAGCTGGCAGAGAGCTGAAGTCATTGAAAAAGGTGGCTGGGATAAGATGCCCGGGCAAGCAAAGGCTGGCTCTACTGTAGCCCGAGCATGCGCCGATGGGCTTGAAGTTCTTTTCAAGAAGTGAAATCGGGACGTGCTTGTGAGCTTTGCCGCGCACGTCCTGAAGGAGGTAGGTCTTCGTCCGACCTAACGAGATTCGGGGCGCAAGGGCCATCCACAACCAGGAGGTTCCCAGATGCCAACATACATTTCCCTGCTCCGGTTCACTCAGAAGGGCGTGGAGTCAATCAAGGACGGCCCAAAGAGGCTGGACGCCGCGAAGGAGAGATTCCGCAAAGGGGGCGGCGAGTTGAAGGCGTTCTATCTGGTGACCGGCCAGTACGACGCTGTCGCGATCTCGGAAGCCCCCGACGACGCCACCGTGGCCAAGCTCGCGCTCGGCAATGCGTCGATGGGCTTCGTTCGGACGGAGACGCTCCGGGCTTTCACTGAGGATGAGTACCGGCAGATCGTCGGGTCGCTTTCGTAGAGCCTATTCCTATCGCCGCTCGCCTAGCATCTTGCCGTCGCGCCCCGTTCAAATGCCGGCGAGCGGGCTTATCGAGCTTACCGTCACGAACGTCCGCATAGAGCGCGGCGCTTTGGACGATCCAAGTTCGGCATCGGCAACCCGGGCGATCCGCGCCTTCGTCGATCTCCTCGCCGTCAGCTGGATCATTCGGGAGAACCCCGCGCTATTGCGCCGCGGAGGTGGACGCCGGTGTGGGCGAGCCTCCCATGCCCTCGACTCCGTAATCATTCGTAAGTCGCCTCCGCCCCGTCTCCGAAAATTCGACGGCTGGGCGTCACGAAGCTCGGCGAAGGGGTTGGGTCGGAACCTGGACGCCGTCGTGAGCGAATACTTGTGGGCACCGCTCCGCGGACCAATCCAGGTTAAATCACCCGCGGTAAGCTCGGCGTGGGCGAGGCCACCTTACGGCGGCAAAGCGGCGAGGCGGGCGCATTTCGTCAACCCCGCTCGTCGGATGATATCGAGCGAATAGGTGAAACACTCGTTCCGGCGACCGTGACGGTACACGCCGTTTCGACGACCATACCGGCCCATTCCGCCATCAAATCACGCGGAAATGCCGAAGCGCCTCTTCGATCGCCTCACGCTTTTCGGGCGGGCACGGCTCGATGTCACGATCCCGACGGGCCCGGTTCGCCCCACGCAGCGTCGGTACGCCGTGAACCTCCTTGACATGAGCGATCCACCCCGTTTTCGGGATGAAGCCGTGGTGGCGCTGCACGAACTTCTGAATCTCGGCGTACGTGGCCATTGCATGCCCTCCACGATCGTACCTTGCTGCATCAGAGGACCTATGATGCGGGGGTGACTGATCTGGCCGCAGGCGTTGCGGTGCCCATGCCGAGCAGTTTGCGCATCAGTCGGCGTTTGACCAGCTCGACGAGGGCGAGATAGGTGATGGTCACTCCGCCGAGGAATACGAAGTACGCGCCCGGGAGCGGCACGAAGCCGAGCGTAGCGGCGAGCGGCGTGAAGGGCAAGACCACACCGATTAGCACCACAAGCACAGTGGTGACCGCCAGCGGGAGGCTCGGCCGGCTGCGCAAGGGATTGCCAGCAGTCCGGATGACGAAGAGGACGAGCGTCTGCGTCGCGAGCGACTCGACGAACCAACCCGTCTGGAAGAGCGCCTCGGAGGCGCGGAAGACCCACAGCAGCACCCCAAACGTGAGGAAGTCGTAGATCGAGCTGATGGGCCCGATCACCACCATGAACCTCCGGATGATCCCGATGTCCCACCGCTGCGGGGTCCGGATGAATGCTTCGTCGACATTGTCGGTGGGGATCGTGACCTGGGCGAGATCGTAGAGGAAGTTGTTGAGCAGGATCTGGGTCGGCAGCATCGGCAGGAACGGCAGGAAGAGAAACGCGCCGGCCATGCTGAACATGTTGCCAAAGTTCGAGCTGGTCCCCATCAACAGGTACTTCATCACGTTGCCGAAGGCCCGGCGACCCTCGAGAATTCCGGTGTGCAGGACGTTCAGGTTGCGCTCGAGCAGGATAATGTCGGCGGCGTCCTTAGCGACGTCGACGGCGGTCGCAACGGACACGCCGACGTCCGCCGTGTGGATGGAGGGCGCGTCGTTGATGCCGTCGCCCAGGAAGCCGACGACGTGGTTGCGACTCTTGAGTGCGAGTATGATGCGGTTTTTCTGCGCGGGTGAGACGCGGGCGAAGACGGTCGTTTGCTCAGCTACCGCAGCGAGAGCGCTGTCGGTCATGCGCTCGATCTGGTCGCCGGCGACGATGCGGGCACTGTCGAGGCCGACCTGACCGCAGACGTGCTGGGCGACGAGCTCGTTGTCGCCGGTGAGGATCTTCACCACAACGCCGTCGCGGCGGAGCGCGTGGAGCGTCTCGGCGACTCCCTCCATCGGCGGATCGAAGAAGGCCACGAAGCCGGCAAGTACGAGCTCACGCTCGTCGTCGGCCGAGTACACGGCTTGGGGCGGCACCCTCGCGTAAGCGACGGCCAAGACTCGAGATCCGTGAGCGCTCAGGTCGCGGTAGGTCGCTTCGCAGCGCGCGCGCATCGCCTCATCGAGGCGAGCGCTGCCACGATCCGTCTCGTACGCCGTGCAGCGGGCGATGACGCCCTCCGGAGCCCCCTTCGTGATCAGTAGCCGCCCGCCGCCATTCTCAACGACGACGGAGAGTCGTCGGCGCTCGAAGTCGAACGGGATCTCGTCGATCTTTCGGTATCCGTTGATGGCCGCTGCGCCACGTTTCAGAATCGCCCCGTCCAGCGGACTCTTAATGCCCGTTTGGTAGGAGCTGTTGACGTACGCGAGGGCCAACGGCCGCTCCGAGACCTGGCCGAGCGGGTCAAGGTGGCGGTCGAGCACCATTTCACCGCTCGTGAGCGTGCCGGTCTTGTCGCTGAAGAGGACGTCCATGCTGCCGAAGTTCTCGATCGCCTCGAGATGCTTGACGATCACCTTCTGGCGCGCCATGTGCGCGGCCCCGCGGGAGAGGGTGACGGCGCTGATCATTGGCAGGAACTCGGGCGTCAGGCCCACCGCCAGTGCCACCGCGAAGAGCAGCGACTCGAGAAACGCGTGATGCAGGAGCGCGCCCGCCAGGAGGACGAAGAGGACGAGGAAGAACACCGTGCGCATGATGAGGAGCGCGAACTGCCTGGTGCCGCGCTCGAACTCCGTCTCGGGCGGGCGCGTCGACAGGCGCGCGGCAATGTCGCCGAACGCGGTTGCGGCCCGGTCGCGACGACCAGCGCGGTCGCCGTGCCGCTCACAACCGACGTGCCGAGGAAGACCACGTTGCGTGCGTGCGCCGGCTGCCGCGGCGCGATCTCGATGTCGGCCGCGTCCTTCTCGGCCGGCATCGACTCGCCCGTCAGTGCGGCCTGCTGGACGTGGAGGTCTCGCGCCTCGAGGAGGCGCGCGTCGGCAGGAACGCGATCGCCGGCCGCGAGTCGGACGATGTCACCGGGGACCAGCTCGCGCCGTCGAATCTCGAGCCAGGTTCCATCGCGGAGGGCGGTCGCCGTCGGCGCCACGGTGTCGCGCAGCCGCTCGGCGACGCGATGGGAGCGATAGGTCTGGACGAAGTTGAGTACGACGCTCAGGGCCACCATGAGAACGATGATGGAGGCATTGACCCGCTCGCCGAGGATCGCGGAGGCGGCGCTCGCGATCAGCAGAATGATGACCAGCGGATTCGCCAGGAGCAAGAGGATTTGGACGAGGCCGGCCGTGCGCGGCGCGCGCGCGGGCTCGTTCGGGCCGACCTCGCCGAGCCTTCGGCGCGCCTCGTCGGCGGTCAAGCCTCCGCGTGAGGCATGGAGCTCCGCGAGGAGCACGTCGACGGGGCCGTGCGGCACCGTCACGGCTGACGGCGCTCCTGCATTGTCACCACTGCGATGTCCAGTCGCGCCTCCGGCATGTCGTCGCGTGCCTGGCGATATTACGCCTTGAGCTCGATGAGCGTGTCGATGTTTGCGCGCTGTTACATCTTCTGCGAACTCACTGAGAGAGGGAAGCCAACCCTCTTCGCCTGGGGAAAACGGTGTCCGTGGACTGAAGTGAAACTGCCCGGTCAGAGAACAGTTGCATTGCCATCACCTACGTTTTGGGACATCCAAGAGCTCTTCAGGAAGGGATGATGTCCACCGAGCCGTAAAGCTCTACGAGCTCTCGGCGCACCTCCGCCTCGGTCTGGGTAGACGGATGCGACCACCTCATATTCTGGCTGGGTGAGGTTGGTCGTGATCTCCAGCCCAATGCCGTTCGGGGCGGAGAGTAGATCGAGCAGAAGCTTTCAGAGTTCGCGCGGTTCGTATGGAACGCGAGATGCTGCATGCCTCCGCGTCTCGATTGCCGAAGCAGTAGTGCTCCCCGCTGATCTCGCTTGACTTACCGCGTCTATTATTATATAAATTATATATCAAATATAACTTATATACCTCCAGATGGGGCTGCGTGTCCGGTCAGGAGTCAGCTGGGCCGGCAGGGAGTGGTGATGTTCCCGAATAAGACGAAAGTCCTCCTCATTCTCACGCAGGACGTTCTGGACCGGGCTCGGGTCTTGGCGGGGGAGGCGACGACCGCGCTCAAGCTCCCGGTGAGCCTCCAGATCGTCCTCCGGGCCCTCATCGAAGTGGGGCTGAAGCGGGATAACCACCTGGCCCTCCTCGCCAACGTTGAGGGTCAGGCCAAGGCGGTTCGCCACCAGCGGAGCGTGGCGGGCCGAGCAGGACTGAGGGGGAACTGACCGCAAAGACGGCTGACGTTTTCCGGATCGGCCCCAAACAGAGGGACGGAAATACGGTGAACGGTGAGAGGAGACTAGGAGGTGGAAGTGGATAGAGGGGCGGCGATGCTGGCGGTCGTTCTGGATGTATACGAAGGCGGTAAGGACTTGATCCCGGGTTGGAAGCTGAAGGAGCACGCGGAAAACGCGTTTGCAAAAGATGGCGTCGAAGGGCTCAGGCGGTACTACGAGGCGTGCCTGACGGGTTCGGGCCACCGAGTGAAGACAACCCTCGAACGTGACAGACGAAAGACTTTGGAATCGGAGCGCGAGCACTTCATGTCGATGTACCTGGGTGCTGCGCGGTGAATAGGATGGAAACCATCGTCCCAGAGCGCAGGAGCCCCGGCGTACGAAAACAGACCTGTCCGGGATGGTTTTAACCCGGAGTTATAAACACGAAGATCTTCGAGAGGAGAGCACCATGAACACCATGCTTCGCTGGTCCCCGACCCGGCAGTTCCATTTCCACCCCGACGTCAACGACCTATCCGAGAGGTTCTTCGGCGGCGCCACGGATGAGACCGCTCAGCGTGCGTCGTGGCTTCCGGCTGCGGAGGGGCGGATGGAGGACGGCACCTACGTCATCCAGCTCGCCCTGCCGGGCGTGGATCCGCAGGACGTGAAGGTGTCCTTGATGGACAATGTCCTCACCGTCAAGGGCGAGCGCAAGGCCGATCACGACACCGTGGGCAAGGACTATTTCGTCCGCGAGGTCGCGTACGGCGCGTTCGAGCGGAATTTCGCCCTTCCTGAAGGCGTCAACGCCGCCCAAGTGGAGGCGAAGTACGCGAGGGGCATGCTCGAGGTGAGGGTCCCCGCGCCGCAAGCCACGACGCCGAGGACGATCGAAGTCAAGGCTGCCTGAGCGAGGCCGGCCGCGACCGAGGCCGTGCCGGTGTCGACCGGCACGTGCCCCGGCCTCGGCCTTCGCTCGTCACCACTGCGCGGAGATCGGCACGCCACTCACCGCGGTCAGCGCCACAACGATGCACAGCGGGCCGCGTCAACAGCGGCGCGCCGCTCACCCCGAGCAGTTCTATGGGATCGCGCCGTTCCCAAAAGGTCACCTTTGAGAAGAACCCAACAGGTCATCTGCTCCCGATTTGCTCCCACACCACCCCAAAACACGCTGAAACGAGACCAAACATCCGAGACCACCGCGCATCACCTAACTGGCGAACGTCTCGACTGTTATCTTGATATCGCCTGCGAGATCAGAGGGTTGCCGTTTCTGGCCTTCGCGCGCTCATAACCCAAAGGTCGCTGGCTCAAATCCAGCCCCCGCAACCATCGAAGACGAGGGGTTAGCGGACGCAAGAGCCGCTAGCCCCTTTCGTTTACCCAGACTTCACCCAGGAATTACGATCACGCCTTCTTCGGAGACCAGCCATACGCCTTGGCGCAGGCACCGCCCATCAGCATTGCGCGTTCGCTGTCGCTCAGGCGGTTGGTTCGGCGGAAGGGCTCGACGGCCTGTTCGTAGTTGACGACTGCGAAGGCGCGAGTCCAGTCGGTCCCCCAGAGGCAGCGTTCGAAACCCCAGGCGTCGAACACGCGGGCGAGGGGATCCCAGATGTCAGGGAAAGGATAGGGTTCTCGGGACAGCGTGCAGGCACCGCTGACCTTGATCATCGCGTTCCGGCGCTTGGCGAGGTCGAGCACCTTGGGCAGATCAGCCCAGGGCTGCGGCGGGGCGGGCGGCGTTCGAGGCTGCATGATGGCCAGATGGTCGATGATGAATCGCGTGTCGGGGTGGCGGTCGATGAGCGTTGCGCCCGCGTCCACGTTGCCCCAGCACAGCATGTTGACCGGAAAGTCGTACCGAACCGCGGCGCGCAGGATCCGGTCGAGCCCCGGGTGGTTCGGCTCGCGCCCAGCCTCTTTCGTCATCATGATCCGGATGCCGACCGCGCCCGGGGTCTTCTTCCAGTCGGCGATGACATCGGCCACCGCCGGATCATCCGGGTCGACCGGCTTGACGAGAGCGAACCGGCCGGGATGAGCCCGTTGCACTTCCACCGCATAGCTCGCGTCGTAGCGGTACATGGAAAAGGCGGAGATGAAGATCGCGCCGTCAACGCCGACCCTGTCCATCGCCGCCACCATCTCGTCTCCGGTGACGTGATCGGGCCAATTCGGGACACTGTGCCAAGGCCGTTTCGAGGTGTTCGCCTCATAGGAGTGGACCTGGGAATCGATGATCGCCATCGGGACGTTCCTCCGTGCCAAGCGGGTTCATCATCTACTTCAGGGGTGGCATGACTCCGGCGGGCAGTGGCATCTGCGCGACGTTCAGCGTCATTGACACCAGGCTGTAGTAGCCGACGGTGCCGACGAGATCGACGACGCCGCGCTCGCCGAAGGTGTCGTTGACGCGCTGGAACGTCGGGTCCGAGACGCTGCCCGTCGCCAGCAGTTCCGAGACGAAGTCGTAGACGGCCTCCTCGTCCTTTGCCATGCTCGCGGGGCGCTGGTTTGCTGCGATGGCATCGGCCGGGCTCAGCCCCGCCTCGAGGGCGAGTCGGCGATGCGCGTAGAATTCGTACTGCGCGGTCCACTTACGACCGGCCACGATGATCGCCACTTCGTTCAGCCGCTGGGGGATGGAGGTCCCGAACCGCACGAAGGCGCCGAGGCGCTGCACGAGATCGCAGAGCTCGGGGCTTCGCAGGAGCGCGTTGAAGGGACCGCGGAGACCGGCGCCGCGTGGGCCTGACTGGATCGCGTCGGCCACGCGCTTTTGATCCGCGGTCATCGTCTCCGGCGTCAGCGTCGTGAATCTCGGCTCACTCATCGCGTTCCTCCCTGATGGTGTCGACCCGACCCTGGGGCCGCGCGAAGCCCGGTCGCCTCGCGCCGGCAGAGTAGCAGGCGGACGGAGCCGCCGCTGACCTCGTTCGGCCCCTATGCTAGCGTTGACGCCCGGACCAAAAGATAGGGGAGGGTGTGACCGTGGACGCTTCGAACCAGGAGCTGCAACAGTACCTTTTCGATCTTCAAGGCTATTTGGTGATCCCCAACGTCCTGGGTGCGGCGGAGGTGGCTGAGCTGAATCGATTGATCGATGCGCAGCGGCTCCCCAGCCCCCGCGAAAAAATCCGCTTTGGCTCCGCCGCCGGCAAGCACGGACCGGATCATGGCTTTCTCAACTGGGGGGAGCCGTTCTGTCGCCTGCTGGATCATGAGGCGATCATGCCAATTCTTCGCCTTCGGCTCGGGGACTGCTTTCGGCTGGACCGTCTTTACGGGATCCGCATGCACAAGGGGCAGACCATGGGGGCCATGCACGCGGACTACGGGGCTTCGGCTCTCAACTCCTTCACCAGGCCAGGAGAGCGCTTTCACTTTGCCCCCAACGGTATCTACGAGGGGTTCACGGTCGTGGCCTGGAGTCTCACCGATGCCGGATCGGCCTACGGGGGATTCTGGTGTATTCCCGGGAGTCACAAGAGTCACTTCAAGCTGCCGCGCCAGATCCACGAGGCCCCGGAAAAGGCGTCCTGCGTGGTCATTCCGGAGATCCCGGCGGGGTCGGTCGTATTGTTCTCCGAGGCGGTGATGCACGGAACAGCCCCGTGGAGAGCCGACCACGAGCGCCGGACTCTGCTCTACAAGTATTGCGTCTCCCAGATGGCGTGGTCGCGGGCGCGCGTGCTTCCGCCACCCGATGTCCGGCTCACCCCGCGACAGGAAGCGCTCCTCACCGAGCCGGCGGATCCACATACGTTCGTTCCGTCACTCTTCAGCGACGGACCTGGCGTGGAGCGGTAGGGATCGCCCTGCCCCCTTACATGAAGGGACACGATATGAACGACAGTCGGATCGTGCCGGTGTTCCAGATCCTCGCCGAGGACATCCATGCCCTGGGCATCCGCGCCGTGTTCGGGCTCATGAGCGACGACACGGCAGTCTTCGCGGTGACGCTCGATGGCCTCGGCGTCAAGTTCGTCGGCGCGCGGCACGAGAACAACGCCATCGCCATGGCCGAGGGCTATGCCTACTCCACGGGAGAGCTTGGCGTGGCCCTCATCGGCCGTGGTCCGGCCACGGCCAACGGGCTTCACGCCGCCGTGGGGGCCAGTCGCACGGGATCGAAGGTGCTGGTCATCTATGGCGACGCCGCTGTCGGGAGCGGAGCCGTCAACGGCATTGGTCCCGATTACAAGGGCTTCAACGCCCAGGCCGTGCTGGGTGCCGCGGGGCTGACCTGTTTCACGGCCGCCAGCGCGGCCACCGCGCGCCAGACCCTGGCCGACGCCATGACCGCCGCCAGTCACGGAGCTCTGGCCGCCCTGCTCCTGCCCACGAACGTGCAGATGATGAACGTGGAGGTCTGGGGACCGGCGCCGAAGATCACCCCTGCCAGCCAGCCGACGGGCGCGCGCAGACAATCCATCGACGCCGCCGCGGCGCTCCTGAGCAAGAGCCGGCGTCCCGTGATCGTGGCCGGCATGGGCGCTCATCGAGCCGGGGCGAAGGCGGCGTTGCAAGCCCTGGCGGAGAAGACCGGCGCCTTGCTGATGACCTCGGCGCGCGGCAAGGACATGTTCCACGGCCATCCGTACAACCTGGGCATCCTCGGATCCTTCTCCCACACCATGGGACGGCGCATGATGGACCAGGCCGATTGCGTGCTCGTGTTCGGCGCCGGGCTGAACTTTCTCACCATGAGCTTTGGTGCCGCCGTTCCCCAGGTGCCGATCATCCAGGTCGATTCCGTGCGAGCCCATATCGGGCGGTGGACCACGGCGGACGTGGCGGTGGTGGGCGATGCCCGGCTGGTGGCCGAGCAACTGCTGGCGGCGCTGCCGGGGCGGCATGGCTCCGAAAAGCCCTTTCACACCGCGGAGAACCTGGCCAGGATCTCGGGGTTCGACATCGCGTTCGATTTCGAGGCGGCTCACACGCCCCGCACCGTGGATCCCCGTGCGCTGGGAGTCGAGCTCGACCGGCTGCTGCCCCGGGAGCGCCACCTCGTGTACGACGCCGGAAATTTCCTCGGCATCCTGCCTTACATCACCGTCCCCACGCCCGGACATCTGAAGATGACGAGCGAGTTTGCATCCATCGGTCTGGGCTTCGGCACGGCGCTGGGGGTGGCGAAGGGTCGCCCACACGTCCCCACGGTGCTGGTGATCGGCGACGGCGGCTTCCTCATGACCATGAGCGAGCTGGAAACCGTGATCCGGGAGGACATCCCGTTGATCATCGTGCTGATGAACGACTGCGCCTACGGGGCGGAGCTGCACTTCCTGGCGATGCGCAAGCTCCCCGTCGGGAAGTCGGTGTTTCCGGACGTGGACTTCGCGACGGTGGCGGAGGCGTTCGGGTTCCAGGCGTACACCGTCCGCACCCTGGACGAGTTGCGCGCGCTCCGACCTGTGCTGGGTAAGCCGGAAGGTCCCATTCTTCTGGATTGCAAGGTCAACGCCGAGATCGCCGCGCCCTTCATGGGCGAGTTCGCCGAATTCGAAGCTCGACACCAGTAGAATGCCGGGGCGTTCGGCTCCTTCGGAGGGATCAGGGATGGCGCGCACGTACAACGTGGTCGACGCAGACGGCCATATCCTCGAGCCGCTCGACCTGTGGGACAGGTACATCGATCCCGAGTTCCGCGAGCGCCGGCCGCGGTTCGTCATCGACGAAAACGGCAAGGAACGCCTGAGCGTCGAAGGCAAGCTGCTGGGCAATCCGCGGGGGATCGGTAGCCTGGGTTCCGTGGGCGCCCGACAGGGAATCGTCAAGCCCGGCACCCTGAAATACGCCGAAGGGCGCAAAGGCGGCTTCGACCCGCACGCGCGCATCGTCGACATGGATGCCGACGGCATCGACGCCGCCTTCCTTTATCCCAGCCTGGGCCTGTTCGCCGGCGCCGTCGAGGACCCAGGCCTTGCCGCCGCGATGTGCCGCGCCTACAACCGCTGGCTCGCCGATTACTGCCAGCCGTATCCCGAGCGCCTCTTCGGGGTCGCGATGCTGCCGATGCAGTCGGTCGACCTGGCGATCGACGAGATGCGCTACGCCCGCGAAAAGCTCGGGATGCGCGGCGGGTTCCTGCGGCCCAACCCGTATCACGGCAAGAAGATGATCAGCGACCCGATGTACGAGCCGTTCTGGACGATGGCCGAGGACCTCGATGTCTCCATCGGCTTCCACGAGGGATCGACCAACGCGATGCCGACCGTCGGCGTCGATCGGTTCGAGGACGACCGCGCGGCGCGCCACATGGTCTCGCACACGATGGAGATGATGCTCGTGGCGCTGAGTGTCATCTGGGGCGGTGTCGTCGACCGTCATCCGCGATTGCGCGTCGCGTTTCTCGAGTCGGGCGGCGGCTGGATCGCGCCGTGGCTCGACCGCATGGACCGGCACTTCGATGACCAGGGCTTCAACGAGTCCGCGCCGAAGACGAGGCCGAGCGAGCTGTTCCAGCGCAATTGCTGGATCTCGTTCGAGCCGGTCGAGAGCAGCATCGCGGTGCTGGCCGACTACATCGGGCCGCACAAGATCATGTGGGCCACCGATTATCCGCACTCGGACGGCTTCTTCCCGGGCGCGCCGCAGATGCTCCGCGAGCGCCTCGGAACACTGTCCCCCGAGGCGAAGCACCAGGTGCTCGCCGGCGGCGCGCTCGGCTTCTACGGGATGAGCTGAGGCCGGCACCGCAAAGCGCTACGCTGACCCCGGCGGTTAACTATCGAGCGCAGCCACCGCCTCGATCTCGATCAGCGCCTCTGGGATCGCCAGATTCGAGATCTGCACCAGTGTGCTCGCGGGCGGGTTGGGCCCGAAGAACTCCGAGCGCACCTCGCCGTACGCCTCCCGATAACGCACGTCGATGACGAAGACGGTGACCTTGACGACATCGTCCATCTTGCCGCCGCCGGCCTCGACGATCATCTTGATCTGCTCGAAGATGCGGCGTGTTTGCGCCTTGATGTCGCCCTTGCCCACGAGATTGCCGTCTTTGTCGTAGGGCAACTGGCCCGCCACGTAGATGGTGTTGCCCACGCGCCAGCCAAGGGTGTAGCGCGGCCGCTGGTCCTTCATGCCGGGCGGAGCGATCGGGATGCGTGCCATGACGACTCCTCCATTT
>QHRU01000100.1 GCA_003220225.1 Candidatus Rokuibacteriota bacterium
AGCGCCTCTCGCGCCTCGAGATGGCGGGCCCGGCGCATGTCGTCGGCGACGTCCTCGACCGGCCGGCCGGTGGCCTTCGCCAGCCGCGCCTGGAATCTCCAGAGCGTGTGCCGGTGCTGCTCGCTCTGGGCGGCGATCTGATCGGGAGTGCCGGAGAGCTGCGTCGCCGGAGCCGAGAGCCGAAACGTGGTGTGCGGAGACGCGGAGCGATGATCGGCGGCCGCCGCGACGCCGATGGCGGGACCGCCCACCTGCCCCTGGCAATGGACGCGCACCGTCGCGCGAGCTGAGTCGATGACGTCGATGAGCACGAAGGCCGCCTCGAGCGTGCCGTCGCCGCTGCCCAGAACGACGTCGATCGGCTCGTCACCAGCGGCATCCAGGGTCATGATCTGCGCCGCGGCCTGGCCGGCGAGCGCGTCGTCGAGTCGGCCCGTCACGAAGACGATGCGGCGCTCGAAGAGCTTCTCCTGCAGCCAGCCCGGCGTGGGCGTCATCGCGTGTCGCGTTCCGCCCCGCTGGTCTCGTCCGTCTCCCCCGTCGCCACGGTCTCAGGAGAATCCCGCCACTCCACCGGCCGCAGCCGCCTCCGATCCACCGTCAGCTTGAACACGTCGAACCGGTTGTAGTACCCGACCACGTCGTGGAACTGCTTCGGCTCCACGCACGCGCGCGTGTCGATCGACGCGTAGAGCAACCCCTCGCGGTCGGACAGCACGTCGCCCACCGGCTCGCCCGTGGGGCCGATCACCATCGATACCGCGCGGGGGCTCTCCTCGAGCACACGCATCGCGTCCTTGCCCAGCGTGGCCAGCTCCTCGCGCATGGCGGCGTCCATGAAGCCGGAGGCGACGATGTTGAAGGCCTTGGCCTCGAAGGAGTGCGCGCCGGCGCGGATGCGGATGGCCGAGGCCAGATCGTAGTTGCCGCCGCCCTTGGGATCGCGCGTGGGCCACACGGGTGGATAGGTCGAGACGTGGACCTGCTCGCCCTGCGCCATCAGGGCGAAGCGCGCGAGCGGGTTGGTGTTCTCGCCGCAGATGAGCATGCCGATGCGGCCCAGGGGCGTCTCGCACACGCGCAGGCCTGCGCCGTCGCCGTTGGCCCACGTGAGCTTCTCCCAGAACGTGGGCACGAGCTTCCTGTGATGGTTCAGGATCGCGCCGTCCTCGCCGATGAGGACGTTGCTGTTCCAGAGGCAGCCGACGCTGTCGGCCGTGCCCTCGTTGAAGCCGAGCGACACGATCACGCCGTGGCGGCGGGCGGCGCCGGCGATGCGCTCCAGCTCGGGGCCGGGACAGCGGAGCGCGCTCGCGGCCAGGCGCTTGAACCACTCGTGGTTGTGGATGGGCGCAGCCACGGCAGACCAGAGCGGGAACGCCGGGATGTACGTCTCGGGGAACGCGATGAGCGC
This sequence comes from Candidatus Rokuibacteriota bacterium, assembly GCA_003220225.1. GTDB lineage: Bacteria > Methylomirabilota > Methylomirabilia > Rokubacteriales > CSP1-6 > AR12. The sequence continues at coordinate 1,415 of QHRU01000100.1, forward strand.
GGCGCCGTTGCGCGCGGCCTCCTCGATGAGGCTGCACGCCTTCGCCACCGTCTTCGGCGCGTCCAGGAAGACGGGCGCCACGTGGGCGGCCGCCACCTTATATGGCGTCATCACGATCCTCCCAGGTAGCGCGTCACGGTCATGTGTATCCTCTCATGCACATTGACACGAAAACCGCTGGCTGCGTAGAGTCAGACCATGGCCCCGCGACCGCGGAAAGGCAAGATCGCCGAACCGACAGGCTTCAGCTCACTCTCGAAGACAGAGCAGATCCGCTATCTGCTGACGCTCTGGGACCGCATCTCCAAGAGACCGGGTGAGATTCCGGTGCCGGAATCTCACCTCGATCTTGCCAAGGAGCGGCTCGCCGCCTATCGGCGAGATCCACACCGGGCGCGGCCCGCTCACGACGTACTCGATCGCCTGGCGAATCCCGATCGGTGACCGAGTATCGGCTGGTTGCCGAGCCGCGCGCCGATCTCGACGCCGCGGCGGCGTACCACTGGTATGAGAGCGAGCGCGCCGGGCTGGGTCTGGAGTTCCTCGACGAACTGCGCGCAACGTACGACCGCATTACCGCTGGCCCTCTCAACTATCAGGATCTCGAGGGCGGAATTCGCCGCGCACTCCTTCGCCGCTTTCCCTACGCCGTGTACTTCGCTGCCGAAGGCGATGTCGTCGTGATTCTCGCCGTCCTGCACGTGAGTCGCGACCCGGCAGAGTGGCAGCGAAGAGGCTGAACTTCCGGATCACGCGCCCGCCTTCTTCCACGTGGTCTTGATCCAGTTCACTGTCGCCGAAGGGTCGTTGTGGCCCTTGCCGGGCTTGGGCCAGCTGGGTGGCGCGGTCATCTGGCCGACGGGGATGGTCATGATGCGCTCGGGATCCCACACGGCGAACGGATAGTCGGGGAGATTCTTGCTGAAGCCGACCTTGACGTCCTTGTACGCGCGGTGATCTTCCTTGCGAATCGTCACGAGGCCGGCGGGCCCCTCGATGCTGAGCCCCTCGAGCTGCTTGATGACCGCGTCGTCCTCGGGCCAGCCGCCGCCGGCCTGCTTGTTGGCTTTCTCGACGGCGGTCTTGAAGAGATAGAGCCCCGTGTACGCGGCCTCGGCGGCGTAGGACGGGTACTCGTTCCAGCGCTTCTGGTAGGCGTCGACGAAGCGCTTGTTGGCGGTGGAAGCGCCGGCGGGCGCGTAGGTGAAGTGATAGTTGGAATGCACGCCGGCGAGCGCGCCCTCGGGATGGTCCTTGCCGATGGCCTGCGGCACGACGCCGAAGTTGATGTTGCCGGCCAGGCGTGCGCGGCGGAACAGCCCGTGGCCCAGCGCCTGCTTGTAGAACGACACGTACATGCCACCCCACATGGAGGTCACGACGATGTCGGGCCTGGCCGCGACCGTCTTCGTGATGTGCGAGGTGAAATCCGCGGTGTTGGGGAACGGCGCCCACACCTCCGACACGATCTCGGAGCCTGGCAGGAGCTTTTCCCGCGCGGCGTCGAAGTGCAGCTGGAACCAGCGGCCGAACGCGTAATCCGGGTTGATCACGGCGATGCGCTTGACGTCGGGCCACGCCTTTGCGATGGCGAGCGCGGTCGTCACGCCGTCGGCGGACAGGATGTTGGTCATGCCGAACAGGTAGTGCGGGTTGGGCACCTCGACCTCGAACAGCTTGTCGATGCAGCCCTCGGTCATGATCGTCAGCAGCTTCAGCTCCTCGACGACGGGGCCGACGGCGAGCTGGTTGTGCGCGGCGATGACGCCCGAGAAGTAGTCGATCTTCTCGAAGAGCTTCATGCGCTTGACTTCCTTCACCGTCGCCTCGGGCCCGGCCGCCTCGTCGGCCGTGATCGTCTCGATCTTCCGCTTGCCGAGCAGGCCGCCCGCCGCGTTGATCTCCTCGGCGGCCAGCGTGTGGCCCTTGAGCGAGGGCAGGCCGAGGATCGCGCCGGGCCCCGACTGGATCGTGATGTGGCCGAACTTCACCGGCGTCTCGGGGATGCGGCCCTTGGGCGTGTCCTGCGCGGCGGCGTCGCCGACAACCGCGAGATCGCCGAGTGCCGCGCCGCCGAGCGCGACGCCGAGCCCGGCCAGGAAATCACGCCGATCCAGATCGTTGGCCATGAGGCCCTCCTGTCACGGCGACGCTGATTGTATGGATGCGATTGCGGCCGGCGTCCGGCTGCATACGGCCCTGCGAGTCTGTCGCGCGGGCGTGCAGCTCGTACCGGCCCGGCGCGGGGACGTCCCACGTATATGTGAACGCCTGCCACTGGTGATCGGCGCCGCGTGGCGCCACGCGCGCCGGCTGCCACGTCTTGCCGCCGTCGGCGCTGACCTCCACCGCGCTCACCGGCCAGGCGCTCCACGCCCAGCCCTCGATCGTGTGCCGGCCGCGCTCCAGCACGGCACCCTCGGCCGGCGCCACGATCACCGCGTGCACGTCCAGCTCGCGCACCGGGCGCATGTCGCCCTCGACGCGCCGGTTGTAGAGCTTCGTGGTGAACAGGCTCTCGGGACGCTCGGCCGCGAGCGTGATGCGCGAGAGCCACTTCACGGCGTTGGTGCCGAAGTAGCCCGGCACGAACACGCGCGCGGGGAAGCCGTGCTCCGCGCTGAGCGGCTCGCCGTTCATCGCCCACGCCACCAGCACGTCGGGCTCCAGCGCGCGCGCCAGCGGCAGGTCTTTCACGTAGCGCTCGCTGTGCACGTTGGCGAAGGAACCGGAGTCGAGGCCCTCAGGACAAACGAGGCGCGCCTCGGGCCTCACGCCGGCGCGCTCGAGCAGGTGCGACAGGCGCACGCCGCGCCAGACGACGTTTCCGACCCGGCGCGTGGCGACTTCGGGCTCCACGGGGTTGCCGAAGCACTCGAGGACCGCGGTGACGTCGGTCGCCGGCAACGACGTCAGCGCCTCGTAATCGAGCTCAAAGGGCCGCTCGACCAGGCCGTCCACCGAGAGGCGCCACGGCTTGACGTCGACGCGCGCGATGCCCATGTGAGCGATGACGTAAACGTCATCGCTCGGCGTGACGGGCGACGCCAGCCGATCGACGGGCACGAGGCGACGAAACGTCGCGCTCGGATCCATGACGACCTTCGGCTTGTCCGCCATCGTGGGCGGATTATGAGCCGGCGAGCCGGGGAGTCAAGAAGACTCCCCGTTGTCGACTACGCCCGCGGGTCGTGCACCGCCTGGTAGCGCGCGTTGCGCAGCACGCGACCGGGATAGCTCCCCGTGTGCGTCCCCTTCTCCAGCAGGACTTCGCCGTTCACCACGGTGTAGTGGATGCCCTCCGCGAGCTCGCGCATCCGCCAGCCGTTGCTCGGAAAGTCGTGCACGACGTCTTCCGGCATCGGCCGCACGGTGTCGGGATCGAAGACGACGAGGTCGGCGACCATTCCCGGTTGCAACAGTCCGCGGTCGTAGATCCCGAAGGCCGCGGCCGAATCGAAGGTGAGCCGGCGGACGGCCTGCTCGAGCGACATGATCTTCTTCTCCCTCACCCAGTAGCCCAGCAGCCGGGTGGGGTTGCTCACGTTCGAGTGGAACTGCACGTGGGCGCCGCCGTCCGAAAGCCCGACGACCGCGTGGGGACTGCCCAGGATCTGCGCGACCGCCTCGGTGTCCATGTTGATCTCGCCGAGACTGAACACGGTGTTCAGGTCCTCCTCGACCGCCAGATCGAGGAACGCGTCGAGCGGGTGCTTGCCTCGTTCCTGCGCGATCGCCGCGATGCTCCGTCCCTTGAGCGCGCGGTTCTCCGCCAGCCGCGGCTCGTCGACGATCATCAGGTCCCAGCGCTTCGAGAACGTCGAGTCCGGGCCCAGCGGCGCCTCGACCTCGGCGCGCAGTCGCGCGCGCATCGCCGGGTCGCGATAGGCCTGCATCTTCTCCGTATCGGAGCCCTGCAAGATGGGCAGCCAGGTGGGCATGCTGCGGAACACCTGACAGTTCTTCATGGTGAACCGGTTCACGACGCTCCCGGGGTTGCAGAGCGGGATCGCGCGGATTCCCTTCCGCGCCGTCTCCTCGACGTGGGCCAAGTGGGTCCGCCACCGTCCGGGCTGCCGCGCCTGCTCGAGGAGGGTGTTGTACATGACCGGGCGACCGCACGCCTGCGCGAGCCGGCTCAGGAGCCGGTCCTTCAGCTCGGGATTCGTGCCTCCACCGCACTGGATCACGCCGGTCCCGACGTCGCGGAGCACGTCGGCCAGCGCGAAGAGCTCCGACTCCGGCGCGCAGGCGGCGGGAATCCGCTTGCCCACGATGTCAAAGTGATTCATGTTGCGCGTGATCGAGAGCCCGAGCGCTCCGGCCTCCAGCGCCTCTCTCACCACCCGCCGCATGACCTCGAGCTCGGCGTCCGTGGCCGGGCGCTCCGAGCAGTCCTCGCCCATCGCGTACAGGCGGACCGCCGAGTGTCCCACGAACGTGCCGACGTTGACGGCCAGCCGCTGCCCGATGGTGCTCATGTATTCGGGGAAGGTCTCCCAGGTCCACGGGACGCCGGCCTGGAGGACGTCCATCGGGATCGCTTCGACATAGGACAGCATCCCGGCGAGCTTCTCGCGGTCGGGCGCCTTGACGGGGGCGAGCGCTAGGGAGCAGTTGCCGATGACGACGCTCGTCGCCCCGTGGTGACAGGAGAACGTGCACAGCGGGTCCCAGAGGACCTGGGCGTCGTAGTGGCAGTGATTGTCCACGAACCCCGGCGCCACCACGCGTCCATCGGCCTCGATGACCCGCCGCGCCGGGCCGTCCAGGCGGCCGAGCTCCACGATCCGACCCCGCGCCACGCCGACGTCGCCGTGGAAGGCCGGGCGACCGGAGCCATCGATGATGCGACCGTTTTTGATCAGCAGGTCGTAGGTCATGTCCTTGCTCCTCTAGCTCGCGGCGGTCAGCAGCGGTGAATCGACTCGGGCATAGCTGACGGTCAGGATCTCCCAGAGGTGACCGTCGGCGTCCTTCCAGTAGAGATTCTTCCCACCGAGGCGCGTGTTGATCCGAAAGTCGTCCTCGCCGTGGGGACGACTCCGGTACGTGATCCCCGCAGCCTGGATCCGCTGCAGGATCGCCTCGAAGTCGGCGTCGGCGACGTGGAAGCAAATGTGATGGCTCTCGAACTGCTCCCGCTGGGCGAAGTCGAGGGTCAGGTTCTCGTTGACGTACACGGGCGCGAAGTCGCCGCGTGACTCCTCCCAGGGCACGTCGAGCAGGCCGGCCAGGAGCTTCGCCGCCTCGACTCGATCGTGGGAGGGGACGATGATGTGGTCGAGCCGAATGGCCATCGCGCACCTCCAAGCCGTAGGCGGTAGTAGTTGTACACGAGAATCCGGCGTAGACAAGCGTATCGAACATTGGGCATTGACGAGCGTGCAGCGGACGCGCGTACTACGAACGGCATGGCGGTCGACGTCGAGCTGACCAGGCGACGATTCACGCTGGACGAGTACCACCGGATGGCGGAGGCGGGAATCCTGAATAGAGGAGACCACGTCGAGCTCATCCGCGGAGAGATCGTCCAGATGACAGCCATCGGCAGCGATCACACGTCGTGCGTGGCGCGGCTCAGCCACCTGCTGATCGAGCGCCTCCACGGCCGCATCATCCTGTGGCCGCAGAACCCACTCGTTATCGTGCCGGACTCCGAGCCGGAGCCGGACATCGTCCTGCTCGGCTATCGCGACGACTTCTACCGCCACGCGCTGCCCGGGCCGGACGACGTCGCGCTGCTCATCGAGGTCGCGAACACGTCACTTCGTTATGACCGCCACGTGAAGGGGCCGCTCTACGCCGAGGCCGGCGTGCGGGACTACTGGATCGTCGATCTCGAAGGCGAGGCGGTCGAAGTCTCTCGGCAGCCCCAGGCCGGTCGGTTCCACCACAACGTGCGCGTCGCCCGCGGCGACGCGCTGTCGCCACTCGCGTTCCGGGACACACCGCTCGCCGTCGCCGACATTCTCGGCTGACGTCTCGGCGCGCAAAGGCCCCCTCTGACCCGCTCCATCTAGCCGTCTTCCGCGATAGCCAGCTTCGGGGCCCGAAGCGGCCGGAAGGCGGACGCCTCGAGCGCGAGCCCGACGCTGAGGAGCAGACGATCGCTGCCCATCGGGCCATCCAGCTCCATGCCCACCGGCAAGCCCGACCGCGTTCGCCCCGCGGGCAGCGCGAGGCCCGGGATGCCGGCGACCGCGTCCGCATCGGTGTTGCGAATGTACGTGGTGAAGGTGTCCACCTGGCGCCCGTTCAGCTCGACGGTCTGGTCCTGGCCGATCGGTCTCGCCGGCAGCACGGTGGTCGGGAACACCATCGCGGCCACGCCGTTGTCGGCGAAGTAGCTCGCGTAGAGCGCCTGCAGCTCCGGCCGCACCACGTTGAGCGCGTGCTCGTACACGGCCTGGGGGATCGCTCCGCCACGGGCCGCGGCGATCGCCCCGGCGACGTCCGGGCTGGCGATCTGCCGCTGAATGTCATCGAACGTGATCCCGTTGCCCTCGGCGGCGAGGTACGCCGGGATGTCGAGGTTGGCCTCGAACAGCGCGATCGGGAAGCCCGCCTGCTGATCGAGCGTCACGACTCCGGGAACGTCGACCTCGACGAGCACCACGCCCAGCGCCCGCAAACGGTGCAGCGCGTCTTCCATCACGGCCGCCACCTCGGGGTCGAGATCTTGCCACAAAGGATTCCGGGGGACGCCGAGTCGCAGCCCACGGAGCCTCGCCGGGCGTGCGGGCGTCGTCAGCGTCTCGACGGCATCGAGAAGCGCCACGTCCGCCACGGTTCGGCCCATCGGCCCGGGCGTGTCGCGTGTGTGGCTGATCGGGACGATCCCCGCGATCGAGTAACGGCCCTTGGTCGGTCGCAGGCCAACCACGCCGCACAGCGCCGCCGGGATGCGGACCGATCCCCCCGTGTCCGTGCCCAGGCCGGCGGGGCACACTCGGGCGGCGATCCCCGCCCCGGTCCCGCCGCTGCTGCCGCCCGGAATCAGCGTCGAGTCGTACGGATTTCGCACCGCGCCGAAGTGGTAGTTGTGGCTCGTGATCCCGAACGCCAGCTCGTGCATGTTGGCCTTGGCGAACAGCAGCGCTCCCGCCCCGAACAGGGGGTTCAGCAGCGGCGCGTCCGCCCTCGGACGGTTCGCGAGCAGACCCGGCGTCCCGGCGGTCGTGGGCAGCGTCTTCGTGTCGATGTTGTCCTTGACCAGCAGCGGGAGGCCAGCCAGCGGGCCGAGCCTCCGTCCGCGTCGCCGTGACACGTCGACCAGCCTCGCGGCCTCGAGCACGGCCTCGGGATCGATGCTGATGATCGTGTCCAGGAAGCTCAGCCGCTCGGCCTGAGCCAGCAGAGCGCGCGCGTAGGTCTCGGCTGACAGCGAGCCCTCGGAGATGTGCCGCACCGCCTCGGTCGCGGTCAGGTGCAGCAGGCCCGCGTGCTCCGTCGGCTCACCGATCCTGGGCGCGGCCGCGGCGAGTGCGGTGAGACCGGCCAGCTTCAGGAATCGTCTGCGGTCCAGCATGGGCGCCGCGATTCTATACGGCGCCGGTGTGCCTCGCAATCGGCGGCCGGCTAGAGCGCTTGACACCGGAGTCACACTGGCAACCGGTGGAGCAAGGACGCCGCGCTTCTTCGGTGCGAGCGCCGCCCAGGCGAATGGGCGGCCTCGCTGGGTCGAACACTGCTGTTCACCCGCATCGAAGAGGTGTCCCATGACACACCGCGCGCTCCTCCTCCGTGTGTCCCTGGCGCTCGTCGCCGCGCTCGCGCTGGCCCCGCTGTCGGCTCACGCCGCCGGCGTGCCGTGCGCCGCGCTCACGAGCGTTGCGATCGCGGACACGACCATCACCTCCGCCACGATCGTCGCGGCTCTGGGCACCGCACCCGAGCACTGTCTCGTCATCGGCCACGTCGACACGGAGATCAACTTCGAGCTGCGGCTGCCGACGACGACGTGGAACGGCAAGTTCTACCACGCCGGCGGCGGCGGCTTCGTCGGCAGCATTCCGAGCTCGCCCGGCGCCCTCGCCCGCGGGTATGCCGTCATCGGCACCGACACCGGTCACGTCGGCGACGGCCCGTTCGCGCCGGCCCTCGACGGCTCGTGGGCACTGAACAACCTCGTGCGCCAGGTCAACTTCGGTCACCGCGCGGTGCACGTCGTGACGGTGGCCGGCAAGAAAATCCTTCACGCCTTCTACGGCCAGACCGAACGGCTGGCCTACTTCGAAGGCTGCTCCAACGGCGGGCGCCAGGCCATGCAGGAAGCCGAACGGTACCCGACCGACTTCGATGGCATCATCGCCGGCGCTCCCGCCCTCGACTGGGTGGGCACGATGACCGGCTTCGTCTGGAACGAGCAAGCGGTCAACGCGGCGTCGCTCCCCGTCGCCAAGGTCGCGCTCCTCGCCGGTGCGGTGCTCGCCGAGTGCGACGCCAAAGACGGTCTGATGGACGGCCTCATCAGCGATCCGCGTCGCTGCCGGTTCGATCCGAAGACACTGCAGTGCCCGGCCGGTGACGCGCCGACCTGCCTCACGGCGGGGCAGGTGGAGGCGGCCAGGCGCATCTATCACGGCGCTACGAGCTCCTCGGGCCGGCAGCTCTACTTCGGGTGGCCGCAGGGGCACGAGGACGGCGCCGCGACCGGCTGGCCGTTCTGGATCACCGGCAACGGCGCGATCCCGCCGCTGCAGTTCCTCTTCGCTGACGGCTATCTGAGGTACTTCGTCTTTCCCTCTCCCCCCAATCCGAGCTTCGACTTGCTGACGTCCGACCTCGAGAGCGATGTCAGGGCCATGCGGCCGACGGGCAAATTCCTGAACGCGACGAACGCCGACCTCTCCGACTTCCGCGCCGCCGGCGGAAAGCTGATCATGTGGCACGGCTGGGCCGACGCCGCGCTCACCGCGTTCCGATCCATCGCCTACCTCCAGGAGGCCGCCGAGAAGACGAAGCGCGGGCACCGCCTCGGCGAGTTCTTCCGCCTGTTCCTCGCGCCGGGCATGCATCACTGCGGCGGCGGCCCCGGCCCCAATACCCTGGACGCGCTCAGCGCGCTCGAGAGCTGGGTCGAGCACGGGATCGCGCCCGAGCAGATCGTCGCCACCCACCGCACCGGGACCGTGGTCGACCGCACCCGCCCGCTCTGCGCGTACCCCAAGGAGGCGACCTACAAGGGACCCGGCAGCATGGACGATGCGTCGAGCTTCGTCTGCCGCGTCCCGCGCGATCTGTTCGATCGCCACGACCGCTTCGACGACGACGAGGACGACGACTAGTCCAACCCTTCTCGCCGCTCGGCCGCGGGGCGGGCGCCTCGCGGCCGGGCGGCTTCGCCTGCTAGATCGCGCTCGCGGCGATGTTGACCGTCAGGGCGAGGAGCGCGGCGTTGAAGACGAAGGACACGACACCGTGGGCGGCGACGGTGCGGCGAATCTGCTTGTTGGTGACGCCGACGTCGGACACCTGCGAGGTCATCCCGATGACGAAAGAGAAATAGACGAAGTCCCAGTAGTCGGGCTCCGTCTCGCCGCCCGGGAAGGCCATGCCGCCGCCGATGGTCTCGTCGTAGAACTCGTGGGCGTAGTGCAGCGCGAAGATCGCGTGGATGAATGCCCAGGACAACAAGATCGTGAGGGCGGCGAGCACGATGTGGGCCGGCCGGCGGCCGGTCCCGGTGCCGAGCTCGGCGAAGATGGCGCCGAGGCTCGCCAGCGCTGCCACCACCGTCAGCACCAGGATGGCCAGCTGCCCCTCGTCCTCCATCGCGGCGCGGTCGCGGATACGGTCGACGTCCGACCGTGACATCAGGTGGGCGGCGAGCGCCAGATAGAGCGCCACGAAGATGTCCCAGGCGACCAGCAGCCGGGTCGCCAGCCTCCAATCGGTGAGGAGGGCCAGGGCCGCGCTGACGAGGACGCCGATGGCGAGCGACGTGAACAGCCGCGGCCGGGTCCGGACGATGCGCACCAGCAGGGGTGTCTTCATCGGCCAGCATCTTAGCCGCGTCGTCGCCGATCCACCCCATTGTCATACCACTCGATTTCGTCTACCAGGCGGATGTGGCGAAAAATCCGGACACTGCAGGCTTGAATCCGGCCCTGGTGGCGAGCTTTTGCAAGAACCTCGGGGACCGCGGCGACGAGGGTCGTGCTCTCCTCGCCGAGATCGAGAGCCTTATGGGGATGCGCCATGTGTCGCACCATCAGCGGAGGCTGCTGCACCAGGCCGACATCGCCTTGAAGGAAGCACTGCCCGCGGTTCAGAAACTGACGGACGCGATGGGCTCACGCTGCACCAGAGTGTCATAACTTCAGGGTCGTAGCCGTCGCGGCCGCGCGCGGTGATCACGACGCCCTACCCGACTCCCGCCGCGACGGCTCGCGTGCTTGGCGTCTCTCCCAAGCGCTACCGGGAGATCAGGGCGATGGTCACCGAGTATCTGGAGCGTCACGGCGGCAATCGCGCTCCGGCGATAAACAGGAAGGCGCGACTCCGCAAACGCAGCGGCAAGAGTCGAACCGCAGCGAGGCGGCGAGCAACAGGCCGAAGCTGACCGATCCCTGAGCGATACTCGCGGCGTAACGCGTTTCTCAACGTCCCCTACGTTTCGGCGCTCGGGCATTCAGGCACCTCGTCGTTGCTGCCACCGACTTCGTGACTCGGGAGGTGGCTTGGCCCATTTCTCGAAGTCCCGGGGCTCTCGTGCTACCGTCTCGCGCATGACGGGCAGCAGCGTCGGCATCGACGTCGGCGGGACGTTCACCGACTTCGTCGTGCGCGCGCCGTCGGGCCGGCTGTCGAGCGGCAAGGTCCCGACGACGCCCGCCAATCCCGCCCTCGGCGTCATGCAGGGCCTGACGACCCTGGTCGGGAGCGCGCCGCTGGCATCCGTCGCCCACGGCACCACCATCGTGACGAACGCCATCATCGAGGGCCGCGGCGCCGTCGTCGGCCTGATCAGCACGCGCGGCTTCCGCGACGTGCTGGAGATCGCGCGCGTGA
>QHRU01000167.1 GCA_003220225.1 Candidatus Rokuibacteriota bacterium
GTGCCTATGTTCCTGGCGACAAGGGCAGCTATTGGCCGTTTCGGATACTCACCGGAAATGAAGAGAAAGAGGTGCAGAAGATGATCCAGGAGCATGGCTACCGGTGAGTAGGCGAGGTGCGCCGATCCTGGTCGGCCTCATAACTGACGACTGGAGCGGACGGGCTATCGCCCGCCGCTCAGCCGCACGTTAGACTTTCAGGTGGAGCGAATGCGGGTAAAGAGTCGGGGCATGATTGCGGTGCTCCTCGCCGCCGGATTGATCTACGCTTGCAACGATCCCCTCGCGCAATCACATATCGATGCCAACGTGCCGCCCGCGGAGCAGTTCCAATCACTGCTCAAGCGGGATCTGCAAGCCTTCTTCAGCAACCGGCACGGGTCCAGTGTTGCCGTCAGTTACGAACTGCTACGCGATGGTCCGATCCAGACAGGAATCGCCTATCCGAAGTACTACGTGTGGGTGAAGACGCAGAGTTCAGCTGGGCCAGTCGAGGAAGGTGCTGTCCGGGTGGCGGCGATGGATAGGACGCGCTTCGAGGTCACCCATTTCATGTCGAAGCGCGACATCCAAACGAACCCGAGTGGGGTGGAGCAGGTGTTTCCCCAAGCGCTTGCTGGGCGCATTCGGGAGCGCGCCGATGCGCGACCATTGAAATCTAACTTCGCAGTGGAGCGGACCGCTGGCTCGCATACGCTCGCCGCGGCCGCTCACCGCAAGCGTTAGATTGCAGACGTAGAGCCAAGCCATGCATGGGTTGATCGCGATGAGTCTTGTTGTTGCCTGGGTCTCGGTGGTACAGGCACAGAGCCCTGCCGTATTCGACCGTGCGCAGCCCGGAGTCTGGTCCTCGGCAGGAAAGTACCTATGGCCTGGCCCAACCGCTGTAGCGGACTTCCCGCTCGGCGGGCGAAGCATCGTGGTCGCATCGCCGGATGGCGCCATCACGACTCGAGTAACGAACATCGAGTTAACGCTTGTCGATCGCAACAATCCTACCCGTTTCGCCCAGACGTCGATTCCCATTGCGAGTCTCGCCGAGATTCTCTGGGCGCGAGACTCCAGTGCCTTCGCTCTCACGCAAAGCGACGGCGGCTGGGTTGGCACCTGGTCAGTCAGGGTCTATCGTCTTCGGTCAACTGGTCTGAGCGAATCCGATCCAGGCAGGCGCGCGCTCGCCGACTTCAAACGCTTGTTCCCACGATGCCCGGACGAATACCCGAACGTCGTTGCGGTCGACTGGCTCGACGGCTCCAGCCGTCTACGGCTCGTCCTTGAGGTGCCCTGCCACAGCTCGTGCACAGACATGTGCAGAGTGGCCGGCTACGTGGTCGACGTCGTGGGCGGGGCGGTCATCGAACGCCTTCCAGAAGCCGCGGTCCTACGCGGCTGGAAGGCGGTAACCGGCTCGCGGTTTCGGCCCGACTGATGTCCCCGCGTCGCGCGCTCAATCTAACTTCAGCGTGCAGCCGACGCCCGAGGACGGGCGCGGCTGACGCTGGGCGTTGGACGGACAGAATCACCCGAGAGGTTTGAGATGGTGGCGGAGCCAGTCGGTCAGTTCGCTCCGATCGAGCCGGCCTCCGGCCAGATCGAGTATAAGGCGCTCCTGGGCGTCGATGGAGGCATCGATCTCGGTACCGTTGAGTACCAGGAATGTCTCCATGGCGGCATGCCCGACACGCTTGTTGCCATCGACGAAAGGATGGCCCTGAACCAACGCCAGACACAGCGCCGCGGCCTTCTCAGCGAGAGGCCTTGGGCTGGGCGACTGCGGACTCCAGCGCACCGAAGTCCCGGATGCCGGGCGCGCCCCTGGTCGCCTGGAGGAGGCGCCGATGCAGCTCAACGACCTCCCCAGCGTAACGTAGCGCATCAGGCGAGGCGCCGATACAGCTCCTGGTTCTTCTGTAGTACTCGCTTGGCGGCTGCCTCGAAATCATCGTCCCGAGTCGCCAGCAGATCCGCAACTGCGGCCCGAGCCAGGTCTTCCGGCGTGAGGCCGAGACGTTCCGCCTCCTGGCGCAGGCGTTCAGCCTGCGCCGGCGGCAGGTCGATAGTGACTTTCATGTGTGTACTGTACCGTGTCGCCGGGCCGTCCAACAACATGGTAGAGCGGGCCGGCCCAGGGCGGCCGGCCGCTCACCATGCACGTTCGTTCGCCGCACAGGGCGATAGGGCTATGACGCGAGCGAATCCTCCCCAGTCGGGTTAGATGTCCTTCGGTCGGCACGTTCCGTCGCCGAGTTGCTTGAATTGATCACGGAGAAGGCGCGGGAGCTGGTTGGAGCCCACCAGGCAACCACAAGTGTAGCGTTCGGCGAGGACTGGACTAAAGCCCTTCACGCGGTCTCTCTGAGCGACAAGTACGCCGCGTGGAGGACGTACGATGAGCGGCCGGATGGATCGGGAATCTACCGGCTGGTCTGCCAGCTCAACCGACCGATCCGCCTTACGCAGGCGGAGCTCGAAGCGCATCCGGCGTGGCGAGGGTTTGGCGCTGCGGCCGAGCGGCATCCACCGATGCGCGGGTGGCTGGCAGTCCCTTTGACTGGACGGGGAGGTCGAAACGTCGGGGTGATCCAGCTCAGCGACAAGTACGACGGGGACTTCAGCGAGACGGACGAGGCGGACCTCGTTGAGTTGGGCCGACTCGCCTCCGTCGCGTTGAACGAGACCCGGAGGACGGCGCGAGCCGAGCGCCGACGCAGCGCGACCAGCCGTCCCGTCAGGGCTACGGACTGGATCGAGCGACGCGGCGCGTGACTCTCCAAGGATCGGTTGGAGAGCGTCTTACCGGGCGTCGAACTTCGCAGTGCACCGGACCGGGGCTCGCGTTGCTCGCTCCGGCCGGTGACCGCGAGCGTTAGACGTCAGCGAAATGAATCGACGGTGGGTGTTGGCTCTCGGTACGGCGACATTGCTCGTTGCCCTCGCCAGTATCGGTGCTTACCGATGGGTCAACCGCGACGGCTTCACGCATCTGGAGACCTGCCAGCGTCTCGGTCCCAACACAACTGTCGCGGCGCTGACCGCGGCCCTTGGCCAACCAGTGCAGCGTGAGGATCTAAAGGGCGAGACCTGGTGGCTCTTCCGGACGCCCAGCATCATGGCAGGTCCGATCCGAGCAAGAGTTAGTGAACGAACCGGCCGCGTGCTGGCGTTGCGCTGCCGCGAAGACGAAGCACCCAGGTGGACTGTGCCTGAATGAGAAACAGACGAGGAGCCCGTCGCAGCGGGGCGTCTAACTACAGGATGAACCTGACGGCGCTTCGCGCCGCACGTTATCCTGAGCGTTAGAGTGTTGAGCGTTAGTGAAGGGACGGAGACGCTTGTCTGGCTCCTGACGGTTGGCGCCGCAATAATGGGTGCCGTTGTCGCCATTTATGGCCACGAGCGCCTGGGGTGGACTGAGTCAGGCGCGCTCACGTTTGCTGTCGGTGCCGGCCTCGCTATGACCACAATTTTAGAGATTGTGATTTGGCAGAAGGGTGCTTACAGAAGTCGACCTCCCGGAATCGGGGAGTTTGTCGAAGGAGACCGCGCAACTAGACTCAAGGTCCTAGCAGGTGCCGGCATCGTGCTTCTGATCGTGCTCCTTAATCATCTGACGTCTCCCAGTGCCGCATTGCGTGCAACAGACCCGGTGCAAGCGTTGAAGAAGTACGTCAACCACTTGTTAATCTTCGCTCTTATGGCAATCCCTTTTTCCATCGGAATACCGATTTACTGTCTGCGGCTCGCAATCAAGGTGAAACGGTCTGGTCAGTGGCCGCCGCCTGGGATGCGCGTGCCGGTTCGGACCCGGATCGTGCGCGGCAGACGTGCGGGGTTGAATGCGATCCTGTTGTTCTTCTTGGGAGGAGCTGCCATCCTGCTAGGCCCAGCGCTGTTCTATGTGTGGCACCTAAGCGTAGGGATCGCCTCGGAACTGAGCCACCCTAACAAACAAATGCAGCCGACGCCGAGACGCGGCGCGGCTGATTTGCGCCGTTAGATTGCAGACGGAAGGCCAAGCGATGCGCTGGTCGATAGCGATGGGTTTCATGGCTGCTTGGGTTTCGGATGCCACCTACGAGACAAACGTGTGGGTCCACCGCTACACGGAGGATAACGGTCTGCCTTTCAACGAACAGCTGTCCGAGTTCATCACGCGGCTCGAGGGCCGCGGCCACGCGGTGCGAGAGTTGGCCGCGCGGCCTGGCGTGACGGCGGAACTGTTTCTTGGTTTCTCCTCGGGCAACGGCCAAGGCGGGTTCACGCTTCCGGCTCCGCTCCTTACCCGTATCACCGGCCTCGGGCTCGATGTGACACTGGACCTCTATCCTCCGACGGTCGACGAGGCGTGACCGTCCGTGCCCTCACTTGGGACGGCAGCTAACCTCACAGTGGAGCGGACGCGCTTCGCGCGCCGCTCACCGTGATCGTTGATATGACTGCCGATGTCAAGCCGCATGCTCGTGTTCGATGCTCGACGTCTCCTTAGAGGTCGTGCAACATCGACCCTCGGAAGAGGCGGGGCCAGTAACCACGACGGTTGATCATGCTGATATTCGTGGGTTGGTTACCACCTTACTTGTATCCGTCGGGGTGCCTGCCTCGGTCTAGACGCGAGGATTTGTCGCAGCCTCATAACGTTCACGAGGGTTGCACCATCACCGGGGCTGCGTCTCCTCCGAGGATCGAAGTCGCTCCTGATCCAGGCTGGTGCACGACGACGGCTACGCGGACACCGCCTGCGTTCTGGCGATCGCCCACATGAAGGCCGCCAGCTCGCGCGCGACGGCGGCGGCGATGGTGTTCGGGTGCTTGCCGCGCGCGAGCAGCTTGCGATATCGTCCACAGAGGCGGACCTGCGCGCGCCAAGCGATGTCGCGAATCGGGGCCGGGAGATGTTGCTGACGCGCCTGGATCGGCTCGGAGACCTTGGCACGGTGGCGATAGGCCTTGGCGGCTTCAATCAGGACTCGACGGGCATGGCCATTACCCGCCTTGGTGATTCCGCCGAGGCGGCGCCGGTCGCCGCTGGAATACTCACTCGGCGTGAGCCCGAGATAGCTCATGAGCTGACGAGGATTGTCGAAGCGGGTGAGATCGCCGAGCTCCGCGATGGTGGTGATCGCCACCGTGAACTGCACGCCGCGGAGTGCTTGCAGGGCGTCGACCACCGG
>QHRU01000101.1 GCA_003220225.1 Candidatus Rokuibacteriota bacterium
CCTGGGCCGCCCGAGCGACCTGGAGGCGGCGTGGAACCGGCTCACCACCGACTTCCCCGACGACGCGCTGACGCGCAGGATGGCGCTCGAGCGCGCGTCCGCCGCCTTCAAGCGGAAGAGCTGGAAGTCGGCCGTCGCCTACGCGACGCAGGCCGCGAAGAGCGACGACGATGTCGTGCGCTCGGAGGCGTGGCTGGTGGTCGGCGAGTCCGAGCTCAAGCAGAAGCGTCAGAAGCCCGCGATCAAGGCGTTCGAGGCCGTGGACGCCGTCGCCGAGGTCGAGGCCGGCGTGCGCTTCCGCGCGCTCGCGGGGCGGGGCCTGGCACACGAGGAGCTGCAGGCATGGGACGCCGCGCTCGCGGACTACGAGGCCGTCGCCAAGGGCAGTTCGGATTCGACGCTGCGCGACTGGGCGCGCGAGCGCGCCAGCGCGGTCAAGGCCCGCCTCAACAAGCCGGCCTCGGGAACGACGCCCGCGCCGTCACGGCTATCGGCGCTCGGATCCGAGCTTGCGGCGCTCTCCGTCGTCATGCTGACGGTTGCGGATCCGGTCGGCAGTAGGCTCGTGCGGTCTCTCCGCCAGCTTTCCTAGATCGGTCCGGCTGTCCCGAAGATCCCGTAGCAGTTTGTCGGTCGCCTCGTCCGGTTCGCTGTACTGAAGGTAGGTCGCGATGGAGCGACGACGACGCATCGTACTTATTACATATTACATAGAACGAAGTACAGAGAACGAAGTCCAGACGGGAAACCTTTTCCTATCCACACCGGCGCTGTCACCGATTTTGGCCACATCCTTACAGGAAACGCGACAGTTTTGCCGGTCGATTTTGCCTTCCGGTCCGGAATACGGCTTGCAGCGCCAACGAGGGGCCGATTCGAACCAGCAAGGAGACTCCGTTGCTCTACGACTTTCACCTGGACGGTCCTGGTTGCCCGGACGACCGTCGCATGGCTGATGTAGTCGCCGCGGATCGAGCGGTGCCCGGACGTGAGTGAGGCGGGTGTCGTCCTCGTCCGCGGCGGCGCGCGCGACGGTCGAACGCTGACGCCACGAGAGCAGCGCGCGATCAAGGCCGCGCCGGACGAACGCGAAATCAGCGGCTGACGGGCTAGTGGGCGAGTGCGCAAAGGGGAACTGTCGGGCCTGACCGGAGTCCGGTTTTACGCGGCACTCTTCGTCTATTGGTATCACGTCATCTTGATCATCCCGGGGATGTACGCGTTGGCCGGCCGCAGTCTGTTTCTCGATGCGGCCGAAGGCGGCGTATCTTTCTTCTTCGTCCTCAGCGGATTCATCCTGACTTACAACTACGCGGACGTGTTCCGGGATGGCATCTCCGCAGCCAGCTACAAGCGGTTTATCTGGGATCGCCTGACGAAAATCTATCCCGTTCACTTCTTGGCACTGCTGCTGGTGCTGCCCATCGCGACCCTCAGTCCGCAGCTGCGCCTCGACTGGCGCGCTGTGCCCCTCCATCTATTACTGCTGCAATGCTTCTGGCCGTCCTCGACACCGGCGTTTTCCAGTTATTTGAACGTCCCGTCGTGGAGCATCAGCTGCGAGTGGTTCTTTTATCTCCTTGGCCCGGTGGTTATGTTCTTGGCGTCGGGGAACCGCCGTCGTTGGGTGCTCGTGGCTGTGGTCATGGCGTATGCGTGCGGCCTCGGATTGTTCCTCTGGCACGGGCAATCCGACGAGGCCCGCTTCTATTTCGTGTCCCGGTTCGCCCCCTCGAGGTTTGTGGAGTTTCTCCTGGGTGTCTTCTTGGCCCGCGTCTTTCTGACGTCGTCGGGGCAAAAACTCGCGGGCGTTTCCGGCCTGGCGCAGGCGACAGGTATCGGGCTGCTCATCGCTGGGGCCATGTCCAGGCCGTACGTGCCTTGGCCATTGTGGGGAGGGCTGCTGTACGTGCCCGGCTCGATTCTTCTCGTCCTCGGTTTGGCCCATGACCGCGGGTTTTTCGTGGCTCACCTGAGTCGGCCCTGGCTCAACCTGCTCGGCAGGGCCACCTTTTCCCTCTACTTGATTCACACCCCGCTTCTCCGTGCCGTGAGAGGCCTCTGCCTCTACCTGGGATGGGAAGTGCGCTCGTGGCCCGTCTTTGGGGCTGTCGTGATCGCGATGTTCATGGTCGTCCAGACCGCAGCGCTGCTTGTCTACTCCGGGTACGAAATCCCACTGCAACAGCGTTTGAGGAGTTGGCTCGTCCAGCCGCGCGGGGTCGGACGCGGCGCGCGTCAACTCGATGACCGCGCAGCCTGACTACGTGCCGGCCGTGACGCGGGCGACAAGCACCTCGGCTATCTGCGGCTCGGTGGGGGAGTCCCGTTACCCGCGTGACCGATCGCGGTGGGTGTGCTGCTGCTGATCGAGCTCGGCTAGGAGCTGCGTCGCGCGGCGCGGGGTTTCGCTTCGGGCCAGGTGTTGACCTTCACCACGGCCCAGCCGCACTCGCGGATCTCGCTGTCGAGCGGGATGCGCTCGCGACGGTGATTGGCCCGGCGGTCCCTGCCGTCCGGCGCACTACCGCCCCGACTGCGGCGCTCGCCCGAGCGGCGCTCCAGGACCACTTCGCAGTCGGCCTCCTCGGACAAGGCTTGGCGGAGGGCGTCATACAGGTCCATTCGCTCGCGGGAGACGATGAAGAGCAGCTGGCGCCGGACGCTTTTCCGAGCCGTCATACGCCGCATCATAGGTCAGACCTAATCGTCGCGGCAAGAATGATCAGTGGCCGACGCCCGCCAGCTTGCGGTGGTCCCAGCTGACGATCCGGGTGGGGCGGAACCGCAGCGCGCAGGATCTCGACGTCGCACTCGAGCATGACGCCACGCAGCGTCCCGTAGGTATCGCCCGCTTCGATCTGAAGGGTGGCCTGCGGCACGCGCTCCAGGTGAGGGCGGCCGTTCGGACCGAGGGTGGCGCAGGTGACGACGCGCTCCTCGGCGAGGAAGCGCTCGAGCTCAGGACTGCGGTTCGGCGAGTGACGAGGTACTACAGGCCGAGGACGCGGACGAGTCCGGTTACGAGGACGATCGCCAGGAGCGCAGCGGCTCCGATGATGTCCGAATCGCGCGGAATGATCGTCATGCCCGTTGACCAGACGCAAGAAACACGCCGTCCTTCGCCGAGCGCGTAATTTCCGCGTCCTACACGGCCGTAGGAAAAAATTTTCACGGCTTGTGAGTCCACACTCAGGCGACTAAGGTGATGCAATCCGGAACATCGGAGGAGGGTAGATGGACGGCTGGTGGAACGAGATCGATAATGACGTTCGCTCGTGCCTGGAGCGGTTCGGCCCGATGAGCCCGCGCGACCTTGCCCGCCAACTCCGGCTATCCGAAGGGGCCGTGTCCTCCGTGCTCTCGATGCTGGCGCAGGAGGGAAAGCTCCGCATCTCGCGCGTCGAACTGCCTCCCGACGACGACAGCCGACAGCTCTCGCTCTGATCGAGCACTCGAGCAGCAGCGCGGAGGTTAGCGATAGCGACTCTCAGGGGACTCTCAGGGGACCGCTATCCTTCGGGCTACTCGCGTTTGTTGCGCTCCTGGCCGATGGAGGTTCATCGGCGAACGGCCAGGGGCACACCCTGAGCCGTGGTACACTCGCGGACGCTAACCCGTTGATTTCGGGTGCGGGCTCGTGGTGCAGCCTGGTTAGCACACTGGACTGTCAATCCAGAGGTCGCGGGTTCAAGTCCCGTCGAGCCCGCCATTTAATCAAGGATTTGGGTGACGACCCTTGCGGGCTGTCACCCGAATGCCCCCTTGATTGTCACCAAGTGCACTCAGCTTCGCCCCCGCTTCTCGCAGATCGCTCTCCGCCACGATCGCGTAGCGCCGGTAGACGCTCTCGGTTTTGTGGCCGACCAGCTTCATGGCCACGGACCGTGACACGCCGGCGCGCTCCAAGTTGCGGACGGCGCTGCGTCGAAGGTCGTGGAAGAGGAGCCCCGGCAGCCCCGTCTTTTTGCATGCGTCGGCCCACGTGCGCCTGAACGACTTCACCGGCTGCCCCTTGCGATGGAAGACAAGTGGGATGATCCGCGTCTGCGCGCGCTCGCACCGCCGCGTGTACTCCTGGCGCCGCTCGAGGAGCGCGCGAAGTGCCGGGGTGATCGGGAAGGCACGCCCCTCGCCGTTCTTCGTCATGCCGGGCTCGAGCCGTACGAAGCCCCCGCTCCAGTCGACCTGACTCCACGAGAGCGAGAACACCTCGGCGCGTCGCCATCCCGTCTGGAAGGCGAAGCGCACGCCGTCGGCGACTTCGTCCCTCAGGCGCCTGGCGATCGCCTCGACCTGGTGCCCGTCGGCGAAGCCCTTGCGGACGTTGTTCTCCGGAAGGAGCTTGATCCGCGGCATCGCGACGATCACGTCGTTGTCGAGCCCGAGCCGGTAGGCAGCGCGCAGTGCGGCGAGCTCGCGGTTTACCGTCGCCGGCGCGGCCTTCTCTTCCAGCCGTAGCGTGGCATACCGCAGGATGTCGGCGCCTGTCACTCGCGCGGCAGGCACGTTGCCAAAGAGCCGGAGCAACTGCTCCTTGCTGTACTTCAGCCGCTCGAGACTCCGGCGCCCTTCCGTCCGATATCGCGCTTGTAGCGTCTCGAGGAGTTCGTCGACTCGACAGCGCCACGGATCCGGCGAGGACGGAAGGCCCTTCGACTTCCGGGACAGCTCCGCTCGCAACATCTCCTCGGCGACTGCGCGCTCTAAAGAACCGGAGGACCTGTACATGCGCTGGCCGTCGAGGCTGGTCCACTTGAACCACCAGATCCGGCCGCGGCGGTACACGTGGCCTTCGAGAGAGCGGGCTCGACGCTTCCTCATCGCGTGCTCCTGCGGTTAGCTTCTGCGGCTGTTGTGCACGCGAGCCGCGCCGCTGTCAACTCGAGGAAGAGCACTGGATGTTTCATCCGGTGTGCGCCATGCCTTGCCGGATCCCGCCACAATATCCGGAGGTTAGTCTGGCCCGGCCTGCGCTGTCACTCGGGGTGTCCCCAATCTTCGGTGCCGGTGTGTTGCGAGGTGGCGCGGGACTGAGCGCGCGGCAGGAGGCCCGGACGGCGGTCGATCGACGTTTCCCGTGCTCTCGGCCTTGGCGTTCTCGATCATCGAGTCGAGGTCTCGAAGGTCGAGGCGCAGCTTGTTGGCGAGCCGCAGCGCCCGCAGCCGGCCGCTTGCGACGAGGCGGTAGATGGCGAAACGGCTCCGGAGCCCGAGGTACGCGGCCGCCTGCTCGGGCGACAGGAGCCGACTCCCAAGCAACTGCGGCTCGTCGTGGTCGTTCGACTCAAGGTCCTCAAGCTGTGCTTGGGAATTCCGTGGCCGTGTTGAGCCGGGAGGCATTAATGGCGTTCTCCCTTCTCCTGGAGAGCTGTCACGCCGCGAGGGTCCAGCCTTCACGCAGGACGCCACAAGGCAAGGGCCTTGCCATTCGTCAGAGCGTGCTAGGCCGCCGCGACACGCGGCTCGCAAGGGCATGTGCCGCTTACGAGATCCTCGTGTATAGCAACGAGGGCCATTCGCAGCAAAATTCTTCTTTCACCCTCAAGTGCCGCAATGCGCCGCGCGGACGCTGCGGATCGCCGCTCACTGCGAATAGCGAGAAAGAATAGGAGTGTGATGGCGAGTACTGGCCGCGCCAGCTCAGGGATCGAGACTCTCGACCGTCTCCAAGGTTGAAGCGCGGCGCCTTAGAACTCCCCCGATAAGCCTTGCGACAACAGCAGACGCCGAGGCTGGCTTGAGACCAGCGCTGCTCACGAGCCGCCACCAGGACCGCGTGACGATCCAGCGAAGGCGGACGGGCAGTGACGCCGCATCGAGACGACCCCGAACTGTCCACGACCAGTGTCGAGCCAGTCCACCGAGCGCGGAGTCGATAGTGCCGGCCTCAGTGCCGGCCGCGGCAGGTTGCCATCGGCGCCGCGTCCAGCTGCGCTGCAGACAGAGCGCTCGGAGGTCCTCCCCGCGGCTGTCCGCGGACCCGTGAACCCGCACGAGGTGAAGGGTGGGACCATCATTCCCGCGGTGCTTCTGACGGGGATCAACTCGAACCTTCCAGGGCAGCTGATCGCGCAGGTGCGCGAGCCCGTCTTCGATCATCAGCGCGGGTGTGCAGCTGAGTCAAATTCCGGACTTCGGGCGGGGCTTCGCCGGGCCCTCTGCAGGCAGCGTCCTCGGAGCCGCCGTGGGGCAGGAACTAGGCCAGACCTCGGGCGAACTGATCCGGGGGGCGTCAATGTCGCCCCGACGATCGAGATCCGTCCCGGCTACGCATTCAACGTCATGGTGACCCAGGACCTCGTGTTCCCGGGGCCGTACGACGACGCGGTGTGCCCATGAGCTCAAGCCGGTCCACACTTACCCCGCGGCAGCGCTCAAGGGAGGCATCCCCGGCGAGCTTCACACTGCGCTCACGGCGTGCACGACCAACTACCGGGAGACGACAGGCCACACGATCGAGCTGTGATCCGTGATCGTGCAGATCCTCCAGCAGTTCCTGGACACGGATCGGGACTTCCAGGCGTGGCACCGCCGAACCCAGAACGGGCCCGTCGCGGGACCGACGACAAGCTAGACAATATGGAAGGACCGGCCTGCCATATCGCATAGTCGTGGGTTGTTCCGGGCAGGAACAGAGCCACAGGCGATAGGAGGCCGGTCATGGAGAAGGATACTACCTACGTCGCGCTCGATGACAGCAAGCGGAAGATCGTAGTGGGGATCCTGCGATCGGGCGACACGCAACCCGAGCTCCGCGAGATCGCGAACGATCCGCGACAGATCCGTCGCCTCTTCGAGCGGCTTAAACGCGAAGGCCCGGTGGCGGCCTGCTACGAAGCCGGAGTCTCCGGCTACGATCTCCACCGTCAGCTCATCGCGCTTGGCGTCGCCGGTGCGGTCATCGCGCCCGCGCTGACGCCGCGCCGCCCGGGCCAGCGGATCAAGACCGACCGGCGCGACGCCGCAAAGCTCGTGCGCCTGTTTCGCGCCGGGGAACTCACCGCCATCCACGTCCTCGACGAGAGCGAGGAGGCCGTGCGCGATCTCGTCCGCTGCCGCGACGATATTCGCCGCGACGTCCTCCGCTGGCGGCATCGCGTGCTCAAGCTCCTCGCCCGTCACGGGCGTGCCTGTCTCACCGGCCAAAACTGGAGCCAGGCTCACTGGCGGTGGATCCGCGAGCAGCGCTTCGACCTGCCGCCGCTGCAGCGCGCCTTCGAGGCCACCCTGTTCGCGCTCGAGCAAGCCCTGGCGCGGCAGGCCGAGCTCGACAAGGAGCTCGAGGCCGTGGCCGCCACCGCGTCCTATCGCGAGCCCGTGGGCTGGCTCCGTTGCTTCCGCGGGATCGACACGCTGTCGGCGATCATCCTCCTGGCCGAGGTCGTGGACTTCCAGCGCTTCCGCCGGCCGCGCGAACTCATGGCTTACCTCGGGCTCGTGCCGAGTGAGTATTCCTCGGGCGAGTCCCAGCGCCGCGGCGCGCTGACCAAAGCCGGCAACAGTCACGCGCGGCGGATCCTCGTCGAGGCCGCCTGGCACTATCGGCACCGGCCCACCATCGGCCGCGCGCTGGCGAGCCGCACCCACGGACAACCCGACGAGGTCGTCGCCCAGGCGTGGCGGGCGCAGCAGCGCTTGCATCGCCGCTACCGCCATCTCGTCGGCCACGGCAAGCGAACGCCGGTGGCCGTGGCGGCGGTCGCGCGCGAACTGGTGGGGTTCATCTGGGCCGCCATGACTCGACACGAGAGCCGGCGCGCAGCCGCGTAACCATCGTGGCCGAGGCGAGAGGTCCAAGGTACTGATGGCTCCGAGATTCCCGAGCGACGTCGGCCACGGCGCGATGCGAGCACGACTGGAGAGTCCTCGCGTTCGCTATGCGACGCCCGGTTTTCTGGCCGGGACGACTCGCGCCCCTAGACGGAGGCAGCTCCCGACGAAGCGGTGTCATGCGGCTCTGCTCTTCGGAGTAATCCGCGCATATCAGCCTGATTCGTCGTCGAAGCCGCTCCATCGTCAGCCGTGCGTCGGCGTCCTCGGGAAATCGTTCAGGCCCACCCGAGAAATGCCCGGATCTCGACATCGACGAAGAGATCGAAGGCGCCGTCACAAACCGCTTGACGGCCGGTCCTTCCATAT
>QHRU01000137.1 GCA_003220225.1 Candidatus Rokuibacteriota bacterium
GCCCGCATTCTCTGGCGCTGCTGGCAGGACCGCACCCCATACCACGTCGGCCGACATCGCGCCGCGCAGGCGCTCGCCGCCGCCTGAGCGCGCGATGGTTGACACAGGATGTCTCATGGGCGCCCCGCCGCCACGGCCGCCGCCGGCGCGGGGGTGCCGCCGCGCAGGCGCTCGGGCCACCAGTGGTTGACCCAGCCCTCGTCGTCCCACTCGCCGCGCAGCGACGGCAGCACCTCGCGCGCGAAGCGATCCATGTTCTCCAGCGTCAGCTCGTGCGGCATGGAGCCGATCTGTAGCAGCACCATGAGGTTGCCGACCCGCAGGCCCTTGACGACCTCGTCCTTGATGCGGTCGCGGACGGTGGCCGCGCTGCCCGCGATGACGTAGCCCTTCTCGACGAAGTCGCGGTACCGCAGCTGCTTGGTGTCCTCGGCGCGTCGGATGTTGCTCTTCGACGCGGCCACGAGGCTGCGATAGTCCTGGTTGCCGGGCGGCGAGCCGTACTGGATCGGCCAGTGCAGACACTTGTGATAGAAGTACTCGACGTGCCGCGCGTACTTGGCCTCGGCCGCGGCGTCGCTCTCGGCGACGACGACGAGCTGCAGGAACCCCGCGCGATACGGGTTGGTCTCGCGCCCCTTCTTCG
The DNA here is from genome assembly GCA_003220225.1 of Candidatus Rokuibacteriota bacterium. Classification (GTDB taxonomy): domain Bacteria; phylum Methylomirabilota; class Methylomirabilia; order Rokubacteriales; family CSP1-6; genus AR12. The sequence goes on from QHRU01000137.1 coordinate 647, forward strand.
CCACCACGTCCCAGTAGCCCTGCATCATCGTCTTCGCCGCCTTCGCGCCCGAGTACGACAGGAAGCAGTAACAGACCTCGTTGTCGACGGCGAAGTCGAACGTGCTGATGCTGCCCGAGCCCGGCACCCACACCGGCGGGTGCGGCTGCTGGATCGGGCGCGGCCACAGGTTGACGTTGGCGAGCTGATAGTAGCGGCCGTTCCAGGCGAAGATCTCGCGCGCCTGCCACGCCTTGAGCGTCAGCGCGAACGCCTCGCGGTAGCGCTCGCGGTGCTCCATCGGCGTGATGCCGTAGGCCAGGTTCACGTCCATCGGACTGCCCAGCGGCAGTCCCGCCACCAGACGCCCGCCGCTGATGCAGTCGAGCATCGCGTACTCCTCGGCCACGCGGATCGGCGGGTTCGACGTGGGCAGCGTCGCCCCCATCTGCACGATCGCGACGTTCGACCCGTTCGTGGCCTTGGCGATCACGCTGCCCATGAGGTTCGGGCTCGGCATGAAGCCGTACGCGTTCTGGTGGTGCTCGTTGGTGCAGACGCCGTCGAAGCCCGCGCGCGCGGCGAACAGCAGCTCGTCGAGCGTCCAGTTGTAGTACTGCCCCACGCGCGTGGCGTCGGCCAGCTCCCACCACGGCGGCGTGACCCAGACCGATTCGTAGCGCTTCTCGAAGTCGTTCGGCAGCTCGCGGTGCGGCATCAGGTGGAACGCGCTGATCTTCATCTCAACCCTCGCGCTTCGGCGGCCACTGGATCCCCATCTGATCGAAGCGGCGCAGCCGGTCCTGGCCGAGCGCGCGGTCCCAGACCTCTGCAAGCGCCGACGCCGTCCACGCGCGATCGCCGGTGAGCGTGCGCAGCGGCGCGGGATGCGAGAACAGCGTGACCTCGTCGCCGCGGACACCGACCACCTGGCCCGTGATGTGCGCGGCGCGGTCGCTCGCGAGGAACGCGACGACGGGCGCGATGGCCTCGGGCGGCGTGGCGGTGGCCGCCGCGCGGCGCTCGCCGGGCAGCCGCTGGGTCATGCGCGTGTCGGCCGTCGGCGAGATGCAGTTGCAGCGCACTCCGTACTTGGCCAGGGCCAGCGCCGTCGAGCGCGTGAGGCCGACGATGCCCTCCTTCGCGGCGGCGTAGTTGGGCTGGCCGGGGCTGCCCTCGAGGCCCGCCGTCGAGGTGAACGTGATCATGCAGCCGGATTTCTTCTCGCGCATGTGCGCGCTGGCCGGACGCATGACCGTGAAGTGCCCCTTGAGATGGACCGCGATCACCGCGTCCCATTCCTCCTCGGTCATGTTGAAGATCATCCGCTCGCGCAGGATACCCGCGCAGCAGACGACGATGTGCAGGTCGCCGAACGACTTGAGCGCGGCGTCGACCATGGCCTTGCCGCCCGCCATGGTCGCCACGTTCTCGGCGCTGGCGAGGGCGCGCCCGCCCGTCTTCTCGATCTCCCTCACCACCGCCTCCGCCGGCGCGCTGGACGGGTCGCGCCCGTCCACGCTCACGCCGTAGTCGCCGACGACCACGCTGGCCCCCTCCGCGGCCAGGCCGAGCGCCACCGCACGACCGATTCCGCTCCCCGCGCCCGTGACCACCGCCACCTTCTTGTCCAGCAGTCCCATGCCGCGCTCCTTTCGGGTACGGGATTATAGTCACGATCGACGGCCACGGCCTCGATCATGAGATTCGTCAAGCGGCTGCTCCTCCTCGCCGGCGCGATCCTGCTCGCGGTGCTCGTCCACCGCGTCGGCGCCGAGCCCGTCCTCGAGACGCTGCGCGCGCTCGCGTGGTGGCAGTTCGTCATCATCTGCCTTCCCTACGGCGTGATCGCCGCCGTGGACACGCTCGGCTGGCGGTTCGCCTTCGCCCGCGACGGCGCGCCCTTCTGGCGGCTCTACGGCGCCCGCCTCGCCGGCGAGGCGCTCAACGTCGTGACCGCGGCGGGCTCGGTGGGCGGCGAGGCGGTGAAGGCCTGGCTCGTGCGGCGCGACGTCTCCTACGCCGAGAGCGTGCCCTCGATCGTCGTGGCCAAGACCACGATCGTGATCTCGCAGGTGATCTACCTGCTCCTCGGCATCGTGCTCGCGCGAGCGGCGCTGGACGTGAGCGGCCCCGTGCTGCGCAGCATGCTGTGGCTCCTGCTGATCGAGGTCCTCTGCGTCGGCGGCTTCTTCGCCGCCCAGGCGATCGGGCTCGTCGGCCACGGCGGCCGCGCGCTCGCCTGGGCGGGCCTGACGGCGGATGCGACGGCGGCCGAGAGCCTGGACGTGTCGCTGCGCCACTACTACCGTCACGAGTGGAGGCGCTTCGCGGTCTCCACCGCGTTTCACACGCTCGCCTGGCTGCTGGGCGCGCTGGAGGCGACGCTGATGCTCTGGCTGCTCGGCATGACCGGCTCGACGGTGACGGCGACCGTGATCACAGCGCTCGGCTCGGGCGTTCAGTTCGCATCGTTCATGGTGCCGGCCAACCTCGGCGCCATCGAGGGGGCCTACGCTGCCACCTTCGGCGCGCTCGGCTTCGGCGCCGCCGCCGGGCTCGCGTTCAGCTTCGTCCGGCGCGCGCGACAGGCGGTGTGGATCGTGGTGGGGCTCGTGGTGCTGCTGGGCATGCGCTGGTCGCAGGCACGGACGCGCGTGCCGGCTACGCCGTACGGTTCTTGAAGTACGAGTTCTTGACGGCGATCTTGCCGCGCTCGAACGTGAACACGTCGCAGCCGTTGACTTCGATCTTCTTGCCGTCGGCCGTCGTGCCCGTGAAGACCCACTCCGAGAGGCCGCGGTCGCCGGCCACGAAGTGGCGCGCGTCGCCGAAGTGGGCATCCGGGAAGATCTTGAAGACCTTCGCGAAGGCCTCGCGCACGCGCTCGCGTCCCTCGTACCGCGTGCCGCAGGCCTCCTTGCCCGCGGTCGTCTCGAAGACGCAGTCGTCGGCCATGAAGGTCATGATGAAGTCGACGTCGTGCCGGTTCCAGCCATCGCCGAAGGCTTCCAGGTCCTTGATCGTCACCATCGTCTCGCCTCCTTTCACATCTCACAGCTGCCCGGAATCGCCCCAGCGCGCGAGCAGCGCGCGATACGCGGGATCGTCGTAGCGCGCGAGCGCGAACGCCGGCGCGTACGGCGGCAGCGGCCGCCCCGTCACGTGCGCGGCGACCAGCTCGCCGGCCACGTTGGACGCCATCAGCCCGTAACCGCCGAGCGCGCCGCACACGTAGGCGCCCTCCACCGGCAGCGGCCCGGCCAGGAATCGGTTCTCGCGCGTCTTCGTGTAGTAGCCGCCGTCCACCACCGCGCGCGGCAGCCGATCCGCGTAGCGCGCGAAGGCCGGCACCATGCGCGCCATGCCGCGAATGGCGAGCTCGGCGTAGGCGGGATCGAACGTCAGCGGAAACACGGGCTCGACCGGGTCGAGATGGTACGTCCACAGCAGCAGCACGATCGGGCTGTCGCCGCCGCCCTCGGGCCGGCCGTGGGCGCCCGTCGGAATCTCCTCGAGCAGGTCGGGGCGGCTGACCGCCAGCTCCTCGCGCTCCTCCTCGGTCCAGGCCACGCGCACCGGATCCGTCCAGATCAGCAGGGGCGCCGCGCGCGGCATCGCGCCGAGCGTGTCGGCGAACGCGATCTTGGCGTGCTGCTCGCAGTAGACCGGCAGCTCGACGCCGAGCAGCCGCCCGACGCGCGCGACGAACGGTCCCGCCGCATTCACCACGCGGGGCGTCGCGATCGTCCGGCCGCTGACCGCCACCGCGCTCACGCGGCCGCCCGTCGTGCCGATCGTCTCCACGCGTCCCTGCATCAGCCGCACGCCCTTGTCGCGCGCGCGCTCGAGCATGTGCATGCCGAGCTGCTGGCCGCTGAGCCAGCCGCAGCGCCGGCCGTGGAACAGCGCCACCGTGTCATCGGCGAGGTACGGGAAGTGCCGGCGGATGAGCGTGCGGTCGGTGATCACGTCGACACCCACCGGCTGGCCCTCGAAGCCGTCCGCCGCCGAGGGCCGATAGTCGCTCGCGGCGCTCGCGTGGACGCGCGCAGCGCCGGCGCCGAGGTCCGCGGCCTCCTGGGCGGACTGGATGAACCGCGGGATGCGCCCGGGATCGGCGCTGGCGAAGAGGTAGCCGCGGCGGTTCATGCGAAAGACGTTGCCGCTCTCGCGGGCCAATTCTTCCAGCAGGTCGATCGAGCGGTTCATGGCCGTCACCATCGCGTCGCCGGGGCCGGGCCATACATTCCGGTAGCACTCGGTGGACTTGTCGCTGGTGAGCGACAGCGGCGGCCGCTCGTCCACGAGGACGATGTCGGTCACGCCCTGGCGCGTCAGGTGATAGGCGGTCGCGATGCCGGCAATCCCGGCGCCGCAGATCACGACCTCGGCGGTGTCCGGCGTCATGGGCGCCACGCTACCACGGATGCCCGGGGTATATGATCGGGGCGTCGTCTCCATGTACGTACGCGCCAACGCCCGTCAGCGTCTCCGTGAGATCGCCCGCCGCGCGATGATCGAGCGCGGCCTCGAGCCCGAGTTCTCGCCGGCCGCGCGCGCGGAGGCGCAGGCGCTGACCGGCCAGGCCGACGGCGGCGATCGCACGATTCGCGACGCGCGCGATCTGCTCTGGTGCTCGATCGACAACGACGACTCGCGCGACCTCGACCAGCTCACCGTCGCCGTGGACGCGGGCGGCGCCTCGCGGGTGCTTGTGGCCGTCGCGGACGTGGACGCCGGCGTGCCGCAAGGGTCGGCGCTCGACACCCACGCGAGCACGAACACGACCTCCGTCTACACGGCCGCGGAGGTCTTTCCGATGCTGCCCGAGCGCCTGTCCACCGACCTCACGTCGCTGAATGCCGCCGAGAACCGTCTGGCCCTCGTCGTCGACATGACCGTCGACGCCGACGGCGCCGTCGCCGCCGGCGAGATCTATCGCGCGCGGGTACGCAACCGCGCGAAGCTCGCCTACAACGCGGTGGCGGCGTGGCTCGAGGGCCACGGCCCGCTGCCGCCGGCCGCGGCCGCCGTGAAGGGCCTCGACGCGAATCTGCGCCGGCAGGACGCGATCGCCCAGGCGCTGAAGGCGCTGCGCCATCGGCGCGGCTCGCTCGCGCTCTCCACGATGGAAGCGCGCGCGGTGTTCGACGGCGACGCCCTGGCCGACCTGCAACCCGACGAGGAAAATCGCGCCAGGCAGCTCATCGAGGACCTCATGATCGCCGCCAACGGCGTGACCGCGAAGTTCCTCGACGCGCGCGGCGTCGCGTCGCTGCGCCGGGTGCTCCGCACGCCCGAGCGCTGGGACCGCATCGTCGTCCTCGCCGCCGAGCACGGCGGGCGGCTGCCCGCCTCGCCCGACGCGGCCGCGCTCGCCGCGTTCCTGCTCGCCCGCCGCGAGGCGGATCCCGAGCGCTTTCCCGACCTCTCGCTCGCCGTGGTGAAGCTCCTCGGCAAGGGCGAGTACGCGCTGGCGCGGCCGGGCCACGAGCCCGCCGGCCACTTCGCGCTCGCCGTGCGCGACTACACCCACGCCACCGCGCCCAACCGCCGCTTCCCCGACCTGATCACGCAGCGGCTGGTGAAGGCGGCGCTGGCGGACCGCGCGCCCGCATACGAGGCCGAGGAGCTCGATGCCCTCGCGCGGCACTGCAGCGAGCAGGAGGACGACGCCGCCAAGGTCGAGCGCCAGGTGCGGAAGTCGGCGGCGGCGCTGCTGCTCGAGCACCGCATCGGCGAGCGCTTCGACGCGCTCGTCACCGGCGCCGCCGAGAAAGGGACGTGGGTGCGGATCACGCGGCCGCCCGTGGAGGGCCGGCTCGTGCGGGGCGCCGACGGCCTGGACGTCGGCGATCGCGTCCAGGTGCTGCTGAAGTCCACCGACGTCGAGCGCGGCTTCATCGACTTCGAGCGCGCCTGAGCCGGGCGCGCCTTGCGCGGCGCCGGGCTTGGTGTAAAAATCAGCCGCCTCGTAGGAGGGGCCCCGCCATGCGCACACGCCGACTGGTGCTCGCCGTCCTGGCCGCGCTCGCGTTCGTCACCGGCGCGTCGGCCGCTCCCCCGAAGGATGCGATCGTCATCGGCCTCGTGGCCGAGCCCGTGACGATGGATCCGCCGCAGATCACCGACCTCAACTCCGCGCGGGTGACCAAGCGGATCTTCGAGGGGCTGGTGGGGCAGGAGCTCGGCAGCTACAAGCTCGTGCCCGCCCTCGCGCACTCGTGGGACATCTCCAAGGACGGCCTCACCTACACCTTCAAGCTCCGACCGAACGTGAAGTTTCACGACGGCACCCCGTTCAACGCCGAGGCCGTGAAGTTCGTCTTCGAGCGCCAGCTGAACGACAAGGGCCCCTACTACGCGACGGGCACCTATCCCTACGTGAAGGGCTTTCTCGGCAACGTGGCCGGCGTCGAGGTGCTCGACGCGAGCGCCGTGCAGATCAAGCTCAAGGCGCCGCTCACCCCGTTCCTCCAGTACCTCGCGCACCAGTCGCTCTTCATGTTCAGTCCCGAGTCGCTGAAGAAGTGGGGCAAGGACGTCGTCAAGCACCCGGTGGGCACGGGGCCGTTCAAGCTCGAGATGTGGGAGCCGGGCGTGAAGGTCGTGCTCGCGCGCAACGACGCGTACTGGGGCGGCGCGCCGAAGATCCGGCAGGCCATCTACGTGCCGATCGTCGAGGCGCAGGCGCGTCTGGTCGCGCTGAAGACCGGCGACATCGATCTCACGATGGACGTGCCGCCGGACAGCCTCGACGAGCTGCGCCGCGACCCGAACCTCGTCGTGGCCGAGAGCAACTCCTCGGCGGTCTGGTACGTCACCCTCAACACGCGGCATCCGATCCTGAAAGATCGGCGTGTGCGCCAGGCGCTGAACCACGCCGTGAACAAGGAGGCGATCATCCGCGACATCCTGCGCGGCACGGCCATCGTGTCGCGCGGCCCGATCTCGCCCGCCTACGGCCCGTACTACGAGGAGAACACCGCCCGCTATCCCTACGACCTCGAGAAGGCACGCGCGCTCCTCAAGGAAGCGGGCCACGCGAACGGCGTCGAGCTGACGTTCCTCGTGCCGGAGTCGGGCTCGGGCATGCAGTCGCCGGTCGAGATGGCGACGGTCATCCAGGCGAACCTCGCCCAGATCGGCGTGCGCGCGAAGATCCAGACGATGGAGTGGGGCGCCTACCTCCGGAAGTATCTCGAGCAGCCCGACATGGCCGAGATGTCGTGGAATCCCTCGATCGGCGACCCCGACCACATGATGTACATGCTCCTGTCCTCCGACCGCTTCCCGCCGGCCTTCAACGGCGGCTACTACCAGAACGACCGCGTGGACGACCTCCTGCGCCGGGGGCGCACGACGCTCGACGAGAAGGCGCGGGTGCCGCTCTACCGGGAGGCGCAGAAGCTCGTGGTCGAGGACGCGCCGTGGATCTTCGTCGACCACGGCAAGCAGGTCATCGTCCACCGCAAGCGCGTGCAGGGCTTCAAGCTGCACCCGAACTTCGACCTCGTGCTCACGCCGGTGTGGCTGCAGTAGCGGACGAGGCCGAGCTCTTCCTGGCGCTCGTCCGCCAGCGCTACGGCGCGCGGCTCGACGAGGCCCAGCTCGCCCTCGTGCGCGAGACACTCGAGGGCCTCGCGCGCGATCTGGCGGCGCTGCGCGCAGCCACGATTCCCGACGACGCCGAGCCGGGCCAGCCCTTCGCCGCGTTCCGCGCGGAGCCGTAGCCCCCGGGGCCACACGTGAGCGTTGCGTTCCGCACGATCCGCGAGCTCGGCGCTGATCTGCGCGCCGGGCGCCTCTCGCCGGTCGCCCTCGCCGAGGCATGCCTGGACGGCCTCGAGAAGACCGGCCGCCGCCTCAACGCCGTCGTGACGCTCACGCGTGAGCGCGCGCTCGAGCAGGCGCGCCGCGCCGAGCGCGAATTGAAAGGCGGCCGCGACCGCGGGCCGCTGCACGGCATTCCCTACGGCGCCAAGGATTTGTTGGCGACCTCGGGCGGCATTCCCACCACGTGGGGCGCGGCGCCGTTCCGCGAGCGCCGCTTCGACTACGACGCGACGGTGATCCGCCGACTGGAGGACGCGGGCGCCGTGCTCGTCGCCAAGCTCGCGATGGTCGAGCTCGCGGGCGGGATGGGCTACCGGCAGCCTAACGCCTCGTTCACGGGCCCCGGGATCTCGCCGTGGGCGCCCGACGCCTGGAGCGGCGGCTCCTCCAGCGGCTCCGGCTCAGCCGTCGGCGCCGGTCTCGTGCCCTTCGCGATCGGCTCGGAGACGTGGGGCTCGATCCTCGCTCCCGCGACGCTCTGCGGGGTCACGGGCCTACGGCCGACGTACGGCCGCGTGAGCCGTCACGGCGCGATGGCGCTCTGCTGGACGCTCGACAAGCTCGGTCCACTGGCGCTCACGGCCGACGACTGCGGGCTCGTGCTCGACGCCATCGCCGGCCCAGATCCCGCCGATCCCAGCGCGGCAGCGCGGCCGTACCGCTACGACGCCGCCGACCCCGGACGTCCGTTTCGCTTCGCGGTCGTGCGGGGCGCGGCCGATGCCGCGCAGCCTCCGGTGCGGGAGGCGTTCGCGCGCGCGCTCGACACGCTGCGCACGCTGGGCAGTGTCGAGGAGATCGCGCTGCCCGACCTGCCCTACGAGGCGATGACGCGCATCATCCTCTGGGCCGAGGGCGCGTCTTCGTTCGAGCGGCTCATCGAGAGCGGCGGCATCGCCGACCTCACCGCGCCCGAGGACCGCGCCACGCCCTACGCGCGCGACGCCATCCTCGCCAAGGACTATCTGCGCGCGCTCCGCCTGCGCGGCGTGGTGGCGCGCGAGATCGACCGCGCGCTGAGCCGCTTCGACGCCCTCGTGGGGCCGAGTCGCGGCGCAGTCGGGGCGCGGCTCGGCGCCGAGTTCCGCAGCCCGATCCGCGGCGGCGTGCCCGATGTGCTCGGCGCCATCGGCGCCGCGGCCGGCCTGCCCGCCGTCGGTGTGCCGTGCGGCCTCACGTCCGAGGGTCTGCCGGTGGGGCTGCAATTCCTGGGGCGGGCGTGGGACGAGAACGTCGTGCTCGCCGCGGCGCGCGCGTGGCAGGCGGCGACGCCGTACCATCGACAGCGCCCGCCGCTGTCGTAAGATCGACGCCACGATGACCTGGCAATCGGAGATGGACGAGCTGAGGCGCCGCGAGAGCCTCGCCGAGGAGCTCGGCGGCCCGGAGCGCGTGAAGCGCCAGCACGCGGGCGGCCGGATGACCATCCGCGAGCGCATCGCCAAGCTCGTCGATGCCGGCACCTTCCACGAGGTCGGCAAGATCGCCGGCAAGGCCACCTACGACGCGGCCAACGACCTCGAGACGTTCACGCCGTCGAACTTCGTCTTCGGCCGCGCAAAAGTGGACGGGCGCCCGGTCGTCGTCGGCGGCGACGACTTCACGGTGCGCGGCGGCTCGGCCGACGCCACCATCAAGGAAAAGCACCTGCAGTGCGAGACGATGGCCCACGAGCTGCGGCTGCCGCTGATCCGCCTGGTCGAGGGCTCGGGTGGCGGCGGCTCGGTGAAGACCATCGAGACGACCGGCCGCGCCAACGTCCCGGGCGTCAGCGGCTGGGAGTGGGTCGTCGCCAACATCGGCACGGTGCCGCGCGTGGCGCTCGGGCTGGGGTCGGTGGCGGGACTCGGGGCGGCGCATCTCGCGGCCGCGCACTACTCCGTGATGATCAAGGATCTCTCCGCGCTGTTCGTCGCGGGCCCGCCCGTCGTCGAGCGGCTCGGCCAGAAGCTCACCAAGAACGAGCTGGGCGGCTGGGAGATCCAGCTCAAGGCGGGCGCCGTCGACGACGCCGTCGACACCGAAGAAGAGGCGTTCGCCCGCGTGCGGGGCTTCCTGTCGTACCTGCCGTCGTCCATCGACGAGGTGGCGCCGCGCGGGCCGCGCGACGACGACCCCGCCCGCCGTGTGGACTGGCTGATGGACGCGATCCCGCGCGACATCCGCAAGCCGTACAAGATGCGGCCGATCGTCGAGGCCGTCGTGGACGCCGGCTCGTTCTTCGAGATCGCGCCGCTCTACGGCCGCTCGGTCATCACCGGGCTCGCGCGCCTGGACGGCTGGCCGGTCGCCGTCATGGCCAGCGACCCGTTCTTCTACGGCGGCGCGTGGGCGGCCGACACCTGCCAGAAGGTCGAGCGCTTCGTCGACACCGCGCAGACGTTCCACCTGCCCGTCTTCTATCTGGTCGACTGCCCGGGCTTCCTGATCGGCCTCGATGCCGAGCGCACGGGGACGATCAAGCAGGGCGTGCGCGCGATGTCCGCCATCTGGCAGACGACGATCCCGTGGTGCTCGGTCATCGTGCGCAACTGCTTCGGCGTGGCCGGCGCCGCGCACCGCAACGGGGGCCGCTACTGCACGCGCTACGCGTGGCCGTCGGGCCGCTGGGGCTCCCTGCCGCTCGAGGGCGGGATCGAAGCGGCGTATCGGGCGGAGATCGACGCGGCGCCGGATCCCCGGGTGAAGATGGCGGAGATCGAGGAGCGGCTCACGAAGCTGCGCTCGCCGTTCCGCTCGGCCGAGACGTTCTGGATCGAGGAGATCGTCGATCCGCGCGACACGCGGCGCCTGCTCTGCGAGTGGGCCGAGCTGGCGGCGCCGCGGCGGCGTCCCGGCCCGTCCGAGCACCGGATGCGGCCATGAGCGGCCCGACGCCGGCGCTCATGAGGCTGTGAGGGAGAGGCGCCCCGGCGACCCCGGGACGCCCCCGCTCCGCTACGCGCCCGCGAACAGGTTCTTCTTGATGATGGCGTGCACGCCCCAGTTGCCGTCCACCACCTGCGTGATGCCGAAGTCCACGCCGATCGACATGAGCGAGATCGCCTCGTCCTCGGTGAGCCCGCGCGTGGTCATGAGGAAGTGGCGCATCTTGCGGAAGGCGTCCTTGAGCGCCAGGTCCACCGACGACTTGGAATAGATGTCGCTCTGCGCGTTGGCGCCCAGTTCCGCGAGGTACTTCGGATAGCTGAAGCCGTGCAGCACCCACTCGTCCTGCGTCTCGAGCAGCGGGTACTCGAGGCCGGCGAGCGCGGTGCCGGCGAGCGTGTCCTTCTTCCTCAATATCAGCTGGAACGTCCCGGTGAGCGAGCACTCGATGGCCGTGCCGCACAGCTCGGAGTCGCCCTGGGCCGCGTGCGAGTCGCCGGCGGAGAGCAGCGCGCCGGGCACCGCCACCGGGTAGTACATGGTCGCGCCCTTGCCGATGCGCCAGTCGTCGATGTTGCCGCCCACCCAGTGCGGCGGGATCGAGTCGACGATATCCGCCTCCGACGGCGCGAGCCCCAGCACGCCGAAGTGCGGGCGGATCGGGATGCGCACGTTCTTGAGGATGCCGTGGTTCTCCCTGACCGTCCGGTGATCCACGGGCACGCCGGGGTAATCGATGATCTTGTGCACGACGCCGTAGGGATCGGTCTGCGGCGTCCACTGGAAGTTGTAGAGCGCTTTCGCCCAGTTCCGGTCGCCGCTGGTGTCGACCTCGTAGATCGTGATGACCTCGCGCGGCTTCGGATCCGTCATCAGCTCCTTGTAGTGGAAGCCCCACCACGCCGCCGCGTTGCTGCCGAACGACTTGCCCTTGTACTGTGGATTCGCGCACGGCCGTGGCTTCACGTCGATGATGCGCACCTCGAGGATGTCACCGGGCATCGCGCCCTTCACCGCCACCGGCCCCGTGCAGATGTGCACGCCGAGCCCCTCGCCCGCGCCGCGGCCGAACAGCGTCGGCTGCATCGGCCCCGCGCCGCGCCGGTCCACGCCCTTGCGCTGGCGGTCCCAGTAGAAGACGGCCTCGGCGCCCGGGTCGCCCTTCACCATGCGCTCGGCGTCGTCGTTCGCGTGGTGCGTGAGCACGTCGATGGTGACGAAGTCGCCGGAGCTCACCTCCACGAGCGGCTTCAGCAGCTTGCTGAAGTAACCCCAGTGCACGGTCTTGTCGGTGGCGGGCACGTAGTAGTGGTTCAGCGTGCCCGGCACGCGGCCGGGCTGTGCCTGCGCGGCCACCGCGCCCAACCCCAGCGACGCGGCGGCGCCGCCCGCAACCACCGCGCCCTTCAGGAAATCGCGGCGCCCGTTGTCCTCGTCGTGACGCGCGGTGCTGTGCGGTGTGTCGTCCATGCCGAGCTTCCTCCCGTGGCTGGCGTGAGTGAACGTCGGCTCGACGCTGAGCGGTGGTGGCGGCGGTGCCGGAACCGGGCCCGATGGTACCATCGCCCCCCATGAGCGGCGCGGCCGAATAGGAGACTCCCATGGACCTCGACGAGGCGATGCGCACGACATTCTCCGCGCGGGAGTTCACCGCGGATCCCCTGCCCGACGCCGCGCTGGCCGACATCCTCGACCGCGCGCGCTTCGCGCCCAGCGGCGGCAACCGCCAGGGCTGGAAGGTCATCGTCGTGCGCGACAACGCGACGCGCGAGGCGCTGGCCAGGCTGACCGAGCCCGCGGCCAAGCGCTACATCGCGCAGCAGAAGAACGGCGAGAACCCGTGGAACACCATCGACCCGCCGCGCGTGGACGCCGCGACCATCGAGCGCACCGAGCCGCTGATGCGGCTCATCGAGCCGGTGCTGAAGGCGCCCGTCGTGCTGGTGATCTGCGTCGACCTCAAGGTCGTCGCCTCCACCGACCAGCACCTCGACCGCGTCGGCGTCATCAGTGGCGCGTCGATCTACCCGTTTGCCTGGAACATCCTGCTCGCGGCGCGCGCGCGCGGCTTCGCCGGCACCATCACCACCCTCGCCGTCGCCCAGGAGCCGAAGCTCAAGCAGCTGCTCGGCCTGCCCTCGCACGTGGCCGTGGCGGCCGTGATGCCCCTCGGCCGTCCGGTCAAACAGCTCACGAAGCTCAAGCGCAAGCCGGTGAGCGAGTTCGCGATGCGCGAGCGCTGGGGCGGCCCGCCGCTCGCGTGATACTCTCGCCCGCATGGCCCCGCTGCAGATCACGCCGGTCCACCCGGTGCTGGGCGCCCGCGTCGAGGGCGTCGACCTCACCGCCGCGGTGGACGACGCCACGTTCCGGAAAATCCACGACGCGTTCCAGGAATACTCCGTGCTGATCTTTCCCGGCCAGCGGCTCACCGACGCGCAACAGATGGCGTTCACCACTCGCTTCGGCCCGCTGGAGACGACCATCAAGTCGATCGGCCAGGAGCGACGCCTGCACGAGAACATGGTGGATCTCTCGAACGTCGACCCGAAGGCCGAGGAGCGGCTGATGGGCTGGAACGACCGACGCATGCTCTACCAGTCCGGCAACCAGCTCTGGCACACGGACAGCTCGTTCAAGCCCGTCCCGGCGATGGCGTCGCTGCTGTCGGGACGGGAGGTCCCGCCCACCGGCGGCGAGACGGAGTACGTGAGCATGCGCCACGCCCACGCCACGCTGCCCGCCGGGCTGCAGCGCCGGCTCGAGGGGCGCGTGGTCGTCCACAGCATCCTGTACTCGCGCAGCACGATCGCGAAGGGACTCTTCGATCCCGAGCACGAGCAGGAGCTGCCGCCCGTCCGCCAGGCGCTCGTGCGGACGAACCCGTTCAACGGGCGCAAAGCCATCTACATCGGCTCGCACGCCTGGTACATCGAAGGTGTGGACGACGCGGAGTCGCGGCGGCTGCTCGACGATCTGCTGGCCCACACGACGCGGCCCGAGTGCGTCTACCAGCACCGCTGGACGCAGTGGGATCTCGTGATGTGGGACAACCGCGCCGTGCTCCACCGCGGCCGGCCGTGGGACGCGGAGCGCTATCGCCGCGTCATGCGCCGGACGACGCTGGCCGGCGAGGGACCGACCGCGGACCCGCCGTATGCGACGCGCACCCCCGCGTGGGACGGCATCATCCCCGAAGGCGTCGGCGTCTGAAAGCGCTCGCCGCCGCCGCGGGACTGCTGGCGCTGCTGCTGGCGCCGGCGCCAGCGCCGGCCCAGGGGAACTTCGAGATCCAGGTCTACGGCAGCGAGCTGACCGCGCCCGGCCAGACCATGCTCGAGCTGCACAGCAACACCGCCGTCACGGGCACCACGCGCACCGAGCACCGCATCGTCCGCACGCAGGGCGCGGCGCACGAGACGCTGGAGGTGACACACGGCTTCACGCCGTGGTTCGAGACCGGGTTCTATCTCTTCACGAGCGTGCAGCCCGAGAGCGGGTGGGAGTGGGTCGGTGATCACATTCGCCCGCGCGGGCGCGTGCCCGAGTCGTGGAACTGGCCGGTCGGCGTGAGCCTGTCGCTGGAGGCGGGGTATCAGCGGCGCGCGTTCTCCGCCGACACGTGGACGCTCGAGATCCGCCCGATCGTCGATCAGAAGCTCGGCCGCTGGTACTGGGCGTTCAATCCCGCGCTCGAGCGCTCGCTCAAGGGCGAGAACTCGGGCCGAGGTTTCGGGTTCACGCCGGCCGCCAAGGTCTCGTACGACGTCACCCCGCGCGTCGCCGCCGGCCTCGAGTACTACGGCGACATCGGGCCGATCGACCGGATCGATCGGCCGCGTGACCAGCAGCACCTGATCTTCCCCGTCCTGGACATCGACCTCGGCCCGCGCTGGGAGCTGAACTTCGGCATCGGCGCCGGGCTCACGCCGGCCACGGACCGTCTGATCGTCAAGATGATCCTCGGCTATCGCTTCGGGCCGCTGCCCCCGGCGCACTGACCACGTCGGCGCGCGCGTGGACCCGACCGTTGCCGAGTGATCCCCGGTCGCCTATCCTTCCGGCGCGGCGGCGCTGACGCCGCCCGGGAGGATCCCATGCGCGCTTCCATCGGCATCACCCTCGCCCTGACGCTCGGGCTCATGACCGCCGTCGCCCACGCTCAGTCCTGGCGCCCGCCCGCCGACGGCCAACGCTGCCCCTCGAAGTGGGGCGCCGGCGACGAGCGCGGCTCCGCCAACCACATGAAGCCAGCGACCGTCATGCGCGCTGCGCAGCTCATCAAGACCGGCGAGGTCATCGAGCTGGGGCACGTCCTCTCGTCGGAGATGCCGATCTCCTCCACGCGCCAGTTCAACGTCCACGTCAAGCGGACGTTCATGAACCCGCAATCCAACCGGCGCGGCAGCAACGAAGAGGTGCTCCTGAGCGAGATCGGGCAGGTCGGCACGCAGTTCGATGGCTTCGCCCACCAGTCGATCGAGTACAGCCACTACAACTGCTTCAAGACCGACGAGATCGCCACGCGCACCGGGTTCACGAAGCTTGGCATCGAGAAGGTCGGCATGCTGATGACGCGCGGTGTGCTGATCGATGTCGCGGCCCTCAAGGGCGTGGACATCCTGGGCGACACGTACGAGATCACGCCGCAAGACCTCCAGCAGGCGCTGCAGCGGCAGAACCTCAGCCTGCGGCCCGGCGACGCCGTCCTGATCCACACGGGGTGGGGCCGCTTGTTCGCCAAGGACAACGCGCGCTTCATGAAGACCTGCCCTGGGATCGGCGTGGCGGCGGCGGAGTGGCTGGCCAAGCAGGATCCGCTGCTCGTGGGCTCCGACAACTGGCCGGTGGAGGTGGCGCCGAACCCCGACAAGGAGATCTCGCTGCCCGTCCACCAGATCATGCTGGTGGTGAACGGCATCCACCTGCTGGAGATCATGAAGCTCGACGAATTGGCCGCGAAGAAGGTCTATGAGTTCGCGTTCGTGATGCAGCCGCTGAAGCTGAAGGGCTTCACGGGCTCGACGGTGGCGCCGAGCGCGATCCGCTGAGAGAAGGGCGCCCCGCGTTTCCCGGGGCGTCCCGAACGTTGGGGGTATGGGGGCCATTTCGGGGCCCCCATCTCCTCAAGTCAGCGACTGTCGGACGAACACGCCGGCGTCGAACTCCTCGGCCACGCGGTTGTCCTGATCGAGCAGCGCGTCGCTGTCGACCTCCGCGAACTCGATGGCGCCCATGTCGGCGAACGCCTTCTGCACGCCCGGGCCCCAGAGCCCGATGTCCTTGACCGTCGGCACGATACGGCTGAACAGGCGCTTGCGGAACATGCGCATGTTCTCCGAGGCCATGGCCACCTCGATGGCCTCCTTCACGGGCAGGCCGAGGTTCTCCCACAGCTCCTTCTGGTTGAAGCGATCGCGCATGTGGTAGCAGGCCTGGACGACGAACTCCTCGCGCTCCGCGCGCTCGGCATCGGAGAGCTGGGGATAGAAGTCGCGCAGCGCGAGCCGGCCGAAGGCGACGTGGCGCGCCTCGTCCTGCATCACGTAGGCGTTGACGGAGGCGGCCAGCCGGTTCCTGGCGAAGTCGCGAATGCGCTGGAAGGCGGCCAGCGCGAGGCCCTCGATGAGGATCTGCATGCCGAGGTAGGTCATGTCCCAGCGCCGGTCGGTCAGCACCGTCTCGAGCAGCGACTTGAGGCCCGGCGTGATCGGATACGCGATGCCGAGCTTCTCGTTCAGCAGCCGCGCGTAGGCCTCCACGTGGCGTGCCTCGTCCATGACCTGCGTGGCGGCGTAGAACTTCGCGTCCAGATCCGGAACCGTCTGCACGATCCGCGCGGCGGCCATGAGCGCGCCCTGCTCGCCGTGCATGAACTGCGAGAGGGTCTGCGCCTGCTGGTGGTGGCGCAGGTGGACCTTCTCCTTGTCCGTCAGCTTCTCCCAGATCGCCGAGCCGAAGATCGGGATGAGCCGATCGTCGATCTCCTGGGGATTCTCGGGATCGAGGTCCTGCGACCAGTCGATGCGGGTGGCCGCGTCCCACTGCTGCTTCTTGCCCTTGTCGTAGAGCGCGAGCAGCTTGGATCGCTCGTCCTCGTACTCCCAGGTGAAGGACGTCTGCGTCTCGCCCGAGAGCGTCCAGCCGGTCTGCTCCACGGGTAGCTGATAACGGAACATGGTCGCCATGGCAGGGCCTCCTGACCCGTTCGCGTAAGTCTACGTCATCACTGGCGTCCACGTCCGAATTGACGCTGAGACGCCAAACACCCTAACGTGGTTCATTGATGTCCGTTCCCCGCCTGTGGCCGCTCCTGGCGTTCATGTTCGTCCCCGGCGTGTTCGCCTGGTGGAGCGGGCGCCGCCTCGTCCGCAAGCGCGACGATCCCACCCTTGCCGAGCGCCTCCTCGCGCGCGCCGAGCACGCGCAGCGCGTGACGTTGCTCAGCGCGGCGTGCCTCGCCTTCGCGGCCGGGTCGTACTACTGGTTCGCCGTGCTCGGCCTCGTGCTGGGCCACTGGATCGGCGACTATCCGTCGCGCCGTGTGGTGCTCGACGAGCGGTGGGCGCCCGCCACCTACGTGCTCTGGCACCTCCGGTTCCATCTCGCGTGGCTCGGCTTCTGGTTCGCCCTGCTGGTCGCGCCGACGGTGATCCAGGCGTCGGGCGTCTGGCGCTGGCCCGTCGCCGGCACGCTCGCGGTGCTGCTCGGCCTGTGGGCGTGGCGCTACACGGAGGCGTTCGTCTGGCTCGTGCGGGCCCGCCCGCGGCCGTGGCGAACGGAGTGGCAGCCGATCGTCGACCGCGCGCGGGCGACGCGCCCTCGACTGTTCGACATGCCGGTGCCGGGCGGACGCTTCGTCAACGCCTTCGCGTTTCCGTCCACGCGCGTGCCGAGCGTGCTCTTCACCGATCCCGCGCTGGAGCTGCTCAGCGCGCGCGAGCAGGCGGCCGTTTTCGCGCACGAAGTCGCGCACCTCGAGCACTACGATCGGCGGCGCTGCCGGATCGTGTCGGCCATCACGTACGGACTCGTGGCCACCGCGACGCTGGGCGCCGCCCTCGCCCTCGACCGGCTGCCCGCGGAACTCTTCATGCCCTTCTGGTCGCTCGGACTGATCACGGGCTTCCTCTGGAAGACCTCGCGTCACAAGGCGCACGAGACCGAGAGCGACGTCCGTGCGCTCGCGCTGTGTGACGACCCCCAGGCGCTCATCAGCGGGCTGACGAAGCTGGCCATCGCCGGACGCATGCCGCGCCGCTGGAGCTCCGAGCTGGAGCACGGCTCGTCGCACCCGAGCCTCGCCCGCCGGCTGCACGCGATTCGCCGCGCGGCCCCGATCCCGGTCATGCCGTTCGACGACACGCTGGTCGTCGCGACCACGCGCCCGACGTCGCTGGTCGTCCTCGACCGCGACGGGGTGTGGTGGGTCGAGGCGCGCGATCCGGCGGAGCGGGATCCCGAGACTCTGCGCCAGACGGCCAGGTCGAGGTGGTCGGTGCCGTACGACGAGCTGGTCGAGCTGCGCGTGCGCGTCTTCTGGTGGGGCGGCGGCGCGTCGCTGGTCGCGCGCGACAGGAGCGGAGCGTCGCGCGCGGTGCAGATCGCCCCCACCGAGGTGGAAGCGCTCCAACGCAAGCTCGACGCCGTCGAGCATCGGCTCGCCCACGACACGCTGGTGCTCGAGCCGCCGGCGGCGGTCGGACGCTTCACCGCGATGGCCCTCGGGATCGTCGTCGTCTTCGTGGAGGGCTTGCTGTCGCTCGGGCTGATCACGGGGCTCGTCGCGATCATCCGCCCGAGCCGCGCCGCCCTCGCGGCCGTCGCCGGAGTCGCCGGCGCGTGCCTGCTCGTCTTCGCCGGCGATCTCGGCGTGCGCAGCCCGACGTGGCCGACGCTCGCGTACGCGGCTGCCGCGGGGCTCGTGTGCGCGATGGCGGCCTGGCTCGCGCGGCAGCCGCGTACGTTCGACGGCCGTCCGGCCGACTACCTTCCCACGATGGGCGCGCTGGTCCTCGTGGTCGCGCTGACGTGGGGGCCGCTGGTCGCGCACCTCGTCCGCACGAGCAGGCGGCCGGCGGTCGCCGCGCATCTCCTCGGGGGCGCGCCGATCCTCTGGGCGGCGCTGTTCGCCCTCGCCGCCGCCCTGCTGACCACGCCCCGCCGCGGCGTGAGACGGTCGGGCGCTGTCCTGCTCGCCGCCGCCGCGCTCGTCGGCCCCGGCGTCAAGCTCGTGGACACCCTCCTCACGTCGCGACCGACCGTCGTCGGCGAGACCGGGCACGGCACGCTGCCGCGCACGGCCCAGCTCGAGTTGCCGTGGCGGGTCGGCGTGCTGCGCGTCTCGCCCGTCGGCACCCGGGCCGCGGTGATGACGCGCGAGGCGGCGCGCGCGCCCGACCGCTTCCTCGTCCTCAGGCTCGAGGGTGGCCGAGCCGACCTCGAGGGCCGCGACCTTCGCTTCATCGACGAGCGCAACGCGCTCACGCTCGTCGAGTCCGCCACCCACATGAGGCTGCAGCATCTCGAGCTCGCGGAGGCGAGCGCGTCCGCCGACTGGAGCATCGTGCTGCCGCCGCTGACGACGCCCACGGTGTCCTCCGTCAGGGGCGCGGGCTGGGCGGTGGTCGGCTACGACGGCGACACCGAGGAATTCGTCGGGCTCGTCGGCAGGATCGGCGGCCCGGGCGTCAGCCGGTACCGCTGGGCCGTCGACCAGACGGAGAGCGTGGATTCGGAGGCCGTCGAGATCCTCCCCGACGGCCGCGGCTTCCGCGCCATCGCCGGTGTCACGAGGCTGGCGCGGCTGCCGTGGGGGACGTGGATCTACGATCGCGGCGTCCGACGGCAGACGCGCGTGTGGCGACTGAACGGCAACGCTCAGGACCTCGTCGCCGTCTGGCCCACCGCGGCCGAATGTCACCTCGTCGACCACCGTGCCGCCGACGTCGTCTGTGTCGGCGACCGCAACGAGCGCACGCTCGTCTGGCGATTCGGGCTGGTCGCAGGTCCGACGCGTCCGCTCGCGGTGCGGAACGTCGCCCGCCGCACCGGCGTCAGCCCCGACGGCCGCTTCGTCGCGCTCTGGGGCAAAGAGGATCTCGTGCTGGTCGACCTCGATCGAGCCGAGGCGACGCGACGGCCGCTGCCGCCGGACGCCGGCGTACCCACGCATCTCGTGCCGCTGGGAGATCGCCTTGTTGCGCTCTTCCGCCGCCCGGGCGCGACTCCCGTCCTCGAGGTCTTCGACACGCGCTGGTAATCGGTGGTGGTACACTCGGCGACCTGACAAGGAGGTCCGGTGCGATGAAGATCCTCTTCGCCGGCGCAGGCGCGATCGGCAGCTACCTCGGCGCGTTCCTCACGCGCGCAGGGCAGGACGTGACGCTCGTCGATCCGTGGGCCGAGCAGGTCGAGACGGTCCGCGCGAAAGGCATCTCGGTCACCGGGCCGCACGACCCGTTCGAGGCGCGGCCGGCGATCTTCCACCTGCACGAGGCGCAGCGGATGCCGCGCGACTTCGACGTCGCCTTCGTGGCGATGAAGGTCTACGACACGGCGTGGGCGGCCCAGCTCGTCGTCCGTCATCTGAAGCCCGAGGGGTTCGTGGTCGCGGCCGAGAACTGCTGGCCCGATCCGATCGTCGCGTCGGTCGCCGGCAAGGAGCGCTCGGTCGGCCTCGTGATGTCGAAGATCGGCGTGGCGTCGTGGAAGGCGGGCCAGGTCGAGCGCGGGCACGAGCGGGGCGGCGCCACCGGCCACGACGTCTTCCGCGCCGGCGAGCACGACGGCACGATCACGCCGCGCACGCAGATGATCGCGGAGATCCTCAAGGTCGTCGACGGGGCGAAGGCCACGGACAACCTCTGGGGCGAGCGCTGGTCCAAGCTCTGCGCCAACGCGATGGGCAACCCCGTGCAGGCGATGTCGGGACTCGGCTCGTTCGAGATCGCGTCCAGCGAGGTCGGCCGCGCGATCACGATCCACCTCGCGTCGGAGTCCGCGCGCGTCGGGCTCGCGCTCGGTTACACGATCCCCAAGATCAACGGCGCGCCCGTCGAGCAGTGGGCCGACGCCGGCCGCCGCGAGACCTGGCAGGCGCTCGACGAGATGCTGACCCCCAAGTCGGCGAGCGGGCGCAACTGGAAGGCCTCGATGGCGCAGGACGTCGCCAAGGGCCGCCCGACGGAGATCGACTACATGAACGGCTTCGTCGTGGACAAGGGCCGTGAAAAGGGCATCCCGACGCCGGTCTCGGCCGCCGTCGTCGAGACGGTGCGCGAGATCGACCGCCGCGAGCGCAAGCAGTCGCCCGAGAACATCGGGCTCACGCTCAAGCGCGCGGGGGTCTGACGCCGCGCCCGGCTACGAGCGCGAGCGCGCGCCGAAGACGCGCTCGAGCTCGAAGGCGGGCGTGACCTCGAGCTGATCGTAGCGGCAGTCGCGCGGGCGCTTGTCGGGACGCCAGCACAGGAATTTCGCGGCGTGCCGGAAGCGCGTCCCCTGCATGTGGTCGTAGGCGACCTCGCAGACCCGCTCGGGCCGGAGCGGCACCCAGCTCAGATCCTTGCCGCGATTCCACCGGCTGGTCGCGCCCGGCATCCGCTGGCCCGTCGCGCTCGCGTCCTCCTGGACCTCGGCCCAGTCGCGCCAGGGATGGTCTTCGAGCGCATGCTCGCGCAGGGGCGCCAGCTCGGTGACGAGCTCGTTGCGCGCCGTGTTCGTGAACGCCGCCGTCACGCCGACGTGGTGCAGCGCGCCGTCCGCGTCGTACAGCCCGAGGAGCAGCGAGCCGATCATCGTGCGCTCGCCCTTCTTGTGCCACCGGAAGCCGGCCACGACGCAGTCGGCGGTGCGCGCGTGCTTGACCTTGATCATCGTGCGCTCGCCCGCGCGATAGGGCGCGTCGAGACGCTTGGCCATCACGCCGTCGAGCCCCGCGCCCTCGAAGCGGCGGAACCAGTCCTCCGCCAGCGCGCGATCGTGCGTGGCCGGCGACAGATGCACCGGCGGCGCCGCACGCGCCAGCCCGCGCTCGAGCCGCTCGCGCCGTGTCGCGAGCGGGACGTCGCGGAGGTCCTCGTCGCCCAGCGCGAGCAGGTCCCAGGCCACGAACGAGGCCGGCGACTGCGCGGCCAGGAGCTTGACGCGCGACGCGGCGGGATGGATGCGCAGGAGCAGCGCCTCGAAGTCGAGTCCGCCGCTGCCGACGATGACGATCTCCCCGTCGACGACGCAGCGCTCGGGCAGCGCGGCGGCCAGCGGGGCGACGAGCTCGGGGAAGTAGCGGTTCATCGGCTTCTCGTCGCGGCTCTGCAGCAGGATCTCGTCGCCGTCGCGGAATACGAGCGTGCGAAAGCCGTCCCACTTGGGCTCGAACTGCCATCCCTGTCCGTCGGGCAAGGCATCCGCAGCGCTGGACAGCATGGGCGCGAGCGGCGGCGCGAAGGGCAGACGCATGGCTCCAGCATAGAGGAGTCTGGAGCCGACGCGAGCGGTCGGCGCGGCCCTAGCCGTACTGGATCGCGATGATCTCCGCCACGAGGGCCGGACGCTCCTGGGCCTCGATCTCGACCGTCGCTTCCGAGGTCACGCGAAAGCCGTTGCCGTCCACCGGCTCGACGCTGCGGATCCGGTACGACCGGAGCCGGATGCGCGAGCCCGCCGGCACCGCATTGGTGAAGCGCACCTTGTTGCTGCCGTAGTTCAGCCCGCGCTTGCGCCCGGTGACCTTCACCAGCGTCTGCGCCATGCGCGGCACCAGCGCGAGCGTGAGGTAGCCGTGGGCGATCGTCTTGCCGCCCGGCATCTCCTTCTTGGCCCGCTCGACGTCCACGTGGATCCACTGGTGATCGCCGGTGGCGTGGGCGAACTTGTCGATGATCGCCTGGTCCACGGTCATCCAGTCCGACGGCCCCAGCTCCTTGCCGACGTGCTGCTGCAGCTCGGCGGGCTTGTCGACGGCCAGCGTCATGCCGGCAGCCGCTCGTACATCCAATGCACGTCCTGCCCGTGGAAGCGCGCGACGTGGTTGGTGGGCGCCAGCGGCTCCGAATAGAAGAACTCCGGCAGCTCGTCGTCCTTCTCGGTGAAGCCGGCGCGGCGGTTGAACTCGTGCTCCAGCTTCAGCGTCTCGCGCCCCAGCGCCGGGAAGAACTCCTTGGTGAGATTCGTGCCGAGCGCGCCGTTGAGGGCGTTGGCCAGCCACTCGGTGTTGGGCTCGGTCACGCTGCGGCCGAAGATGCAGAGCCCGAGCGAGTCGGTGGCCGCGCAGTTGATCTGCGCGATCAGGCTCTGCTCCAGCAGCGCGTTCAGATCCATCTCGCGCGTCTTGAGCCGCGGCAGGTTTCCGGCCGTGTGATCGGCGCCCTGCGCCGTCGCCATCATCGAGATGCCGGTGGCTTCGACCACCCGCGGGTCGTAGGCGCTGATCGCCTGCTTCTTGATGACCGGCACGCGGCGGACCTTGTAGTGCTGCCCGACACGCGCGGTGCCCTGCGCCCAGATCCTGCCCTGTGGCGTGCCCTGCATCATCTCGCGCAGGCAGGCGGCCATGAACTTCGCGTCGCCGAAGCGGCCGAGCCCCGCCTCCATCAACACGGCGAGCGTGGCGCCCGTCTCGATGGTGTCCACGCCCATGTCGTTGGCGATCTCGTTCAGCCCCGCGAGGTCGTCGGGGTCGGTGAGGCCGCAGTTGGAGCCGAGCAGGCCGAGCGTCTCGTACTCGACGGGCGAGACGATCTCCTTGCCGCTGGCGTCCACGTAGACGTTGCTGCACTGG
>QHRU01000138.1 GCA_003220225.1 Candidatus Rokuibacteriota bacterium
GCATTCCAGCAGGCGTAGTCCCGCGCCATACAGCAGGAGCGCCATGAGCCGTTGAACACCGTCGAGCCGCTGGAGTACGGAGCGGACCTCCTCGCGGGTCAGCACGACGGGCAGGAACCGGGGCCGCTTGGCCCGGACGACATCATCGAGCCACGGCAGATCGACGCCGAGCACCTCGCGATAGAGGAACAGCAGGGCGCTCAGGGCCTGGTTCTCGGTGGAGGCTGCCACTTTGTCGTGAACGGCGAGCGCTGTCAGGAACGCGGTGACGTCGGGCGCTCCCATCTCAGCCGGGTGGCGCTTGTCGTGGAAGAAGATGTATCGCTTGATCCAGTGGATGTAGGCCTTCTCCGTGCGGCGGCTGTAGTGTCGGGCCCGGACAGCATCGCGCACGCGGTCGAGAAGGCGGCGTTTTGGCGACGCGGGAGGACCGGCTTCATGGACGGCGAGCACGGCACTGGGAGCGCGCTCCCACGCGGTGGCATAAGAGATGTGGCGGCTGGAAGGAAGGCCAATCATGCCCATGCGTTCGAGATCCCCTTTTGTTCGTGAGTCTCGAACATAGCCGAGGGCGTCGGAGCCGGCAAGGATGCCTAACTCGGATGCCTAACTCGGACGGTTGCCCAGGCCGATCGTGCGCCCGGCCTGCGGCGGCCGCGGCAGCGCGTCGTGGGCGCGCTGGATCTCGGCGAGGCGCGCCAGGACCTCGGGCGCCATCGCCGCGGCGCGGCGGGTGGCGCGGCTGACGTGCAGCGACAACAACTCGTTGGTGGCCGCCAGCCAGCCCTCGCCCGCGTGGTACATCGCGTGGAAGTAGTGGATGCGCTTTTCGTCGTGGGCGAGCAGCTGCGTGGTGAAGCGCAGCGGGTCGCCTGCGCGGACCTCGCGATGGTAGGTGACGTGCGCCTCGAGGCAGAACGTCGTCACGCCGTGCGCCGCGCGGTGCGCCGCGTCCAGCCCCACCCACGCGAAGAACTCGTCGGTCGCGAAGTCGAACACGACGAGGTAGTAGCCCACGTTCATGTGCTGGTTGTGGTCGATCCACTCCGGCCGCACGACGTCCCGGTAACGGTCGAGGGGCGCCGCGAGATCAGACATCGAGCGTGAGGATCTCGGCCTCGAGTGAGCAAGCATCGACCTCGAGGCGTGCCACCGACACCGGCAGGCGGAAGCGCCGCGGGCCGGCGCTACCCGGATTGAGATAGAGGACGCCGTCGCGGCGCTCGACCCGCGGCTGGTGCGAGTGCCCGGCGATGACGGCGTCGAAGCCCGCGGCGCGGGGATCGAGATCGAGGGTCTTCACGTCGTGCAAGACGTACAACGACCGGCCGCCGCGCTCGACGACCTCGGTCTCCGCCAGCGCCGCCGCCCAGGCGCCGCGGTCGTTGTTGCCGCGCACCGCGACCACCGGGGCCACCGCGCGGAGCGCGGCGAGCACCTCGGGGGCGCCGACGTCGCCCGCGTGCACGATGAGATCGGACCCCGCCAGCGCGCGGAGCGCCTCGGGGCGCACGAGACCGTGGGTGTCGGAGATCACACCGATGCGTGGCATCGCCGGGCGAGCGTAGGCTATCATGGTCGCCCGATGCTCCAGAGAACCCGCGATCTCAGAGTCGACAGCTTCCGGCCGCTGCTGCCGCCGGCCATCCTGCTCGAGGAGTTGCCGCTCTCCGAGCGCGGCTCGGAGACGGTGAGCCGCAGCCGCGACGCCGTGACGCGCGTCCTCACCGGCGAAGACGACCGCCTGGTCATCGTGGTCGGGCCGTGCTCGATCCACGATCCCGTGGCCGCCATCGACTACGCGCGGCGGCTCAAGCGAGCCGCCGACGAGCACGCCGCCGACCTCTGCATCGTCATGCGCGTCTACTTCGAGAAGCCGCGCACGACGGTGGGCTGGAAGGGGCTGATCAACGACCCGCGACTGGACGGCTCGTTCGCCATCAACGAGGGGCTACGGCTGGCGCGGCGGCTGCTGGTCGACCTCGCGGATCTCGGGCTGCCCGCGGGCTGCGAGTTCCTCGACCCGATCTCGCCGCAGTACACCGCGGACACCGTCTCGTGGGGCGCCATCGGCGCGCGCACGACCGAGAGCCAGGTCCATCGCGAGCTCGCCTCGGGCCTCTCGATGCCCATCGGCTTCAAGAACGGCACCGACGGCGACGTGCAGATCGCCATCGACGCCGTCCGCGCCGGGGCGCACCCCCACCGCTTCCTCGGCGTCACCGAGCAGGGGCTCTGCGCGATCGTCTCCACGCGCGGCAATCCCGACTGCCACGTGATCCTGCGCGGCGGCCAGAGCGGTCCCAACTACGACGCGGCCAACGTGCGCAAGGCCGCCTCGGCGCTGAGCGACGCGCGACTGCCCGCGCGGCTGATGATCGACTGCAGCCACGGCAACAGCGGCAAGGACCACCGGCGCCAGTCCGTGGTGGCGCACGACATCGCCACGCAGGTCGCGGGCGGCGAGACGGCGATCGTCGGCGTGATGATGGAGAGCTTCCTCGTCGAGGGCAGACAGGATCTGACGAACACGGCCACGCTGCGCTACGGCCAGTCCATCACCGACGCGTGCATGAGCTGGGACGCAACGCTCGCCGTGCTGTCGGAGCTGGCCAAAGCCGTGAGCGACCGGCGGCGCGTGGTCCGCTGACATGGGGGGCCTCGAAGGGCCCCCCAAACCCCCCGAATGTTCGGAGCGCCCCGGCGTAGCCGTGGCGCTCCTCTGTCTACCGAAGGGCCCACAATTCCCTCGAGTGTTCCGAGCGCCCTGGCGTAGCCGTGGCGCTCCTCTGTCTACCGAAGGCCGCCCCAACTCCCCCGAACGTTCGGAAGCGCCCCGGCGCAGCCGTGGCGCTCCTCTGCCTACCGAAGGGCCCAACGCCAGGTAAAGATTACCGGTCTCAGGAAAGTTTTTTCCTGTCTTGCCAGCGACCCGGGGCGGGGCGCTACTCTCACACCGACGACAGCCGGCCATGCCCGCACGCGGCGTCTCCGTGCTCGTCGTCGGTGACGATAACGCACACATGGGGAGACGCGCCCGGATGATGTCGATCCGCCTCGGCGATCGCGTCACGCTGGTCACGAGCTCGGCCGCGAGCATCGCCGAGCCGCGAGAGCACGACCATGACCCCTAAAGTAGTTCGAGCTGGTCCGAGCCAGGTAGAGATATTCGACCGAGTTCTCGACAAAGGCATCGTCATCGACGCTTGGGCCCGTGTATCAGTGGTCGGAATAGAACTCCTGACAGTCGATACCCGCGTCGTCGTCGCCTCGATTGCGACATACTTCGAACACTCGGATGCCCTCGCTCAGTTGCCCAACACAGGCGCCCCGGCAAGACGTGTTTCCGCGGCCGGCGCGTCTGCGGCCCACCTCTCGCTCGACGGTTCAAGGACCGCTGAACCCCGCCTCAGGATCCACGGAGCGCCGGCTCGTCTACGTCGGCCGCGTCGAATCGGGCGCCTCCCGCGTGGTCGTCGCGGGGATCCGCGTGCGCCTGGCGCGCAACGGCCGGTGGAACTGATGAGGGACACGCCGATGCCATTGGAACGCACCTGTCCAAAGTGCGGGCGCGACGTCACGGATCAAGACCACCACGCGGAGAATGCGGAGCTGGCTCCTGCCCGCGCCGAGGGTCGACCAGGCGGCGGCATGGTGCAGGCCTGGCAGCATAAGAAGTGCCCGACGGGGACGTGAGGGCAGCCGTTCTGCTCCGTGCCGCGGGGAGCCCCGGCGAAGCCGGGGCACCCCTCGATCCTGCTACGCCAGCGGCTGGCCGCTGATCCAGGACGGCGCGACGTCGCGCGGCGCGTAGCGCGACGCCACGTCGCGCGCGCGATCCGCCTCGGTGCCGCGCGGGCTGGTGTCGCGGCCGCGCGGCGGTAGACCACCGCCTCCGCCGCCACCCTCCCGGCCACCGCCGCCCTCGCGACCGCCGCCGCCATCACGGCCGTCGCCGCCCCGACCACGCCGACGCCGGCCGCCTCGCCGTGAGCGCCGCCGACGACGGCCGCCATCGCCGCCGCCGGCCGTCTGCAGATTCGCGCCCTCCCGATTGCCCGGGTCCGGCGGCTCGGTCTCGCGCTCCGCCTCGCCCGGCTCGTCCACCAACTCCCCTGGCGACTCGGCTGCCGGCGCCACCGGCACCACGGACTCGATCGCCTCGGCGTCGCGCGCGTCCGGCTCCGTCGCGCGCTCGACCGGCTCCTCGCGATCGCTCGACGCCGCCGGCGCGGCGGCATCGTCCACGAGCGTGATCACGCCCGCGCGGTTCACGTCGAGCTCCTTGATACGGCGCAGCCGCGTGATCAGTCGGGGCGAGCCGGGCGGCCGGCTGAAGCCGCGCGACTTGAGCGCGTTTGCCAGCGAGTCGAGCGTCACCGTGCCGCGCGCGCGGGCGAGGTCGCGCACCACGGCGACGATCTCGTCGTGCGGGGCGGTGTGCGGCTCGGCCCCGGCGGCCGGCTCCGAACGCGCCGCGTGCGGCGCCGGCGCGTGGTGCACGGGACGCGGGGCGCCGTGCTCGCGGCGGCCGCGGCCGCCGCGATGCCGACGGCGCCGCCCACCGCGATCGGCGTGAGCGTAGTCGCGCTCGACGCGCTCGACCTCGATCGGCTCCGGTGTGGGCACGCCGAGCAGGCCGCGGTAGGACAGCCGGCGGAACGTCACGCCGAGGCTCGCCGCCACGTCGCCGACCGCGTCGAACGCGCGGTCGTCGGAGACGATCTCGATCACGTCGCCCGGCCGCGCGCCTGCCAGCCACACGCCCGAGGCCACCGCGATCCGGAGGTCGCTCCAGTCGCGCACGCCGACGGACGGCGCGCTGTGCACCAGCGCCGCGCCCTGGCGCGCGAGCAGCCGCGCCGTGTCGTGACCGATCACGCGCCAGTTGCCGACGGCGAAGAACTCCGTGCGCCGGCCGACGCGGTCCAGCGCGAGGTGCGCGATGACGCGCGAGATGTGCTCGGCGCGGCTCGTGTTCTCCACGTCGAAGAAGATGGCCCGCCGGCCCGACGGCAGCGGCCGCGCCGGCTCCGGCGCCGGCACGCGCGCGGCCAGCGCGGGCTCCGGAATGCTCAGGGGCAGTCCCTCGAGCGGCTGCTCGATGCCGTCCTCGACCTGCGAGACCGACGACGCTTCGATGACCGGCGGCGGCGCCTCCGGCTCGGCCTGCGGGCGCGCGCGCCCACGGCCCCTTCCCGAACGTCTGGGTTTTCGACCTGTCGCCACGATCCCTCCCCGGGCCCTCGACGGACCCTCGCCGTCAGTGTACGAACCTCGCGGCGCGTGCGCGTGCCTAAATCACGCCGGGCCGCCGCCATCCCGGAGCGTCCTGAAGGTGACCGAGTAGCGCTCCTCGCGCCCCGGAGGGATCGCGTGCTGCCACTGCCAGCGCGCGGCGCCGTCGAGCACGTAGGCCGAGCGCGGCGCCAGCGTCACCGCGCGCGTCCGTCGGGCCACGCCGCGGCCCTGCTGGAAGCGAAACCGGCACGCGCCGAGCAGCGAGACGCCGACGACGACGCCGAAGGCCGGCGCGTCGCGATGCCAGCCGATGCCGGCGCCGGGCGGGTAGTGCGTGACGAGCACTTCCGCCATCGTGTCGGCATCGACGCCGGCGAGCCGGGCTGCCCGTGACCGCGCGCCGAGCAGGAACGCCGGGATCGGCGGCCCGGGCTCGACGCGCCAGGTCTCGTAGCCGTATGTCCAGCCGAAGTGGATCGTCCGCCGACGCGCCACCTGGCCACGCATGCGCACCTCGCCGAAGGCGAGCGCCTTCAGGCCGTCCAGCAGCGCGCGTTCCTCCACCTCCGTCATGACGTCCGCGTGATAGGCGAAACCCTCCGGAACGTCGGCCGGCGCATCGGGGAACAGCATGGCCATCGGACAAGCATACCGGCTTCCGGGGAGCCCGCCTCAGGGATCCTGAACTCGGTGGCACGTGGTTCGCACATCCGGCACCCATGAACGAGTTCACGCCCGAGCAAGAACAGTTCATCACCGAGGTCGTCTCGCGCATCTGTCGCCGGCATGCCGACGTGATCGAGAACCTCGCCACCCTGGTGCACGCGCTCACCATGGTGCTGGTCGAAAAGCGTCTCATCACCCTCGAGCGCCTCGACGCCGCGCGCAAGCACCTCGATCTCGCCTACGACATCACGCAAGCGCTGCAGGTCCGCGAGCTCATCAAGAACATCGACGACCTCGACGCCGGCTAGACGCGCCCGTCGGTTGCGATAGGATACCGGCCAGCAGAGGAGGTCCTACGAATGGCCGAGACGGGACGGATGGCCGTGTTCCACGGGACGGGCAAGCCCTTCGAGATTCGCGAGTACCCGGTGCCGGAGCCGGAGCCCGGCGCCGCGCTCATCAAGATCGCGCTGGCGAACGTGTGCGGCTCCGATCTGCACTACTGGCGCGGCGAGCAGGACTACGCGCGGATGGGCCGCCCGTTGCCGCTCAACACGGGCCACGAGCACGTCGGCACCATCGCCAAGCTCGGCGAGGGCGTGACCACCGACGCCGCCGGGCGCCGCCTCCAGGTCGGCGATCGCGTGGCCTACCGCTACTTCTTCCCGTGCGGGCGCTGCAAGGCGTGCCTGGCGCGCCACTTCAAGTCGTGCCCCGTGCGGCAGGCGAACTGGCTCGTGTCGTGCGAGCAGTGGCCGCACTTCCAGGGCGGCTTCGGCCAGTACTTCTACCTCCGCCCGAATCACGCGATGTTCCTCCTGCCGCCCGAGATCACGGACGAGATGGCGGCCGGCGCGAACTGCGCCTACACACAGGTCTACGCCGGACTCGACATCGCCGGCCTGAAAGCGGGCCAGACGGTGGTGGTCCAGGGCGCGGGCGGGCTCGGCGTGTACGCGTGTGCCGTCGCACGCGAGATGGGCGCCGGCCGCGTGATCGTGATCGACGGCATCGACGAGCGGCTGGAGCTGGCCCGGCAGTTCGGCGCCGACACGTTCGTCGACCTGCGCGAGTTCACGACGCCCGAGGCGCGCGTGAAGCGCGTGAAGGAGCTGACTGACAACTGGGGCGGCGACGTCGTGCTCGAGCTAGTCGGCCATCCCGGCGTGGTGGACGAGGGCTTGCGCATGACGGCGCCCGAAGGGACCTATCTCGAGATCGGCAACATCAACGTCGGCTGGAAGGCCGAGTTCGATCCGTCGTGGATCATCTTCGGCAACCGCCGCATCATCGGCCTCGCCCACTACGAGGCCGAGCACCTGCGCGGCGCGCTCGACCTCATGCTGAGAACGCTGACGAAATATCCCTGGCACAAGGTCGTCTCGCACAAGTACCCGCTGGAGGAGATCAACCGCGCGTTCGCCGAGCAGGACAAGGGGCACGTGACCCGCGCCGCGATAATGCCGAACTGAGGAAGTAAGGGGGCCTCGAAGGGCCCCCTTAACCCCCATTACGCTCGGAGGCGGCCCGGCGGAGCCGTGCCGCCCCTCGATAACCGGACGACCTACAGCCGCTCGCCGAATTCCCGCCAGGACCAGAGTGTGTTCTGCTCGATGAGCGCGTTCGCGGTCACGTAGAGGGCCAGGATGCGCTCGACGCGCGCGGCGGCGGCGGGATCGCCGGCCGGCCAGCGCCGCGGCGGCGTTCGCAGCGCGAGATCCGCGTGCTCGAGCGAGCGCGAGGCGAAGCCGTAGAACCAGAACCCCTCGCCGTCCGCGATGCCCGCGCCGTTGTCGTAGACCTCGCTCAGGTACACGGCGCGCTCGGGCAGGCAGTCGGCGGCGAGCGCGCAGCTCACGTCGCGGCCCGCGAAGGACGAGAGCCGCGGCGTGAGCCCGGCGAGGCCGAGGATCGTCGGCGTGAGGTCGAGCTGGCTCGCCACGCCCGACACCACGCGCGGGCGATAGATCGAGGGCGCGCGCAGCGAGGGGTCCAGCCACACGGCGAGCGGCACCGTGAAGTGGCCGGCCTCGTTCTCGAGGTCCGTGCGGCCGACGCGTTCGTGCCGGCCGTGATCGCCCAGCAGCAGCACGACGGTGTCGCGCAGCGCGCCGTCGCGCCGCAACCCCGTGAAGAACCGCTCCAGCTCGAGGTCGAGGTAGCGCAGCGCCGCCACGTAGCGATCGGGCTCCGCGCGCAGCGCGGCCACGTCGGGGTGCGTCGTCGGCACCGCGAACGGGTGGTGCGTGCCGGTGGTGAGCGCCGCCAGGAAATACGGACGCCCCCCGCCCCGCAGCGCGTCGATCTCGGTGCGGACGCGGTCGAGCAGGGCGCCGTCGGCCACGCCGAGCCCCATGCGCGGCGCGCTGCGCGGAAACGCGGCCTCGTCGATCAGCTCTTCGAGGCCGTTGCGCGCCATGAAGAGGCCGAGCCGCGAGTGGCTGCGGTCGCGATTCTGCCCGATCACCATCCGCGTCCGGTAGCCCCCGCGCGTGAGCAGCGTGGGCAGGCAGAGATAGTCGTTGGCGTAGCGCGCCTTGGTGGCGGCCGTGCCCTGGCGCGGCAGCGACGAGCAGAGCGAGGCGAACAGCCCGTGGAACGTCTGCGCGCCGTTCGCGTGGAAGTGCTCGAAGGAGACGCTGTCGGCGACGATGGCGTCCAGGAAGGGCGTGACGCGCCGGCCCGCGATGGTGCGGCCCACGAAGCGCCGGTCGAGCGCCTCGAGGAACAGCACGAGCACGTTGGGACGCCGCGCGAGCGGCGAGAGCCGCGGCTCCTCGACGTGGACGAGCGGGTAGCGCGGCGAGACGAACCGCGCCCCCGGCGCCAGGATCTCGCGCGCGAGGGGGATCGCGCGCGCCTCCGGCATCGCGGCCTGGACCGCGGGCGGGATGACCGCGCGCTTGCCCGAGGTCTCCACCGCCATCTTGACGATCCAGATGGGGCTCTGCGCCAGCGCGTAGTACGTCGAGCTGGCGATGGGCGCCGACTGCACCGAGTCCGGCCCGCCGGGATGCACCCCCCACGCGCCGACGGCGACGGCAAGCGGCAGGGCGAGCGCGGTCGCCCGCGGCCGCGCGGCGAGGGCTCCGGCGAGGCCGCGCCGGAACACGAGGCGCCAGCCGACGATGGCCGCCGTCATCAGCGCCGCGTAGCTCAGCACGCGCACCGCCCACGTGCCGACCTCGCTCAGCTCGGCGGCCGTCTGCGCGCCGACCTGGCTGCCGGCGACCTCGCCGTGGCGGCCCTGGCCGAGCAGGTCGGTGACGTACTCCATGAAGACAGCGTCCAGGCGCTGGCCGCTGTAGAGGTAGTAGCCCATGTCGATGGTGAGGACGGCGACGTAGGCGACGGTGAGGACCGCCGCCGCCACGCCGAGCGTCCGGACGAGCGCGGCCCGCGCGCGCGACCGCCCGCGCAGCGTGACCGGCGCGGCGACGACGAGCGCGACGGCGAGCGCGGCGAGCATGCCGAAGCTCGCCGTGACGAGATCGGCGCGGAGCCCGGTCACGAGCGTGAGCCCGAGCACGGCGGGCGACGGCACGTCGCGCAGCGCGGCGGCGCCGATCAGGAAGACCCGCTGGGCCTGCTGCACGACGACGAGCAGCAGCCACCAGAACGCGAACCGCTCCGCGAGCGAGGGCGCGGGGCTCACCGCCGCGTGCGCGCTCACAGGCGTCTGCTCACGCGCGGGTCGAGCTGGTCGCGCAGCCCGTCGCCGAGCATGTTGACGGCGAGCACGGTGGCCGCCAGGAAGAGGCCGGGGAAGAGGATGTTGTGCGGGAAGACGCGGAACAGCGCGCGGCCCTCGGCCATGATGTTGCCCCACGTCGGCGTCTCGGGCGGGATGCCGACGCCGAGGAACGAGAGGATCGCCTCGACCAGGATCGCCGAGGCGCAGATGAAGGTCGCCTGCACGGTGAGCGGGGCCAGCGTGTTGGGCAGCACGTGCCGGGCCAGCAGCGCCGGCGTCCGCGCGCCGAGCGCCACCGCGGCCTCGACGTACGGCTCCTCGCGAATGCTGAGGACCACCGAGCGCACGAGACGGACCACGCGCGGGACTTCCGGGATGACGATGGCCACGATCACGGTGCGCAGTCCGGCCCGCGACAGCGAGACCAGCCCGATGGCCAACAGGATGGCCGGGATGGACATGAGCCCGTCCATCACGCGCATCACGATCTCGTCCAGCCAGCGCACGTAGCCGGCAAACATGCCGATGACGAGGCCGATCGCGGTGCTGATCAGCGCGACCGACACGCCGACCAGCAGCGACACGCGCGCCCCGTAGATTACGCGGCTGTAGACGTCACGGCCGAGGCTGTCCGTCCCCATCCAGTGCGTGCGGGCCCTCTGGCTGCCGTCCGCGTTCCGCACGCTGGTCACCACACCCGGACGCCGGTTGCGGAGCACCGGCTCCACGCGGGCCGGATCCGTCGTGCCCAGCACCGGCGCCAGCACGGCCATCAGCACCACGAGGGCCAGGATGACGCCGCCGAAGACGACGCTGCGGTTGCGCGCCATCCGACGAACGGCGCCGGGACGCTCGGCCACCGGCTCCAGCACGAGCGAGGCAATGGGCTCGGCCGTGACCGCCTTCAATACCGGATCCGCGGGTCGAGGAAGGTGTAGGAGAGGTCGACGACGAGGTTGATCAGCACGTAGACGACCGAGAAGAGCAGGATCACCGCCTGGACCGTCGGATAGTCGCGCGCCAGGACCGCGTCCACGGTGAGCCGGCCGAGCCCGGGGATCGAGAAGACGGACTCCGTCACCACGACGCCGCCGATCAGCAGCGCCACGCCCAGCCCGATCACGGTCACGATCGGCACGGCCGCGTTGCGCAGGACGTGGCGGAAGAGCACGGTGAGGTCGCCGAGCCCTTTGGCGCGGGCCGTGCGCACATGGTCGGCGTTGAGCACTTCCAGGACGCTGGTCCGTGTGATCCGGGCGATGAGCGCCACGTAGATGATGGCCAGCGCGATGCTCGGCAGGATCAGCCGCTGGATGAAGCCGGCGAACCCGTCGGCCAGCCGCTGGTAGCCCTGCACCGGCAGCCAGCCGAGCTGGATCGCCACCAGGTAGATGAGCACGTAACCGATCACGAACACCGGGACGGAGAAGCCGAGCACCGACAGGCCCATGACCCCGCGGTCGATCCAGGTGCCGCGCCGCCAGGCCGCGAGCACGCCGAGGGGCACCGCCAGCGTGACGGCCAGCAGGAGCGTGCACGTCGCCAGCGCCAGCGTCGGCTCCACACGCTCGGCGATCAGCTCGCTCACCTGCTTCTTGAAGAAGAACGACTCGCCGAGATCGCCACGGAGCACGCTGCCGACCCAGATCACGAACTGCTGCACGATCGGACGGTCCAGCCCGAGCTTCGACCGGATGGCGGCCACGTCCTGCGAGGTGGCGTTGTCGCCCGCGATGATGGCGGCCGGATCGCCGGTGGTGAGCCGCAGCAGCATGAAGACGACGACCGCCACCACGGTCATGACGGGAAGCGTGGCGAGGAGGCGGCGGCCGATGTAGGGCAGCATGCCGGATGGAGCGCCCGCCGGCGCGCGGGGTGGCGCCCGCGCGCCGCCGCTCAGACCGCTCCTACTTCTTGGTGATGTTCCAGAACAGGGTGACCGGCGCCTCCAGCACGCCCTCCACGTTCTTGCGCAGTGCGAAGGCCCCGTACCACTGGCCGAGCGGGATGTGGGTCGGGTACTGGGTCGCCCGCACCTGGACCTGCTCGGCGATATGCTTCTGCTTGGCGGGGTTGGTCTCACGCGCGAAGGCGTCGCGCAGCCCCTCGATGTCCCTGTCGCACGGCCAGCCGAACATGGCCTTGTCGCACGAGGCGTTGAGGAAGCCCATCATCACCGGGTTCAGGATGTCGGCGGCCACCCACGAGGTGAGGAACGCGTTCCAGCCGCCGGCCGTCGGCGGATCCTTCTTGGCGCGCCGGGCAACCAGCGTCTGCCAGTCCATCGAGTGCATGTCGACCTTGAAACCGCCCTTCTCGAGCAGCGACTTGGCGACCGGGGCCAGGTTGTTCAGCACGGCCAGGTCGGTCGAGTGCATCAGGAGCACCGGGGTGCCGTCGTAGCCGGCCTCCTTCAGCAGCGCCTTGGACTTCTCGAAGTTCGAGTCGAGCAGGCCCTCCAGCGCCTTCGTCGACGCCATCGGCGAGCCGCACGGGAAGAACGACTTGCAGGTCTTGTAGTAGGCGGGGTCGCCGATCACGCCCTTGAGGAAGTCCTCCTGGTTGAAGGCGTGGAAGACGGCCTGGCGGATCTTGGGATTGTCGAAGGGCTTGTGCAGCACGTTGAACCGGAACGTGTACTGGTTGCCGAGCGGGTTGGGGCTGAACAGCCACACGTTGGCGTCGGCTTTGAGCACGGGGTAGAGGTCGTGCGGCGGTGACTCCAGCATGTCGACCTCGCCGGCCAGCAGCGCATTGATCGCGGTCTGGTGGTCGGGGATGTGCTTCCACTCCACGCGATCGACCTTGGCGACCTTGCCGCCGGCCAGCCCCGACGGCGCCTCCGCGCGCGGCTTGTAGTTGGGGTTCTTCACGTAGACGGCCTTGTCGCCCGGCTTCCACTCGTCCTTCCTGAAGATGAAGGGGCCGGAGCCGGTGGTGTCGGAGATCTGCGTGTTGGGATCGGTCTCGGCCACGCGCCTGGGCATCATGAACGGCACGTTGGAGGACGGCTTGCCGAGGGCGCCGAGCACGAGACCGGTCGGCTCGTTGAGCACGATCTTGAAGGTCTTCGCGTTGACGACGGACAGCTCCTTCACGAAGCCCATCATCTTCTGGCCCATCGAGTCCTTGGCCGCCCACCGCTTGATGGAGGCCACGCAGTCCTCGGCGGTGACCGGCCTGCCGTCATGCCAGGCCAGGCCGTCGCGCAGCGTCATCGTGTACGTCAGCTGATCCTTGCTGACCTCGTACTTGTCGACCATCTGCGGCTTGATGTCACCCTTGGCGTCCATCGAGAACAGCGTGTCGTAGTTCAGGTAGCCGTGACTGCGGACGATGTAGGCGGTGGTCCAGATGGGGTCGACGATCTTGAGGTCCGAGTGCATGACCACGCGCAGCGTCGTCTCGGCCTGCGCGGGGCCGACGAGGGCCAGCGCGCCGACTGCGGCGATGACGGCGACGAGTCGTCGAAGGTTCATAGGCTCCTCCCCGGGGTGCCGAGGAACATACCACACCGAGGGTGTAAGATCGCGGGGCACCGCGAGGAGGTTTCATGGAACGCGACCTGTGGCGCTGGGACGCCGTCGATCTCGCCGCCGCCATCCGCACGCGCCGCATCTCGAGCCACGAGGCCACGCGCGCGGTGCTCGAGCGGTTGGCCGCCGTCAATCCCGTCCTGAACGCCGTCACCGTGCTGCTCGCCGACCAGGCCCTGGCCGCCGCCGACCGCGCCGACGCCGCCGTGCGCCGCGGCGACGCCCTCGGCCCCCTGCACGGCGTGCCGGTGACGATCAAGGAGAACATCGACCAGGAAGGCGTGGCCACGCCCAACGGCGTGCCTGCCTTCAAGGATCTCGTCGCGAAGAGCGACAGCCCGCCGGTGGCGAACTG
This sequence comes from Candidatus Rokuibacteriota bacterium, assembly GCA_003220225.1. Taxonomy (GTDB): domain Bacteria; phylum Methylomirabilota; class Methylomirabilia; order Rokubacteriales; family CSP1-6; genus AR12. Next base: position 13,493 of record QHRU01000138.1, read on the forward strand.
GAGGCGCGCGGGCGCCGTCATCGTCGGCCGCACCAACACGCCCGCGTTCAGTCTGCGCTGGCACACCGACAACGAGCTGCGCGGCCGCACCTACAACCCGTGGAATCGCGCGCGCACCCCCGGCGGCAGCAGCGGCGGCGCCGCCGCCGCGCTCGCCGTCGGCATCGCGCCGCTCGCCCACGGCAACGACCTCGGCGGCTCGATCCGCTATCCCGCCTATTGCTGCGGCGTCGCGGGCATCCGGCCGACGCTCGGCCGCGTGCCGGCCTACAACCAGACGGCGGCCGAGGAGCGTCCGCCCGGCACGCAGCTGATGTCCGTGCAGGGGCCGCTCGCGCGCCGCGTGCGGGACGTGCGGCTGGGGCTCGTGGCCATGAGCGCGCGCGATCCGCGCGACCCGTGGTGGGCGCCGGCACCGCTCGTCGGCGAGCCCGTCGCGCGGCCCATCCGGGTGGCCCTCACGGTCGATCCCGCCAAGCAGGGCGTGCACGCCGACGTCGCGGCCGCCGTGCGCGCGGCGGGCAACGCGCTCGCCAACGCCGGGTACGCGGTGGAGGAGGTCGAGCCGCCCGACGTCGAGGCGGTGGCCACGACGTGGACCACGCTCTGCATCAACGAGATGCGCCACGTCACACAGCCCTACATCCGCCAGTACGGCGGCGCCGACATCAACCGCTCGCTCGACTTCACGCTGGCCGCCGTGCCCGACGTCGACCTCGACGGCTACCTCAGGGCGCTCGCGCTCCGCGCCAGGCACGTGCGCGACTGGACGCTCTTCATGGAGCGTTATCCGCTCGTCGTGGGGCCCGTGTCCACCGAGCCGCCGTTCGAGGTCGGCTTCGACACCACCAGCGCCGAGCGCCACGCCGAGGTCTCGCGCGCCCAGCGGCTGCTCGTCGCCGTCAACCTGCTCGGCTTCCCCGCGGTGTCGGTGCCGACCGGACTCGCCGGCGGGCTGCCGCTCGGCGTGCAGGTCATCGGCGCGCGCTACCGCGAGGACCTGTGCCTGGACGCCGCCGAGGTGATCGAGGCGCAGCGCCCGCTGCCCACGCCGATCGATCCCGTGATGTGATCGCAGCTTCTCTCATCCACGAGGAGGCCACCCATGGCCGGCGACAGCATCTATCGCGTGACCGACCTGGTCGGAACGAGCAAGGTGTCCTGGGAGGACGCCGTCAAGAACGCGGTGAGCACCGCCGCCAAGAGCCTCCGCGACCTGCGCGTCGCGGAGGTCACGCGCTTCGACGTCACCATCGACAAGGGCAAGGTGACGGCCTTCCGCGCGCGCGTCAACGTCTCCTTCAAGTACGAGACGTAGGGGGCGGCCGCAGGACGAGCAACGTGGTCCCCAGCGCGCACAGGTAGACGACGTGGACGAGGTTGCGCTCGAACGGGATCGCGAACAGGTCGTGGAGCTCGCCGGCGATGAGCAGCCGCTGCACCCCGCGCCCGATCAGCAGCAACGCGCCCCAGGTGACGACGGCGCGATAGCGCAGGGGGTCGACGATCGTGTAGAGCAGCAGCGCGCCGACCATCGCGACGTAGATCCCCAGCGGCTTGCGCGCATAGTCCAGTTCCGACGTCATCGTGTACGAGGCGCGCGAGAGCAGCCCGGTGACGTCCGTGGAGTTCCGGGAACCCAGGGAGAGTCTTTAAGCCTCAGCCGCCCCGCGCGATCTCGACGTAGCAGGTGTTGAAAGTGGCGGCGGCGGCGGGCGAGGCGCGGTCGTCGGTCAGCACGTTGGCGCAGCCGTGCGTGTCCCCGCCGCGCGCATCGGGGGTGAACCAGGCGCCCTCCTTGATGGAGACGACGCCGGGAGCGACGCGGTCGGTCACGCACGCGGGGAGCATGGTGGCGCCGCGCTGGTTGAACACGCGCACCGCCTCGCCGTCCACGAGGCCGCGCGCGGCGGCGTCGGCGGGATTGATCCAGACGTCGTCGCGATCGGCCCGCATGAGGATCGGCTGGTTGTCGTGGATCGAGTGCGTGCGCGCTCGCGACTTCGGCGTGACGAGCCGCAGCGGGTACCGCGCGTCGTGCGCGTCGGGGATCCAGGTCGGGATCGGCGAGATCGGCCCCAGGCCGTAGGGATCCGGGTTCGCCGCGATGGCCATCGAGTAGATCTCGATCTTCCCCGACGGCGTCGAGAACGGGTAGCGCTCGGGGTCGCGGATCTCCCTGGCGAAGGCCACGGCGTCGTCGGGCGCGGGCAGGCGCGCGAGCCCCTGCGCGCGGAACGTGTCGAAGTCGTCGATGGTGTCGCGCGTCAGCTCGCGCAGCCAGCCCTCTTCGTTCTTGTCGCTGTAGTCCTCGATCCCGAGGCGGCGCGCGATGTCGGCGCAGATGTCGAAGTCGTTCCGGCACTCGTCCACGGGCGCGATGGCCTGCTTCATGAAGATCACGTAGTGGCCCGCCCCCGCCCACGGCGTGTGGACGTCGTTGCGCTCCCAGAAGGTCGTGGCCGGCAGCACGATGTCGGCGTAGCGCGCGGTCGGCGTCATGAAGTGGTCGTGCACCACCATGAACTCGAGGCGCTGGGCCGCGGCCGCCGTCTTGTGCACGTTGGGCGCCTGGTTGAACAGGTCGCCGCCCACCGAGTAGACCATCTTGATGTCGGCGGGATAGCCACCGGCGCGCCCGCGCTCGAGCACGTCGGCCAGCAGCGGCGTCGCCACGCGCGCGCCCGCCGGATTGGGGCCGGGCGGCAGGCTCTTGATGCCGCCGCGCCCGGTGGCGCCGTTGCTGACGCCGGAGTTGCCGCCGGGTGTGCCGACGCTGCCGGTGATGGCGGCCAGCGCGTAGGCGGCGCGGTGGAACTGCTCGCCGTTGATCGTGCGTCCGGGCGCGTAGCCGCACTGCAGCGCCGCCGGCTTCGTCGTCGCGTACTCGATGGCCAGACGGCGGATCGTTCCCGCGGGCATGCCCGTGATCGCCGCCGCCCACTCCGGCGTCTTTCGCACGCCGTCGGCGAGCCCGAGCAGGTACGAGCGATACGACGCCCCTTCCGGCGCCCCGGGCGGCAAGTGCGCCTCGTCGAAGCCGAGCACGTGGCGGTCGAGGAACGCCTGGTCGTGCCGCCCCTCGGTGACGATCACGTACGCCATCGCGATGAGGGCGGCGGCGTCGGTCGAGGGGCGGATGAAGACGTGCTCGTCGGCCAGCTCGCGGCTGGTGCGCGTCAGTCTCGGATCGACGCACACGATGCGCGCGCCGTGCCGCTTCGCGAGCCTCAGATACTGCAGGGTGCCGGTGCCGAAGGTGCCGTCGCCCGGGCTCCAACCCCACATCACGATGAGCCGCGAGTTCACGTAGTCGGTCGGCTCCCGGCCGCCACTCTTGTAGTCCGCCTTGGCGCCGTAGGTCATGTGCACCGCGAAGACCTCGGCCTCGGCGGAGATGTTCGACCACAGCTCCGTGCAGCCGCCAAAGCGGTGCAGCAGCCGCTGCGCGGTGACGCGCGCGTTGTGCAGCATCGAGAGGCTGCCCGTGCGCGAGCAGTCGAGGATCGCGGCCGGGCCGTACGTGTCGCGCACGCGCCGCATCTGGCGCGCGACCTCGTCGAGCGCCTCGTCCCACGCGATGCGCTCGAACTCGCCAGCGCCGCGCGGGCCCTTCCGGCGCAGCGGGTGGCGCAGGCGGTCGGGATGGTTGACGCGCTCCATCTGGCCGAAGCCGCGCACGCACGCGTGCAGCGGCGGCATCTCGGGCGTCCACTTGCGCGGATCGGTGCTGATCTTCACGATGCGCTCGTCGCGCACGTGGGCGTTGACCACGCAGCGACCACCGCAGTTGTGGCCGCAGGTGCTGGTCACCACGCGTTCGCCCGGCGCCGCGGCGACGCGCGGCGCTTCGTAGAGGATGCGGCGGCTCATGCCCGGTCAGGATACCATTGGGCCATGCCGCGCCCGCCGGGCAGCCTTCGCGCGCGTCTGGCCGCCGCCCGCGCGCGCCATCGCGAGCGCCACCGGCCCTCGGGCTTTGGCTTCGCCCTCGCCGACTCGATCGACTACCTCGACGCCGCCACCTGGGACGCCGTCAGCGCCGGCCAGAGCCTGTTCCTCCAGCGTCGCTATCTCGGCGCGCTCGAGCGGGCGTGTCCCGACAACCTGGCGCCGCGCTACGCGCTGATCTTTCGCGGGCGCCAGCCGGTCGCCGGCGTGGTCATGCAGATCGTGACCGTCGCCGGCACGCGCCTGATGAAGCCGCTCGCGGCGGCCCCGGGCCGGGGCGGGCTCCGCTCGGCGCGCGCCCTGCTGAGCCGCACGCTGAGTCCGGTCGTGCGCCGCGCGGGTGAGGCGGTGCGCGAGCGCGTGCTGGTCTGCGGCAATCTCCTGTCGTGGGGATTTCACGCCGTGGCCTTCGCGCGCGACGAGGATCCCGCCGCGATCTGGCCCGCCGTCGCCGAGGCCATGTACCGCGTGCGGCGCGCCGAGCGGCTCTCCGGCCAGAGCGACTTCGCCCTCGTGAAGGATCTGTCCGTCGCGGAGCGCGACGGCGCCGAGGCGCTGCGGCGCTTCGGCTATCGACCCGTCGAGTCGGATCCCAACATGGTGCTCGAGATCCAGCCGGAGTGGCGGTCGTACGACGACTACCTCGGCAGCCTCAACGGCAAGTACAGGAACGCCGCGCGCAAGATCGGCAAGGATCTCGCCGCGGCCGGCTGCGTGCTGGGCCGCCTCGCCGACGTCGGGCTGGAGGCCAAGCGCGCGCACGCCCTCTACCTCAACGTCGTCGAGAACGCGCCGGTCCGGCCCGTCACCCTGCCCGTGGCGTTCTTTCCGACGCTCGCCGAGTCGCTCGGCGACGACTTCCGCGCGACGCTCGTGCGCCGCGAGAGCCAGCCCGTGGGCTTCATCAGCGTGCTGCGCGACGGCGACACCGCGGTCGCCTACTACATCGGCTTCGAGCGCACGCCGGGCGTCGGCAACACGGTCTACCTCGCGCTGCTGCACTCGGTGATCGGCGACGCGATCGAGATGCGCTGCCGCCGCGTGTCGTTCGGCCGCACCGCGCTCGAGCCGAAGGCCGGCCTCGGCGCGCGGCCCGAGCGCCTCTGGCTGTGGGCGCGCCACCGCAACCCCGCCCTCAACGTGTTGATCCGCAACCTCATGGCCGCGGTGCCCCACGGCGAGGCACCCGACCGCAACCCGTTCAAGAACGCGCCGGCGCCGCGGGGGGAGTGATGCGACGTCTCGCCGTGCCGGTGATCGCGCTGGCGCTGGCGGCGTGCGCGACATCGGCGCGCTCGCCGAGCCCCGGCGTCGACACGGCCGCCGTCGAGGAATGTCGAGAGTTCGCCGAGAAGACCGTGCCGCGCGAGCCCGTGCGCGGCAACGGCAGCGGCGGACGCTCGACCGTCTATCTGTCCCAGGACGCGGAGTCGCTCCACACGCTCTTCGACCTGTGCATGAGGGCGAAAGAGGCGCTGCGCTGAGGCGCTAGGGGAGCGTGACGATCACGTGCGAGCGCGAGCGGAGCATGGTGTCGACGCCGGGCCGCGCTCGACGGTCCTGCCGCCGCCGGTCCGACGGCACCGGGACGTGCTCGCCGCGCCGTTGTCCGACCCGACGGTCGAGGAGCACCTCGGCCTGCGCCCGGCCCGCGAACCGCTCACGCAGATAGGAGTAGAGGTCCGGATGCTCGCGCGCGACGATGACCAACTGACGGGCCATGCGTCATCGCAGTTCGGTTGCCTTTGACCGCAACCTGTTCGGCGCGTACGTCCAGGTATGGGCGATCTTCCGGCCCTGGAGCCGAGTGACCGTGCAGCCGACAACCTCCGACGGCATGGCTCGCCAGCTGACGAGGACGTCATCGCCGACGGTCAGCGCGCTCTCGATCGTCAACCGAAGGTCGGGGAGGGACTCTCGAATGCTCTGCATGGCGAGACGGGCATCCTCGGGGCCCCGGAGCGCCGACGCCGTCTGGTGCATCTCGCCGACGTAGCCCTGGTCCAGCAGGGCGGTGCAGCCCTCGACGTCGTGATCGTTCCACGCGTCGAAGGCTTTCTGCACGATTCGGAACGCCGCGCGCTCGCTGGGGCTGCTGAGCTCCCCGGCGCCGACCGCCGACGCCGCGGGCGCGCCGGAGTCGTTCGGGTCTCTGACCCTGCGGACCGTGACGCCCTTGTCGAGGATGCGATCGCGGATCTCGACGACGTCGGTCTTTCCCGGGTGCTTGATCATGTCCCTCTACAACAGCACGGGGCCGAGCGGCCGCCTACCCCCGGCCCGGCGAATTTGAGACCCCTGAATGGGGGGACGTCGCCTTGAACTGGCTCGACGCGCTGGAGTAGCCTACCGCCTCAAGTGAAGATCGGCTTTCACCTCACCCCGTTCTGGAGCCCGACCGATCGCCCGCCGACGAGCATCATCGACGAGGCCATCGAGGTCGTCCACGCGGCGGCCGGCATGGGCTTCGAGTGGGTCTCGATCGGGCACCACTGGGTCTCGCATCCGACCGTGTGGCCCCAGCCGATCCCCCTGCTGGCACGGCTCGCGCCGGAGACGGGCCGCCTGCGGCTGAAGACGTCGATGCTCCTGCTGCCGCTGCTGAATCCCGTCGACGCGGCGGAGAACGTGGCCACGCTCGATCACATCACGCACGGGCGCCTGGACGTCGGCGTCGCCATCGGCTACCGCGAAAAGGAGCTGGAGGCGGCCGGGCTCACGCGGAAAGACCGCGTGCCCAGGCTCGAGGAGTCGCTGGACGTGATGAAGCGGCTCTGGCGCGGCGAGGACGTCACGTTCGAAGGGACGTACAGCAAGCTGACGGGGGCGCGGATGGGCTTCACACCGTGCCAGCGGCCGCATCCGCCGCTCGAGATGGGCGCCCAGAGCACGGGGGCGACGCGGCGGGCGGCGCGGCTCGTCGACGCGGTGTTCTTCGGGCCGCAGGTCTCGTGGGCCGACGTCGGGCGCCTCGCCGGCGTCTATCGCGAGGCGCGCGCGACGCAGGGACCGGGCACGCCGGGGCGCGCGCTCGCCTCACGCAGCCTGATCGTCGGCGCCAGCAAGGAGGCCGCGCGGGCGGCGGCGCAGGCCTATCTCGAGCGCACGTTCGCGATGTACCGCGGCTGGGAGATGCAGGAGCCGACGATGGTGCCGCTGCAGCTCGGCTTCGAGGCCAACCTCGACGACTGGACGATCAACGGCACGCCCGCCCAGTGCGTCGAAGCGATCGCCCGCGCGCACACGCTGGGTCTGGACGGCATCGGCCTCACCATCTACAGCCTGCCGCGCGGCGTGGCCGCCCGCGTCGAGTGCCTCCAGATGATCGCCGAAGAGATCGTGCGCCCGGCGGCGGCGCTCGGCGCCTGAGCATGCTGCGTCCGTTCGCGCTTCATCGGCCGGCGAGCGCGGAGGAGGCTTGCGGCCTGCTGAGCCGCCTCGGCGAGGACGCGGTCCCGTACGCCGGCGGCACCGAGCTGCTCCTCCTGATGAAGGAAGGCCTGCTGCGGCCTCGCCACCTGGTCGACGTCAAGCGGATTCCGGGGCTCGACGCCATCGTGGACGGCGGCGCGGACGTGACGATCGGCGCCGTCGTCACCCATCGGGCCGTGGAGCGCTCGGCCGCCGTGCGCGCGCGCTGCCCGGTGCTGGCCTCGGTCGCGCGCCACGTGGCCAACATCCGCGTGCGCAACGTCGGCACCGTCGGCGGCAACCTCGCCTTCGCCGATCCGCACAGCGACCTCGCCACGCTGTTCCTCGCACTCGACGCGCGCGTGCAGCTCGCCTCGCCACGCGGGCGGCGCGAGCTGTCGCTCGACGACTTCGTGCGCGGGCCGTGGGAGACGGCGCGCGCCGCCGACGAGCTGCTGACCTCGGTCACGCTCACGCCGTGGCCGGAGCGGACGGCGGCCGCCTACGTGAAGTTCGGCGTCCACGAGCGCCCGACCCTCGGCGTCGCGGTCGCGCTGCGCCTCGAGCCCGCCGCCAACGGCGCCGCGAGCGTCGCGGAAGCGCGGCTCGCCATCGGCTGCGTCGACCCGCGGCCCGCGCGCGTGCCGGCGGCCGAGGCGAGGCTGCGCGGCTGCCCGGTCGCCGACCTCGAGGACAGCGTCGCCGAGGTGGGCGCGCGGGCCGCGGCCAGCGTCGATCCCGCGGACGATCTCTACGGGTCCGCCGACTACAAGCGCGAGATGGTCGCCGTCTTCACGCGGCGGGCGCTGCGCGCGGCCGCCGCGCGGGCGCGCGGCGTGGAACCGGTGGCCCGCTACCAGTACGCGGTCGTCGCATGAACGTCCGGCTCGTCGTCAACGGCCGCGCTCACGAGGTCGACGTGCCCGTGCACGCGCTGCTGCTCGACGTGCTCCGTGACGGGCTCGACCTCAAGGGCGCCAAGCGCTCGTGCGACGCCCAGGTGTGCGGCGCGTGCACCGTGCTCGTGGACGGGCTGGCGGTGAGCGCCTGCACCTACCTCGCCGTCGAGGCCGATGGTCGCGCCGTGACGACGGTCGAGGGCCTGGCCGAGGACGGACGGCTCCACCCGATCCAGCAGGCGTTCCTCGACTGCGGCGCCGTGCAGTGCGGCTTCTGCACGTCCGGGATGCTGCTCACGACCAGGGCGCTGCTCGAGGAGCACCCGGCGCCGACGCGTGACGACATCGTGCACGATCTTTGCGGCAGCCTCTGCCGCTGCACGGGCTACCGCAAGATCGTCGAGGCGATCGGCGCCGCCGCGCGCGCGCCGGCGGGCGCGCGGGCGCCCGAGACGAGGCGCGACGCCGAGCCGGTCGGCGCACCGCCGCTCCGCGTCGTCGGCCATTCGGTGCCGCGCATCGACGGCGGCGAGAAGGTCACCGGCCGCGCGCGCTACGTCACCGATCTCGCCATGCCCGGCATGGCCCACGCGAAGGTGTTGCGCTCACCCTACGCGCACGCGCGACTCGGGCGGGTGGACGCCTCCCGCGCCCGCGCGCATCCCGGCGTCCTCGCGGTGCTCACCGGCGGGGATCTCGCGGGGCAGTGCGAACCGTACTACGGGCCCGCGTTCCGCGACCGGCCGCTGCTGGCGATCGACGTCGCGCGCTACGAGGGCGACCCGGTCGCGGCGGCCGTCGCCGTCGACGAAACGACGGCGGCCGAGGCGCTGGAGCTGATCGACGTCGACTACACGCCGCTGCCGGCTGTGATCACGCTCGAGGAGGCGCTGGCGCCCGGCGCGGCCCTCGTGCACACGGGTCAGCCGCTGGCCGGCCACTTCGCCGACCTGGCGACGCTGCGCCCCGAGCCCGGCACCAACGTCTGCCACCGCTTCGGCTACGCGCGCGGCCACGCGGAGACCGCGCTCGCCGCGGCGCACCTCGTCCTCGAGGACACGTTCCGCTTCCCGCGCGTGCAGCACTACGCGATGGAGCCGAACGCCGCGCTCGCCGCCTGGGACGAGACGGGCGCGCTGACGGTGTGGGCGTCGACGCAGAACCCGTACTCGGTGCGCGTCGAGCTGGCCAAGATGTTCGCGGTGCCGCTCGCGCGGATCCGGATCGTCGTCCCGCATCTCGGCGGCGGCTTCGGCAGCAAGACCTACGCGAAGCTGGAGCCCCTGGCCGCCGCGCTCGCGCGCGCGGCGGGCCGCCCCGTCCGCCTCGCGGCGTCCGCCGCCGAGGCCTTCCAGACGGTGCGACGCTGCAGCTCGCGGGTCACCGTCCGCGCGGGCTTCGCGCAGGACGGCACGCTCGTGGCGGTGGACTGTCGCGCCGACTTCGACGTCGGCGCGTACGCCGACATCGGACCGCGGGTGGTCCAGAAGGCCACCTACACGGCCACCGGTCCCTACCGTGTTGCGCACGTGGCCCTCGACGCCCGCGCCGTCTACACGAACACCACGCCCGGCGGCGCCTTCCGCGGCTTCGGCGTGCCGCAGCTCGCGTGGGCGCTCGAGTCGTTGATGGACGTCGCCGCCGACCGACTGGGACGCGATCCCGTCGATCTGCGCCGGCAGAACCTCCTCGCCCACGGCGAGGAGTTCGCGCCGGGCGACACGCCCATCGACGGCAAGCTCGAGGAGAGCCTCGGCCGCGCCGCCACGGCAATCCGGTGGACGACGCAGCGCGACGCCGGCAGCGCCCGCGGCGTCGCCGCGATGCTCAAGGCCTCGGTCGCGCCCAGCGTCTCGGAGGCGATCGTCCGCCTGCACGCCGACGGCAGCGTCACCGTGCTCGCGAGCACGGTCGAGATGGGACAGGGCGCGCGCACGATGCTGGCGCAGGTCGCCGCCGAGGTCCTGGCCGTGCCCGTCGCGCGCGTCACGGTGGCCACGCCGGACACCGCCATCACGCCCTACGATCAGACGACGAGCTCGAGCCGCTCGACGGTCATGACCGGCCGCGCGGTCATGGAGGCGGCCGAGGACGTGCGCGAGCAGCTCTTCCGCGTCGCCGCCGGGCGCTTCGGCGCCGCCGCGCGCGATCTCGTTCTAGAGGACGGCGCTGTGGTGGCCGGCGACCAGCGCCTCCCGTATCCGGAGGTGCTCGCGCTCCGCTTCGGGATGAGCGGCGGCGAGCTGATCGGCCGTGGCGTCGTGGCGCCCGGGCGCACCGCCGCGCCGCTCGGCGGCAGCACGCCCTTCTGGGAGATGGCGGTCGGCGCCGCCGAGGT
>QHRU01000043.1 GCA_003220225.1 Candidatus Rokuibacteriota bacterium
GTTCGCGGCGGCGTTCTGGGGCGCGGTCAAGCTCGGCGCCGTCGCCGTGCCCGTCAACACGCTGATGACGCCCCAGGAGTACGAGGTCCTCCTCACCGACAGCCGCGCGCGTGTCGCGGTCGTCGAGGCGCCGGTGGCCGGACGACTGCTCGCCGTGCGCCATCGCTGCCCGTCGCTGCGCGCGGTGGTGGTCGTCGGCGGCCAGGGCCTGCCCGGCACCCACGACTTCGACGAGCTCCTCGCCGCCGCCAAGCCCACGTGTGAGCCCGCGCTCACGTTCGCCGACGACACCTGTTACTGGGGGTACACGTCGGGCTCCACCGGCAAGCCCAAGGCCGCCGTGCACTCGCACGCGCACTTCCTGGCCGCCGCCGACCTCGTCGGCGTGGGCGTGTTCGGCCTCGAGGCCGACGACCTCGTGTTCTCCGCCTCGAAGATGTTCTTCGCGTTCGGGCTGGGCAACAGCCTGTACTTCCCGGCGCGCGTGGGCGGCGCCTCCGTGCTGGTGCCCGAGCGGATCGACGCCGAGCGCGCCTTCGAGGTGATCGCGACGGAGCGGCCGACGGTGTTCTTCACGGTGCCGACGCTCTACGCGCGCATGCTCGCGATCGATGACGCCGAGCGCCGCTGGGACCTCTCGTCGCTGCGCTTCTGCGTGTCGTCGGGCGAGGCGCTGCCGCCGGCCATCTTCGACGCGTGGGCCGAGCGCTTCGGCCTCGAGCTGGTGGAGGTCGTCGGCTCGACGGAGGCGCTGCACGACTTCATCGCCAACACGCCGGGCGCGGCGCGCCGCGGCGCCTCCGGCCGCCTCGTGCCGGGCTTCGGGGCGCGGCTGGTCGACGACGAGGGCGTGCCGGTCGCGGACGGCGTCGTCGGCCACTTGCTGATCAAGGGGCCGACGACGTCGCCCTATTACTGGAACCGGCTCGACCGCACGCGCGCGACCATGCAAGGGCACTGGCTCAGCACGGGCGACATGTTCGCGCGCGATACCGACGGCTTCTTCACGTTCGCCGGGCGCTCCGACGACATGCTCAAGGTCGCCGGCCTGTGGGTCTCGCCGGCGGAGATCGAGGCGGCCCTCGTCGAGCACCCCGGCGTGCTGGAGGCAGGGGTTATCGGCGCGCCGGACGCCGCCGGGCTCACGCGGCCCCACGCGGTGGTCGTGCTCAAGGACGGCTGGAGCGCGTCCCCCGATCTCGCCGCGACGCTGACGGAGTTCGTACGGCGGCGCGCGGGCGGCCATCGCACGCCGGCGACGCTCGCCTTCGCCGACGACCTGCCGAAGACGGCCACGGGCAAGGTCCAGCGCTTCCGGCTGAGGCCGGGGTAACGTGCGCGTCGAGGCCGCGGTGAAGGCCCTCGGCGAGTGACGCGGTATCATGGACGGCCTGTGAGGAGACGGCCCGCGTGAAGATCAAGAAGCTGCTCGTCGCCAACCGCGGCGAGATCGCCGTCCGCGTGCTGCGCGCGTGCCGCGAGCTGGGCATCGCGACCGTCGCCGTCTTCTCGGAGGCCGACCGCGAGGCGCTGCACGTGCAGATGGCCGACGAGGCGTACCCGATCGGTCCCGCCCCCGCCACCGAGAGCTACCTCGTGGTCGACCGCCTCGTGCAGACGGCGCGGCGCGCGGGCGCCGACGCCGTGCACCCGGGGTACGGGTTCCTCTCCGAGAACCCGTCGTTCGCGGAGGCGTGCGCGGCCGCCGGGCTGACCTTCGTCGGCCCGCCGGCGGCGGCGATGCGCCGGATGGGCAGTAAGACGGCGGCCCGCCAGCTTGCGCGTGAGCTGGGTGTGCCGATGGTGCCCGGCGCCCTCGAGGCCGTGGCGAGCGACGTCGAGGCCGCCCGGGTCGCGCGCGAGATCGGCTATCCGGTGATGCTCAAGGCCGCCATGGGCGGCGGCGGCAAGGGCATGCGGCTCGTGAGCCGCGAGGACGACCTCACGGAGGCGCTGCGCGCGGCGCGCGCCGAGGCGGGCGCCGCCTTCGGCGACGCGGCCGTCTACCTCGAGCGCGCCGTCGCCGAGCCGCGGCACGTCGAGATCCAGATCCTCGCCGACGCCCACGACAACGTCATCCACCTCGGCGAGCGCGAGTGCTCCATCCAGCGGCGTCACCAGAAGCTGATCGAGGAGTGCCCGTCGCCGCTCGTGGACGCGAGCCTGCGCGCGCGCATGGGCGAGGCGGCCTGCCGGCTCGCGCGCGCCGCCGGCTACGTCAACGCGGGCACCGTCGAGTTCCTCGTGGACGCCGAGCGCAACTTCTATTTCCTCGAGATGAACACGCGCCTTCAGGTCGAGCACCCGGTGACCGAGATGGTGACGGGTGTGGATCTCGTGCACGAGCAGCTCCGCATCGCCGCCGGCGCGAAGCTCGCCCTCACGCAGTCCGACGTCACGTGGCGCGGCTGGGCCATCGAGTGCCGCATCAATGCCGAGGACCCCTTCGCGGGCTGGCTGCCCTCGCCGGGGACGCTCACGGGCCTGCGCGCGCCCAGCGGACCGTGGGTGCGCGACGACTCCGGCGCCTACGAGGGCTACACGGTGCCACGCTGGTACGACACGCTCATCAGCAAGCTCATCGTGTGGGGCGCCGACCGCGAGGCGGCGTGCGACCGGATGGCGCGCGCGCTGGCCGAGTACCGCGTCGTCGGCGTGCGGACCACGATCCCGGTGCTGGCGCGCGTCGTCGCCCATCCCGATTTCCGCGCGGGCCGGCTCTCGACGGGCTTTCTCGAGCGCGTGCTGCCGGCCCTGCGCGCCAACGAGTCGCGCGTGCTGCCGATCGCGCTGATCGCCGCCGTGCTCGCGGAGTACGAGCGCGGCCGGCACGAGGCCGCCGCCCCGCCGGCGGACACCGCGCCGTCGGCGTGGCGCGCGGCCGGCATCCGCGGATGGAGCCGCCCGTGAAGTACGTCGCGACCGTCAACGACGAGAGCCGGGTGGTGGACGTCACGGGCACCGACGGCCGCTACCGCGTGGCCGTCGGGGACGACGTCTGGGAGGTGGACGCGCGCCTCGCCGCGCAGGGCATCTATTCCCTCTTGATCGACGGGGTGTCGTACGTCGCCGACGTCACCGATCGCGACGGCGCCTGCGTGGTCGAGGTGGGCGGGGAGTGGTACGAGATCACGGTCGAGGAGCAGACGCGCCACATCATCCGCACGCGCGGCGGGGCGGCGGGCGGGCCGCGAAGCCGGACGCTCACCGCCGCGCTTCCGGGTAAGATCAGCCGCGTCGCGGTGGGAGTCGGGGACGCCGTCCGGGCCGGCGACACGCTGGTCGTGATCGAGGCCATGAAGATGGAGAACGAGTTCAAGGCGACGGGCCCGGGGACGGTGGCCGAGGTGCGTGTGGAGGCCGGGCAGACGGTGAACGCGGGCGACGTCCTGATCGTGATGGCGTGAGGAGAGCCGCGTGACGACAGATCGCTTCGGCAACGAGTTCGCGGCCGGGCTGCCCTACGCGCGGGGCGCGATCATCCGCTCGACGGAGGACGACTTCGTCAAGCTCGAGCGCGCCCGCCGCGTGATCGAGCGCCGCATCGCCGCGCGCGGGCCGGAGGCGATCTTCAACTTCTCCGGCCTCGAGCGCGCCCTGCCGATGGAGGCGTCGGAGCTGGCGGTGGCCGATGACGAGGTGGCGCCGGCGCTCGCGGGCGCGCGCGTGCGCGCGCTGGCACTGGAGCACTTGGGCGGCGACGCGGAGCGCCACGACGTCATGCTCTTCAACCGGCTGACGGCGGCGACGTTCGCCACGCACCTGGCGCTGGTGTCGCCCGGGGACGCCGTCCTCGGGCTGTCGCCGAGCTACACGCACCCGACGGCAATCCGCTCTGCGCGGCAGTGCGGCGCGCGCTTCGTCGAGACCGGCGACCTCGCGGGCCTCGAGGCGGCCCTGGACCGCGAGCCGCGCGTGTCGCTCGTCGTGCTGACGCGCCTGGCCGTGACCTACGATCTGCTGCCGCTCGAGATCGCGAGCGAGGCAGTGCGGCTGGCGCACGCCCGCGGCGTGCGCGTCTACGTGGACGACGCCGGCGGTGCGAGGGTGGGCCCGGCCGTCTTCGGCCAGCCGAAAACGCTCGAGCTGGGCGCCGACCTCGGCGCCACCGGGCTCGACAAGTACGGCACCGTCGGCCCGCGCCTCGGCCTGCTCGCCGGCGACGCCGCGCTGGTGGCCGCCATCCGCGCGCGCGCGTTCGAGTTCGGCCTGGAGGCGCGCCCGATGCTCTATCCGGCCGTCGCGCGCTCGCTCTCGGGCTATCGTCCCGAGCGCGTGCGGACGCTGGTGGAGACGACGCGCAAGGTCGGCGAGGCGCTGAGCGTCGTCTTCGGCGCGCGCCTGCACGTGACGCCGGTGACCGCGCAGCTGCGCGCCGACGATCTGCTGGCGCTGGCGATGGAGCGCGCGGGGCTCACGACGCCGCCGATCGTGCCGATCGAGGCGACGGCCGCGCTCGCGATGCTGCTGCTCGAGGACTACGGGATTCTCACCGTCCACTTCGCGGGCATGCCGCCCGGAACCTCGAGCCTGCTCGTGAAGTTCATCCCGCCGGAGACGCTCGAGCGCTTCGGCGGCGCCGACGCGTTCGCGAAGGCCGTGGACAGCTCGGTCGATCGCCTGGCGGCGGCGCTGCACGATCGCGCCGCGCTCAGCATGCTGCTGCTGCGCGAGCGACGGGCCAAGCCCCCGGCAGGGAACGGATGACGGCCGGCGAGCCGGCGATCGTCTTCAGGGACGCCGACAAATGGTTCGGCAAGCTGCACGTGCTGCGCGACATCAACCTCGCCATCGCCGCCGGCGACGTAGTGGTCGTGTGCGGGCCGTCGGGCTCGGGCAAGTCCACCCTCATCCGGTGCGTCAACGGGCTCGAGCGCGTTCAGGCCGGCGACGTCGTCGTGCTGGGCGACTCGATCACGAAGCGCGGCGTGAACCTGCCGGCGCTGCGCACGCGGGTGGGCATGGTGTTCCAGTCGTTCAACCTGTTCCCGCACATGACGGCGCTGCAGAACATCATGCTGGCGCCGATGAAGGTGCGGAAGCTCGCGCGCGCCGAGGCCGAGAAGACGGCGCGCGCGCTGCTCGAGCGGGTCGGGCTGCGCGAGAAAGCGGACGCCTATCCCGCCAACCTCTCGGGCGGCCAGCAGCAGCGCGTGGCCATCGCCCGCGCGCTCGCCATGCAGCCGAAGATCATGCTGTTCGACGAGCCGACCTCCGCGCTCGACCCGGAGATGATCAACGAGGTGCTCGACGTCATGACCGCGCTCGCCCGCGAGGGCATGACGATGATGTGCGTCACGCACGAGATGGGGTTCGCCCGCCGCGTCGCCCACCGCGTCGTCTTCATGGACGAGGGGCAGGTGGTCGAGGAGGGCACGCCTCAGGATTTCTTCGCCGCGCCGAAGTCGGACCGCGGCAAGCAGTTCCTGTCCAAGATCCTCACCCATTGACGGAGGTCACATGGAAGCGACGTTCGCCGTGTTGCTCGCGCTGGCTCTTGCCCTCTCATCGGCGGCGCCGGCGCTCGCCCAGCCGGACACGCTGGAGAAGATCAAATCCAGCGGCGTGCTAACCATCGGCACGCGCACCGGCTCGCCGCCCTTCGCCTACATCAACAAGAACAACGAGTGGGTCGGTTTCTCCATCGACCTCGTCGAGATGCTGGTGAAGCCGTCGGTCGAGAAGGCCGTGGGCCGGTCGATCAAGATCGAGAAGAAGGAATCGACGCCGCCCACACGCATCCCGTTGCTGACGAACAACTCGGTCGACCTCATCGCCGGGACGATGACCGACACGCCACAGCGCCGCGAGTCGGTGGACTTCAGCCTCACGTTCTTCTACACGGGCGCCCAGTTCCTCGTGAAGAAGGGCAGCCCCATCAAGGGGATCAACGACATCGCCGGCAAGCGCATCGCGGCCCAGCAGGGCGCAACCAACGCCAAGATCCTGCGCGAAAAGTACCCGCAGGCGCAGCTGCGCGAGTTCCCCGACCAACCGGCCGCCTTCCAGGCTCTGGTCCAGGGTCAGGTCGACGCGTACACGAACGACGGCATCCAGCTCTACGGACTGAAGGCGAAGGCACCGAACCCGAACGACTGGGAGGTCGTCGGCGACTTCTATTCCGAAGAGCCGTACGGCATGGCCATGCGCAAGGGCGACACGAAGTTCAAGGCCGCCGTGGACGCCGGGTTCAAGAACGGCTTCGAGTCGGGCAAGTACTTCGAGATCTACGACAAGTGGTTCGGCCCCAAGGGCGAGCTGCCGTACCCCATGACCCCACAGGTGAAGGCGTATTTGCTGAAGCAAATCGGTAAGTGAACTACACCTTCAAGTGGAGCGTGCTCTGGACCGGCGAGTCGGGACGCTGGCTGCTCCAGGGCCTGCTCACGACGCTGGAGCTGTCCGCGCTCGCCTGGGTCCTCGCCGTCGCTCTCGGGATCCTGGCGGGCGCGCTGCGCACGGTGCGATTCACGCCTCTGCGCTGGGCCGCCACCTCGTACGTCGAGTTCTTCCGGAACGTCCCGCTGCTCGTCTGGATGTTCTTCTGGTATTTCGGCGTGCCGCCGCTGCTGCCGCGCGGCATCCAGGACTGGCTCTTCAACCACGGCGCGGAGTTCTGGGCGGGCATGCTCGCGCTCGGCGTCTATCACGGCGCGCGCATCTCTGAAGTCATTCGCTCCGGCATCCAGTCGATCCCGCGCACCCAGTTCGAGGCGTCGGTGGCCATGGGGCTGACGACCTTCCAGTCGTACCGGCTGATCATCCTGCCCGTCGCCCTGCGCCTGATCGTGCCGCCGGCGACCAACGAGTCGCTCAACCTGCTCAAGAACTCGTCGGTGGCGCTCACCATCAGCGTGGCCGAGCTGACGTTCCAGACGCGCCAGATCGAGACGTACACCGCGAGGGCCATCGAGGCGCTCACGGCGGGCACGCTGATCTACCTCGTGCTCTGCCTGTCGATCGCCACGATCATGGCGAAGGTCGAGCGCCGCTACGCAATCCCCGGGCTGATCGCGCGCGTGGGGCCGGCGGCCTAGCCCAGGTCGACGCATGGACGTCTCGGTCATCACCAGTAACTTCAAGTTCCTGATCCTCCAGGGGCTGATCGGCATCGGTCCGTTCATCGGCGGCACTCTGCGGCTGGCCATCCCGGCCATCCTGTTCGGCTTCGTGCTCGGCATCTTCGTGGGTCTGGCTCGGCTGGCGCAGGCGCCGTGGATCCGCATGCCGGCCACGATGTACGTCGAGTTCTTCCGCGGCGTGCCGCTGGTCATGGTCATCTTCTGGATCTGGTTCATCATCCCGCAGCTGCTCCGGCTGCCCATCCCCGAGTACGGCGTGGCGCTCACCGCCTTCGTGATCTTCGAGGCCGCCTACTTCGGCGAGATCGTGCGCGCCGGCGTGCAGTCCGTGCCGCGCGGCCAGGTGGAGGCGGCCACCGCGCTCGGCATGACGGGGACGAAGACGATGGCCTACGTCGTGCTGCCCCAGGCGCTCAAGAACATGGTGCCCTCGCTCGTCACGCAGATGATCGTGCTCTTCAAGGACACCTCGTTGGCCTCGATCATCGGCTACGTGGATCTCACCAAGGCCGCGCAGATCGTCAACAACCGCGAGATCAAGCCGTTCCAGATTTACATCTTCATCGCAATCGTCTACTGGCTCTGCACCTACTCGATGTCCGTCTTCGCGCGGCGGCTCGAGCGCCGCGCGGCGTAGGCGCCGGCGTCAGGGCCAGAGCGCGTCGGGGACGAGGCCGAGGCCGGTGAAGGGCGGGAGATCGACGGGCTCGGGCCCAGCGGCGGCGACGGCGAGCGCATAACGAGTGCCCTCGAGGGCGAACGCTTCGATGGTCCGCCCGTCGGGGTCCACCAGCCAGAGAAACGGAACGCCATAACGAGCATACAGCCGCGTTTTCGTCACGCGATCGATCCTGCGCGTAGACGGCGAGAGGATCTCGACGGCGAGCGTCGGCCCGCCCTCCATCCCACGCGGGCTGGTGAGGGCCATCCGATCGGACGCGATATAGAGGATGTCGGGCTGGACGATCGACGTCTCGTCCGGCCGGTCGGCGAGGATCACGTCGAGCGGGGCATAGAGCAGCAGCCCACCGGGACGCGTCTCGAGCCATTTCATGAGCTGAAAGGACAAGCGGGCACTGATGATCTGGTGCTCGAGCGACGGAGCCGGGGTCACGCAGAGCTCGCCATCGTGGATCTCGTAGCGCCGCCCGTCGTTGGGCAGCGCTTCGTAATCCCGATAGGTGAACGCGCTCTTCGGGGTCATGCGCCTCTACTATTCGACCGCGTGACCACCCTGTCAATGCCGCGAATCCGATACGCTGGCGGCCGTGCCTGAACTGACGCTCCCCAACGGCGTGCGGCTGCACTGGCGCGAGGCGGGCGATCCCGCGAAGCCGCCGGTGGTCTGGATCCACGGCGGCTCGATCGAGGACTCGTCGTCCATGGTCGCCGACCTCGAGCCGTTCGCCGCGCGGATCCGCGCGCTCTTCCCGGATACGCGTGGCCACGGGCTCTCCGAGCGCTTCGAGCGCGTCGAGGACTACACGTATCCGAAGAAGGCCGAGGACGTGCGGCTCTGGCTCGACGCGCTCGGCGTCGAGCGCGCCGTGTTCGGCGGCGCCTCGATGGGCGCCGCGCTGTCGCTCTGGCTCGCCGTCCACGCCCCGCAGCGCGTGCGTGCCGTCGTCTCCATCAGCGGGCCGCCGTACGCGCCGGCGCCGGAAGACATCGCGTGGTGGAAACAGCACCGGCCACTAGTCGAGGCCGGGCGGTTCGAGGAGTACTACGACGCCAACGTGCGGCTGCGCGTGGGCGGCGAGGCGCTGGCGCGGTTGAAGGCGCGCCCGGACCGCTACGTGGAGGTGCTGGGCACGCTGCGCCTGCACTCCGTGGCCTCGCTGCTGGCGCTGCTCGACGAGACCTACTCGCGCACGGAATGGCTCGCCGACTGCGCGCGCATCCGGTGTCCCGTGCTCGTGATCGCCGGCTCGGCGGACCACTTTCCGACGGTGGCGATGTCGCGGCGGGTCGCCGAGACGATCCCCGGCGCGCGCCTGCACGTCGTCGAGGGCGGTGGCCACTTTCCCAACCGCTCGCACCGCACGGAGGTGCAGGCAGTGGTCGACACCTTTCTGGCCGGAATCGGCGTGTGACCCTGATCGTCGAGTTCGCCCGCGCCCATCGCGTCGCACTGCTGGCCGGGCTGCTCACTGCGGCGTTCGCCGCAGCTGGTTGGTTTGAGCAGTTCGAGTACTGGTCGCTCAGCAGGCTCTTCGAGCTGCGTGGCGCACGGGCACCGACGCTGCCGATCGTCATCGTGAGCGTCGATCAATCGACACTCAGCGAGTTGAACGAGCAATGGCCGTTCGCTCGTGGTCGCCATGCCGATCTGATCCGTGCGATCATCCCCGGCAAGCCGCGCGCCATCGTGCTCGATCTGAACTTCGATGAGCCGTCACTGCGCGGTCCTGCCGATGACGCCCAGCTTGCGGAGGCCGTGGCGTCTGCTGGCAATGTTCTCCTTGCTGGCGTGTACGGGATCGATATTCAGCCCTTCTACCGGCGCGATGCACTCAATGTGCCGATCCCGGAGCTTCGGCGTGGTGCCGCCGCTGTCGGTCTCGTCAACGCGCCCATCGAAAGCGATGGGCAGATTCATCGAATGCCGGTCAGGCTCACACTGCCCTTTGGAGAGATGCCGACCTTGATCGTGGCCGCGCACGGCTACCTCGCGAAGCTCGGCCTGCGCGGCGCACCGTTACCGCGCACGAACGACGTCTTGATCAATTACCGCGGGGGACCGAAAACGTTTCCGTGGATCTCGTACTACCGCGTGCTGCGCGGCGAGATCCCGGCATCCTACTGGAACGACAGAATCGTCATGGTCGGCGTGACCAGTCCGCTCCTCCATGACCGGTTTGCAACGCCGTTTGCCCGGAACGGTGAGATGCCGGGCGTCGAGATTCTCGCGAACGAGCTGGAAACGTTGATGACGGGCAACTGGCTCCGCGAGGTCTCGCTGGCCGTCTCGGTGGTCCTGGCCGTTGTCTTCGCTCTGGTCGGCTCTGTCGTTGCCGTGCACGTGCCCGGCGCACGCTCCGTGCTGCTCGCGGGCGCGCTCTGGATCGCCGTGTCAGTGACGACGTTCGCGGCCTTTGCCGTCGCCGACGTCTGGATTCACGACCTGCCGCTGAGCTTTGCACTCATCCTCGGTTACATCGGGCGCTGTGTCGATTCAGCGAAGCTCGAGCGGCCGGCCGTGGTGGCGTAGCGACGAATCGTTGTATATAAGAAGGGGCCATGCGCATCGTCGACCTGTCCTTTCCCATCCGCCCGCACTTCCGCTGGAAGGTCGAGCCCAAGCTGGTCCGATCGCATGCCGCCGGGGACGTCTTCCAGTCCACGGTGCTCACCGTCGCCTGCCACGCCTACACGCACGTCGATGCGCCGGTCCACTTCCTGCCCGGCGACCGCGACATCGCCTCCATGCCGGTCGACCAGTGGATCGGGGAGGCCGCGGTGGTGGACCTCACGCACCTCGGGGACAACGGCGAGGTGACGGCGGCCGAGCTGGACGCGCACGCCGGTCACGTGCGTCGCGGCGATATCGCGCTGCTGCGCACCGACTGGCCGCGCAAGGTCAGCGTGGAGAGCGAGAAGTTCTGGCGGGATGCACCATACACGGGCCGCTCTGCGTGTGATTGGCTCGTGAGCCGCGGCGTGAAGGCCGTCGGCTACGACTATCCGCCCGACTACACCGTGCGCACGTCGATCTTCGAGCCGGGCGTCAAGCTGACGCCCGCCGAGTGCACGACGCACCACGTGTTCTTCCCCGCGGGTATCACCGTCATCGAGTACCTGACCAACCTCGACCAGATCGGCGCCGACCGCTGCCGGTTCCTGGCCCTGCCGCTTCGCATCGAAGGCGCCGACGGCTCGCCCGTCCGCGCCGTTGCTGTCGTGGGGGGCCCCGAAATGGCCCCCCACACCCCCCCGCGTTCGTAGCGGCCCGGGGGACCCGGGCCGCTCCTCGAAAAGCCGCGTCGCTTCTGGGGTATCATCTGCCGGATGCCCCGCCCCTGGTTGGCGCTGCTCGCCGTCGTGTTGGCTGCCGCCGGCTGCACCGGCCAGCCGGCCGCGTCCGCTTCCGCCTCCGCGTCGACGGAACAGCCAGCCGCCGTCGTCCCGCCGCGTCCCGTCAAGGTCTTCGCGGCTGTCGAGGAGCGCGTGCCGCGCACGGTCGCGTCCACCGGAGCGCTGGCCGCCGACGACACCGTGGTGCTCGGCGTCAAGGTTCCCGGCCGTCTCGTCGAGCAGGCGGTGGACCTCGGCACGCGCGTGCGCAAGGACCAGGTCGTCGCGCGGATCGATCAGACGGACTACAAGCTGCGCGTCGAGCAGGCCGCCGCGGCGCTGCAGCAGGCGCGCGCGCGGCTGGGGCTGTCGCTGACCGGCACCGACGAGCAGGTCGATCCGGAGAAGACCTCGATCGTCCGGCAGGCGCGTGCCGTGCTCGACGAGGCTCGCCTGGCGCGCGAGCGCTCGGCCAAGCTGCTCGAGCAGGACCTGATCGCGCGGGCCCAGGACGACACGGCGCAGGCGAACCTCGGCGTGGCGGAGGCCCGGTACCACGATGCGATCGAGGAGGTCCGCAATCGCCAGGCGACGCTGACGCAGCGGCGCTCGGAGCTCGACCTCGCGCGGCAGCAGCTCATCGACACCGTGCTCGTCTCGCCCTTCGACGGCGCGGTGAGCCTCAAGCAGGCGGCGGTGGGCGAGTACCTGGCCGCCGGCGCGCCGGTGGCCACGCTCGTGCGCACGCACCCGCTGCGGCTGCGCCTGCCGGTGCCCGAGCGCGAGGCGGCCGGCGTGCGCGTCGGCCAGACGGTGCGCCTCACCCTCGAGGGCGCCGCCACGGTCCACCAGGGCCGCGTCGTGCGGCTGAGCCCGATCGTGCAGGAGCAGAACCGCACGCTCCTCGTCGAGGCCGAGGTGCCCAACCCCAACGCCGTGCTGAAGCCCGGCGCCTTCACGCGCGCGGACATCGTCACCGAGGGCTCGCAGCCGGTGATCCGCATCCCCGCCGCCTCGCTCGTGACCTTCGCAGGCGTCGAGAAGGTGCTCGTCGTCCGCCAGGGGAAGATCGTCGAGGTGCGCGTGCAGACGGGCCGGCGCGAGGGCGACAGGATCGAGATCGTGGCCGGGCTCAAGCCGGGCGAGAGCGTCGTGCTGGAGCCGGGCAACCTCGCCCCCGGCCAGGCCGTGACCGCCGAGCGGTAACCCTTCGTGCAGAAGCTCGCCGAAGTCTGCATCAAGCGCCCCGTCTTCGCGACGATGATCGTGATGGCGCTGGTCGTCGTCGGCGCCGCGTCCTACTTCCGGCTGGGCGTCGACCGTTTCCCCGCCGTGGACCTGCCCACGGTCACCGTGCGCGTCGAGCTGCCCGGCGCCTCCACCGAGGAGATCGAGACGCAGGTCACGCAGCGGTTGGAAGAGCAGATCAACACCATCCAGGGCATCCAGGAGCTGCGCTCGATCTCCACCCCCGGGAACTCGCTGATCATCGTCACGTTCGTGCTGAGCCGCGCCATCGACGTGGCGGCCCAGGACGTCCGCGACAAGGTGTCGATCGCCCAGCGCAACCTGCCGCGCGACGTGAAGCCGGCCATCATCGCGAAGTTCGACAACGACCAGGCGCCCGTGCTGACGATCGCGCTCGCCAGCGACCGCTCGCTGCGCGAGCTGACGGAGATCGCCGACAAGATCGCGCGGCCGCAGCTCGAGCGCTCGCCCGGCGTGGGCGAGGTGCGGATCGTCGGCGGTCTGCCGCGTGCGATCAACGTCTGGGTGGACGCCGACCGGCTGGCGGCCTACCAGCTGCCGATCACGAGCGTGCGCGACGCGCTCGTGCGCCAGAACGCCGACCTTCCGGGCGGCAACGTGACGTCGGGGCTCAACGAGGCCTCGCTGCGCACGATGGGCCGCATGGCCGACCCGCGCGCCTTCAACGACCTCGTGGTGGCGACGCTCGGCGGCTCGCCGGTGCGCGTGCGCGACCTCGGCTACGCGGAGGACGGGACGAAGGAGCAGCGCTCGGCGGCGCGGCTCAACGGCGTGCCGACGGTCATCGTCGAGATCCGCCGGCAGTCGGGCGAGAACACCGTGGCCGTCATCGAGGGCGTCAAGAAGAGCCTGGCGCGTTTGACCGTCCAGGTGCCGCCCGACGTGAAGCTCGAGATCATCCGCGACCAGTCGCGCTACATCTACGCGGCCCTGCACGAGATCAACCTGCACCTGGTGCTGGGCTCCATCCTCGCCTCGCTGGTCGTGCTGGCCTTCATGCGCTCGTGGCGGTCGACGTTCATCGCGGCGGTGGCCATCCCGACCTCCGTCATCTCCGCGTTCGGGATGATGTGGATGCTGAACTTCACGCTCAACAGCGTGACCATGCTCGCGCTGGTGCTGATGGTCGGCATCGTCATCGACGATGCCATCGTCGTACTCGAGAACGTCTTCCGCTTCGTCGAGGAGAAGAAGATGCGGCCCTTCGAGGCCGCCCGCGAGGCCACCGCGGACATCGGGCTGGCGGTCATGGCCACCACGCTCTCGCTCGTCGTCATCTTCGTGCCCGTGTCCTTCATGTCGTCGATCTCCGGCCGCTTCCTCTACCAGTTCGGCCTCACCGCCGCCGTGTCGGTCATGGTCAGCCTCCTGGTGTCCTTCACGCTGACGCCGATGATGTGCGCCAGGTTGCTGCGTGCCGAGGACGCGGGCGGGCACGGCGACGGCCACACAGCCGCCTCGCGGCGCGGGTTCTACGCGTACATCGACCGCGCCTACGAGGCGTGCCTGGCGTGGTCGATGCGTCGCCGCTGGGTGATCGTGGTGGTGAGCGCGGTCGTCCTGGCCTCCACGCTACCGTTCTACCGAGGGGTGAAGCAGGAGTACATCCCGAGCGACGTGGACGAGTCCGAATTCGAGATGCTCGTCTTCGGTCCCGAGGGGATGAGCCTGGCCGCCATGGACGAGGGAATGCAGGCTCTCGCCCGCGAGGCGCGCGAGACGAAGGGCGTGGCGCTCACGCTGGCATCCGCCGGAGGCGGCTTCCTCAACCGCGTGAACCAGGGCTACATGTACGTGCGCACGGTGCCCCACGGGGAGCGCACGATCAGCCTGCACCGCATCTGGGAGGGCCTCAAGCGCGGCGATCCGATGGCCGCCTTCCGCGGCAACTATTCGCAGCGCGAGATCATCGCGGCGCTGCGCCAGCGCTACCGCAAGTTCTTCGCCGCCGGCTACCGGCCTCAGGTGCGCAATATCGCGGGCTTCAACATCGGCGGCGGGACCTTCGACATCGACCTCGCCCTGCGCGGTCCCGACCTCGAGAAGCTCGCCGAGTACGGCGAGATCCTCAAGACGAGGGCGCGCGCCCTGGGCGGTGTCGTCGATGTGGACACCACGCTCCAGCTCGACAAGCCGGAGCTCCGCGTGGTGATCGACCGCGCGCGCGCGGCCGACCTGCGCGTGGACACCGAGCAGATCGCCACCGCCCTGCGGCTGATGGTGGGCGGCGACGACCAGGTCTCGCGCTTCCACGACAATGACGTCAACGACGACTACGACGTGACGGTGCGCCTCATCGATGCCCACCGCAGCGACCTGTCCGTCATCTCGCGGCTCTACGTGTCACGCGACTCGGTCAGCAACAACGTGGCCACCGGCGCCCCCGCCCAGGTCGGGCTGGCGCCGGGCGGCGGCCTCGTGCGTCTCGACAACCTCGTGCAGATCGTGCGCGCGCCCACGCCGTCCCGCATCGACCGCACGGACCGCCAGCGCGAGGTGCGGCTGCGCGCCCAGATCGCGCCGGGCTACGGCCAGGCCGACCGGATCGAGGCCCTCAAGCGCGCGGTGGCCGAGATGAATCTGCCATTGGCGTACACGACCTTCGTCACGGGCAAGGCGAAGGAGATGGAGAAGACATTCACGGAGTTCCTCTGGGTCTTCGTGCTCTCGTTCGCCTTCATGTACATGATCCTCGCCTCCCAGTTCGAGAGCCTCATTCACCCGCTGACCATCTTGCTGTCGCTGCCGCTTTCGGTGCCGTTCGCCATGGCGTCGCTCTGGTACACCGGCAACACGCTCAACCTCTATTCGGCGCTCGGCATCCTCGTGCTCTTCGGCGTGGTGAAGAAGAACGCCATCCTCCAGATCGACCACATGAACAGCCTGCGCGCGCGCGGCATGGAGCGGCTCGCCGCCATCATGCAGGGCAACCGCGATCGGCTGCGTCCGATCCTCATGACCACCCTCGCGCTCGTGGCCGGCATGCTCCCGCTCTGGGTTGGCACCGGGCCGGGCGCCGAGGAGCGCCGCGCCATCGCCGTCGTCGTCATCGGCGGACAGACGCTGTCGCTGCTGCTCACGCTGCTCGTCACGCCCGTCGCATACTCGCTCTTCGAGGACGCGGCCGCCGCCCTGAAATGGGCGCGGCCGTCGCTGGTGCCCTGGAAGCGGGCTGCGCGCCAGCGTGAGCGCCGCGCGTGGCGGCTGCGCCTGCGGCGGCGCGCGCGGCCGGCGGCGCCGCCGATCTCGGGCGGGAGCGCCGAGCGCGACTGACCCGCGCCGGCTCCGACGCCTCCGCCGTCGATATATCGTGTCGTGACGCGCCGTCTCGCGGCGGCCTTGCCGGAACCCGCGCTCCGGCGTAGCATGCCGGGCACTCGAAGCGGGAACTGAGCGCCCATCACGGGCGTTACCTGACGCGTCCGCGTAACCACCAAGGAGGAGCCATGAGAGCGATCACTGCCGTCCTGCTATTGCTGTCCCTCACCGTCCTCGCCGCCGAGCCCGCGCTGGCCCAGGGGCCGCCGCCCTACGGCACGCCGATCAGCCTCGAGCAGGCCAAGAAGGTCCTGACCGGCGCCGAGGCCGAGGCGAAGAAGAACAACTGGAACGTGGTGATTTACATTCTCGACTCTGGAGGCCAGCCCGTGGCCATGCAGCGCCTCGACGGCGCGCAGTGGGGCAGCGTGGACGTGGCGCGCGACAAGGCCTATTCGGCCGTCGCGTTCCGGCGGCCGAGCAAGGCCTTCCAGGATGCCGTCGGTCAGGGCGGCGAGAACCTCCGGATCCTGAAGCTCGCGGGCGCCAGCCCGCTCGAGGGCGGCATCCCGATCGTCCTCGACGGCAAGATCATCGGCGCCATCGGCGTCTCCGGCGTCACCTCGCAGCAGGACGCGCAGATCGCCGCGGCGGGCGCCGCCGCGCTGAAGTAGTCGCGCGCCGGGGTCGCGCCGGTCGCCCGCTTGGCGGCCGGCGCGGCCGCCGCGCGGGAGCCCGTCGTTACTTCACGGCGCCGGCGGTCAGGCCCGAGACGTAGTAGTCGAGGAAGAAGACGTAGAGGATGACGATCGGCACCGACCCGAGGATCGCGCCCGCCATCAGCTCGCCCCAGAAGTAGATGTCGCCGCGGATCAGCTCGCTGGTCACGCCCACGCTGGCCGTGATCTGCTCCGAGGACGAGGTGAAGGTCAGCGCGTAGATGAACTCGTTCCACGACAGCGTGAACGCGAAGAGCACCGCGCACACCAGGCCGGGGATGGCGATGGGCAGCACGATCCGCCACAGCGCCTGGATGCGCGTGGCGCCGTCGACCATCGCGCACTCCTCGACCTCCTTGGGCACGGTGCGGAAGTAGCCCATGAGCAGCCACGTGCAGAAGGGGACGAGGAAGGTCGGATAGGTGACGACGAGCGCCCACTTCGAGTCGGCGAGGCCGATCCAGTTGATGACCTGGGCCAGCGGCAGGAACAGGAGCGAGGTCGGCACGAGATAGGTGACGAAGATGCCGGTGCCGAAGCTGTTCACGCCGCGGAACTTGAGCCGCGACAGCGCGTAGGCGGCGACGGTGCCGATGATCACGGAGGCGGTCGTCGCGAGCACCGTCACCATCAGGCTGTTCTTGGTCCAGGTGAGGAACTCGGTCTCCCGGAGGAGCTTCGTGTAGTGCTCGAGCGTCGGGCCCTGCTTGATGGCGAGCGGCACCGCGAAGCGGTCATAGAGCTCGCGGTCCTGCTTCAGCGAGGTCAGCAGCATGTGGTAGAAGGGGAACAGCGCGAAGATCAGGAACGGCACGAGCAGCACGTGCATCAGCACCTTCGTCCCGAGCGTCCGCCGCGACATCAATAGGCCTGTTTGCGCACGAAGCGCAGCTGCGCCCACACCACGAACATCAGCAGCGGGAACAGGTACAGCGAGATCGCCGCGCCCTCGCCGATGCGGCCGCTCTCCAGCCCGATCATGCGCGAGTACGTCGCGAACAGGTGGGTGGTGTTGATGGGCCCGCCGTGGGTGAGCACGTACACGATGTTGAAGTCGCTGAACGTGAAGATGGTCGAGAACAGGACGACCACGGCCAGGACCGGCTTCAGCATCGGCAGCGTGACGTACCAGAAGCGCGACCACGGCCCGGCGCCGTCGGCCTGGGCCGCTTCGTAGAGCTCCTTCGGGATGGCGACCAGCCCCGCCAGGATGGTGATGGCGAAGAAGGGCAGGCCGCGCCAGATGTTGACCGTGATCACCGCCGTCATCGCGTAGTAGCGCTGCCCGAGCCAGTTCGGCCCCGGCGGATCCATGAGGCCCAGCGCGATGCCCGTCCAGTTGACGACGCTGTAGAGCGAGTTGAACATCCACCACCAGCCAAGCGTCGACAGCGCGGTCGGGATGACCCACGGCAGGAGGACGGCCCCACGGATCAGCCGCTTGAACCAGAGCTGCTGGTTGAGCAGCAGGGCCAGCGAGATGCCGAGCACGAGCTTGAAGGCGATCGAGATGCCGGTGAAGACGAAGGCGTTCTGGAAGGTCTGCCGGAACGCGTCGCTGTCCCACAGGCGAATGAAGTTCGTGAGGCCGATGAAGTGGCTGGGCCGCCCGATGAAGGCGTTGGAGACCGAGAAGTAGAGCGCCACGCAGAACGGATAGGCGACCAGCAACAGGATCAGAATGAGCGCGGGCGTGATGAAGAGCGGGCCCAGGACGCGCTCGCGGTCAAGAGTCTCACGCACACGCGTCCGCCAGGGCAGACGCGCGGGCGCGCCGGTCGCGGGAAGGGTGCCGATCGCCACGGCGACGCTAGCCCGCCATGATCTTCTTCATCTCGGTCTCGGCCCAGACGATGGCGTCCTTGGTCGGGGTCCCTGTCACCGCCTTGGCGATCATGTTGGGCAGGATGTAGGCGTTGGTGATGAGCTGCACTTTGTCCGACGGCGGCGCCGGCCAGCCGTAGGTGTGGTACTCCACGCCCTCACCCTTCAGCGCCGCGTACTTCGGATCCGTCCTCAGCACGGGATGATCTTGAAGTTTCGCGTACACCGGCAGGTTGAACGCGTCGCCCGACATGATGTACTCGTCGTAGGTCTCGCGCTTGCCGAGCAGGTAGCGGATCCACTCCTTCGACGCGTCGACGTTCTTGCTGAACTTCCAGATCCCGATGTGGCGGGGCGTGTCGGTCTCGAAGCGCCCGGCCGGTCCGCCGAGACTGCGATGATGGTTGATGCCGTCGGCGGTGACCAGCTTGCGCTGCTTGGCGATGATGTACGCGCTGACCGGGTTGTGGATCCAGCCGGCCTTGCCCTGCTGGATCGACTCGTTGTTGCTGGCGTCCGACCACGACAGCACCTCGGGCTCCATGCAGTCGCGGAACATCTTCTTGTACCACTCGATCGTCTGCACGGTGGCCGGCGAGTTGATGCGCACCGTCTTGCCGTCCCTGTCCACCTCCATGCCGCCGTAGGACCACAGCACGGGCCCCGCCGTGGAGATCGAGTCGTAGTTCTGGCTGATGGGGATCCCGACGGGGTTCCCCATCTTCTTCAGCTCCTTGCCGACGATGTAGAGGTCTTCCCACGTGTCGGGCACCTTGAGGCTCGCCTTCTTGAAGAGGTCCTCGCGGTACGTCGCCACGAACATCCCGTGGTACTGGGGCACCGCGCGCCAGACGCCGTGGACGTGCGCGCCCTCGTACGAGGACGAGATCGCCTTGCCGTGCCTCTTCTCGAGCTCGCCGACGACGTCCGAGACGTCCACCAGCTGCGGCTCGTAGAGCCAGGGGAAGTGCATGCGCATCTCGACGAGGTCGTGGCCCGCCTGCGTCTGCACCTCGGAGGCGTACTTGGCCTGCTGCGGGCCCATGTGCGAGATGTGGTCGATCTTGAGCTTGATGCCCGTGTCCTTCGTGAAGCGCTGGCCGATCTCCGCCAGCTTCTTGTCCGAGTTGGGCGCGAAGTTGTTCCAGCAGAGGTAGCTGATCTCACGGGTCTGGCCCACCGCCGGCGCTGTGCGCGTGGCGAGGATGGCGGCCAGGCCGGTGGTGCCGCCGATGACGAACTGCCGTCGCGAGAGACGAGTCATGGAGCCTCCTCCCGGCCGCAGGGCGCCGGGCAATTTTTGTCGAGACGAGTGACGGCGAGGATAGGACCGGTGGACTGACCTGTCAAGGCAGCGGCCGCTCCGGTGCTAGGTTTCCGGGCGCCGCGCGGTGGCCACGAATGCCCGCAGCGGCGCGCGCAGGGGCCGGTCGCCGAGCTCGCGCGCCAGGTTCGCGGCGATGGCGGCCTTGATCTCGGCGAGCGCCTCCGGCCGCCGCTGCGTGATCTCGCCGTAGACGGGATTGCCCTCGACGAGGCCGGTGGCGGCCTCGGCCGCCGACGGGCTCTGGCCCTGCTTCGCCACGCGCTCGCACCGGACGTCGTCGAAGCCCGCGTCGCGCAGCAGTGACTGGAGCACGCCCGCGTCGTGATAGCCGAAGGGCACCGTGTAGAACTTCGGCGGATCCGTCGGGAAGAATTTCGCGATCGTCTCGTGGGTGATGCGCCCCACGGGGTTGTGCTCGAGCGCGTCCCAGACGTTCAGGAGATAGACGCCTCCCGGCCTCAGCACGCGAAACGCTTCCCGCGCACCGGCCGTCTTGTCGGGGAAGAACATCAGCCCGAACTGGCAGACGACAGCGTCGTACGAGCGGCTCTCGAACGGCAGGCTCGTGCCGTCGGCCGTGCGGTACGTCGCGTCGCCCGATCCCGGCAGCCGCTTGCGCGCGTGGGCGAACATCGCTTCGTTGAGGTCGGTGGCCATGACGGTCCCGCGCCCGCCGAGCCGCTCGACGAGGCGGCGCGTGACGATGCCGGTCCCGCAGGCGACCTCGAGCACGCGCATGTCGTCGCTGACGGGCACGCGGGCGACCAGGTCATCCGCGAAGTCGTTGAAGAAGAGTGGTGCGAGATAGCGCTCGTAGTTCTCGGGAATCTTGCCGACGAAGGCGGTGGTGGCGTCGGCCATCGCGCGTGTCTCAGCCCTTCGGCGTCCAGCCTTTGAAGCGCTCGCGCAGAACCTTCTTGTCGAACTTCCCGACGCTCGTCTTCGGCACCGCCTCGATCAGGACGACCTCGTCCGGCAGCGCCCACTTCGCGAGCCTCGGCCGCAGGTACTCCAGGATCTCGGCCGGCTCGACCGTCGTCCCGGGCCTGGGCACCACGCAGGCGAGAGGCCGCTCCACCCACTTCGGGTGCGGCACCGCGATCACGGCGGCCTCGAGGACGTTCGGGTGGGTCATGATCATCATCTCGACGTCGATGGACGAGATCCACTCGCCGCCGGACTTGATCAGGTCCTTCGTGCGATCGGTGATCTGCACGTAGCCCTCGGGATCGATGCTGGCGACGTCGCCCGTGCGGAACCAGCCGTCGGCGGTGAAGCGGTCGGCCGATTCCGGGTTGTCGTAGTACGAACGGATGACCCAGGGCCCGCGCACCTGGATCTCGCCCACGCTCTTGCCGTCCCACGGCTGCTCGAGGCCGGCGTCGTCCACGATGCGCATGTCCACGCCGCCCGCGACGAACCCCTGCTTGGCGCGGATGGCGTAGCGCTCCTCGTCGGACAGCGCGTCCATGTAGGACTTGAGCCGGCACACGGTGCCGAGCGGCGTCATCTCCGTCATGCCCCAGGCGTGCAGCATGGGGGCGCCGTACTTCTTGTCGAACTTCTCGATGAGCGCGCGCGGCGCCGCCGAGCCGCCGATCGGGATGCAGCGGATCGAGGAGATGTTCCAGCGCGGCTCGGCCTCGAGGATGGCGTCGATGGCGATCCACACGGTCGGCACCGCGCCCACGAACGTCACGCGCTCGTTGTGCACGATCTCCACGATGTCGCGCGGCTGGGGGTTGGGCCCGCCGAAGATCTGCGTGGCGCCGTTGAGCACGCCCGCGAACGGCACGCACCAGGCGTTGGCGTGGAACATCGGCACGATGTGCAGGATGACGTCGCGCTCGTTGATGCCGAGCACGTCGGTCATCGACGAGGCCATCGAGTGCAGGAAGATCGCGCGGTGCGTGTAGACCGCGCCCTTGGGGTGGCCGGTCGTGCCCGACGTGTAGCACATGCCCGCCGCGTCGGTCTCCGCGAGCGCCGGCCACGTCTCCATCGGCCGCGCGTCGGCC
This sequence comes from Candidatus Rokuibacteriota bacterium, assembly GCA_003220225.1. Taxonomy (GTDB): domain Bacteria; phylum Methylomirabilota; class Methylomirabilia; order Rokubacteriales; family CSP1-6; genus AR12. The sequence continues at coordinate 21,512 of QHRU01000043.1, forward strand.
AGCAGCGCCTCGTAGTCGAGCGCGCCCGCCGGGATCTGGGCGCCGGGCGTGTCCTTCATGACGATGACGTGCTCGACGGTCTTCAGCTGCTTGCGGATCGGCTCCAGCGTGGGCCAGCACGAGGCGTCCACGATCAGCACTTTGTCGCCCGCGTGGTTGATGATGTAGGTGAGATCGGCCGCCGAGAGCCGGATGTTGACGGTGTGCAGCACGGCGCCCATGCACGGTGCCGCGAAGTAGACCTCCAGGTGCCGGTGCGAGTTCCACGCGAACGTCCCCACGCGGTCGCCCTTGCCCACGCCGAGCGCCTTCAGGGCGCCGGCCAGCCGCGTCGTGCGCTCGGCCCAGCGCCCGTAGTCCATGCGCTCGAGCCCGACGCCCGGCACCCGTGTGGCCAGCGTCTTCTTCGGGAAGATCCGGCGCGTGCGCTCGAAGAAGTGCGGCAGCGTGAGCGGGTAGTTCATGATCAGGTTGTCGATCGGAGCGGTCATCGGCGCCCTCCCGGTGCCACCTCTCCCAGATCGTCCGACGTCGCGCAGCGGAACCCCACGACGTGCTGGCCGCTCGCCGCGCGGCGCCGATCGTACGACCACCGCCTCGTCACGCTCAGCGCGTCCTCCGGATCGTCGTGGCTCGCGCCGCGGACGACGACGCGGCCGGCGCCGGTGAACGACTCCCGGCCGTCGTCGTGCTGATAAGGGTAAGGCTTGGGGATTGTCGCCGTCCACTCCCGCAGATTGCCGAGCAGGTCGTGGACGCCGTACGGGCCGGCGCCCCCCGGGCGGCCGATGGCAGACGCCGTCGCGCCGGAGGGCCGGCCGAAGATCGCGTGGGCCTCGGTCGGGGCCGCGTCGCCCCACGGATAGCGCCGCCGGTCGTCGCCGCGCGCCGCTTTCTCCCACTCGGCTTCGGTCGGCAGGCGCCGGCCGCGCCATGCACAACAAGCCCCAGCGTCGAGCCATGAGACCGCGACGGGATGGTGGCCGTAGCCCGGATCGACTGTCCATATGAGCACCGTCCCGGAGGCGAAGCAGGGGCGCACCACTGGCAGGTCGAGCCGCGGCAGGTCGCGCCTCGATGGAACGTCGCGCCTTGATGGAACGTCGCGCGTCGATCCGGTGGCCGTGGAAGTGCCCGACACGTGCGTACAGCGCGGCTGGATGCGGGCGTCGGCAGCTTCCCAGTCGTAGCGCTGCTCGCCCTCGGGCGAGACCACGCCGACCGCGTCGAGGAACTCGGCGAACTCCGCGTTGGTCACCTTGTGGCGCTCGAGCCAGAAGTCGCGCACGTAGACGCGATGCAGCGGCGCCTCGTCGGACGGGCCGTCGTTGCGGCCCATCCAGAACGCGCCGGCCTGGATCAGCATGACGCCGTCGGCGCGCGCGGCCGGGCCTGGCGCCGTCGCGCAGCCAAGCGCGACGGCGACGAGGGCGGGGATCAGATGGCGGGCCATACGAGGCATTGTATTGACTCCCGGCCGGCTCGCGGTGTATTGCAGCGCCAGCCGCGCGGATCGCGCCGGCCCCGGGAGGACACCGCCATGAGGCATCGCCTGCGCCCCTCGCTCGTCGCCGTGCTCGTCCTCGTCGCCATCGGTCTGGCGCTCGCAGGGCTCTGGCCATCCGCCGAGGCCCAGGCCCCGATCGTCCTGAAGCTCGGCACGGTCAATCCGGGCGAGAGCCCGCGCAACCTCGCCGCCAACGAGTTTGCCCGCGTGGCGGCCGAGAAGTCGAAAGGGCGGATCAAGGTCGAGGTCTACACCAACAACCAGCTCGCGCGCGGCGAGGGCGCCACCCTCGAGGGCGTGCAGCTCGGGACGATCGACGTCGCGCCCGTCGGCAGCGCGCCCATCGGCGGTATCTTCGAGCCCGCGTACCTGCCGCTCGACCTGCCGTTTCTCTGGACGAGCCGCGATCAGGTGTGGAAGGTGATGGACGGCCCGATCGGCCAGGAGCTCTTCAAGAAGATGGAGGCCAAGGGCGTCAAGGGCCTCTGCTTCGGCGGGGGCTGGGGCTTCCGCAACATGCTCTCCAACAAGCGTCCCATCAACACGCCCGACGACATGAAGGGGCAGACGATCCGCGTGCAGGAGTCGCCGATCTACGTGGCGATGATGAAGCAGCTCGGCGCCAACCCGGTGCCCATGCCGTGGGGCGAGGTCTACCTGGCCATGAAGCAGGGGACGGTGGACGGCATGGAGATTCCGGTGGTGACCATGGTCTCGGACAAATTCTTCGAGGTCACCAAGTATTACTCGCTCACCAAGCACACCTATCCCCCGATCTCCTGGTTCATGAACCTCAAGCGCTACCAGTCGCTGCCGGCCGACCTGCGCCAGGTGGTGGACGAGGCGGGCAAGGCCGCGTGCGCGCTCGACCGCAAGTCGGAAGTGGACAAGGAAAAGGGCGAGCTCGAGCTCATCCGGAAGGCCGGCGTGCAGGTCAACGAGGTGAAGGACCTCAAGCCCTTCCAGGACCGCATGGGTCCGGCCTACGACGTGGTCACCACCAAGGTCGGCAAGGAGTGGATGGACCGCGTGACGGCGGCGGTGAAGGCGGCGCAGTAGCGCGGCATGCTTCGCGCGGCGCTGGAGAACGTCGTCGAGGGCGTCTGCCTGCTATTGATGGTCGCCCTCACCCTCGACCTGATGCTGGGCGTCTTCTCGCGCTACGTCCTCGTCCGCACGTTCACGTGGTACGACGAGATCGCGCGGATCTGCTTCGTGTGGGTCGTGTTCCTGGGGGCGGCGGTGGGCGTGCGGCGACACACCCACTTCCGCCTGCACCTCCTCGTCGACCGCGTGCCGCTGCGCGCTCAGCGCGCGATCGCCGCCCTCGGCCAGCTCGTCGTCATCGGCTTCGCCGCCGCCCTCGTGCAGCAGGGCTGGGCCTTCGTCGAGCTCGGCCGCTTGCAGCAGACGCCGGTGATGGGGCTGTCGAAGGCGTGGGTCTATCTCGCCATGCCCACCGGCGGCGCGCTGATCATCCTCTTCAGCCTGATCCCGCTCGGCCGCGCGCTGCGCGACCTCGTCCGGTGATCGTCACGCTGACGGCGGTCGTCTTCGCGGCGCTGCTGCTCTGCGCGGTGCCGGTGGCCTTCACGGTCGGGATGGCGGGCTTCATGGGGCTCTGGTGGAGCGGGGCCTACCCGCTGTCCATCATCATCCAGCAGATGTTCCTCGCGGTGGACTCGTTCGTCCTCCTCGCCATCCCGCTCTTCATCCTTGCCGGGGCGCTCATGGAGACGGGCGGCATCGCCGTGCGGCTCGTGGTCTTCGCCCAGGCGCTGGTCGGCTGGATCCGCGGCGGGCTCGCCATGGCCGTCGTCATCGCGGAGTACATCTTCTCGGGCATCTCGGGCTCCACGATCGCCGACGTCTCGGCCATCGGCTCCACGATGATCCCGCCCATGACGCGCGCCGGGTACCGGCCCGAGCAGGCCGTCAGCGTGGTGGCCGCGGCCTCGGCGATGGGCATCCTGGTGCCGCCGTGCATCCTGATGATCGTGATCGGGGCCATCGCCAACGTGTCGGTCGCCGCGCTGTTCGTGGGCGGCTTCATCCCGGCGCTGGTGCTGGCCGTCGCGATCATGGCGTACATCTACTGGGACGCGCGGCGCGAGGGCATCGCGCTGCCGCAGCGCACGACGGCGGTGGGGCTCTGGCGGGCGTTCCGGGGCGCGCTGATCCCCCTCGGGCTCCCGGTCATCATCTTCGGCGGCATCCTGGGCGGCGTGATGACGCCGACGGAGGCGGCGGCCGTCGCCGTCTTCTACGCGGCGATCGTCGGGCTGTTCGTATATCGGGAGATCCGCTGGTCGCAGCTGCCGGAGATCCTGATCCAGAGCGCCGTGGTGACCGCCAACGTCTGCTTCCTCCTGGCCACGGCGGCCGTCGTCGCGTGGATCCTCGTGGTCCAGCAGGTGCCGGCGTCGCTCGCCCACGCGATGGCGGCCGTCGAGGCCGGGCAGGCCGGCTTCCTCGTGATGACGGCGGTCCTCTTCATCCTGATGGGCGCGGTGCTCGAAGGCCTGCCCGCGGTCGTCATCGTGCTGCCGACGTTCCTCCCCGTGGTCAAGCAGCTCAACATCGACCTCGTGCACTACTGCATCGTCGTGGTGGCGGCGACCGGTATCGGGCTCTTCCTGCCGCCGATCGGCGTGGGGCTCTTCATCTCGTGCGCGATCGCGAACATCACGGTCGATCGCGTCGTGCGTCCGATGCTGCCTTACGTGCTGTTTCTCTGCATCGGGCTCCTGTTCGTCATCCTCGTCCCATGGTTCACCCTGGTCCTTCCGCGCCTGTTCGGGCTCTGATCTGTTGTAAGAAGTTCATTCCCGGGCGTCACCCCCCGAATAGCTCCGCAGCGCGCCCCGTCTGATCGGCTGACAGATTTGATCGCCGACGGAGGACACGACAATGGAACGGAATCCCTGGAAGCTTGCGACCATCGGCATCGCCCTCGTGGGCACGACTGCTCTGAGCACGGGCCTCACCACGGCGTGGATGCTGCGGCCTGCCGCTGAGGCGCAGGCCCAGGCCGCGCCGGCCTCGACGGTTCCAGCCCCGGCCCTGCGTCCCGCGACGCGGTACGTGGCGGCGCCGGCGCCGTCCACCGCGCGCGCGTATCCCGCCGTCGCGCGCGCCGAGACTCCCGCCCGCGTCACGCGGGTGGCGTCGACGACCGCGGCGGACTGCAGCACCGGTGGCGAGCGCGCCATGCGCATCGCCAAGCCCGGCGCCATCGGCGCGCTGCTCGGCGCCGGCCTGGGCGCCGGCGGTGGCGCCATCGCCGACGGCGGCAAGGGCGCCGGTAGAGGAGCGCTGATCGGTGGCCTCGCCGGCGCGGCGCTCGGCGCCGGCTACGGCGCGTACAAGACGAAGAACGAGTGCGGCACGATCTTCGGCGGCGGCAACGGCTTCGACGCGGCGCCGGCGTCGCCCGCGTCGCGCGCAGACACGGTGCAGACCTTCTCGCCCGCGACCGGCGGCGACCGCATCCAGGTCTACGGCGTCCGCTGACACCGGTCGCTCGGACGAACGAACACGGGGCGCGCTTCTCGCGCCCCCTACGTTTTTAGCGGCTGTGATATGGTGAGCGCGCGATGAAGTCGCGCTGGAACGACGCCGAGGCCGCGAAGCTCGAGGGCCTCGACCTTCTCGTGTACGCCTCGCGGCTCGTCGGCGCCGAGACCTCGCTGGTCGTCTGGGGCGGCGGCAACACCTCCATCAAGACCGTCGAGCGCGATCACCGCGGCCGCGAGATCGGCGTGCTGCGTGTGAAGGGCAGCGGCTCCGACCTCAAGTCCGTCCAGCGCAAGGATTTCCCCGGCGTGCGGATGGACGACATCCGCGCGCTGCTCGAGCGCCAGGACATGGGCGACCAGGAAATGGTCGGCTACCTCGCCCACGCGCTGCAAGATCCCGGCGGCGTTCGGCCCTCCATCGAGACGCTGCTGCACGGCTTCGTCGACGCGCACGCCGTCGTCCACACCCACGCCGACGCCATCGTCTCGCTGACGAACAACGACCGGCCCCGCGAGGTGCTGGCGGGCGTGTACGGCAAGGACGTCATCGCGCTCGACTACCGCCGGCCGGGCTTCAGGATCTCGCGCGAGGTGGCGGATGCCATCGCCGAGCATCCCGAGGCGCGCGCGCTCGTGCTCGAGCGCCACGGAACGATCACCTGGGGCGCCCGGATGCGCGAGGCCTACGAGGCCACCATGGAGCTGATCACGCGCGCCGAGGAGGCGATAGCCGCGAAGAAGAAGGGACGCCGTGTCTTCGGCGGTCCGCGCGTGCCGGTCCTCGAGCCCGCTCAGCGCCGCGCGGCCGCGCTGGCGCTGGCGCCGAGACTCCGGGGCCGGCTCGGACGCGAGCGCCGCGTGATCGTGACCTTCGACGACGCCGACAAGGTCACCGAGTTCACCTCGTCGGCGGAGGCTTCGGCGCTCTCGCAGGTCGGCCCCGCCACGCCCGACCACACGATCTACACCAAGCGCCTGCCGTGCTTCGTGCCTCTCGACCGCGCGCCGGAGAGCGCCGACGCGCTGTGGTCGGCCGTCGACGGCGCCATCGCGACGTTCGTGCGCGACTACACGGGGTATTTCGAGGCGCACCGCGCGCCGGGCGCCGAGCTGACCGATCCGCTGCCGCGCGTCGTGCTGGTCCCGGGCGTCGGGATGTTCACGGCCGGGCGCGACCGGCGCACGGCCGGCATCGTGGACGACATCGTCCACCACACGATCGACGTCATCGGCAACGCCTCGGCGTTCGGCCGCTACGTGTCGCTCACCGCCAAGGACGCCTACGACGTCGAGTACTGGCCGCTCGAGCTCTACAAGCTCACGCTGGCGCCTCCGGAGAAGGAGCAGGCGCGGCGCATCGTGCTGGTGACCGGCGGCGGCTCGGGCATCGGCCGAGCGGTAGCGAAGCGGCTGGCTGCCGAGGGCGCCCACGTCGTCGTCGGCGACCTCGACGAGGCCGGCGCCAGGAAGACGGCGGAGGAGGTCACCGCGGCCGCGGGCGGCGGCCGGGCCATCGGCCTGCGGATGGACGTGACGAGCGAGGCCTCGGTGCGCGCCGCCTTCGAGACGACCGTGCTGGCCTACGGCGGCCTCGACATCCTCGTCTCCAACGCCGGCGTCGCGCACTCGGCGCCCGTGGACCGGATGGCGCTCGCCGACTGGGAGCGCTCGTTCGCCGTCAACTCGACGGGCCACTTCCTCGTCGCGCGCGAGGCGATGCGCGTTCTGATCTCCCAGGGCCTGGGCGGCGCGCTCGTCTTCGTCGCCACCAAGAACGTGATGTCGCCGGGCAAGGACTTCGCCGCGTATTCGGCGGCGAAGGCGGCCGAGGCCCAGCTCGCGAAGGTGCTGGCGCTCGAGGGCGCGCCGCACGGCATCCGCTCGAACATCGTGAACCCGGACGCCGTCTTCCAGGACAGCAAGCTCTGGTCGGAGGACGTGCGCCGCGAGCGCGCCGCTGCCCAGGGCATCACGGTCGAGCAGCTCGAGGACTTCTACCGCAAGCGCAACCTGCTCGGCGCCCGCATCCTGCCGGAGGACGTCGCCGAGGCCGTGCTGTTCCTCGCCTCCGACCGCGCGTCCAAGACGACCGGCTGCACGCTCACCGTGGACGGCGGCGTCAAGGACGCCTTTCCGCGGTGAGCGCCGGCACGCTGCGCTTCGGCGTCCAGCTCTCGCTCAAGCCGCCGCAAGAGCAGTTCGACCTCGTCCGACGCATCGAGGCGCTCGGCTTCGACAGCGTGTGGACGGGCGACCACGTGTCCTTCCACAATCCGATGTACGAGTCGCTCACGCTGCTCGCCGGCTACGTGCCGATCACGAGCCGCCTGCGCCTTGGCACCGCCGTCTACCTGCTCGCGCTGCGGCCGCCCGCGATCGCCGCCAAGATCACCTCGACGCTCGACGTGCTGTCCGGGGGGCGTCTCATCTTCGGCGTCGGCGTCGGCGGCGAGAACCCGAAGGAGTTCGAGCTGTGCGGCGTGCCGCACGCCGAGCGCGGCGCGCGCGTGAGCGAGGCGATCGACGTCGTGCGCACGCTGTGGCGCGACACGCCCGCGACGTTCAAGGGGCGCTTCACGAATTTCGAGGGCGTGTCGATCGACCCGAAGCCCGTGCAGAAGCCCGGGCCACCCATCTGGATCGGCGGTCGCTCCGACGCCGCGCTCGCGCGCGCCGGCCGGCAAGGGGACGGCTGGGTCTCGTACGTGGTCCAGCCCGAGCGCTACGCGCAGAGCCTCGACAAGATCCGCTCGGCGGCGGCCGCCGCCGGGCGCAAGCTGGAGGGCTTCGCCGCCGCACACCTGGCCTTCGTCACCGTCGGCCGCGATTACGAGTCGGCCAAGGCCGTGTGGGCCGAGGCGCTCACGAAGCGCTACGCGCAGAACTTCGAGCCCCTCGCGCGGAAGTACGGGATCATCGGCACCCCCGAGCAGTGCGTGGAGGCGATCGAGCGCTTTCGCGCCGCCGGCTGCAACTACGTCATCCTCAACCCGATCGGCCCCGCCACGCAGGAGCGCGAGCAGGTCGAGCGCCTCGCGGCGGAGGTGGTGCCCCGGTTGGCGCGTGGCTGACCTGACCGGCGGCCAGCTCGTCGCGCGCGTCCTGAAGCAGGCCGGCGTGGGCCACGTGTTCACGCTGTGCGGCGGCCACATCCTGCCGATCTACGACGGCTGCCTCGACGAGGGCATCGCCGTGATCGACACGCGGCACGAGCAGGCGGCCGCGCACTGCGCCGACGCCTACGCGCGCCTCACGCGCGGCATCGGCGTGGCGATGGTGGCGCCGGGTCCCGGCGTGACCGACGCGGTCACCGGCGTGGCCAACGCCTATGCCGCCCGGAGCCCGATGCTCCTGATCGGCGGCGCGGCGCCGCTCGGCCTGCGCGGGCTCGGCGCGCTGCAGGAGATGGAGCAAGTCGCGCTGCTGCGGCCGATCACGAAGGGCTCGTTCACGGTGCCGGAGGCGCGCCAGATCCCCGAAGTCCTGACGACGGCGATCCGCACCGCGCTCTCCGGCCGCCCCGGTCCCGTCTTCGTCGAGATCCCGGTCGACCTGCTGATGACGACGATCGAGGATCGGCTGGCGCCGATCCCGACCGCGTACGTCCACCGCCCGCGCGGCGCCGCGGATCCCGCGGCCCTCGAGACGCTCGGCCGGCTGCTCGCGGGCGCCGAGCGCCCGGTCGTGGTGGCGGGCGGTGGGATCTGGTGGGACGACGCCGCGGCGGCGTTGACGGCGTTCGCCACGCGCGCAGGGCTCCCCGTGTTCATGAACGGCGCGGGCCGCGGGGCCTTGCCGACGAGCCATGCCAACGCGTTCGCCCAGGCCCGCTCCACGGCGCTCGCGCGCGCCGATCTCGTGCTGGTGCTCGGCGCGCCGCTCGACTTCAGGCTCGGTTACGGCCGGCCGCCGACCTTCGCCGAGGACGCGAAGGTCGTGATGGTGGACGTCGACGCCGCCGAGCTGGGGCGCAACCGTCCGCTCGCGCTCGGCCTGGCCGGTGACCTCGGCGCGATCCTGCGCCAGGCCCTGGACGTGATTCCGGCGTCGATGGCCGCGCGCGTGGCGCCGTGGCTCGAGGCCCTGCGCGCCAAGGAGAGCGAGAGCCGAACGAAGATCGCGGCGTTCTGCGCGGCCGACGACGTCCCGATCTCGCATTACCGGCTCGCCGCCGAGATCGCGCGCGTGGTCTCACCCGAGACGATCGTGGTCGGCGACGGCGGCGACGTGGTCGGTTGCGCGTCGAAGGTCGTCTCGCTCCACCGGCCGGGGCAGTGGCTCGATCCCGGCCCGCTCGGCTGTCTCGGCGTCGGTCCCTCCTTCGCGCTCACCGCCAAGCTCCTGCACCCCGAGCGCCCCGTGATCCTGATCGCCGGCGACGGCGCGCTGGGGCTCAACGGCATGGAGCTCGAGACGGCGGTGCGCTTCGGCCTGCCGCTCGTCTGCGTGGTCGGCAACGACGGCGGCTGGGGCCAGATCCGCAACCCGCAGCTCTCGTTCTACGGCGAGGCGCGCGCGGTGGCCACCTCGCTGCCGCTCACGCGCTTCGATCTGCTCGCGGAGGCGCTCGGCGCGCGTGGCGTGCTGGTGCGCGAGCCCCGCGACCTCGGCCCGGCGCTCGACAAGGCGCTGGGCAGCAGCGAGGTCTGGTGTGTCAACGTCGTCCTCGACCCGGCCGCCTACCGGAACACGGGGACGGTGTCGATGGCGATCTGAGCTGAGAGTCACCATCCTCTGTCCGCACCTGCGCATCGCCGGCGGCGTGCGCGCGATCCTCACCTATGCCGACCGGCTCGTCGCCCGCGGCCACGACGTCACGCTGTCCGTCCCCGCGAAGGGCGCCTGGCGCGCCGTCTGGCTCAACGCGCGCGGCGCCGGCCCCGACTGGATGCCCGGCTTCCGGCCGCTCGTCACGTGGGTGATGCGCTGGGACGCCGGCGCGCTGCCCGATGCCGACGTGCTCCTGGCGACGGCGTGGCAGTCGGCGCCGGTGGTGGCGGCGGCGCCCGCGCGCTGCGGCGCGAAGTTCTACCTCGTCCAGCACTACGAGAGCCTCTATCACGGCGAGCCCGAGGTGGTGGACGCGACGTATCGGTTGCCGCTGCGCAAGATCGTGATCTCCACGTGGCTGGCCGACGTCATGCGCGAAACATTCGGCGCCACGAGCGACCTGCTGGTCACGCCCGTCGATCGCGCGCTCTTCCACCGCGTCGAGACGCCGGTGACGACGTCGCGGCCGCGCGTGCTGATGCTGCACCACGAGTACGCGTGGAAGGGCGTCGCGGATGGCCTCGAGGCCGTCCGGCGCGTCCGGGCGAGCGTGCCCGGCCTGCGGCTCGTGGGCTTCGGCGTGAAGCCACCGCGCGAGCGCCTGCCCTACGACGAGTTCCACGCCAACCCGCCGCAAGACTCGCTCGCCGCGCTTTACAGCGGCTGCGACATCTACCTGTGCCCGTCGTGGGACGAGGGCCTCGGCATGCCGCCGATGGAGGCCATGGCGTGCGGGGCCGCGCTCGTGACCTACGACAACGGCGGCAGTCGCGACTACGCGCGCGACGGCGAGACGGCGCTGGTGGCGCGCCGGCGCGACGTGACGGACCTCGCCGCGCGACTCCAGCGGCTGGCGGCGGACGAGGCCCTGCGCGCACGGCTCGCGGCGGCCGGCGCGGCCTTCGTCACGGGCGCGTTCGACTGGGAGCGCGCGGTCACGCGCCTGGAGGGACTGTTCGCGTGGTCAGCGGGGGGATGAGGAGGGTCCGTCCGCCCCCCGAACACTCCGAACGCGCGTGCTAAAATCTCGAAAAATGCCCATCTACGAGTACGAGTGCCACGACTGCCGCCGCCGCGTGAGCCTGCTGGTCCGCAGCCTCTCGTCGGCCGAGCCGCCCGCGTGTCCGCGCTGCGGCTCGACCGCGCTGAGCCGGCTGATGTCGCGCTTCGCCACCGTGAAGTCGGAGGAGGCGCGCCTGGAATCGCTGGCGGAGGGCGGGGGGCTCGGCGATCTCGACGAGGGCGATCCGACGAGCGTCGCGCGCTTCATGAAGAAGATGGGCAGGGAGTTCGGCGACGAGCTGGGCGACGATTTCGACTCCGCCGTGGACGAGGCGATGACCGACGCCGGCGATGCCGGGGACGAGACCCCGGCGGATGCTGGTAGCGAATCCCCGGGCACCGCCGGCCCGTCTGAGGACCTGTGAAGATCGAGTGCGCCGACCACCTCGATCCGTCGGAGGCCGCCGCCTGGGACGCCGTGGCCGACGCCGCCCGCCTGCGATCCCCCTTCCTGGGCTGGACCTGGCAGAGTCACTGGGCGGAGGTGTTCGCGGAGGGCCGGCGGCTCGACGTGCGGCACGTGCGCGACGCCGACGGCCGGCTGGTCGCCATCCTGCCGCTCTGCGAGACCGCGCCCGGCGCGCTCGAGCTGCTCGGGGGGGCCGAGGTCTCCGACTATCTCGACCTCATCGCCGTCGCCGGCCACGAGGACGACGCGTGGGCGGCGCTCCTCGCGTCGCGCGCCGCCGACGGCGTGCGCTGGATCCTCCACGCGGTGCCCGCCGCGTCGCCGACCGTGCGCGCGCTGCCCGGGCTGGCGGCGACGGTCGGGCTGGCGGCCGACGTCACGCTGGAGGAGCGCTGTCCGGTCCTGGGATTGCCGTCGTCCTGGGAGACCTACCTCGCCTCGCTCTCCGGAAAGCACCGCCACGAGCTGACCCGCAAGATCCGACGCTTCGAGCGTGAAGCCCCCGACGGGCGCGCCGTCGTCGTCCGCGGCCCCGACGCCGTGGCGGCGCGGCTCGGCGACTTCCTCGCGCTGCACCGCCGCTCGCGCGTGGGCAAGGCCAAGTTCATGGACGAGCGGATGGAGCGCTTCTTCCGCGCGGCGCTCCCGGCCCTCGCCGCGCGCGATGGCATCGCGCTCTGGTTCCTCGAAGCCGCCGGGGGGCCGGTCGCCTCCTTCGTGTGCCTCGAGTGGGACGGCACCGTCGGCCTCTACAACTCCGGCTTCGCTCCCGAGCGCGCCGCGCTCTCGCCCGGGCTCGTGCTGCTCTCGCACGTCATTCGCGACGCGATCGCGCGCGGCCGCGCGCGCTTCGACTTCCTGCGCGGCGAAGAGCGCTACAAGCTCGAGTTCGAGCCCCGGCTGCAGGACGTGCATCGCGTGGTGATCGAGCCGTCGGCATGAGCCTGCGCGTCGCGATGCTCAGCGTGCACACGTGCCCGCTCGCCGCGCTCGGCGGCAAGGAGACGGGCGGCATGAACGTCTACGTGCGTGAGCTGGCGCGCGAGCTGTCGCGCATGGGCGCCGCCGTGGACGTGTTCACCCGCTCCCAGAACCCCGCCATCCCGCGCGTCGTGCGCCTGGCCGAGCGCGCGCGCGTGATCCACCTGCCGGCGGGGCCGCAGGCCCCGATGGCGCGCGAGCGCGTCCACGCGCACCTCGACGAGTTCGTGGATGGCGTCGAGGCGTGGCGTCTCACCGACGGCGTCGAGTACGACCTGGTGCACGGCAACTACTGGCTCTCCGGCGTGGTGGGGCTGGCGCTGCGCGCCCGCTGGGGCGTGCCGCTGGTGCAGATGTTCCACACGCTCGCTGCGCTGAAGAACGGCGCCGGCGTCGCCGCCGAGCGGGAGCCCGCGCTGCGCCTGGTCGAGGAGCGGCGGATCGTCGCCGCCGCCGACCGGCTGGTGGCCGCCAACGCCATCGAGCGCAACGGGCTCGTCACCGCCTGCGGCGCCGACGGCGCGCGGGTGGCCGTGATTCCGTGCGGCGTCGACACCGACCTCTTCACGACGGGCGACCCGGCGGCCGCGCGCGCCGCGCTCGGGCTCGACCCGGGACCGCTCCTCCTCTACGTCGGCCGCATCGCGCCGATCAAGGGGCTCGAGACGCTGCTCGACGCCGTCGGCTGTCTGCGCAGCGCCGGCACGCCCGCGCGCCTCGCCGTGATCGGCGGCGAGACCGACGAGCCGACCGACGGGCACGAGGCCGACGTCCGCCGCCGCGCGGCCGGGCTCGGTCTCGGCGACGCCGTCACCTTCGTCGGCGCGCAGCCGCAGGAGCGACTGCGCGACTGGTACGTCGCCAGCGACGTCACGGTGCTGCCGTCGTACTACGAGTCGTTCGGCATGGTGGCGCTGGAGGCGATGGCGTGCGGCAGTCCCGTCGTCGCCTCGCGCGTGGGCGGGCTTCAGAGCACCGTGCGCGACGGCGCCACCGGCCTCCTCGTGCCCGAGGGCGACCCGTGCGCGCTCGCCGAGACGATCACGCGCGTGCTGGGCGACGGCGCGCTGCGCTGGCGGCTGGGCCGCGAGGGCCAGCGCTGGGCCGCGCAGCACCGCTGGCCGTGCGTCGCCGAGGCGATCTGCCGCGAGTACGCGAGCCTGGCCGAGGGCGCCGCCGACCTGGCGATGGGCCGCTGCGTGTAGGACCGACGCGCATGCTATAGTCCCGCTCCACCGTGGGTAGCCTCCTCGATGTCGTTGACCTCCAGACGCAGTTCGTGACGCGCGGCGGCGTCGTCCGCGCGGTGGACGGCGTGTCGTGGGACGTCGCGGAGGGCGAGACGGTCGCGCTCGTCGGTGAGTCGGGCTGCGGCAAATCGGTCAGCGCGCTCTCGATCATGCGGCTCGTGGCGGCGCCGGCCGGCCGCGTCGTCGGCGGCCGCATCCTCTTCAAGGGGCGCGACCTCTTGCAGTTGGACGAAGAATCGATGCGGCGCGTCCGCGGCAGCGAGATCGCGATGATCTTCCAGGAGCCCATGACCTCGCTCAACCCCGTGCTCACGATCGGGCGCCAGATCACCGAGGGGCTGGAGACGCACCTGGGGATGGCGCCCACGGCGGCCCGCGCGCGCGCGGCGGAGCTGCTCTCCATGGTCGGCATCCCGGACCCGGCGCGGCGGCTGCCGCAGTACCCGCACCAGTTCAGCGGCGGCATGCGGCAACGCATGATGATCGCCATGGCGCTCGCCTGCGAGCCCGCGCTCGTCCTCGCCGACGAGCCGACGACCGCGCTCGACGTGACCATCCAGGCGCAGATCCTCGAGCTGATGAAGAGCCTCTCGCGCCGGCTCGGCGTCGCCATGCTGATGATCACGCACAATCTCGGCATCGTGGCCCGCTACGCCGACCGCGTCAACGTGATGTACGCGGGCAAGATCATCGAGCGCGGCACCGCGCGCGAGATCTACGCCACCCCCCGGCATCCCTACACGCTGGGGCTGCTGCGCTCGGTCCCGCGGCTGGACGAGCCGCGCCGCGCGCGCCTCGATCCCATCGAGGGCCAGCCGCCGGACCTCACGCGTCTGCCGGGGGGCTGCGCGTTCGCGCCGCGCTGCGCGTTCCGTGTCGAGCGCTGCGCCGTCGAGACGCCGCCGCTGCGGCCGATCGGCGCGCCCGGTCACGTCACCGCCTGCTGGGAGGCGGAACGGCTGACCGCGGTCCGCGAGCCCGTCGGAGGCCGCCGGTGAGTACCCCCAGGGGGGGCACAGGCGAGGCGCTGCTCGAGGTCCGCAACCTCGTCAAGCACTTCGAGATCGGCGGCGGGCTCTTCGGCGGGCGGCGCGGTCTCGTGCGGGCGGTGGACGGCGTGTCGTTCTCGATCCGGCCCGGCGAGACCCTGGGTCTCGTCGGTGAGTCGGGCTGCGGCAAGACGACCACGGGCCGCTGCATCCTGCAGCTCGAGCTGCCGACCTCCGGCGACATCGTCTTCGAGGGCCGCGAGCTCAGCAAGCTCGGGCCCGACGACATGCGCGCGGTGCGCCGGCGGCTGCAGGTCATCTTCCAGGACCCGTACAGCTCCCTGAATCCGCGGATGACCGTCGGCGAGATGATCGCGGAGCCGCTCGCCGTCCACGACATCGTCCACGGCGCCGCCGCGCGGCGCGACCGCGCGCGCCAGCTGCTCCGCCACGTCGGCCTCCTGCCGCAGCACGCGGCGCGCTACCCGCATCAACTGTCGGGCGGCCAGCGCCAGCGCGTGGGCATCGCCCGCGCGCTCGCCATGGAGCCGGCGCTGATCGTCTGCGACGAGCCGGTCTCGGCCCTCGACGTGTCGATCCAGGCGCAGATCATCAACCTGCTCGAGGACCTGCAGGCCGAGTTCGGCCTCACGTACCTCTTCATCGCCCACGACCTCGCGGTGGTCCGCCACATCTCCGACCGGGTGGCGGTGATGTACCTCGGCAAGATCGTCGAGATGGCGGACCGCAAGACGCTGTACGACGACCCCCTGCATCCCTACACGCGGGCGCTCCTGTCCGCGGTGCCGATCCCGGATCCCGAGCTGGAGGCGCGCCGCGAGCACCTCGTGCTACGCGGCGAGGTGCCGAGTCCGCTCGATCCCCCGTCGGGTTGCGTGTTCCACCCGCGGTGTCCGATCGCCGAGGACCGCTGTCGTCGCGTGGTGCCGGAGCTGCGTGAGGTGAAGCCGGGGCACTGGGCCGCCTGCCTGCTCGCTTGAGCTTCGCTTGACAGGGCGGTCGGACCACGGCTAACGTGCGGCAACCTTTTGGACTTTTCCGCCGTTCACACGGCAATCGACTCATATGGGTGGTCGGCCCCGGTCCCGGACCCCCGGCCTCCCAGGAGGTGCCCATGCAAGCCCGCCTGGCCCGCGTCCTCACCGTGGCGATCGTCCTGCTGCTGGTGGCGATGCCCGCCGACGCCCAGGACAAGCCCCGTCACGGTGGCGAGCTCGTCTTCGTCGTGCCGTCCGAGCCGCCGTCCTACGACGCCCACCAGGAAGAGACGTTCGGCGTCATCCACCCGATGGCCCCGCACTACAACACGCTGCTCCGCGTCGATCCGAACGACAGGACGGGCACCAAGCCCGTCGGCGACATCGCCGAGTCGTGGACGGTCAGCAGGGACGGTCTCACGTACACCTTCAAGATCCGCCGCGGGGTGAAGTTCCACGACGGCAGCGAGCTGACGTCCAAGGACGTCAAGGCGAGCTACGACAAGATCCTGAAGCCGCCGGCCGGGGTGAAGTCGCTGCGCAAGGAGGCGTACGAGTCGATCGCGTCCGTCGACGCGCCGGATGCGGGTACGTTCGTCGTGAAGCTCAAGTACCCCGAGCCCTCGATCCTGTTGAATCTCGCGTCGCCGTGGAACTGGATCTACAAGGCCGACCTCCTGGCCAAGGACCCGCACTGGTACGAGAAGAACGTGATGGGCACCGGGCCCTTCACCTTCGTCGAGCACGTGAAGGGCTCGCACTGGGTGGGCAAGAAGAACCCCAACTACTGGGACAAGGGCAAGCCGTATCTCGACGGCTACCGCGCGATCTTCATCAGCAGCTCGGCCGCGCAGGTCGCCGCCGTCCGTGGCGAGCGGGCCATGATCCAGTTCCGCTCGTTCAGCCCGCCCGAGCGCGACCAGCTCGTGCAGGCGCTCGGCAACAAGATCGCGGTGCAGGAGAGCCCGTGGGACTGTCTCAACTTCGTCTCGATGCACCACGACAAGAAGCCCTTCGACGACAAGCGCGTGCGCCGCGCGCTCAGTCTCGCGCTCGATCGCTACGAGGGGTCGGCCGCCCTGTCGAAGATCACGCTCGTCAAGGACGTCGCCGGCATCCAGGTGCCGGGCACGCCGTACGCCACGCCGCCCGCCGAGCTGGAGAAGCTGGCCGGCTACGGCCGCGACATCAACAAGAACCGCGCCGAGGCCAGGCGCCTGCTGAAGGAAGCCGGCGTGGCCGACGGCTTCTCGCTCGTGTTCAAGAACCGCGGCATCCCGCATCCCTATGAGCCGCTCGGCATCTGGCTCATCGCGCAGTGGAAGCAGATCGGCCTCAACGTGCGGCAGGAGATCATCGAGGCCTCCGCGTATCATCCGATGCTCAAGCGGGGCGACTTCGAGGTGGCGATGGACTTCCAGTGCGGCTTCATCGTCGAGCCCGACCTCGACCTGCCACGATTCATCAGCACGTCCGACGCGAACTACGGCCGGCACAAGGACACGGTCATCGACGACCTCATGCACCGTCAGGGACGCGCCACCGATCTCGAGGAGCGCAAGAAGATCCTGCGCCAGCTCGAGAAGCGGCTGCTGGACGAGGAGGCGCACGTCATCTATACGCTGCAGTGGCACCGGATCATCCCGCACCTCGCCAAGGTGAAGGGCTGGACAATCACGCCCAGCCACTATCTGAACAACCAGCTCGACGCCGTCTGGCTCTCCGAATAGATGTGGAAGTACCTCGTGAAACGGTTCCTCTTGATGTTCCCGACGCTGCTCGGCGTCGCGCTGCTGACGTTCGTGCTCATCCGCGTCATCCCGGGTGACGTCGTCGAGCTGCGCTACGCGGGGGACCGCGGCTCGGTGTCGCAGGACGTGCTGGAGAAGGAGCGCGCCCGCTTCGGCCTCGACCAGCCGCTCTGGCGGCAGTTCGCCACGTGGGTGCTCGGGGTCGCGCGCCTGGACTTCGGCGAGTCGATGTGGACCGGCGCGCCGATCTGGCAGGAGATCCGGCTGCGCTTCGCGCTGTCGCTCCAGGTGGCGATCATGGCCACGCTGGTGGCGGTGGTGCTGGCCATCCCGCTCGGCGTGCTGGCCGCGCTCAAGCAGGACAGCTGGATCGACTACGCGGTGCGGATCTTCTCGATCGCCGGCCTGGCCACGCCGTCGTTCTGGCTCGGCATCGTGTTCATCCTGCTGCTGCTCGTGGTGTTCCACTGGCTGCCGCCGATGATCTACACGCCCTTCTGGGTGAGCCCGTGGGAGAACCTCAAGCAGCTCATCTGGCCCGCCCTCGCCGTCGGCTATCGCTACTCCGCGGTGGCCACGCGGATGACGCGCTCGGCGATGCTCGAGGTGCTGCGCGAGGACTACATCCGCACCGCGCGTGCCAAGGGGCTGGTGCAGCGCCTCATCCTCGCGCGGCACGCGCTCAAGAACGCGATGCTGCCCGTGCTCACCGTGGTCGCCCTCGAGTTCGCGTTCCTCATCGGCGGCCTCGTCGTCACCGAGCAGGTGTTCAACCTCAACGGCCTCGGGCTGCTCTTCGTGCAGGCGGTCGCGCACCGTGACTACACGCTCATCCAGGCGCTGGTCATGCTCGTGGCCGGCGTGTTCATCGTCGTGAACTTCCTGATGGACATCGGCTACGCGTGGATCGACCCGCGTATCCGGTACCGGTGAGACGTCCAGTGTCGTGGGGGGCCCCGATATGGCCCCCCACACCCCCCACCGCTCGGACGCGCCCCGGCGCAGCCGTGGCGCGCCTCGGACTTGCCAACAGCCCATGGCCATAGCGCGCGTTCCCGTTCCGGAGGCGGTCGAGGCGGCGCCGCCCGGCGCGGTCGCCCGCTGGCTCGCCGCCACACGCGAGTTTTGCCGCGCGCGGACGCTCGGCGCGGTCGGCGCCGCGGTCATCGTCGTCATGTTCGCGGTGGCGCTGCTGGCGCCGGTGCTGGCGGCCTACGACCCGGAGGCGGTGGACTTCGGCGCGATGCTCGCGCGCCCGTCGCTGGCGCACTGGCTCGGCACCGACTCCTTCGGGCGCGACGTGCTCTCGCGGCTCATCTTCGGCTCGCGCACCGCGCTCATGGTGGGCTTCGGCGCGTCGGTGCTGGGCGCGACCCTCGGCGCGATCCTCGGCGTGGGCAGCGCGTACTTCGGCGGGCGCGTGGACCTCTATCTGCAACGGGTGATGGACGTGTTCCTCTCGTTCCCGCTGATCGTGCTGGCCCTGGCGCTGGTGGCCATCCTGGGCAACTCGATCCCGAACCTCATCATGGCCATCATGGTGCCGATGATCCCGCGCTCCGCGCTGGTCATCCGCTCCTCGGCCCTGGCCATCCGCGAGATGCCGTTCGTGGATGCGGCGCGCGCCGCCGGCTTCGGCCACGCGCGGATCGTGCTGCGCCACATGCTGCCGAACGTGATGGCGCCGTACCTCATCATGCTGACGGCGTTTCTGGGGCAGGCGATCCTGGCCGAGGCCTCGCTGTCGTTCCTCGGGCTCGGCGTGCAGGAGCCGACGGCGGCGTGGGGGCTCATGCTCCGCGGCGCGGCCGTCGAGTTCGCGGAGACCGCGCCCTGGATGGCCATCTTCCCGGGCCTCGCGATCAGCCTCTCCGTGTTCGCGTTCAATCTCTTCGGTGATTCGCTGCGCGATGCGCTCGATCCTCGGCTGCGCACGCAGTGAGCGGCGTCGCGCGAGTCCAAGCGCCCGGATTGCTTGACACAATATGGGCGGCGAGTTAACAATGCCTGGTCTGACCAGATCGACGAGACAGCCCGGGAGGCCCTAATGCCGTATATCATTGCCGAGCCCTGCATCAACGTGAAAGACAAAGCCTGTGTCGAGGTTTGCCCCGTCGACTGCATTTACGAGGGCGACACGATGCTCTTCATCCATCCGGACGAGTGCATCGACTGTGGCGCGTGCGAGCCCGTCTGCCCGGTGAAGGCGATCTTCGCGGAAGACGAGACGCCAGAGCAGTGGAAGAACTACATCGAGCTGAACAAGCAGTTCTTCAAGGACCATCCCGGGGTGAAGCCCGCCACGAAGTCCTGAGGCTCGGCGCCGCACCCGGCTGTCGAGGGCTCTCGCCGCCGCGAGGGCCCTTCGTTTTTGTGCACGTCGCCCAGCGTGCTGGGCACCCGGCGGCCGCCCGCGCGCGCTCACTGCGCGCATTTCGCGCGCGCCGCGCGTGGCACGCGCGTCGCATCCTCGTCGCCGCCATGAGCGTCGTTCCGGACCCACAGCCGCTGGACACGACGCTCGGCTATCACGGCGCGGTGTCCGACTTCAAGCGGCGCCTCATCGAGGCCATGCTGCACCAGGCGCTTGGCAACCGCACTCACGCGGCGAGGGCTCTCGGCCTTCAGCGCACCTACTTGTTGCGCCTGATCCGCGAGCTCGGCGTGGCGGCGCCTCCGGCGCAACGGCGCCCGGGGGCAAAGGCCGAGCGCACTGCCCCCGGGTGCCCCCCGGAGCGTGCCCAACCGGCCGCGGGCTCCGGTGAGGCGTCGGCGCCGTATCCGCCCCGTCGGCCCCCGGCTCGCGCGGCGGGCGACAACGGTCGGCGCCCGTTCCCGCGGGTCGGGGGCGCCTCCGACCGTAATTGACCTTTCGCGCGCCGCCCGGCAGGATGGGCGACGTCCATGCCGAACGTCTGGATTGCGGGCGCGGGGATGACGCGTGTGGGGCGGCGCAGCGAGCCGCTCGGCGATCTCATGGCCGACGCGGCGCACGCCGCGCTGGCCGCCGCAGGACGCGAGCGCCCCGACTTCATCATCGTCGCCACCATGAATCCCGAGGAGTTCGTGGGCGACGGCAATTTCGCCTCCAACATCGCCACCTACATGGGCTTCGCCGAGACGCCGGCGCTGCGGGTGGAGACCGCGACGTCGTCGGGCGCCGCCGCGCTCTACGCGGGCGTCGCCCAGGTGGCGGCCAGCCTGCACCGCACGGTGCTCGTGGTCGGCGGCGAGAAGATGACCCATTTGCCCACGCCCCGCGTCTCCGAGATCATCGGGCGCTCGATCGATCCCTACGAGCGGGCGTACGGCGCGACCATGCCCGCGCTGGCCGGACTCGTGACGCGGGCGCTGATGGCACGCCGCGGCGTCGGCGTGCGCGAGATCGCGCAGGTCGCGGTGAAGAATCACGCGAACGCGGCCCGCAACCCGTACGCGCACTTCCAGAAGCCGGTGACGCTCGACGAGGTGATGGAGAGCCGCATGGTGGCCGACCCGCTGCGGCTGCTGCACTGCTGCCCGATCTCGGACGGCGCGGCCGCGGTCGTGCTCACGGCCGAGCGATCGGCGGTGCGCGTGGCCGGCATCGGGCAGGGCGCCGACGCGCTCGCGGTGCGCCACCGCGCCGACGTGACGCACTTCAGGGCCACGCGGGACGCGGCGCGCGCGGCCTTTGCGATGGCGGGCTTCGGCCCCGCGCGCGTCGACTTCGCGGAGATCCATGACGCGTTCGCGCCGTTCGAGCTGATCTCGCTCGAGGACCTCGGCCTGGTGCCGCCCGGCAAGGCCGGCCGCGCGACGCTCGACGGCGAGACGGCGCTCGACGGGCGCCTGCCCGTCAATCCCTCCGGCGGGCTCAAGGGGCGCGGCCATCCGTTGGCCGCCACCGGCCTGGCGCAGGTGGTCGAGTGCGTGTGGCAGCTCACGGGCCGTGGCGGCGAGCGCCAGGTCTCCGGCAAGGTCGCGCTCGCGCACTCGATCGGCGGCCTCGCGACGAACAACTGGGTCACGATCGTAGAGGCCGAGCGGTGATGGCAGTGCGAGCCGCGGCCGAGAGGCGAGGCGAGCCTGGGATCGAGTCCCCGCCGTTCGAGGCGAGCCCATGATCGAGACCATCGACGCGTCCCGGTGCCCGCGGTGCGACGCGGTGGTGGCGCCGCCCGCCACGTGGTGTCCGTGGCACCCGGTTCCGATGACGCCGACGAGCGTGCGCGGTGTCGGTCAGGTCATCACGTTCACGACGCTGCACGCGGCGCCCGAGGGCTTCCGCTCGCCGCTGCACATCGCCATCGTCGAGCTCGAAGGCGGCGCCCGCTTCGTGTGTCACGGCACCGAGACGCGCGGGCTCCGCATCGGGTCCATCGTGGCCATCGAGGCCGTCGACAACATCTACTACTTCTCGCACATGGGGGCGCTGGAGCGCGCGCGCCTGTTCTGGCGGCGCGCCGGACACGCCGGCGATCGCGTCAACGCCATCGCGCGGAGCCTGGCCAAGCGGGTCATGAAAGGACGAGGCGGTGCCGCGAGCTGACCAGCCGTTGAAGGGGATCCGCGTCCTCGACCTCACGCGCGTCCTGGCCGGACCGTACTGCGCGATGCTGCTGGGCGACATGGGCGCCGAGGTCATCAAGATCGAGGAGCCGGGCAAGGGCGACGACACGCGCGGCTGGCCGCCGTTCGCGGGCGACGAGTCCACGTACTTCATGTCCGTCAACCGCAACAAGAAGAGCGTCACGCTCAACCTCAAGGCGCCCGAGGGCCGGGATCTGCTCAAGCGCCTCGCGAAGAAGAGCGACGTCCTGCTCGAGAACTTCCGCACGGGCACGATGGAGAAGCTCGGTCTCGGCTACCCGACCCTGTCGAAGCTGAATCCGAGGCTCATCTATTGCGCGATGTCTGGATTCGGCGAATCAGGTCCAGAGGCGCATCGCGGCGGATACGATCTGATCATTCAGGCCGAGTCGGGCGTGATGGACGTGACGGGATTCGCCGATGGCCCGCCGGTGAAGGTCGGCAACTCCATCGCCGACCTGGTGGCCGGCATGTCGGGCGCCCACGGCGTCACCCTCGCGCTCCTCGCGCGCCAGCGCACCAGGCGCGGCCAGAAGGTCGAGATCGCCATGCTCGACGTCATGGCCTCGCTGCTGACCTACCAGGCCGGCATGTACCTGAACGCCGGGCGCACGCCGGCGCGGCGGGGCAACGAGCATCCGTCGATCGTGCCGTACGAGGTTTTCAAGGCCTCCGACGCGTATCTCGTGCTCGGCGTCGCCAACAACTCGCTGTGGGAGCGCTGCTGCGTCGCGCTCGAGCGCCCCGACCTCGCGAAGGACGCGCGCTACGCCAGCGAGGCGTCGCGCGTCGAGCACCGCGCGACGCTGGTGCCGCTGCTCAACCAGATCCTCGGGGCGCGGCCCGCCGAGGAGTGGCTCAAGCGCCTGGAGGCCGTCGGGGTGCCGGCTGGGCGGATCCGCACGGTGCCGGAGGTGTGCGAGAGCGATCACCTGAAAGCGCGCGGCATGGTGGTGACGCTCCCGCATGCGAAGGCGGGCGCGGTGCGGATGATGGGCGTGCCGATCCGGCTGCACGGCACGCCGGGCAAGGCGAAGAGCGCCGCGCCCGTGCTCGGTGGCGACACCGACGCCGTCCTCACGCGCGTGCTCGGCCTGCGTCCAGCGGAGGTCAAGCGTCTGCGCGCCGCCGGCGTCGTGTAGTGCATAGTGTGCCGTTACCTCGCGTGGGAGCCACCGACGTCGCTCGCCGAGACGCTGGCCCTCGTGCGTGAGGCGAAGGAGGCGATGGCGCGCGGCCAGTCGATCGTCTACGCGCAGGTGTGGAACGCGACGGGCCGCGCCATCGGCTCGACGCGGCTGCTCGACGTGCGGCCCGCGGACCGCCAGGTGGAGATCGGCGCGACGTTCCTCGGCCGCGACTACTGGCGTACGCCCGCCAACACGGAGTCCAAGTATCTTTTCCTGCGGCACTGCTTCGAGACGCTCGGCTGCGTGCGCGTGGCCCTCAAGACGGACGGGCGCAACGTCCGCTCGCAGGAGGCGATCGCGCGGCTGGGCGCCGCGCGCGAGGGCGTGCTGCGCCGGCACATGCGAGTGAAGGGCTACCAGCGCGACACGGTCTACTACTCGATTCTCGACGACGAGTGGCCCGCGGTGAAGGCGGGCCTGGAAGCGAAACTCGCCCGTCATTGAGGGGCGCCAGCCCCCACGTTCAACTAGCCGCGTCCGCGCGAGCTCGCGATCAGCAGCACGATGCCGCCGACCAGCGCGATGGCGCCGAGGACCGGCGGCAGCGGGATCGTCTTCTCCTCTTTCTTCTCCACCTTCAGCGGGCCCAGATCCACGACCTTCTCCAGCGTGGTGTAGGTGATGCCCTGGGACGCGAGGGCGACGAAGCCGAGCACGATCAGGAGGATGCCGACAATGGCCAGTGGTTTCATGACTTGCACCTCTTGCAGCGGCGGTGCCGCCGACCTTGACACCCGCGGCGCCCTGCCGCGATCATCGCTCGCGCGATGAAAGTTACCATGATGCTGGCCGATGCGGCGCAGGCGGTGAACGGCAAGCTCTACATCATGGGCGGCGGGTGGTCGGTGATGGGCCCGGAGCCGACGCCCTATGCCATCGCCCTCAAGGTCGAGGTCCCGTGGGACGAGACCAACAAGCGCCACACGCTGGTCTTGAGATTGCTCGACGATGACGGGCGTCCCGTCCGCGTGGCGGCGCGGAACGAGGACCCGATCGCCCTCGAGATCCCCGCCGACTTCGAGGTGGGCCGCCCCGCCGGGGTGCTCGCGGGCAGCCCCATCGACATGCCGGTCGTCATCAACATCGGCCCGATGCCGCTGGCTCATGGCCGACGCTTTGTCTGGCGCTTGTTCATCGATGGCCGATCGGACCCCGACTGGGGCGTCAGCTTCGCCACCCGAGCCCCCTCGGCCGTGTCCAAGACCCCGGGTCATGGAGGCTCGCCGACCCCGCAGGCTTGACACCCGGCGCGGGGGGAGCGCATCATGCTCGGGCCGCGAGGGGAGCGAAATTTGCGCCGTCTCATCAAGATTTACGACACAACCTTGCGCGACGGGACCCAGGGCGAGGGCGTCTCCTTTTCCATGGAGGACAAGGTCCGGCTCACCTCCAGGCTGGACGCGCTCGGCATCCACTATATAGAGGGTGGCTGGCCGGGCAGTAACCCCAAGGACCTCCGGTTCTTCCGCCGCATGCAGGACGTCAACCTCAAGCACGCCAAGCTCGCCGCCTTCAGCATGACCCGCCGGGCCGGGGGCGCGGCCGCGAACGACGCCAACATGCAGGCCCTTGTGGAAGCGGGCGCGCCGGTGGCGACGATCGTCGGCAAGTCGTGGGACTTCCACGTGGCGGCCGCCCTCGACACCACGCTGGACGAGAACCTCGCGATGATCGAGGACACCATCGCGTACCTGCGTCCGAGGATGGACGAGGTGATCTTCGACGCCGAGCACTTTTTCGACGGCTTCCGCGCCAACCGCGAGTACGCGCTGGCGACGCTGCGCGCGGCCGAGACCGCGGGCGCGCACTGGCTCGTGCTCTGCGACACCAACGGGGGAACGCTGCCGCACGAGCTCACCGCGATCCTGCGCGAGGTCACCAGGCACGTGAAGACGCCGCTCGGCATTCACGTCCACAACGATGCCGAGTGCGCGGTGGCCAACTCGCTGGCCGCGGTGAGCGAGGGCGTGTCGCAGGTGCAGGGGACGATCAACGGCTACGGCGAGCGCTGCGGGAACGCCAACCTCATCTCGATCATCCCGACCCTCGTGCTGAAGATGGGGCTCGACTGCGTTCCCGCGAGCAAGCTGAAGGAGCTGCGCGACGCCTCGCGGTTCGTGTCGGAGCTGGCGAACCGCAAGCCGTGGGACGCGCAGCCCTACGTCGGCGACTCTGCGTTCGCGCACAAGGGCGGCATGCACGTCTCCGCGGTGGTCAAGCATCCCGAGACGTACGAGCACGTCGACCCCGGCGCCGTCGGCAATCACCGCCGCGTCCTCGTCTCCGAGCTCGCGGGCAAGTCGAACATCCTCTGGAAGGCGCGCGAGTACGGCATCGATCTCGACCGCGACACACCCGACTCGCGGCGCATCCTCGACCGGCTCAAGCAGCTCGAGGACGAGGGCTTCCAGTTCGAGGGCGCGGAGGCCTCGTTCGAGCTCCTGATGGAGCGCGCGCTCGGCCGGTACCGTGCGTACTTCGAGCTCGACGCCTACCGGGTGATCGTCGAGGAGCAGAGCGGCGACGGCGGGCCGGTGGCCGAGGCTACGGTGCGCGTGCGCGTGAAGGGCATGCTCGAGCACACGGCGGCGGCGGGCAACGGCCCCGTCAACGCCCTCGACCACGCGCTGCGCAAGGCGCTCGAGGAGTTCTATCCGAACCTCAAGGAGATGCGCCTGCTCGACTACAAGGTGCGCATCCTCGACGAGTCGAAGGGCACGGCGGCCAAGACGCGCGTGCTGATCACCTCCGGCGACGCGCAGGAGACGTGGGGCACCGTGGGCGTGGCCGACAACATCATCGAGGCCTCCTGGCTGGCCCTGGTCGACTCGGTGGAGTACAAGCTGCGCGCCGACGAGCGGCGCCGCGCCAGCGCATGACGATCATCGTCGTCGACGACGAGCCCGCCATCGTGCGGATGTGCGTGCAGGTGCTCCAGGCCAAGGGCCACACCGTGCACGGTTACACCCGTGCGGACGAGGCGCTGGCGAAGCTGGGCGAGAGCCCGGCCAACCTCGTGGTCGTCGACTACAAGATGCCGGAGTTGAACGGCCTCGACTTCGTGCGGCGCGCGTGGGGGCTGCGGCCCGGCCTGCGCGTGCTCATGATCACGGCCCACGGCACGCGCGAGGTGATGAAGCAGGCGAACGCGGCGGGCGTGCAGACCATCGTGCTCAAGCCGTTCACGCCGAGCGAGCTGGCCGACGGCGTCGCGGCTGCCCTCAAGGACAGGGTGGACCGCCCCGCCACCGGAGACGCCTGAGGGCCGACTCAGCCGCCACGCGTCCCACAGATTTCCCTTGCCATCGGGTGAGGCGCTCGATGAGAATGGCCGGCGCGCAGCGTTCGAGCGAACAGCGAACGCACCCGCGGCCGGGTGGGGCCGACTGCATCACGCGCTGAGTGCCGGGTCAATCCATTGATGGATGACATCTCGATTTGAGGGACGACATCTCGATTCGCACCGACCGCCGCACCGACGCTCCCCCCGATCCCGACGACCTGCTCTGGCGCCAGTTCGACGAGGCCACCGGCCCCGAGGCGTTCGCCCGCACCTGGCTGACGCTGCAGTGCCGCATGATCCCGGGCGTCACCAGCGGCGTCCTCGTCCTCAAGGGACCCGAGCCCGGCCGCTTCGTGCCCGCCGCGCTCTGGCCCGACGGCCGCCGCGCGCGCCCGCACCTCGGCCAGGTCGCCGAGCGCGCGCTGCAGCAGCGCCGCGCCGTGATCGTGCCGGTCCCGCAGCCGCAGAGCGAGACCGAGCCCACGGCGCCGCCGCGCGTACGCTACGACGTCGCGCTGCCGCTCGAGGCCGAGGGCGAGCTGCAGGGCGTGGTGGCCGTCGACGTGCCGGCGCGCACCGACCGCGAGGCCGAGGCGATCGTTCGCCACCTCAAGTGGGGCGTGGCCTGGCTCGAGATCTCGCGGCTGCGCCGCGACACCTCGCGTGCCGCCGTCGTGCGCGACCGGCTGCAGACCGTGCTCGACCTCGTGGCCGCCGGCTTCGGGCACGAGCGCTTCAGGGCTTCCGCCACCGCCTTCGTCACCGCGGTGGCGACGCGGCTGGGCGCGGAGCGCGTGACGCTCGGCTTCGGGCACGGCGGCCACGCGCGCGTGGTCGCGGTGTCGCACAGCGCGAAGTTCTCCGGCAACAGCAACCTGGTGCGCGCGGTCGAGCAGGCGATGGACGAGGCGATGGACCAGCGCGCCGTCGTGGTGTGGCCGCAGCCCGTCGACTGGCGACCGCAGGTGGCGCGCGCGCACGCCGAGCTGTCCCGCCAGCACGGCGCCGGCGGCGCCGTGTGCACGGCATCGCTCGTGGAGGGCGGCCGTGTGCTCGGCGCGCTGACGGTGGAGCGGCCCGCCGACCAGCCGTTCGACGCGGTGACGCTCGAGCTGATCGAGGTCCTCGCCGCGCTGGCGGGACCGATCCTCGAGCGCGGCCGGCGCGACGACCGGTGGCTCGGCGCCAAGATCGCGGACTCTGCGCGCGACCTGGTCCGGCGCGTCGTCGGTCCCAGCCACCTCAAGCTCAAGATCGCGCTGGCGATGGCGGCGATCGCCGTGGTGCTCCTCGCCACGGTGCGGGGCGACTTCCGTGTCGCGTCCGCCGCCACCCTGGAGCCGGTGATCCGCCAGGCGCTGACGGCGCCGTTCGCCGGCTACGTCGCGCAGGCACCCGCCCGCGCCGGCGACATCGTCGGGCAGGGCGCGCTCATGGCCACCCTCGACGACCGCGAGCTGCGGCTCAACCGGCTCAAGTGGCTCAGCCAGCAGGAGCAGCTCGTGCGGCAATACCACCAGGCGATGGCCAACCGCAACTGGGCCGCGGTCGTGATCCTGACCGCCCAGATCGATCAGGCCAAGAGCGAGGTCTCGCTGATCGACTACCAGCTCGCGCACACGCGGCTCACCGCGCCGTTCCGCGGCATCATCGTGACCGGCGACCTCAGCCAGTCGCTGGCCGCCCCCGTCGAGCGCGGCCAGGTGCTCTTCGAGCTCGCGCCGCTCGACGCCTACCGGGTGGTCCTGCAGGTGAACGAGCGCGACGTCACGTACGTGAAGGTCGGGCAGGGCGGGAGGCTGCTGCTCACGGGCAGCCCGTCCGAGCCGATGGCGTTCGTCGTCGAGAAGGTCACGCCGGTCTCGACCGCGAAGGAAGGCCACAACTTCTTCCGCGTCGAGGCCAAGCTCGATCGCCAGATCGAGCGCCTGCGCCCCGGCATGGAGGGCGTGGGCAAGGTCGAGATCGACCGCCGGCTCTACGCCTGGATCTGGACTCGCCAGGTGATCGACTGGCTCCGCCTGCAGCTCTGGAAATGGCTGCCGTGATCGAGGAGCGCCACGGCTCCGCCGGGGCGTTCCGAGCCGCCCTGGGGGGTGTGGGGGGCCATGTCGGGGCCCCCCACGACGATTGATGCCACGGCCAATCTTCAGCGCCGCGTGGTACCGGGTCGCGACGCTCACGCCGCGCATCCGGACGAACGCCCTCATCGCGCGCCATCAGTATCGCGGCCAGACGTGGTACGTCCTGCGCGACGTCGCGAGCAACCGCGTCTACCGCTTCCACCCCGCGAGCTACGCGCTCATCGGCCTCATGGACGGCCGCCGCACCGTGCAGGATCTCTGGGACCTCGCGGTCGCGCAGCTCGGCGACGACGCGCCGACCCAGGACGAGCTGATTTTATTGCTGAGCCAGCTGCACTCCGCCGACGTGCTGCAGTGCGAGGTGCCGCCCGACACGGCCGAGCTGCTGCGGCGCGGCCAGCAGATGTCGCGGCGGCAGCTGATGAGCCAGTGGCTGAGCCCGCTCTCCTGGCGCTTCCACGTCCTCGATCCCGAGCCGCTGCTGCGGCGGCTGCTGCCGTGGTTCCGGCCGCTGTTCGCGCCGCTCGGTCTGGTGCCGTGGCTGGCCATCGTGGTCCCCGCCCTCGTCCTCATGGCCGTGCACTGGGAGGCGCTCACCGAGAACTTCATCGACCGCGTCACCACGCCCGAGAACGCGCTGGCGCTGTTCCTGCTCTTCCCGATCATCAAGGCCCTGCACGAGCTCGGCCACGCCGCGGCCATCAAGGCGTACGGGGGCGAGGTCCACGACATGGGCGTGATGCTCCTCGTCTTCACGCCGATCCCGTACGTCGACGCGTCGTCGGCGACGGCCTTCGGCAGCAAGTGGCGGCGCTTCGTCGTCGGCGGCGCCGGCATGATGGTGGAGCTCGTCATCGCCTCGGTGGCGCTCTATGTGTGGCTGGGCGCCCAGCCGGGCGTCGCCCGCTCGCTCGCGCACTACGCGATCATCCTCGCCGGCATCTCGACCGTGCTCTTCAACGGCAACCCGCTGCTGCGCTACGACGGCTACTACATGCTGGTCGATCTGCTCGAGATCCCGAACCTCTACACGCGCTCACGGACGTGGCTCGGCTGGGCCGCCGAGCGGTACCTGTTCGGGGTGCTCGACGCCGAGCCGCCGCAGGCGACACCGGGCGAGCGGGTCTGGTTCGTGCTGTACGGGGTCGGCTCGTTCCTGTACCGGATCCTCGTCGTCGTCGCGATCGCGTTCTTCCTGCTCGACCGCGTCTTCTACGTCGCGGTTGGCCTGCTGCTGCTGACGCTGAGCATGTGGGTGGTCGTGCCGCTCATGAAGGGCGTGCGCTACCTGGCGCACAGCCCGCGGCTGCGCCGAACGCGCACCCGCGCGGTCCTCGTGACGTCGGGCGTCGCCGTGGCCGTGGTGCTCCTGCTCGCGATCATCCCGATGCCGCATCGCACGCGCGCAGAGGGCGTCGTCTGGGTGCCCGAGGAGGCGCTGGTGCGGCCCGACACCGAGGGCTTCATCGAACGGCTGGCCGCGCGTCCGGGCGTGCGTGTGAAACCCGGCGACGCGCTCGTCGTCCTCGGCAACCAGGAGCTCGCCTCGCGCGAGGCCGTGGCCGAGGCGCGGGTGCGCGAGCTGCGCGCCCGATACGACGCCGAGCGGCCGAACGACACCGTGCGCATGCAGATCGTGGAGGAGGAGCTGCGCTACTCGGTGGAGGAGCTGGCGCGCGTCCGCCAGCGGCTGGCGGGGCTCATCCTGCGCGCGAACACCGAGGGCACCTTCATCATCCCGCAGCCCGAGAGCCTGCCCGGCCGCTTCGTGAAGAAGGGCGACCTGCTGGCGTACGTGCTCGATCTGCAGCGCGTGACCGTGCGAGCGGTCGTGGGCCAGGCCAACATCGACCTCGTCCGTCACCGGCGCCACGGGATCGAGGTGCGGCTGGCCGAGCGGCTGGACGATCCCCGACCCGCCATGCTCACGCGCGAGGTGCCGGGCGCGCGCGAGCAGCTGCCGTCGCCCGCGCTCGGCAGCGCCGGGGGCGGCAACATCGTGACCGATCCGCGCGACCCGCAGGGCGTGACCGCGCTCGGCAAGGTGTTTCAGCTCGACCTCGACGTGCCCTCGGCCACGGGCCTGGTGGACGTCGGCGGCCGCGTCTACGTCCGCTTCGACCATGGGTGGACGCCGCTGGCCAACCAGTGGTACTTCGAGCTGCGCCAGCTCTTCCTCGCCCGCTTCGATGTCTAGCGAGATGGGGGGCCCCGAGATGGCCCCCCAAACCCCCCATGCTCCGGGCGCCTCGGCGAAGCCGTGGCGCCCGTCGATGCGGCGCCAGGCGTCCGGCGGCAGCGCGCTGCTGCCGCCGATCTCGTCCGCGTACGCCGAGCGCGAGTCGGAGCGGGACGGGTGGATCGAGCGCGCCGTCCACCGGGCGCGCGGCGTGGCCGTGCGCCACCGCCGACGCGCCCCGCAGTGGGGCCGGCTCGTCGCCGAGATCGCCGATTGCAGCCGCGCGCTGGACGGCGTCACCGACGCGATGCTCCGGCGCTCGGCCTCCGAGCTGGGCGAGCGCCTGCGCCGCGAGGGGTTCCGCGGGGAGCTGATCACGCGCGTCTTCGCCCTGGTGCGCGAGGCGGCCGACCGGACCATCGGGCAGCGGCACTACGACGTCCAGATGATCGGCGGCGCCGTCCTGCTGGACGGCGCGGTCGCCGAGATGGAGACGGGCGAGG
This sequence comes from Candidatus Rokuibacteriota bacterium, assembly GCA_003220225.1. Classification (GTDB taxonomy): domain Bacteria; phylum Methylomirabilota; class Methylomirabilia; order Rokubacteriales; family CSP1-6; genus AR12. Next base: position 52,558 of record QHRU01000043.1, read on the forward strand.
GCAAGACGTTGACGGCGACGCTCGCCGCCTCGGCGGCCGCGCTGGCCGGTTGGCCGGTGCACATCGTGACCGTCAACGATTACCTCGCCAAGCGCGACGCCGAGTGGATGGGCCCCATCTACCGCGCGCTGGGGCTGCGCGTCGGGCTGGTCGTCCACGGCCTGGCCCCCGACGAGCGCCGGACCGCCTACGCCTGCGACATCACCTATGTGACCAACAAGGAGATCGCCTTCGACTACCTGCGCGACCGGATTACCCTGCGCGGGCATCCGTCGCGGCTGCAGCTGCAGCTCGAGCGGCTCGGGGGGTCGGACGCGCGGGTGCGGCGGCTGTTGCTGCGGGGCCTGGTCTACGCGATCGTCGACGAGGCCGACAGCGTCCTGGTCGACGAGGCGCGCACCCCGCTCATCATCTCGGGAGCAGGGGACGACGCGCCGGAGCGGAAGCTCTACGAGACGACGCTCGAGATCGCCACCGCGCTGACGGCGCCTCGCGACTTCGCGCTGAGCCGCCCCGACCGCCCGATCGAGCTGACGACCGCGGGCCGCGAGCGGATCGCGGAGCTGGCGACGCCGCACGGCGGGCTGTGGACGGGCCGGCACCGCCGCGAGGAGCTGATCCGCCAGGGGCTCACCGCGCTCTACCAGATGGAGCGCGACAAGCACTACCTGGTCCGCGACGGCCGCGTGCAGATCATCGACGAGTTCACCGGCCGGATCATGGCCGACCGCGCCTGGGAGCAGGGCCTGCACCAGCTGGTCGAGGTGAAGGAGCACTGCGAGCTGACCAACCGCCGCGACCCGCTGGCCCGCATCAGCTACCAGCGCTTCTTCCGCCGCTACCTCCGCCTGGCCGGCATGACCGGCACCGCCAAGGAAGTGGCCGGCGAGCTCTGGGCGGTGTACCGGATGCCCGTCGTTCGGGTGCCGACCAACCGTCCGCTGAACAGACGGGCCCTCGAGCCGCATGTCTGTGCGACGGAGGACGAGAAGTGGGCGGCGATCGTCCGCCGCATCGCCGAGGTCCACGTCCAGGGCCGGCCGATCCTGGTGGGCACCCGGTCGGTCGGCGCCTCCGAGCACCTGAGCCTGCTCCTCAATCGGGTCCATCTTCCGCACGTGGTGCTCAACGCGCGGCAGGACAGCGACGAGGCCGAGATCGTGGCGAAGGCGGGCGAGCGCGGCCGGATCACCGTCGCGACCAACATGGCCGGCCGCGGCACCGACATCCGGCTGGCGGAGGGCGTCGTCAACCTCGGCGGGCTCCACGTGATCGCGACCGAGTTCCACGAGGCGGGTCGGATCGACCGGCAGCTGTCCGGCCGGTGCGGTCGGCAGGGGGATCCCGGGACGCACGAGGCGTTCGCGTCCCTGGAGGACGAAGTCGTCCGCCACGCCATGTGGGCACACTGGCTCGGGGCCAAACCCCTCCGGGTCCGGCTCGCCCAGAAGACGGCGGAGCGTCTGTACTCGCGGATGCGCCGGGACCTGCTCCGATATGACGACCACATGGAAAACGCCCTGGCCTTTTCGGGCCGTGGCGAGTGAAGGAGGTGGTCGCGTGAGGCTCAAGCGTCGTCTCCCAGCGAGTGTCCTGATCAGTCTGCTGCTGGCGCCGGCCGTGGTGCGAGGCCAGCCGCCGCAGAGCCTCGAGTGCCTCATCTACCCCGAGGCCACCGTCGCAGTGAGTGCTCCGCTCGAAGGGGTGCTGGACAAGGTGCACGTCGATCGCGGCGACCTGGTCAAAACCGGACAGATCGTCGCCACCATGGAGTCGAGCGTCGAGCGCGCGGCCGTGCTCCTGGCCCAGGTGAAGGCGGACAAGGAGTCGGCCATGAAGTCGGGCCAGACCCGGGTGGAGTTCGGCGATCGCCGCTACGTCCGGACGCTCGAGATGTTCAAGAAGGACCTCGTCGCGATCAAGGACATGGACGAAGCGGAGACGGCCAAGTATCTCGCCGAGTACGAATTACTCGATGCCACCGAAGAGAAGCGATTGGCGAAGGCCGAGCTCGAGCGCGCCAAGGCGGTCCTCGAGCTCAAGACCATCCGGAGCCCGATCAACGGCGTCGTCGTCGAGCGGCTGTTGACCAGCGGCGAGTTCACCAAGCAGGCACCCATTGTCCGACTGGCCCAGACCGATCCGCTCCGCGTCGAGATGATCGTGCCCGTCGCGATGTTCGGCCGCATCAGAGTTGGCCAGACGGCCGAAGTGTATCCAGAGGCGCCGGTGGGCGGAACGTGGGGCGCCAGGGTCACCGTCGTCGACCGCGTGATCGACGCCGCGAGCGGCACGTTCGGCGTGCGGCTCGCGCTGCCGAACCCCGATCTGAAGCTGCCCGCCGGGCTCAAGTGCCGGGTGAAATTCGCCGGCGTGAACGGTGGCCGCTAGGAACCTGTCACACCCCGCGAGACTTCCGCCAGGCGCGGATCTGCTGGGCGTGCTCGCGGTAGTGGTGGGCGCTGTTGCCGTCCACGAGCTTCCACGCGGTCTTGCCGGGTTGGAATCGCTCGGTGGGCACGCCGGCCGCCGCGTGCATGAAGTACTCGTGCGAGTTGTCGAACTCCAGCAGCACGTCGGCCACCGACGTGCCCTTCTTCGCGGCCGCGAACTTCGCGTTCCAGGCGTCGACGTCGTCGTAGGACACGCCGGCGGGCACGGGCTTCTCGCCGCGCGCGAGGCGCTCGAGCGCCGGACCCATCTCGCGGTGCCAGCCCGAGATGTGGGCGACGATGTCCTTGACGGACCACGTGCCGAGCCACACCTCGGTCATCTGCGCCTCGTTCAGGCCGGTCAGCGTCTCGTGGAGCGCCTTGTAGTCGCGCGCGGCCTGGTTGAGCAGCTCGTCCTTCGTTCCGGAGGTGGCGGCGCGGTCGGCCATGATGTTCGCCTCCCTGTGTGAGCCTCAGGCGCGACGGATGAAGTACCGCACGACCTCGCCGAGGCCGAGCGGGCGGTTGATCGGCATGAGCAGCTCGAGCGTGAGCTTGGCGGCGCCGCGGCCCAGTCGGCTGTCGAGCGCGGCCAGCGTCAGACGGTGGCGCGCGCCCGGCTGCTCGCGCAGCCAGTGCCGCAGGCTCCGCGTGAGATAGCGGGGCTTCGTGCGATGCGAGGCCGCCACCACGCGGCCGCCGGCGCGCTCCACCATCGCCGTCATCGTCGCCGGCGTGAAGTGCACGAGATGGCGCGGGAAGTCGAGCCCGATCCAGTAGCGGCCGAACAGCCGGCCGCCGGCGCCGCCGGCGTTGGGCACCTCCACGATCAGGAGCCCGCCCGGCGCGAGCCAGCCGATCATGCGCGCGAGCGCGGCCAGCGGCCGCGGCAGGTGCTCGACGACGTGGAACGAGGTGATGACGTCGAAGGCGCCGGCGGCGAACGGCGCCTTCACCGGATCGCCGACGAACACGTCGGGCGTCACCGCCTTCGCCTTGGCCGCCGCAACCGGATCGATCTCGACGCCGGCCACGCGCCAGCCCACCATTTTCATCTGGTGCAAGAATCGTCCGTTGGCGCAGCCGACGTCGAGCAGGCGCCCCTGGCCGATCCACGGCGGGAAGTTCTCGCGGATCTTGCGCCGGTGCAGCCGCGCCCACCCTCGGGCGGGCGCGCCGGTGTGGGAGGTCGCCAGGTGCTGGTAGCCGAGCCAGGTCGCGAGCGCCCAGCGCACGGCCGGCCCCGCGTGTCGCAGCATGCGCGGCATCTCGGCGTCGCGCGTGTGCGGCGGGTAGTTGTCGGGGTACGCGCGGTCGAGCTGGTCCTCGCGCACGCGCGGATTCTGCTGCAGCAGCCCGCAGCCGCGGCAGCGCGCGAGCGGAAAGCGGCCGGGAACGCCGAGCGCGACGTCGTGCAGCCAGCCCAGCGTGGTCACGTCGCGGCCGCCACAGAGCGGGCAGGGGACGGGCTCGAGCTCGAGGGCGGCGCTCACGGACGCAGGCGTGCGCGGGTGGACATGGCTCTCACCGAGGAATGATTGTACCCGGCCGCCGACGGACGACGCGGGCGTGCTATAAACCTGTCGGATGGCCGAGCCGCGCCTTATGGACCGGATGTTCCAGCGCATCATGCGAGGGCTCGTCGAGACGGGCCGCGCGCCACACTATGCCGAGCTCGCGCGCGCTCTCGGGCTGTCAACCGAAGAGGGCCGCCGCACGCTCCACGACGTGATGCAGGCCTATCCGATCGGGTGGCTCCATCCCGAGACGGATTACATCGCATCGTTCCCGCCGCTGAACAATCTGCCGACGCAGTATCGGATCAGCGCGCGCGGCGAGCAGCGATGGTTCGCGCAGTGCGGCTTCGAGGCGACCTCCGTCACCTGGCTCTTTCCGGGCGAGACGGTGCGGATCGACGCGCCCTGCCTCGACTGCGGCGACCCCGTGACGGTCGAGATGCGCGACGGCCGGATCGTCTGGCTCGACCCGCCCGAGGTCGTCGGTCATCTGAATTATGGCTTCGGCGCGTCGCGGGGCAAGCCGCAGTTCCTCTGAACCGGCATGAACCTCTTCCGGTCGGAAGAGCACGCCCGCCGCTGGCCGGTGTTCCAGACGCGCGGCGCGGAGGGCTTCATCACCCTCGTCGAGCTCGCCGGCTTCTTCGGTACCCAGACGCGCCGCCACATGCTGGACGCCGATTACCTGTCGGCGTGGTATCCACGCCGCGCGGCGGAGCGGCGCGCGTACCTGGAATCGATCGGGAAGACCACACCGTTCTGGCTCGGGACGCCCGACGCCTGATGAGAACATGATGCGCATCCTCGCGACCGAGCCCGTCCTCGTGGACGTCCCCCTCGCGACACCCGTCCACGGCGTGCACGGAACCACCGCCCTGCAGCGCAGCGTGCTCGTCCGTGTCACGACCGATGCCGGCGTCGAGGGCTGGGGCAACGTCGATCCGACTCCCGGCTATTCGCTCGTGTCGGCCGTCGACGTCCACGACGTCGTCGCGCGGCTCGCGCCGGCGCTCGTGGGCGCTGATCCCTTCAATCTCCATCGCGCGCTCGAGCTCATGGACGGCGAGGTGGCCGACGGCTTCGAGGCGAAAGCCGCGATCGAGATGGCCCTGCTCGACGTGAAGGGGCGCGCGCTCGACGTGCCGGTCCACTCGCTCCTCGGCGGCGCGCTGACGCGGGAGGTGACGCTGAACGCGTGGATCGGGACGGTGCCGCCCGCGCAGGCCGCGACCGAGGCCGGCGAGTGGCTGCGTCGCGGGTTCACGACCGCGAAGATCAAGATCTCGGGCGCCGGCGACGAGGGTATCGCGCGGGTCGCGGCCGTCCGCGCGGCCGTCGGAGACCGCTTGGCGCTGCGCGTGGATTTCAACGAGAGCCTCACCCGCGTCGAGGCAGTGCCGCTCATCCGGCGACTCGAGCCATACGCGCTGACGCTCGTCGAGCAGCCGATTGCGCGGACCGACATCGCCGGTCTGGCCGAGATTCGGCGGGCGATCGGCATTCCGCTCATGGCCGACGAGAGCGTGACGGGGCCGGCCTCGCTCATCGACATCATCCGCTTCGAGGCCGCAGACATCGTGAAGGTGAAGGTGATGAAGCAGGGCGGACTCACGCGCACGCGGCAGATGATCGAGTGCGCGGCGGCCGCCGGTCTTCGGGTCGTCGTCGGCCACGGCTTCGGCCTCACGCTCTCGACGCTCGCCGAGGCCGCCGTGGCCGCGACGAGCGCCGCGGTCCTGCCGGGCTGCGAGGCCGTCGGTCCGCTGAAGATGGCCGGCGACGTGGTGGTCGAACCGGTGAAGCTCGACCGCGGTGTGCTCTGCCTCACCGATGCGCCCGGCCTCGGCGCGAGGGTCGATCCCGACGCGCTCAAGCGCTACCGCGTCTCCCGCTAGCGCGGGAGTCCCGGCAGGGTGATCTCAGGTCAGTGCGCCTTGGTCCACCGAACGGTACTCGTGAAGAGATACCCGGAGCCATAGACGGTTCTCAGGATCCGCGGATTCTGCGGATCAGACTCGAGCTTCTGCCGCAGGCGCGAAACCCTGACGTCGATGGTCCGGTCGAACGTGGGCGCCCCTCCGGTCACGTCGAGGATGTAAGCTCGCGTGAGCACGCGGTTGGGAGCGCGGGCGAACAGCTCCAGGAGCTGGGTCTCGGCCCGGCTCAGACTGACGTGCTCGCCCTCGGGAGAGATCAAGCGGTGGGCGTCCACGTCGAACGTCCAGCCCGAGAAATGCGCGACGTTATGGGAGCCGATGGACGTGCTCTTCTGCAGCCGTCGGAGGACACAGCTGATCCTGGCCACCAGCTCCCTCGGCGCGAACGGCTTGACGATGTAGTCGTCGGCCCCGAGCTCGAGGCCGAGCACGCGATCGGTGACATCGCCCCGGCCCGTCAGCACGATGGTGGCGGTGCCGCTTTCCTGCAGCTGGCGCAGGACCTCCAGGCCGTCGAGATCCGGCAGGCCGAGGTCCACGAGGCAGATCGCCGGCATCTTGCGCGTGATGCGCCGCAGGATCTCGTGCCCGTGGCTGAAGTGTTCGGTCTCGAAGTCGAATTGTTTGAGGGTGCCGCAGATGATCCGCGCGACATCAGCCTCGTCTTCGAGGACGAAGACGAGCTCTTTCGCTCGCGTCTCGACGCGGCTCGTCACCATCGATCGATGGCCCGCGCGAGCTGTTCCTTCTCGAGCGGCTTGCGCAGGAGCTCCACGTTCTCGGGCCGGGGCGCCTGTCCGTCCTCACCATCGACGTATCCGGTGATGAGGACGATCCTGATCTCGGGCCGCTCCTCTCGTGCCCGCGCGGCAAGGGCCGGGCCCGTGAGTCCGCCGGGCATGATGACGTCGGACACCAGCACCTTGATGTCGGGGACGGTCTTCAGCAGGCCATCGGCCTCGACTCCGTCCCTGGCCTCGATCACGTTGTACCCCAGCTCGAGAAGGTCCCGGCGAATGACCAGCCGCACGTCGTCATTGTCCTCGACGAGGAGCACGAGCTCCCCCCGGCCGCGGGAGCGCGGTCGCTCCTGCGCCGGCGTGTCGACCTGTGGAATACGGTGGGCGCGCGGCAAGAGGAAAGAGACGCACGTGCCCTTGCCGACTTCGCTGACGATCCGAATATGTCCGCCGGATTGCTTGACGAAGCCATACACCATGCTGAGACCGAGGCCGCTGCCGATGCCGAACGGCTTCGTCGTGAAGAACGGCTCGAACGCCCGGGACAGTGTCGCCGGATCGATCCCGGTGCCGGTGTCGGTCACGCCGATGTTGACGAACTCGCCGGTGACCGGATGGTCGCCGAACAGAGCCCCGGCCGGGAATGTCTGGTTCGCCACGCCCATGGTCAGGGTGCCGCCCCTGGGCATGGCGTCCCGGGCGTTGAGCGCCAGGTTCACCAGCGCGCTCTCCAGCTGATTGGGGTCCGACATCGCGGACCATGGGCTCGCCTCGACGCTGCACGTGATGGCGATGGTACTGGGCAGTGACCCCCGTAGCAGGTCGGCAGTCCTCGTGACGATGTGCGCGACATTCACCGCGATGGCCTCGAGCGGCTGACGACGCGCGAACGCCAGCAGCCGGCGCGTGATGTCGACGCCACGATCGCCCGCCCGGATCGCCGGCTCGATGTACTCCTCGGCCAGGTTCGCGTCGACCTCATTCTTCAGGGAGCGCAGGTTTCCCACCACCACGGTCAACAGGTTGTTGAAGTCGTGGGCCAGCCCCCCCGCGAGCTGGCCGATCGCGGTCATTTTCTGGGCCTCGCGCAAGGCGCCCTCCGCCTTCTTTGCGGCCGTGATGTCGAGGCAGAGCACGAAGATGCCCAGGACCTGAGCGTCTTCGGCGACCTCTGGAATGAGCACGTTCTGGGTGATCAGGACCTCGCCGTCGCCGGACGTGTGAGTGTAGTCGAAGGCAGCGCTCCGCCCGGCGAATGCCGGCGCGAGATAGGCACGTAGCCGGCTGAACAGCCTGGGGCCGAGTATTTCCTTGATCGACCTGCCGACGACCTGGTCCGAGGTGCGCCCGAAGAGCTCAGCGTACCTCCGATTCGCGAAGGTCACCGTCATGCTCCGATCGATGTAGGCGATGGAGGCCGGGATCGCATCGGTGATGAGCCGCAGCCGCTCTTCGGTCTTTCTCAGCTCCTCGTTCACCGCGCGGAGCTCCGCCGTCCTCTGGCTGACCCGCACTTCGAGCTCGTCGCTGTGCTGGCGGATGACGCTTTCCGCCCGGCGCCGGTCGGTGATGTCGGTGTAGACGGTGACGAAGCCGCCGCTCGCCAGCGGCGTGGCCTGCACGGCCACGATCTGCCCGTTGGGCCGCGTGCGCTCGAAGTAATGGCGGACGAAGGTTTGAGCGGCCCGGACCCTCTCGGCGACGAGGTGTTCGACCGGTCCGGGCCCGTACTCCCCGCGTTCGGCGTTGTAACGGACGAAATCCTCGAAGCGGGCGCCCACCCGAACCAGCGCTGGAGGAAAATCGAGGAGCTCGATGAAGCGCCGGTTCCATCCCACGAGCTCGAGATCCCGGTCGAACACGGTGATGCCCTGGTCGATGTGATCGAGGCCGGCCTGCAGCAGAGAGCTCTGATCGAGAGCGGCGGCGGTCTCCATCGGCGGCCGCAGGCTGCCAAAGATGGCGGCTGAAATCAAGAGGCCCGAGGCCACCGCGGCAACAATTCGTAACAACTCGATCACATTGGCGAAATGCGGCGGTGGTACTTCCTGCGACCACACGGTATTCCCTTCACAGGGCTCACACTCGCTTGGAGGCCGCTATGGGATTGCGTGCCGCGCTCTCGACCACCCTTGCTGCCATCGTGCTCGCCTGCGCCTTCACGCCTGCGGACGCCGACGACGATCGCGCGCGTCCGCACTCCCGGCTCGAGATCACGACGCTCTCCACGGCTCCGGATCGTGTGAGCGGAGGGGACGTCCTCGTCCGCGTTGACGTTCCGGCGGACAGCGCGCTCAACGAGGTCAGGGTGTTCCGGAACGGGACCGACGTGACCGGCGTGGTCATGCCCGACGCGGCGCACCACGCGCTGATCGGGCTCGTGACCGGCCTGACGGACGGGCCAAACGTCCTCACCGCCGTCACCCGGGGCGCCAAGCGGTCCCTCAACGCCCGGGTGGAGATCCGGAACTTCCCGATCTACGGCCCGATCTTCTCGGGCCCGCACCAGGTTCCGTGGATCTGCGAGACCGACACGTCAGGTCTTGGTCCCTCGTCGGACGCGCACTGTACCGTGGCGGTCCGTTATGACTGGTTCTACCGGTCGACGGCAAACACCTTCAAGCCTCTGATCTCACTGACCCCGCCGTTCCCCGCCGACCTCGCGCAGACAACGACCATCGACGGGCGCACCGTCAACTACATCGTGCGGGTCGAGTCCGGCACGATCGACCAGTCGATCTACCGGATCGCCATCATCGACGACCCGACGGCGCCGATCTCCAACCCGTGGTCGGCCGGCGGGAAGAAGCCGGGCCCCGGGTGGAACGGCAAACTCAGCTTCCCGTTCGGGGGCGGCTGCGGCCCCGCCTACCGGTCCGGACGCAACGTGGTCACCTCCGCGTTGTCGCACGACCCGCTCAGCCTCGGCTTCGCCGTCGCCTTCGGGACGCGCAACACACTCGGCAACGGTTGCGACGACGTCGTCTCCGCCGAGACGTTGATGATGATCAAGGAACGCTTCATCGAGCAGTACGGCATTCCCAAGTTCACGATCGGCTCCGGCGGTTCGGGAGGCTCCATCCAGCAGCACCTGATCGCTCACAACTATCCTGGCCTCCTCGATGCCCTCACCCCGGGCATCTCGTATCCGGATGTTGCCTCAATCCTTCCCGACGTCGTCGATTGCAAGATTCTCGACAACTACTTCGACCACATCGCGAACCCTGCGGACTGGCCGGGCAGCCGGCGCGCGAAGGTCGATGGCTATGCGGTCAACCCGGCCACCGGTCACACGGTTTGCCAGAATGGTTGGGGCGGGTTCGCCGACGGATTGATGAACCCCTCGACGCGCTTCGATGCCGTGGTGCCGGTCAACGTCCGCTACGATCCCGTCAACAACCCGATCGGCATCCGTGCCGATTTCTTTGACGGGCTTGTCAATGTCTTCGGCATCGATAAGAAGACGGGCTTTGCGCGCCAGGCTTACGACAACGTCGGTATCCAGTACGGTCTCAAGGCGCTGAATGCCGGCGACATCTCGAAGACCGAATTCCTCGACCTCAACGAGAAAATCGGAGGCCTGGACGTCGACGGCAACCCCGTGCCATCGCGGACCGAAGGCAACCTCGAGGCTATCGAGATTGCGTACCGGACGGGGAGGGTCGTCACCTCGGGCCAGAACCTGACCCTGCCGATCATCGACACGCGGAACTACACGGACGACATCGCGGACATCCACACCAGGATCCGCACCTTCATGTTCCTCGCGCGTCTCAACAAGGCCAATGGAACGACGGCCAACGAGGTGAACTGGTTGGCCGCGCGGACGGGGTCGGCCCTGCCGAATCTGGCGCGGATGGCGCTCCTCGCTCACAACGAGTGGCTCGAGAAGATCCTTGCCGATATGTCGGATGATTCGTACGCGGTCAAAGTGATCCGTAACAAGCCCGCTACGCTGAAGGACACCTGCTGGGAGGGCGACGGCACGAAGCACGAGGAGCCCTTCACGCTCCAGGGCCCCAGCGTGTGTAACGGCTTGTTCCCGATCTACGCGACGGTTCGGATCGCTGCTGGCGGGCCGCTCGAGGGCGATATTCTGAAGTGCCGCCTCAGTCCGATCGACTTCAAGAGCTACGCCGTGGACTTCACGCCGGCGGAGAAGAGCCGGCTGCGCTCGATCTTCCCTCAGGGCGTCTGCGACTATTCGAAGCGCGGAGTCAAACAGCGGCCGTTGGCCGGCACCTGGCTCGACTTCAGCCAGGACGACGATCACGAGGACCGGGACTAGCCGCCTGCGCTCCCGAAACACGAGGAGGCCACATGAGCATCGTCCGAGTCGGAGCGAGGAGCACCTGCTCGATCGCCTTCGTTGCACTCCTGAGCCTCGCCGACCCGGCGTCCGCGGCCATGCTGAACTGTACGGCGGCGACGATCATCGCCCTCGGCGTTCCGAGGATGACGGTCACCGCGGCCACCGTGGTGCCGGCCGCGGCGCCGAATCCGGAATACTGCGACGTTCGCGGCTCGGTGGATACCGGTGGCAATTCCGCCGGCTTCAGGTTCCAGTTGCCGGTCAACTGGAACGGAAAGCTGCTCTTCTACGGCGTCGGCGGGACGGGCGGCAATGTGCTGGCCCCATCTCCGAACGGCGTCGATCGTGCCGCCTCTCTCGTCAAAGGCTATGCAACGGGCGTGACCGATACCGGCCATCAGAATCCCAACAACGCCGACGCGAGCTTTGCGTTGACGGCGCCGGGCGTGCGCAACACTGCCGCGCTCGTGGATTATTACTATCGTGCGGCTCACGAGGTGACCGTGGCGCTCAAGGCGCTGCTTCCGAGATTCTACGGGGCGGCCTCGGTCGGGCGCTCCTACTTCGACGGCTGCTCGAACGGCGGACGGATGGGCCTGGAGGCGGCCAAGCATTACCCCGACGACTACGACGGGATCATCATCGGCGCGCCGGTACCATCACAGCGGCAAATCCTGCTCCTGCTGAAGGGCGCGGAAACGAATCTGGAGCCCCCCACCGCGCGCATGCCGGCCGAGATGTTGCCCGTCATCGACGCCGCCGTCTACGCCAGTTGCGACGCCGCCGACGGCGTGAGCGACGGCCTCATCCAGAACCCCGCGCTCTGTTCGTTCGATCCGCAGACGCTTGTCTGCCCCGCAGGAAACGCCGCCAACTGTCTCACGCAGGATCAGGCCAACGGCCTCAAGAACTATCTGCGTCCACTCACCGACGGCAAGGGCCGGGTGCTGACGCCGGCGCACTCGGTGACGGACCTGGCCGGGGGCCCGATCAACTACCAGGCGTACTCGCTCGGTCCCAACCCGCCCATCGATCCGACGGGTGCGGAGCCCTGGGGCACCGGCCCCATGGCGCGCGGGTGGTCGCTCGGCGACACGACGCTGAAGTACATCGTCTACCTGGATCCGACCTTCAACACGCGGACGTTTCCGATGACCGTCGACGGTCGGATCGACGATGCCGCCATCGACCGCTTTGACGCGGCGACCGCTGACGGAACCGTGAGCCCGTCCGATCTCGCGAAGTTCATTCGCAAGAAGCGGAAGATGATCATCTATCACGGGTTCGCCGATCACGCGCTGTCACCGTTCACGACCATGCAGTTCTACGAACGACTCGCGAAGGGGCATTACGCGAAGCTTCAAGCTACCGTCCGCCTGTTCATGGTGCCCGGGATGCAGCATTGCGGAGGCGGCAGGGGTCCGAACACGTTCGACACGCTCACCGCGCTCGAGAACTGGGTGGAGCACGGCGTGGCGCCGGACAGCATCCTGGCGACGCACTCGACGGGAACCACCGTCGACCGGTCGATGCCGCTCTGCAAGTTCCCCGAGAAGGCGCGCTATCGCGGCGCCGGAAATGTCAACGACGCGGCCAACTGGTCTTGCTCACCCGAGCCGGCCCTCCTCGAGAGCGGTCCTGCCGGCACTCAGGCCGGGTTGACGCATGAGCGGCGCGACGCCCAGCACAACGCCTCCCGGCATGACGAGGGGGCGAGGGAAGACGACGACTGAACGGAGAGACATCGCGACCAATAGCGAGCAGTGCCGCATAGCAGGGGAGGAGTGATCTATGCATCGTCGTGCTGCTTCGCCCGCAGTGTGGTGTGGCGTCGCCCTTGTCATGATGGTCTTCATCCTGCCTGGAGCTCCGGCGCCGATGGCAGGCGCCCGCGACGACGACGACCATCTCCGCATCATCACGCTGTCGACCCGGCCCGACACCGTGAGTGGCGGCAGCGTGCTGGTGCGGATTCGCGCTCATCGTGAGGTGCCCCTGAGCAAGATCATCGTGACGTTGAACGGGCACGACGTCACCGGCGCCTTCAAACCCGAGACCGACCGGTCGCTCCTGGGCTTGGTGGAGGGACTGCGCCTCGGAGACAACGTGCTGGCGGTCGCATCCAGCACACGTGGGAAGCATCACCAGGGGTCGGAGCTGACGCTCACCAACCACCCCATCACCGGGCCGATCTTCTCGGGACCTCACGAACAGCCGTTCTTCTGCATGACGCAGAACTTCCGCGTGCCCTCGGCGGCGACCAGCACCCAGACGCTGGGTCCTCCGCTCGACACCGACTGCTCGGCGGCGACGCGGGTCGATTACGTCTATCGCACCACGGCGAACACGTTCAAGCTGCTGCCCAATCCGCCGGTCCATCCGCCGGACCTCGCGCCGCCGACCACCACCACCGAGGGAAAGACCGTCCCCTACATCGTGCGTGTCGAGACCGGCACGATCAACCGAGCCATCTACCAGACCGCCGTTCTGCACGATCCGACGACGGAGTCAGTCCCGACTCCGTTCGCGCCGCCGGCGGCGTGGAACCGGCGACTGGTCTACACGCTCGGCGGCGGCTGCGTGGGCGGCTGGTACATCCAGGGAACCAGCATCGGGAACGGTGGCATCCTCGAGCATCTGCATCTCTCGCAGGGCTACGGGGTGGCGTCCTCCACGTTGAATGTCTTCGGCAACAACTGCCAGGAGGTGCTCGCCGCCGAGAGTCTCATGATGGTGAAAGAACGGTTCATCAAGAACTACGGCGCCGTGTTCTTCACCATCGGCTGGGGGTGCTCGGGCGGTTCGGAGCAGAGCTTGCCCATCAGCGACGACTATCCCGGTCTGCTGGACGGTATCGTGCCCGGCTGCAGCTTCCCCGAGGTCACGGCCGCGCAGGTCATGAACATCACGGATGCAGATCTCCTCGACCACTACTTCAAACGCACGGCACTGCCGTGGAGCGACGCGGAGAAAGTCGGCGTCTCCGGCTACGCCAATGCCGCGACCATCGCGACCATCGGTCCGCCGAACGCGATCCGGGTGAAGGCGCAGGGCGGAGCCTGCAATGCGGCCATTCCGCTGAGCATGCGCTACGACAAGACCACGAACCCGACGGGTGTGCGCTGTGACGTCTACGACCACATGGTGAACATCTTCGGGCGCGACCCGGCCACCGGTTTTGCGCGCCGTCCGCTCGACAACACCGGCGTTCAATACGGTCTGGCGGCGCTCAACGCGGGGGCCATCACGAAGCAGCAGTTCCTCGATCTCAATCAGCTCATCGGCGGCTACGACAACGACGGCAACTACGTGGCCACGCGCACCGTGGGCGACCTCGAAGCCCTGCGCATCGCGTACCGAACCGGGCGGGTCACCTACGGCGGCGCGGGCATGAGGAAGACGCCGATCATCGACTACCGCGGCTATGTGGACCAGCAGCCGGCAGGGAACGTCCACCAGCGGTTCCACTCATTTTCGATGCGGGAGCGGCTGCTGGATGCGAATGGAACCTTCGACAATCACGTGATGCTGACCGAGGACGGCGCCTCGTTCGGTCTCTACGGCGACGCCAGCCCCGTGCTCAGCGGCGCCCTCCGCCAGATGGACGAGTGGCTGACGAACTTGAAGCGGGACCGGTCGCACGCCCCGGACCACGTGAAGATCCGTCGCGCGAAGCCGAGCGACCTCGTCGATGCCTGCTTCACTCAGCTCGGTACCGAGAAGATTGCCGAGCCGGCCACCTTCCAGGGGGGCGGCGTCTGCAACGGACTCTTCGCGGCGTATTCGTCTCCGCGCATGGTGGCCGGAGAACCCGTGGCCAACAACGTCCTCAAGTGCCAGCTGAAGCCGATCGATCAGGCGGACTACACGGTGACGTTCTCATCGGCCGAGAAGGCTCAGCTGGCGGCGGTGTTCGCTCAGGGCGTGTGCGACTACCGCAAGCCTGGTGTCGGACAGAAGCCGTTCGAGGACACGTGGGAGTTCTTTTGAGCGCAGGCGGCGCTAGCCGGTCGTTCCAGGGAGCGCACGTGCCGGAGGGAGGTGGTGCCTCGAACTGATGCCGAGGTGTCCAGGATGGCTACTGCTGTGCGCGACTCTCGAAGAGGAGCCCAGGAGATGGCCAAGAGAGTGCCGGGATCACGCGAGGAAGATGCGTGGTTGAGCGATGAGCAGCTGCGCTACGCCCACCTGAGCCCCGGCCGGCTGCGCGAGGCCGTGGCGTCTCTGGACGATTTCAGCACACCGGCAGCACATGAGGCCGCGCAGCAGGCCGCCTCGCCCGTAAGTTCCCGCCAGACTGAGCGCCTCGGCTACGGGCGCAGGCGCTTGTAGAAGAGCAGCTCGCGATAGCCCTGGGGCAGGTTGTCGATGTGGCCGGAGGTCTGAAAGCCGAGCGCCGTGTGCATCTGGATCGAGACCGCGTTGGTCTCCTCCGTCGAGGAGAAGATCCGCGGGCTCGGCGACATGCCCTCCACGGCGCGAAAGAGCGCGCGGGCCACGCCGCGCTTGCGGTGGTCCTCGCGCACCGAGACCAGCGTCACGAACGTGCACTGGAACCAGTCCGTGCGATACGCGAGCACGCCGATCACCTCGCCGTCGAGGTCGGCGACGAGCAGGTGATGGCGATCGAGGTGCGAGCGGACGAACGGGCCGGCCACGGGGCCCAAGCCGGAGGCGAGCTGCATCACGGCGTCGACGTCGGACGGCTGCGGGGCGCGGATCTCCATGCGCCCCAGTGTACCGCCGGCCCTCAAGCGGCCAGGAAGGCGGCGACCTCGCGGCGCACGAGATCGTGAGCGGACAGCAGCACCGTGTAGTGATTGGTGCCGGGGACGACGACGAGGCGGCAGCGCGGAATGGCGTGGGCCATCGCCTCCGCTTCCTCCTGCGTCATGAGGCAGTCGTGCTCGGTGAGCAGACCGTCCGGAGCGCGCAGCAGCAGCGTCGGCGCCTGCACCTGGTGGTGCCACACCCAGAGCCGCGTGCGCTGGAGATTCGCGACCTCTTCCTCGATCGCGTGCCGCACGACCTTCGACCTGACGCCGCCACCGGGCGTGCGCTCCACGTCATAGGTGTAATGCGTCGTGAGGTAGTCGTTCCAGCGCCCCGCGAACATCGGCAGGCCGCGCAGCCGCTCGAGGAAGCTCTCGAGCGACGGGAACTCGACGCCGAGCCGCGCGACGGCGGGCGCCAGCGAGTCGAGGACCTCGGCGCGCACGTCGAGCCCGCCGTCGAACAGCACGAGCCGGGCCACCCGCTCCGGATGCCTGGCCGCGAAGCGGACGGCGATGTGAGCGCCCAGCGAGTGGCCCATGAGCGTCGCCCGCTCGAGGCCGAGGTGATCGAGCAGCCCGCGCAGGTCGTCGCCGTGGATCGCGAGGCTGTAGCCCGAGGCCGGCTTGTCGCTGTCGCCGCGGCCGCGGAGGTCGTAGGCCACGAGCCGGTGACGCGGCGCCAGCGCGTCGGCCATCGAGCGCCACACGGTGTGGTTGCTGGTGAGGCCGTGGATGCAGACGGCCGTGCGCTCGGGCGGCGCCGGCGCCTCGGGCCACGCCTGCACGGCCAGCGTCACCCCGTTGGTCTTGACGTGCGGCACGACCGCCTAGTACGTTCCGGGCCGGATCTGCTTGTAGAGATCCTTCAGCCTCTCGGCGGTGAACTCGCGCGACTGGCAGACGCCGATGATCTTGCGCTCGTCGGCCTCGATCTTCGCGACCGCCTCCGCGACCTGGCCGGCGATCTCCTTCGGGATGGTCACCACGCCGTGCTGGTCGGCGTGGACGAGGTCGCCCGGCTTCACCCAGAGGCCGCCGACCTTCACGGGCAGGCCGAAGTCCACCATGTGGACGTACGCGTGCGAGACCGAGACGTGCGCGGCGGCGAACGAAAAGCCGAGCGCGCGCACCTCGTCGAGATCTCTCACGGATCCATCGGTCACCACGCCCACAGCGCCGAGCGCCTTGTGGATGTTGGCCTGCACCTCTCCCCACTGGGCGCCCTGGCCGCGCGGCTCGTCGATGTCGTGGACGACGATGACGCGCGGCGCGGGAATCGTCTGCACGTAATCCCACCACTCGAAGGTGCTCGAGCGGTGGCCCGACAGCGGCTCGTGCTCGGCGCGGATCACGCACGGCACGGCGTAGCCGACCAGCGGGCCCAGGTCGGGGAACAGGCACTTGATCTCGGACGTCATGTGCCCGACGTTGCGCGGGCGGATCTTGAAGGTCTCGATGCCGTTGGCGATGCTGGGACTGCTGATCTTTCTCAGTGCGTCGATCACGTCGGCCTCCTCAGATGGCGTTGCGGCGCTGCTGGATCAGGAACGCGCGGAGCGTCTCGATCGTCTCGCGGACGGACTCGAGGTTGGGATTGACCGCCAGCGCCTGCTCGAAGCGCTCGAGCGCGCGGGCGGGCTCGTCGAGGCGGAGCCAGATCATGCCGTAGCCGCTCAGCGCGCCGAAATGGGCCGGGTTGCGCTTGAGCACCTCGTCGCAGTCGGCGGCGGACTTGCGGTACTCGCCGACCAGGTAGTAGACGGTGGCGCGCTTGTTCCAGCCCTCGGCGAAATCCGGGCGACGGCGGATGACCTCGCTGAAGGTGTCGATGGAGGCCTCGAGCTGGCCGTGCTGCATCTCGGCGACGCCGGCGCGCAGCAGGTGGTCCACGTCCTCGTTGCCGGAGCGGCTCCACACCTCCCACAGCGCGCGCTCCGCCAGCCCCCGCACCCGCTCGTCGGCGTCGCGCAGCGCGCTCACCAGCGCCGGGACGTCGGCCATCGTTCCGGTCTCTGCCAGGCTGACGGCGGCGCGGCGCCTCACCTCGACGTCGCGGTTGGCGAGGCCGGCCAGCGCGTCCTCCCGCGGCCCCGCCATGGCGGGTGCCGCTGCCAGCACGAGCAGCAGCGCCAGCGCGGTCCTCACCGCGTGTAGGCCTCGTTGACGGCGGTCGCCGCGAAGCCGGGCTCGCGTCCGCCGCCAGGTACGTAGACCCGCGCGCCGACCACGGCGGCCCCGATGCCGTGGCGCGGCGTCGGCATCGGCGCCATGGCGATCCAGCGGTCGCCTGCCGGCTCGTACATCTCCGTGGCGTCGAAGATGCGGAAGGGCGCCTCACCACCGAACACGAGGATGCGGTCGGGCAGCGCGGCGGCGGCCAGGCCGCCGCGGCCGCGCGGCAACGGCGCGCCGGTGCGCCAGGCGTCCGCGGCAGGCTCGTAGATCTCGACGTTCGCGTACTGGCTGCCCAGGAACGACGAGCGGCCGCCGAGCGCCCACACGCGCCCGCGGAAGGTGACGGCGGCCAGGTGATCGCGCGCCGTCGGCAGCGCGTTGGCGGTCTTCCAGACGTTGGGGGCGGGATCGTAGACCTCATGCGCGTTGAGCGGATCGCGCTGGGCGCCGCCGAGCGCGTGGATGCGCCCGTTCAGCACGGCCGCCGCCAGCGCGCCGCGCGGCGTCGGCATCGGCGCGCGGGGCTCCCACGCGCCGCGCGCCGCGTTCCATTCCCACATGTCGCCGCTCGGCTCCCAGCGCACGCGGCCGCCCGTGTAGCCGCCGAGCACGAAGAGGCGGTCACCGACGGTGACGGCGACGGCGTGGTGGACGGCAACCGGCAACGCCGGTTGCGCGGTCCACTCGTTGGCCGCTGGATCGTAGCTCTCGACGGCCGCCGTCGGCTCCGCGGCAGCGCCAAAGCCGCCGATCACCCAGACGTGGCCGCGCAGCGCGGCCACGGCGACCTCCTGGCGGGGTGTCGGCATCGGCGCCAGCGATGTCCATGTGCCCGGCGTCGCCACATCCACCGGCGCCGACGACGGGGTGCTCACGCCGAGGCAGCCGGCCAGGAGCAACACCGGGAGCCCCAGAGAAAGGAGTCGGGCCACGCGCATGAGGCCCGCGCTCACGCCCGCCCCGTCAATTTCAAGAATGCGGCTTCGTCGAGGATCTCCACGCCGAGCCGCCGCGCGTCGTCGGCCTTGCTGCCCGGAGCCTCGCCGACCACGACGTACGAGGTCTTCTTCGACACCGAGCTCGTGACGCGTCCGCCCAGCCGCTCGATCAGCTCGCGCGCCGCCTCGCGGGTGAGCGAGCTCAGCGCGCCGGTGACGACGAAGGTCCGGCCGGCGAGCGGCTGCGGCCGCTCGGTTTCGACGCCGGGTTGCGCCATCTCGACGTCCGCCTCGGCCAGGCGCCGGATGACCTCTCGGTTCGTCTCGTCGTCGAAGAAGCGTCGGATCGACTGCGCGAGCTCGTCGCCGATGCCGCGGATCTCGTTGAGCTCCGTCTCCGAAGCCGCCAGCAGGCGCTCCATCGTGCCGAACTGATTGGCGAGCAGCGAGGCGACCCGCTCGCCGACCATCAGGATGCCGAGCGCGTTGAGCAGGCGCGCCAGCCCGCGCGTCTTGCTGGCCTGGATCGCGGCGACGAGGTTCACCGCGGACTTCTCCGCGAACCGCTCGAGGTCCGCGACCTCATCGACGGTGAGCGTGTAGAGGTCGGCGAAATCTTTCACGCGCTTTCTGTCCACCAGCTGTTCGACGACCGCCTCGCCGAGGTGCTCGATGTCCATCGCGTGCCGCGAGCCGAAGTGGCGCAGGCGTGCCTTCAGCTGCGCCGGGCACGCCGTGTTCAAACAGCGCCAGTACGCCTCGCCGGGCAGGCGCGCGGCGGCGTGGCCACAGACCGGGCAGCGGTCGGGGAACACGTAGGGGACCGTGTCGGCCGGCCGCTTGGACATCACCACCTGGACGACGTAGGGAATGACGTCGCCGGCGCGCTCGATGAGAACGGTGTCGCCGACGCGCACGTCCTTGCGCCGGACCTCGTCCTCGTTGTGCAGGCTCACGTTGCTGATCGTGACGCCGGCCAGCGGCACCGGGGCGAGCTTGGCGACGGGCGTGAGGGCGCCCGTCTTGCCCACGTTCACCTCGATCGCCTGCACGACCGTGGTGGCCTGCCGGGCGGCGAACTTGAACGCAATCGCCCAGCGCGGGTGATGCGTGGTGGAGCCGAGCCGCCACTGCTGCTCGAGGGAGTCGACCTTGACGACGGCGCCGTCGGCGTCGTAGCCGAGCGCGTCGCGGTCGGCCTCCAGCCGCCGGCAGTAGTCGATCACCGCGTCGAGCGTCGCGCAGGGCTCCGTCCGCGGATTCGTCTTGAAGCCGGCCTCGCGGAGCGCCGCGACCGTGTCCGAGTACGTGCGGAATCCGAGCTCGCGCCCCTCGCTCACGTGATACAGGAAGATGTCGAGCGGCCGGCGCGCCGTGACGGCGGGGTCCTTCTGGCGCACGGCGCCGGCCGCGGCGTTGCGAGGATTCGCGAAGGTCCCCTCGCCGGACTCCTGGAGGCCGCGGTTCAGCTGCTCGAAGTCCGCGCGCGGCATGAAGACTTCGCCACGCACCTCGAGCTCGGGCACGCCGCCGAGCGCGCCGCGCAGGAGCGTGGGCAGCGAGCGGATCGTCTTGAGGTTCGCCGTGATGTCCTCGCCCACCCGGCCGTCGCCACGCGTGGCCCCGCGCACGAAGCGCCCCCGCTCGTAGAGGAGCGCGATGCCGAGGCCGTCGATCTTCGGCTCGCAGACGTACGCCAGGCGCGTGCCGGGCAGCGCGCGGCCCAGGCGCGCCTCGAACTCGCGCAGGTCGTCGGGGGACGTCGCGTTGTCGAGCGAGAGCATGGCCGCGCGGTGCGCCACCGGGCGGAAGGCGTCCACGGGCTGGCCGGCCACGCGCTGGGTGGGGCTGTCGGGCGTGACGAGGTCGGGGAAGGCCGCCTCCAGCTCGCGCAGCTCGCGCATGAGCGCGTCGTACTCCGCGTCGGAGATCTCGGGACGCGCCTCTGTGTAATAGAGGTAATCGTGATGGTGGATCTGCTCCCGCAGCTCGCTGATGCGCTGGAGAGCGTCAGCCCGCGTCATGGGGCCTCAGCATAGCACTTCGGTTATAGTGCGGGTGATGGCCAAGCCCTCGACGGCGCGCCGCGCGCGCGTGGCGGCCACCACCGCCTCCACCCAGGACTATCTGGCCGCCATCTACGACCTCGGCGGCAGCGGCAAGCCCGTCATCGGCGCCCGCCTCGCCAAGCACATGTCGGTCTCCGCGCCGGCGGTGACCGAGGCGATGCACCGGATGGCGCGCGGCGGCTACGTCAAGGTCGGCCACGGCAAGGAGCTCACGCTCACGCCGAAGGGGCGGGAGATCGCCGAGGTCATGGCGCGCCGTCACCGCCTGCTCGAGCGCTGGCTGACCGACACGCTCGGGCTCAACTGGACGGACGCGCACGAGGAGGCGCACCGGCTCGAGCACGCGCTCTCGCCGAGGGTGGAGGATCGGCTCGCCGAGATGCTCGGGATGCCGAGCACGTGCCCGCACGGCAACCCGATTCCCGGCATGGCGCGCCCGCCGCGCGTCGAGCCCTTCCCGCTCGCGCAGGCCAAGGAAGGCGCCACCGTCGTCGTGGAGCGCATCACCGAGGAGGCCGAAGCCGACAAGAAGCTGCTCGAGTATTTGTGGCGCAACGAGGTCCGACCCGGGCGCCGCCTCAAGATCGTCGAGGTCGCGCCGTGGGCCGGCACGATCACCGCCGGCGGAGACGGCCCGACGATCGCGCTCGGCCTGCCCGCCGCGGCCAAGATCTGGGTCTACCGACCGACCGACGCGTGAGGGGGAGGCGCCGATGAGACTCTTCTTCTGGGGGTTGGTGGCCGTAGGCGCCGCGTATTGCGCGTACGCGGTGATGATGTCGGCGTGGCAGTACTTGCAGGTCTCCGGCGTCGTCGACGATGTGATGCAGCCGCGCGCGATCGCCGACCTCGGGTCGGCGCGCGCCGTCAAGGCGAAGATCCTCAGGGAGACCGCCGAGTCGGGCGTGCCGCTCCAGGACCGCGACGTGAGCGTGACCATCGAGAACCGCGTCTACACCGTGAACATCATCTGGTCGTTCCCGGTGATCATCTACAAGGGCGAGCCCGTGCTCTCGATCCCGCTGTCCCTCAAGCGCAGCAAGCAGACGGCCGGCGCGTTCTACCTGCCCGCGGGCCGCGCCTTCGCGTCCGCGATCATCCGCTCCACGCGCGCCCGCTCCTCGCCGGCCGGCACGACCTTCACGAACCGCTCCCACGAGCGGATCGCGCCCGCCGCGTCCTTCTTCGCCTCGTAGAGCACCTGCCCGCGGTAGAGCAGCGCGGGCGGGTAGTCGGGGGACAGCGCGAGCGCCCGATCGAGCAGCCCGAGCGCGCGGTCGACCATCTCGGGGCCGTGCTCGCCGCGCGCGGCGACGGCCGCGATCAGTCCCATGTGGGTGAGGGCGTCCACGTTGTTCGGGTCGCGCTTGAGCACGGCCTCGTACGCGGCGATCGCCTCCCCGTAGCGGCCCGCGAAGAGGCTGGCGCGCGCGGCCTCGAGCATGCCCTGCAGCATCTGCGGCGTCACGGGGCCGCGCGGGGCGTTGGCCGCCGACGGCGCCTCGGCCGCCGCCGACGGGGCGTCGAGCGAGGCGAGCGGCCGCGAGCCCGGCGCCGGTGGCGTGTCCGCCATGCGATCGGGCTCCGTGTAGCGGACGATACCGACGCCGATCGCCACGCCGAACACGAGCAGCCCCACGGCGGTGGCGCCGAGCGCGGCCGGGTGCCGCCAGCCGCGCGCGGGTGCTGGCGTGGGCCGTCCCTCCGCGGGCGCGGGCACGGCCGGCGCGGGTCCGAGAGCGTCGAGGGCGCGCAGGGTGTCGGCGGTCTCCGCCTCGTAGCGCGCGCGCAGGCCGGCGTAGTCGGCGTCCGAGACGTGGCCGGCGGCGTGCTCGAAGTCCAGCTCGCGCAGCGCGCGCAGGGCCGCGCGCTTGGCCTCGGTGAGCTGTTCGCGCTCGTCGGGCGGCAGGGGCAGCAGCGGCGCGGGCCGGTCGCGTTGACGCAGGAAGGGCCAGAACGTGAAGGCGGCGGCCGGCACGGCCAGCACGAGCGCGACGATGACGGCGCCCATCACCGCTCGGTCTCCAGCTCGCGCCGGATGCGCTCGCTCATCGCCGCGTCCACGGGCGGCGGCGCCGCCCTGCCGCGCCGGCGGCGCGTCCATCGGCGCAGCAGCAGCGCGACGACCGTGAACCCCACGCCCATCGCCGCCAGCGGAAATCCCCAGACGAGCAGATTGAATCCCGTGCGGCGCGGCGCCAGGAGGATCCACTCGCCGTAGCGCTCCACGAAGTACTCGCGCACCTGCGCCGGCGTCTCGCCCGCCTCGAGCCGCTCGCGCATGATCGCGCGCATCTGCGAGGCCATCTCCGACGGCGAATCGGCCACCGAGAGGTTCTGGCACACGACGCACCGGAGCTCCGCGGCGACGTCGTGGACGGTCTGCTCGGAGACGTGCCCGGCGTCGGCGGCGCTCACCACGAGCAGGAGCATGCCGAGTGCCATCGCGAGCGCGCGCGCAGCGCTCCGTGGCACCCGCGAATCCCGGCCATCGAGGAGCGGCCCGGGTTCCCCGGGACGCTCCGAGCGTTGAGGGGTATGGGGGGCGATTTCGGGGCCCCCTCGGAACGAACCCGGGTGATCGAGGAGCGGCCCGGGTTTCCCGGGACGCTCCGAGCGTTGGGGGGTATGGGGGCCATGTCGGGGCCCCCTCGGAACGAACCCCGGTGATCGAGGAGCGGCCCGGGTTTCCCGGGACGCTCCGAGCGTTGGGGGGGTATGGGGGGCCATTTCGGGGCCCCCTCGGAACGAACCCGGGTGATCGAGGAGCGGCCCGGGTTTCCCGGGACGCTCCGAGCGTTGGGGGGTATGGGGGGCCATTTCGGGGCCCCCCATTACATCAGAGCAGCGGCGCGAGCTTTGCACGGACCACCTCGTCGGTGAGGGCGCCGACGTGCTTGGCGCGGATCGTGCCGTCGCGCGCGACGAAGAACGTCTCCGGCACGCCGTAGACGCCGTAGTCCACCGAGACCTTGCCGCGGCCGTCGCGCGCGTTGGGAAAGGTGAGGCCGAAGTCGCGGATGAACTTGCGCCCGGCCTCGTCGGTGTCCTGGATGTCGACGCCGACCACGACC
>QHRU01000139.1 GCA_003220225.1 Candidatus Rokuibacteriota bacterium
GCTCTCCGCCCACCTCGACGCCGCCACCGCCCACCTCCTCGATCTCATCCGCGAGTTCGACGCGCGCGGCGGCTGGAACACCGGCTTTCTCACCTGCGCCGCCTGGCTGACGTGGCGGGTCGGGCTCGACCCGGGCGCCGCGCGCGAGCGCGTGCGCGTGGCCCGTGCCCTCGGCACGCTGCCGCGGCTGGCCCAGGCGCTCTCACGTGGAGAGCTCTCCTACGCGAAGGTCCGAGCGGGGAGGGCCGGCACTGCCGCGCACGTCGAGCGGATCGTTGGTGGGTGGCGACGGGTGGACCGGCTGGCCGAGACCCGCGAGACCGCGCGGCGCCACAGGAGCCGGGCGCTGCACGTGTATCAGGACGAGGACGGCATGATGATCGTGCGCGGGCGGCTGGCGCCGGAGGTCGGAGCGCTGCTCGTGCAGGCGCTCGCCGCGGCCCGCGAGAGGCTGTATCAGCAAGCACGGGCCACGGACGCCGCCCGGTCCGGTAGACGTTTCCGCGGAAACGCCGACGGTGGCTCAGCAGCAGGCGGACGCGCTGGGATGCGCCGGGGCAGTCGGTCCTTGAGGATGGCCGCGTCGTGGAGGTCGGCGCCCGGACCCGGACCATTCCTCCTGCGCTCCGGCGCGTGCTCCATCACCGCGACCGGGGTTGCCGCTTCCCGGGCTGCGGCCGTCCGTTCGGTCAGGGTCATCACATCCCCCACTGGGCCCACGGCGGGCCGACCACGCTCTCGAACCTGGCGCTGCTCTGTCGCCGGCACCATCGCGCAGTTCACGAGGAGGGTTACCAGGTGGAGCGACAGCCCGACGGCGAACTGAGATTCCTGCGCCCGGACGGCCGGCCACTGCCCGAAGTCCCGTCGCCGCCAAACGTGCCGGACGATCCCATCCACGTTCTGCGAGCGCGGCACGCGGCGCAGGGGCTGCGGATCCATGCGCGGACGGCGATGCCTGGTTGGCTGGGGGAACGCCTGGACGTGGGTTGGGCGATCGACGTCTTGCACCCGTTGGCGGCTCGGACGTAGCCGCTTAGCCGGGAATCGCCCCCGGGCGCGGCGTATCAGATTGTGGGCATTGGCGCGACGGCGCCGGGCGCGTATACGGACGACGTGACGCAGGCGCGACAGACGCTCGGCCGCGCAGCGGAAGACGCGGCGGCGACATACCTCGCGCGCGCCGGCTTCAAAATCCTCGAGCGCAACGTCCGCCTCGGCCACGGCGAGATCGACCTCGTCTGCCGCGACCGCGACGTCGTCGTCTTCGTCGAGGTCAAGTGCCGGCGCGCGAGCTGGGGCGATCCGCCGGCCGCCGCCGTATCGTGGCACAAGCAGCGGCGGCTCACGCGCCTGGCCCAGCACTATCTCAAGTGGCGACGGCTCGAGGATGCGCGGTGCCGGTTCGACGTGGTGTCCGTGACCGTCGACGCGGCGGGGCGGTCGGCCATCGCCCACGTGCGGAACGCCTTCGATGCGGTGCAGTAGACGGCGAACGAAGAAGTTTCCGCGGCCGTCGGGTACAATCCGGTCCTCATGCCGGTCCGCTGGGATGCCCATCGATCCGCGCTGTCGAGCATCGTCGAGGCCGTCGGCCGCACGCCGCTCGTGCGGCTGAACCGGGTCGTCGGCGGCGCGCGGCCGCCCGTGTACCTCAAGCTCGAGTGGTACGGGCCGAGCGGCAGTCTCAAAGATCGGATCTACCTGCACATGTTCGAGCAGGCGGAGGCGCGCGGGGATCTCAAGCCGGGGATGCGCGTGCTGGAGTGCTCGACCGGCAACGCGGGGATCGCCTGCGCCTTCGTGGCGGCGGTGAAGGGCTACCGCTGCACGGTGGTCATGCCGCAGGGCATGAGCGACGAGCGCAAGAAGATGACGCGCGCGTACGGCGCCGACCTCGTGTTCACGCCGGGCGGTGAGAGCGACGTCGATCTCTCGCTCAAGCGGCTCGCCGAGATCCGCGCGGGCGATCCCACGGGCTACTGGGTGCCGGGGCAGTTCGACAACGCCGACAACGTCGAGGCGCACTACCGCACGACCGGCCCCGAGGTGTGGGAGCAGGCCGGCGGAATCGTGGGCGCCTTCGTGGCCTCCCAGGGCAGCGGGGGGACCCTGACCGGCGTCGGGCGCTATCTCCGCGAGCGCGACGGCGCCGTCCGCCTGTACGCCGTCGAGCCCGACGAGTGCGCGCTGCTGTCGCGCCGCGCGTGGGGACCGCACGGCATCGAGGGCATCGGCGACGGCTTCATCCCCGACAACCTCGACGTCTCGATGCTGACCGGCGTCATCACGACGACCACCGACGAGGCGCTGACGGCGGCGCGACGGCTGGCGGCCGAGGAAGGCATCTTCTGCGGCATCTCGACGGGCTGCAACGTGGCCGCCGCGCTGAAGCTCGCCGCCCGGCATCCCGACCTGCCGTCCATCGTCACCATGGCCAACGACACCGGGCAGCGCTACTTCACCACCGCGCTCTGCGGCGAGGTCAAGCACGTGGACGTGCCCGAGCGCGCGCACCCGATGGACGACCAGACGCGCCGCGAGCTGGATCGCTGGCAGTCGAAGTGGGAGATCCTGCGCTGAGACCGGCCGAGTGGGACTTCGTCGCCGCGCGGCGGCGGCTGGAGGCCAAACCCAAATCGGCCGGCGAGAAGCTCACCTCCATCGACGACGCGGCCGCGCGGGTCACGGAGGGCGACCGCGTGGCGGTCGGTGGCTGCCTCTTCTCGCGGACGCCGCTGGCCCTGGTGCGCGAAATCTTGAGGGCGCGACGCCGCGGCCTGACGCTGGTGCGCAACCTCATGTGCACCGAGGGCGAGCTCATGATGGCGGCCGGCGCCGTCGAGCGCGTGATGACGGCGTGGATGTCGATCGGCCTGCCATGGGGCGTGTCGAAGGTCATGCGCCACTACGTCGAGTCCGGCGCGGTGGCGCTCGAGGAGTGGAGCCACCTGGCCCTCGGCCTGCGCTTCCGCGCGGCGGCCATGGGCGTGCCGTTCCTCCCCGCGCTCACCATGCTCGGCTCCGATCTCGTCGCGGTGGGCGGGATGAAGACGGTCGCCGATCCCTACTCCGGCGAGACGCTGGCCGCCGTGCCCGCGCTCTTCCCGGACGTCGCGCTGCTGCACGTGCACCGCGCCGACCGCTTCGGCAACAGCCAGATCGACGGCTATCCGCACATGGACGCCGACATCGCGCGGGCGGCGGCGACCGTGCTCGTCACCACGGAGGAGCTGGTCACCGACGATGAGACGCGCCGCCATCCCGATCGCACGGTGATCCCCGGCTTCCTCGTGGACGCGCTCGTGCACGTGCCCTTCGGCTCGTTCCCCCACGAGTGCTACGGCCTCTATCACGCCGACTTCGACCACTTCGCCGAATACACGGCGTCCATCGATGCCCGCGGCCCCGAAGCGGCCGTCGGCGAATACCTCGCGCGCTACGTCTACGGGCCGCCGACGTGGGACGACTACCTCGAGCTGTTCGGCGGCGAGCGGCTCGCCAGGCAGCGCGCCGCCGCCAGAGAGCTGACCGCGTGACCGTCACCGCCTCCGAGCTCCTCGCCGTCCAGGGCTCGCGGCAACTGCGCGACGACACCACCGTGTTCGCCGGCGTCGGCGTGCCGCTGCTGGCCGCGGCCCTGGCCCAGCAGCGCCACGCGCCGAAGCTGACCATGGTCATCGAGGGCGGCATCATCGGGCCGCGCATCAAGCCGGGCCGGCTGCCGATCTCCACCAACGAGATGCGCGCCGCGTATCGCGCCCAGATGCTGCCGGGCATCACCGACACGTTTCTCTTCGCCCAGCGCGGGTTCCTGGACTACGGCTTCATGGGCGGCGCCCAGATCGACCAGCACGGCAACGTGAACACGAGCGTGCTCGGCCCGGATTACTGGAAGCCGAAGGTGCGGCTGCCCGGAACCGGTGGCGCCAACGACATCGCCTCGCTGTGCAAGGAGGTCATCATCCTGACCGCGCACGAGAAGCGTCGGTTCGTCGCGCGCGTCGACTTCGTCACCAGTCCGGCGTGGCTGGACGGCGGCGACTCGCGCCGGCGCGCCGGCCTGCCGTTCGGCGGCGTGTCGCGCGTGGTGACCACGCTCGGCGTCTTCGGCTTCGACCCCGAGACGCGCCGGATGCGGCTGGACGCGCTGCACCCCGGCGTGACGCGCGAGCAGGTCCGCGAGCAGACGGGGTTCCCGCTGCTCGAGGCGCCGGAGATCAGCGTCACCGAGCCGCCGACAGCCGACGAGCTGGCGATGCTGCGCGCGCTCGACCCCGAGCGCCGCTTCCTCGGATAACGGCCCGCGACAAGGAGACCCGCGCCGTGCACGTCGGCCTCGCCATCAAGAACTTCGTCGGCCCCACCGAGACGCCGGACGTCGACGCGCTCTACCGCTACGCGGAGCGGGCGGAGGCGCTGGGCTTCGAGTCGCTCTGGGCGTGGGACCACGTCATCCTCGGCGTCGAGCCCTCGTTCCCGATCCTGGACGCCGTCGGCACGCTGACCGCGATCGCCGCGCGCACGTCGCGGATCAAGCTCGGCACCGGGGTGCTCGTGCTGCCGCTGCGCAATCCCACGGTGGCGGCCAAAGCGATCGGCACGCTCGACGTGGTCAGCAAGGGACGGCTCATCCTCGGGGTGGCGGCCGGGTGGTACGCGCGCGAGTTCGACGCGGTCGGCGTCCCCTTCAGGCAGCGGGGGCGACTGTTCGAGCGCAACCTCGAGATCCTCACGCGGCTCTGGACGGAGGATCGCGTCAGCCTCCAGGTCGACGAGCTCAACCTGCGCGAGGCGGTCATGCGTCCGAAGACCGTGCAGCGCCCGCGGCCGCCGATCCTCATCGGCGGCTACGTCGACGCCGTGCTCAAGCGCGTGGCGACGAAGGGCGACGGCTGGCTGACGTACTTCTACACGCCGGAGTCCTACGCGAAGTCGTGGCAGAAGATCCTCGGCTTCGCGCGCGAGGCCGGCCGCGATCCCCGAACGCTCACCGGCACCAACCAGCTCGCGATCCTCGTCGGGGTCTCGCGCGCCGAGACGGAGGCGCCGATGCGCCACTGGCTGTCGACCGAGTGGGACGTCGCGGCGTGGAGCGAGTCGACGATCGAGCACGCCATCCGCGGCAGCGTGAAGGAGTGCGTCGAGCAGCTACGCGCGCATGTGGCCTCGGGCGTCGACCGCCTGATCCTCATCCCCTATCGCTACGAGCCCGCGCAGGTCGAGATCATCGCCAGGGAGATCCTCCCCGCGCTGCGCTGAGCGGCGGAGGGCCGTCACGTCCGCGTTCGTCGATCCGCGGTCCGCGGTACGCTGGGTCATGGCCGTGAAGCCGCGTCCGCGCGTCGAGATCGAGTACTGCACGCAGTGCCGCTGGCTGCTGCGGGCGGCCTGGATGGCCCAGGAGCTTCTGACGACGTTCGAGGCGGAGATCGGCGAGGTCGCGCTCGTGCCCGGCGCCGGCGGCATCTTCGAGGTGCGCGTCGGCACCACCGTGCTCTGGTCCCGCCACGATCGCGGCCGCTTCCCCGACGTCAAGGAGCTCAAGCAGCTGGTCCGCGACGCCCTCGCCCCCGGCAAGAGCCTTGGTCACGCCGACCGCTGAGGACGTCATGCCGAGCCGGCAGGCGCGCTCTTCAGTGGCTTCGGACTATCGGAACGCCCGGCCAGATACCGTTGGGGCGCCGCGCAGCGCGTAACGTGTAGAAGTTACAAAGATGTCCGTGTAGAACTTGCCCCTCGACACCCGTGGGGAGCTGGTTACGCCTCTTCTGACGTGGGTTTCGGGCTGGCACGGCCTTCGCACCGGTCCCCGCCATCTCGCGGAGCAGAAGACGGAAATCGAAGCTCTGTGACGGGCACCCTTGCCGACCTTCATGATCGGACGACGATCAGTGAATCGTAGTCGTCCGATCATTTCCTCGCCTTGCGACATGGGGATACTCGACCTCGCGGTCGGCAAGTGGGTGTATACGAGACCGTGCGATGAGCACGTGGCGCAGGGCTCAGACCGCAGGTCTCCTGTCGGCAGCGCACCACGCCTCCCAGAGCGTCGTCCAATGCGTGACGCGGCGGTCGAGTTCCATGACCGCGCGTGTGTCGGGCAGTGGCTGAATCTACGTTGATCGAGGATCGGGGCAGCGCCGCAACCACCGGCGCCGAACGCATCTTCGCCGAGGTGCTCGCTGACGTCTTGCGCGTCGACCGCGTGTCGGTCGATAGCCACTTCTTCGATGAGCTCGGTGCTGACTCGTTGGTGATGGCCCATTTCTGCGCGCGAGTGAGGAAGCGCGGAAATCTGCCGTCGGTATCGATGAAGGACGTCTACCGGCATCCGACGATCAGAAGCCTGGCAGCGGCGCTCGCTGACGTCGCGCCCAGCTCTGCCAAGTCGTCGGTTGCAGCAGCGATCGAGGCGGCGACACCGACAAGCACGCCGGAGTACGTCCTCTGCGGAGCGCTGCAGCTCCTGTTTTTCCTCGGATATTCCTACCTCGCCGCGCTCGCCACCGCCCAAGCCTACGAGTGGATCTCCGAGGGCTCAGATGGTGTCGATATCTACGTGCGGTTGGTTCTATGTAGCGTCGCGGGTTTCCTCGTTGTGTGCACCGTTCCGATCCTGGCGAAGTGGATGCTCATCGGTCGGTGGAAGCCCGAGCAGATCCGTATCTGGAGCCTGGCATACGTCCGCTTCTGGATCGCCAAGACCTTGATCCGGTCGAATCCGTGCGCCCTTCTGTTCGTCGGTTCGCCCCTCTATGCGCTTTATCTGAGGGCGCTGGGCGCGAAAATCGGGCCGGGCGTCGTGATCTTCTCCCGGCGTGTGCCGGTGTGCACCGATCTGCTCACAATCGGCGCAGGGACGGTCATCCGCAAGGAGTCGTTCTTCCTCTGCTACCGGGCGCACGCGGGGCGAATCGAGACCGGAGCGGTCACCCTCGGCCGGAACGTCTTCATCGGCGAGAAGACCGTGCTCGACATCAACACGTCAATGGGCGATGGGGCGCAGCTCGGTCACGCCTCCGCGCTGCACAGCGGCCAGGCGGTACCGGACGGCGAGCGGTGGCATGGCTCTCCGGCACAGCGCACGGAGCTGAATTACCTGAGACTCGCGCCGGCTCCCTGCGGCCCGCGGCGTCGGGCCAGCTTCTGCGCCATCACGTTGCTCTCTGTCTTCCTCCTGTACCTGCCGCTCATCGAGGGAGGTCTGTACTTGCTCGCGGCTGTGGCGCCGTCCCTGGGCAAGGTTCTGAATCCGAGCGTGGCTGCGAGCGCCGGTGTCGTGACGTTGCGGGGGCTCTTCATCGGCGCGCTGGCCGTCTCGCTTCTCTTCTTCTTCGGTGCCGTGCTCGTCGGCCTGCTGCTCGTGGTCACTGTCCCTCGCGTATTGAATCGGTTCCTCAAGCCGGACACGGTCTATCCGCTGTATGGCTTCCACGACAGGGTGCACCGGGTGATCACGCGGCTGACCACCATCAAGTTCTTTGTGCGTCTCTTCGGTGACAGCTCCTACGTCGTCCACTATTTGTCCGGCCTGGGGTACCACCTTTCCCCGGTCGAGCAGACCGGGTCGAACTTCGGCATCGTGGTGACGCAGGCGAACCCGTCCCTGTGTTCTGTCGGCACCGGAACGATGGTCGCCGACGGGCTGATGATGATCAATGACGAGGTCTCGAGCACGTCCTTTTGCGTGTCTCGAGCGTCGATCGGGTCACACAACTTCGTGGGGAACGACGTCGCCTATCCCGCGGGAGGCAAGACCGGCGACAACTGCCTGCTCGCGACCAAGGCGATGATTCCGCTCGACGGCAAGCTTCGCGAAGGGGTCGGCCTGCTCGGCTCGCCTTGCTTCGAGATTCCGCGATCGGTTGACCGTGACAGCCGATTCGACCATCTCCGGACGGGGGACGAGCTCCGCCGCGGGCTTGCCGCGAAGAACCGGTACAACATTCGGACCATCGGTATTTTCCTCTTCGCCCGGTGGCTGGGCGTCTTTCTGGTCGCGCTCCTCGACCTGGCTGCCTTCGAGCTTTACGGCGCGTTTGCAAATGTGCCGATGGCTGCGCTCTTCGCGCTCAGCCTTCTGGTCAGCGCGCTGTACTACGCGCTGGTGGAGCGCTGCATCGCGGGATTTGGCTCGCTGCGCACCACAATCTGCTCCATCTACGACCCGTACTTCTGGCTGCACGAGCGCCTGTGGAAGGTGGCTGCATTGGAGTATCTCCGCGCCTTCGACGGCACCCCGTTCAAGAACGTGATCTGGCGGCTGATGGGCGTTCGGATCGGCAGGAGGGTTTTCGACGACGGCGTCCACATCTCGGAGAGGACTCTCACCACCATCGGGGACGACTGCGTGTTCAATACAGGCAGCAAGATCCAGTGCCACTCGGAAGAGGACGGCACGTTCAAATCCGACCGAAGCACGCTTGGTGCCGGCTGCACGCTCGGGGTTGGCGCAATCGTCCACTACGGCGTGACGATGGGTGACGGCTCAGTGCTCGCCCCCGACTCCTTTCTCATGAAGGGAGAGGAGGTCCCAGCACACGCGCGGTGGGGAGGGAACCCGGCGAGGGAGATGTGAGATGAGCAATATCAGCCTGCGTGACCCGGACACGGTCACCGCCGCGGAGAGCGGCCGGGAATTCTGGCGCGGCGTACTTCTCGCCGGTGGGTTCATCGCGCTCCCGCGATGGACCCTTGAGCCTGTGCCCGGCGTCGGCGAACACGAGGCGAGGATCCCCGACGAACTCGTGGCGGCGGTGCGCCGGCTGGCGGACGAGCTGGCGGTGCCGCTCAGCTCGGTGCTGCTGACCGCGCACGCCAAGGTGCTTGGCGCGCTGTCGGGCGAGCGCGAGGTCTCGACCGGCTACGCCGCCGTGGAGGGTCGTCCACCGTTGCCGTGCCGGATGACGACTGAACCCCACTCGTGGCGGGCGATGCTGCTGGAGACTCATCGGGCCGAGTTCGCACTGCTGTCGCACGCGGACGTTCCGGTCGACGATCTGAGGCGTGAGCTGGGCCTGACCAAGCCATTGTTCGAGACCGTGTTCGATGTGACGGCCGAGGACGGCGGGGAGCTCGCTGAGGACACCGTGCTGTGGGTCAGCTTCTTGGAGCATGACGGGCTCGTGCGGCTGCGGTACAGGACGGACGTGCTCGACGCGGACTGTGTCGCCAGGATCGCCGGCTATCACCTCACCGCGCTCGCGTTGATCGCCGCCGATCCAGATGCCGAGCACAAGCGGCAGAGCCTGCTCTCCGGCGAGGAACTGCATGTCCAGCTTCATGGGCTCGCCGGACCGCGCAGGAAGCTGCCGGACCGCCGGGTCCACGAGCTGTTCGAGGAGCGAGTTCGGGCACACCCGAACGCCATCGCGGCCGTGCACGGCGACCGGCAGTGGACCTACCGGCAGCTCAACGGCCGTGCCAACCAGCTGGCACGGGCACTGTTGGCGCGAGGGCTGTGCCGCGAAGGCGTCGTCGCTGTGGTGACAGAGCGCAACCTGGACTGGATGGCCGCTGTGCTCGCGATCTTCAAGGCCGGTGGCGCGTACCTGCCCATCGAGCCGCATTTCCCGGCCGATCGCATCGCGAGGACGCTCTCCCGCGCCGGCTGCCGGCTCGTGCTGACCGAACGCGGCAGCACCGCTACGCTCGACCGCGCGCTCGACTCGCTGTCCGGAGTCCAGACGCTCTTCATCGACGCGGCCTACGAGGAGGACCATGCCGACGGCGATCTCGGCGTCGACGTCGCGCCCGACCAGCTCGCCTACATCTACTTCACCTCCGGCTCCACCGGTGAGCCCAAGGGCGCGATGTGCGAGCACGCGGGCATGCTCAACCACCTCTGCGCCAAGATCCATGACCTGGGGATCGGCGAGGGGCAGGTGGTGGCCCAGACCGCACCCCAGTGCTTCGACATCTCGCTGTGGCAACTGGTTTCCGCGCTCCTGGTCGGTGGGCGGACCCTGGTGGTCGAGCAGGAGGCGATCCTGGACGCCGAACGTTTCGTCGACAAGGTCGTCGAGGGCAGGGTCGCCGTACTTCAGGTAGTACCCTCGTACCTTGAAGTCGTACTGTCCTATCTAGAGCAGCACCCGCGCGAGCTGTCCGACCTGCGGTTCGTGTCGGTGACCGGCGAGGCGCTGAAGAAGGAGCTTGCGCAGCGCTGGTTCGCGGCCAAGCCCGAGATCAAGCTGGTCAACGCGTACGGGCTTACCGAGACCTCCGACGATACGAACCACGAGATTATGGAGAGGGTGCCCGACCGAGAACGGGTTCCTCTTGGTCCCCCAATCCACAACGTGCACGTCTACGTCGTGGACGAGCACCTGTCACCGGTGCCGCTCGGCGCACCAGGTGAGCTCGTCTTCTCCGGGGTATGTGTCGGCCGCGGGTACGTCAACGACCCCGAGCGCACGCGGCGAGCGTTCATGGCCGATCCGCACCGCGAGGGCCAGCGGCTGTACCGGGGCGGCGATTATGGCCGCTGGCTGCCCGAGGGCAAGCTGGAGTTCCTCGGCCGCCGGGATACCCAGGTCAAGATCAGTGGCTTCCGGATCGAGATCGGCGAGATCGAGAACACACTGTTGCGGGTGCCTGGTGTCCGCGACGGCGCAGTCGTGGTCACCGAGCGGGCCGACCACAGCAAGCACCTCGTGGCCTTCTACTCCGGCCAGCTGCCACTCGACGTCAACGTCCTGCGGGCCCGGCTGGGCGAGTCGCTGCCCGAGTACATGATCCCGTCCGCCTTCCACTGGCGGAAAAGTCTGGCGTTGACGGACAACGGCAAGATCGACAGGAAGGCGTTAACGGCGCTCGCCAGAGAATTCGATGTCGCCGGGCAGGACCACGACGGGCCGAGTACGGCGACAGAGCACCGGCTGGCGGCCGCATGGGCGGACGTGCTCGGCATCCCGAAGGACAAGATCGGCCGGCGGGATCACTTCTTCGACCTGGGCGGCACGTCGTTGTCGGCAGTGAAGCTGGTGATCAGCCTGGAACGTGCGGTGTCGTTGAAGGACCTCACCGGTCACCCGATTCTCGCCGATCTGGCCACGCTGATCGACGGCAGGTAGCAGCGACTGAAAGGAAATCGAGATGTCGTCCTCATCCCCGACCTCACTGCTCGACGTGGACCTGCGACCCGGAAAGCCGCCGATGCTGCGGGTCGAGGCAACCGGCGACGCGCCGCGCTGGGCGGCCGAGCACCGCGACGCGCTGCGCGCCGCCGTCGCCGAGCACGGTTCGCTTCTCGTTCGCGGTCTCGGGCTCCGCGACGTGGCCGAGACCGAGGCCGTCTTTCGGCGGCTGGCCAGTCTGATGACCGAGAAAGAGGCCTTCGCGCCCCGACGGAGCTACTCCGACGGCGTGTACTCCTCATCGAAGTGGCCGCCCAATCAGCCGATGTGCATGCACCACGAACTCAGCTACGTGCCTGAGTTCCCCTGCCTCATGCTGTTCGCGTGCCTCATGGCGCCGACTGACGGGGGCGCGACGCCGGTGGCCGACTCGCCGACCGTACTTCGCGCGCTGCCCACCGAGTTGATCAAGCGCTTCGAGAAGGTGGGCTGGCTGCTCATCCGCAACTACAACGACGACATCGGGGCGTCGGTCGCGGACGCATTCGGCACCGACGACCGTCGCGCCGTCGAGGATTACTGCCGTGCCAACGCGATCAAGTTCGAGTGGCAGCCCGACGGTGCACTGCGCACCTGGCAGCGCCGCAGCGCCGTCGTACATCACCCGCTTACCGGGCAGCAGTGCTGGTTCAACCAAATCGCATTCCTCAACGAGTGGACGATGGACCCGGAGGTGCGCGAGTACCTCGTGGACATCTACGGCGAGGACGGGCTGCCGTTCAATACGCGCTTCGGCAACGGCGACGCGATCGGCGCGGACGTCGTGCAGTTGATCAACGAGGTCTACGAGGCAAATACCGCACGCGAGCGGTGGCAGGCGGGGGATTTGATGCTTGTGGACAACGTCCGCACCGCGCACGGCAGGGAGCGCTTCGAGGGACCGCGCGAAGTGCTCGTCGCGATGGCCGACGCGGTGCACCTGGCCGACCGCTCGCCGACGATCGAGGTGACCGTCAGCTGACGACGACGGCGATGTCTCTCACCCCGTCACGACCGAGCTCTTTTCAGCTGGCGTCCGACGAAGTTCATAGTTGGTGTGCCAGTCTAGACGTTCCGCCCGAGACATCCGGTCGCCTCTACGCGACCCTGACGCCTGATGAACGTACCCGGAGTGCACGTTTTCAATTCGAGCGCGATCAGCAGCGTTTCATCGTCGCGCGCGGAGTGCTGCGTGACCTCTTGGGGCGCTATCTCCAGACGCAACCTCGCCAAATAAGCTTTGTTTACAACGCATTCGGCAAGCCTGACCTCAGCCCTGAATTCGGCAACCGACTCAAATTCAATCTCTCTCACTCAGCCGGTCTTGCCCTCATCGCCATCGCCACTGCCTCCAGCGTCGGCGTCGATCTCGAATACATCCGGGCGCAATCTGATTACGCCGATATCGCGCGGCGTTTCTTTTCAACAGCTGAAGTTGACTATTTGATTGCTCTCCCGAGCCATCTCTACGCCGAAGCCTTTTTCAGTTGTTGGACAAAGAAGGAGGCTTACCTCAAAGCCTGTGGCGAGGGTCTCGCGATACCGTTGAATAGTTTTTCTGTCCCCCTGACAACCCATCCTATGGATACTCCTGTGGATCTTTATGTTGCCTCACAGCCTATCGTTCCACCCAAGCGTTGGTCGCTCTATACCCTCCGACCTGCTCCGGGCTATGCCGGGGCCCTGGCGATTGAGGGAACTGGCTGGCGCTTACGTCAATGGCAATGGAAGATGCCTCAACGTGTCGAGTGAGCCGGCGAGATGCGACCGACCGGCCTCGAACGCCGCGCGGTGGCCCCCGAGCTCGCCGCCCGGCGGGTCTTCTAGGGAGGAGCGCTATGACGCCGGAGCATCGCGTCCTCATCGAGCGGATCTGCGCGTCGGCCGACGTCGTGCGACGCGCCGTCGACGGGGTGTCGCGCGCGCGCTTCGACCGCCCCCCTCGCGACGGCGAATGGTCGGCGCTGGAGACGCTGACGCACGTGCGCGACGTGATCGTGCACGTCTACGGGCTGCGCATCCGCCGGCTGCTCTACGAAGACGCGCCCGCGTTCGCGGACTTCGACGAGGAGGGCTACCGCCGCGCCAGCCTCGCCCGCGGCGAGGCGGCCACCCACCTGCTCGAGACGATCGTCGGCGAGCACGAGCAGCTCGCGCGGTTGCTGGAGACCCTGCCGGACGCTGCCTGGTCGCGCGAGGGCCGTCATCCCTCGCTCGGCGCGATGTCGATCGAGTTCCTCGCCCGGCGCATCGGCGAGCACGCCGAGGAGCACGCGGCCCAGATCGCCGCCGCCGGTGGAGCGTGAGCGACCGTACGGCGACCTTCGAGCGCATCCTGGCCCCCGAGCCCGGGCGCACGGCGCTGCTCGTGGTCGACATGCAGCGCGGCTTCGTCGAACCGGGCGAGGCGATGGAGGTGCCGCCGGCGCGCGCGTCCGTGCCGGTGATCCGCGCGCTGGTCGACCTCTTCCGGTCCCGGCGTCTGCCCGTGGTGTTCACGGCGTTCGTCTACTCGCCCGACGTCCCGCTGCTGGTCGGTGAGCTCCATCCCGAGCACAAGCCGGCCGCGCCCGGCGCGCCCCGCGGCTTCGGCATGCCGTCGTCGTCCTGCCTGGCGGGCTCCCCGAGCGCGCGGGTCGTCGAGGCGCTCGCACCGCGGCCGGACGAGCCGGTGATCGACAAGCGCTGGTACGACGCGTTCGCGGGCAGCGCGCTGGACGGCGCGCTGCGCGCGCGGGGGGTGACCTCGCTGGTCGTGACGGGGACGATGACGGACGTCTGCGTGCTGGCGACGGTGATCGGCGCCTTCAACCGCGAGTACCGGGTGACGGTCGTCGAGGACGGCGTCACCACGCTGTGGCCCGAGATCCAGCGGGCCGCCCTCGATATCGTCGCGCGGGCCTATGGGCGCGTCGTATCATCCAAGCAAGTGATGGACACTGTCGCCAACTGGTGATTCGCCGACCGTCGCCGGCGCCGACCGGTGATTCGCCGACCGTCGGGCGCCGGAGCCCGGCGGAGGCGCCCCGACGGTAAATATGAGGACCACGTCATGCGCGAGCCGCTGAAGTTCTCGGGGATCATGCCCGCCAACATCCTGCCCTTCAAGGCGGACCTGTCCATCGACGAGCCGGCCTACCGCAAGCATCTGCGCTGGCTCGCCGACACGCCGGGCGTGACCGGCATCGTGGCCAACGGCCACGCCGCGGAGGTCGCGTCGCTCAGCCGCGAGGAGCGCAAGCGCACGCTCGCGGTGGCCCTCGACGAGGTCGCGGGCGCGTGCCCGATCGTCGCCGGCGTCTACACCGACGGCACCGCGGAGGCCGTCGAGCTGGCGAAGGACGCGAAGACCGCGGGCGCCGCCGGCGTGCTGCTGTTTCCGCCGACGCTCTTCATGTGGGGTGCGCAGGTGAAGCCCGACATGGTGATCCGTCACTACTCCGACGTCGCCGCCGTCGGTCTGCCCATCGTCGCCTTCGAGTATCCGCCCGCGTGCGGCATCGGCTATTCGCCCGAGACCCTCGCGCGCCTCGCCACGATCCCCGAGGTCGTCGCGGTGAAGGACTGGTCGAACGACATCGTCGCGTATGAAGCCAATCTGAGGGCGCTGCGCGCGACCGGCCGGCCGGTCGCGATGCTGTCGTCGTTCACGATGTCGCTCATGGCGTCGTTCCTGCTCGGCGCCGACGGCGCGATCTCCGGCATGGGCAGCGTCACCGCCGATCTGCAGGCCGAGCTGTTCGCGGCCTGCCAGAAGGGCGACCTCGAAGACGCGCGGCGCATCAACGAGCGGCTCGAGCCGCTCGTCCGGGTCTTCTACGCGCCGCCGTTCGTCGACATGCACAACCGGATGAAGGAGGCGCTCGTGCTGCTCGGGCGCATCCCCGCCGCCCACGTGCGGCCGCCGCTCACGCCGGTCCCCCCGGCCGAGCGCGACGCGATCCGGCGCGCCCTGGCCGCCGCCGGCATCAGCCGCTAAGTCGCCGTTTCACCGGCGCGCGGCCCGGTCCCGCGCGCCGGAACCGCTTGCGCCCCCTCGCCGGTTTGGGGTAGAAAGACGCACCCTTTGCTCCCGCTCACGAGTGCCCGTCCCCGGGCACATCAGGAGGAATAGCCATGGCTGAACGCTGGCAGAGCGAGCCCTGGACCAAGGACATGTGGTGGAGCGGCAAGACGACGCGTCGAAGGTTCCTCGGCCTGTCGGCGACGGCGGCCGGCGCGCTCGGCGCGACGATGCTCGTGCCGGCGCCGTGGCGCGAGGCGTTCGGCCAGGCCAAGCCGTACAAGATCGGGGTCCTGCAGCCGCTGACGGGCGCGGCGGCCGCCGGGGGCAAGACCGCGCTGGTGGGCTCGCAGCTCGCCGCGGACCGCATCAACAAGTCCGGCGGCATCAACGGTCGGCCCATCGAGCTGGTGATCGCCGACTACGAGTCGAAACCCGACGTCGGCCGCCGCAAGGCCGAGAAGCTCGTGGTCGAAGACAAGGTCGATGTCGGCGAGGGCGGATATCTGTCGAACGTCTGCCTGGCCTGCATGCCCGTGTTCGAGGAGCAGGAGACGGTCTTCATGATCGGCGTCTGCCTGGACACGACGATCACGACCAGCAAGTGCAGCCGGTACGTGTTCCGCCCCTTCGACTATGCGCCGTCGCAGGCCGTGGCCTTCGCGCCGTACCTCGTGAAGAAGCTGGGCAAGAAGTGGCACATCGTCTATCTCGACTACGCGTGGGGCCAGTCCACTCGAGACGCGTACGTCGAGCAGATCAAGAAACAAGGCGGCGACGTCGTCGGGACGACGGGGATCCCGCTCGGCACTGCCGACATGACCGCGTTCATCTCGAAGATCACCGGCAGCTTCGACGGCCTGTTCGCGATCATGTTCGGTGCCAACGCCGTGACCTTCACGAACCAGGCGTACGACCTCGGTCTGACGAAGAAGGCCAAGTACGCGGGTGACGGGGCGGTCGCCGAGTCGACCCACCTCACCGCGCTGGGCCAGAAGGTCGAGGGCTTCACCGGCGTCAACCGCTACATCCCCGTGCTCACCAAGCCGCTCGACACGCCGTACCACAAGAAGTTCTTCGAGGAGTCGAAGATCCTGTTGAAGCAGATGGATCCGTCGGGTCCGGACCCCGATCGCTACGTCCAGTCCAACTTCGAGGCCATGAACTTCCTGAAGCTCGGGATCCAGAAGTCCGGCTTCAAGGGACGAGCCGCCGGCGACGCCGAGTTCAAGAAGGAATCGCTCAAGCTCATCGAGGCGCTCGAGGGCATGGAGGTCAAGGAGGGCGACGACTTCCCCCAGGGCGACAAGACACTCCGGCGGGAGGATCACCAGGCGTTCCTCCGTCAGTTCATCTTCGACATCCACAACAACAAGCATCGCCTGCTCGAGGTGATTCCCCGGGAGAAGACAGTCGTCGCGCCCGCCTGTACGTTCCCCAAGGCGTGACGAGCGCGCGGCGAGAAGGCACGACGGCCCCGGCCGGTGACGGCCGGGGCCCGTCGGCCGACCGGTCGGCGATCCTCCGGACCGAGGGGCTCACGATGCGGTTCGGCGGGCTGGCCGCGCTGAACCAGGTCTCCCTCAGCATCCCGCGCGGGGAGATCCGCGCGATCATCGGCCCCAACGGCGCGGGCAAGTCGACGTTCTTCAACTGCATCACGGGGGTGCTCACGCCGACCGGCGGCCGCATCCTGTTCGAGGGTGACGACATCACGGGCCTGCCGCCGCACCGGATCTCGAAGAAGGCCATCGCGCGCTCGTACCAGATCACCAACATCCTGCCCGGCGCCACCGTGCTCGAGAACGTCCGCATCGCCGTGCAGTCGCGCCACCACTCGTGGAGCCTGCTCCGGCATCACCGCGCCTATCGCGACGTGATCGAGCGCGCGCGGACGGTGCTCGCCTCCGTCGGGCTCGCCGACAAGGCCCAGGAGCTCGCCGCGAACCTGTCGCACGGCGAGCAGCGGAACCTCGAGATCGGCATCGCGCTGGCGACGGAGCCCAAGCTCCTCTGCCTCGACGAGCCGACGGCCGGGATGAGCGTCACCGAGACCCACGCCACCGTCGACCTGATCCGGCGCATCGCCGCGAATCTCACCATCCTCATCGTGGAGCACGACATGGAGGTGGTGATGGGGCTCGCGCGGACGATCACCGTGCTCCACTACGGCGAGGTGCTCGCGGAGGGCAGCCCGGCCGCGATCCAGGCCAACCCCCGCGTGCAGGAGGTCTACCTCAAGACCTGATGCTCACGCTCGACGGCGTCCACACCTACTACGCGAAGTCGCACATCCTGCACGGGGTGTCGCTCGAGGTGCGCGCGGGTGAGGTGGTCGGGCTCCTCGGCCGCAACGGCGTCGGCAAGTCGACGACGCTCAAGACGATCATGGGGATCGTGCGTCCCTCCCAGGGCCGGATCGTCTTCGAGGGACGCGACATCGGGGGGCTGGCACCGTACCGGCTGGCTCGCGTGGGCATCGGCTACGTGCCGGA
Organism: Candidatus Rokuibacteriota bacterium; assembly: GCA_003220225.1. Taxonomy (GTDB): domain Bacteria; phylum Methylomirabilota; class Methylomirabilia; order Rokubacteriales; family CSP1-6; genus AR12. The sequence goes on from QHRU01000139.1 coordinate 17,619, forward strand.
GGATCGCCGGATCTTCCGCCTGCTCTCCGTGCTGGAAAATCTCAGAACCGGCCTCGACCGGCCCGCGGTCTCCGCGACCCGCCGGCAGACGCTGCTCGACAAGGTCTACGCGAGCTTCCCGATCCTGGCCGAGCGGCGAAACCAGGCGGGCGGCACGCTATCGGGAGGCGAGCAGCAGATGCTCGCCATCGCCCGCGCGATGATGCTGGAGCCGCGCATCATCCTGCTGGACGAGCCGACCGAGGGCCTCATGCCGCGGATGGTCGCGCAGATCCGGGAGATCATCGACGTCCTCCACCGGGACGGCGTGGCCATCCTGCTCGTCGAGCAGAACGTGCCGCTCACGCTCGAGGTCTCCGACCGCGTCTACATCATGGAGAAGGGCGTGGTGCGTCACCACGCGCCCGCCGCGGCGCTCCGCGCCGACGCCACCGTCATCCACCAGTACCTTGGAGTCTGAGGCGCGATGATTCCCTTCGACCAGATCTTCGTGCAGATCGTGAACGGCCTCGTGAACGGGATGATCCTCGCCCTGGTCGCCTCGGGACTCACGCTCATCTTCGGGATCATGGACATCGTCAATTTCGCCCACGGCGATCTGTTCATGCTGGGCGCGTACATCGGAACGACGGCGTTCCTCACCACGGGCAGCTTCTGGATCGCCCTCGTCGCCTCCGTCGTGGTGATGGCCGTGCTCGGCGCGGCGCTCCAGGTGACCGCGCTGCGTCCGCTGCTCGGCCGCGACCCCCTCACCACGATCCTCGCCACCTTCGGGCTCTCGCTGGTCATCCAGAACTACGCGCTCTGGCAGTACGGCCCCGTGCCCCGCAAGATCCTGGAGCCGGTGAGCGGACACTTCCGCCTCTTCTACGTCGAGTACCCGTGGTACCGGATCGTCATCGCCCTGATGTCGGCGGCCATCATCGGCGCCCTCTATCTGTTCATGAAGTACGGCAAGCACGGCATCTGGATCCGCGCGACGACGCAGGACCGCGTCATGGCCGCCGCCATGGGCATCCCGGTGCCGTGGGTCCACACCGTGGTGTTCGCGATCGGCGCCGCCATGGCCGCCGCCAGCGGCGTGCTCTTCGGCCCCACCGTGGGCATCAACCACGCGATGGGGTTCGACTTCACCCTTCGCGCCTTCGTCGTGGTGGTCGTGGGCGGCATGGGGAATCTCGGCGGCTCCATCCTCGCCTCCATCTTCATCAGCCTGCTGGAATCGCTGGCCACGATCTGGGTCAGCCCGGCCCAGGCCGTGATCGTGTCGTTCGTCGCGCTGATCCTCACCCTCCTCATCCGGCCCACCGGTCTGTTCGTGCCGACGCCGAAATGAGGCCATGAGCGCGGCCCGCGCGCGGGGCGAGGGGCCGAGCGCCGCCTACTGGACCGGCTTCGTCGTCGTGGTGGGCGCGCTCGCGCTGAGCCCGCTCGTGCTGCCGGAGTTCTGGCAGCGCTTCGCCACCGAGATCCTGATCTGGGGCCTGCTCGCGATGTCGTCGGACATCCTGATCGGCTACACCGGCATGGTCTCGTTCGGTCACTCGGCCTTCTTCGGACTCGGCATGTACGGCGCCGCCGCGGCGCTGCTCATGCTGCGGCCGCCGAACCTCTGGCTCGCGCTGGCGGCCGGTCTGGTGGCGGCCGCGGTCGTCGCCGTGTTCGTCGCGTATTTCTCGACGCGGCTGCGCGACATCTATTTCTCGATCACGACCCTCGTCTTCTCGCAGATCTTCTACGTCATCATCTTCACCTGGACGGAGGTCACGGGGGGCGAGAACGGGCTCACGTTCCGGCAGCCGCCCCTCGCCCTCCCGGGGCTGTTCTCGATTCCGTTCACCCGCAACGGGCTGCACTGGTTCGTGCTCGCGGTGGTGACGGTGTCGTATCTGCTGCTCCGGCGCGTCACGCAGTCCCCCTTCGGGATGGTGCTCCAGTCGATCCGGGAGAACGAGCCGCGGACGCGGGCCATCGGCTACCACGTCGAGCGCTACAAGATCGTGGCCGTGATGCTGTCCGGGCTCTTCGCGGGGCTGGCGGGGGCGCTCTACGCCGTCCAGAACAAGTTCGCCGCGCCCGACTTCGTCCTGTTCCTCGTCTCGGGCGAGACCGTGATCTTCAACGTGATGGGCGGGATGGGAACGCTGGTGGGGCCGGTGGCCGGCGCGGCGTTCTTCCTCCTGATGAAGGAGGTCTTCTCGCGCGTCTTCTACGAGTACTACCTGATCCCGGTCGGCATCATCTTCACGCTGATGGTGATCTTCCTGCCGCAGGGCCTGCTCGGCTTCCTGCGGCGGCGGCTCAACCAGTAGCCTCGCTCAGCACCTCCTGCACCTTCCGCACGAGCGCGTCCACCGTGAACGGCTTGGCCAGTGTCGGGCCACCGGGCCTCGACGTCCGTGCGTCCTCGAGCCGGCTCGAGAGGTAGAGCACGCGCGTCTCCGGCCGCGCGCGGCGCAGGAGGTCGAGCCGCCGCGCGGCGTCGGTCCCGGGGTCCGCGGCGGCGATGACGAGCGCCAGGGGCCCGCCGTACGCACGGCTGAGCCGCTCCGCCTCGCCGTGATCGCTCGCGGGCAGCGCGCGGAAGCCGTGCAACTCGAGAATCTCCACGATCAGCTCGCGGACTCCCGCTTCCTCCTCCACCACGAGGACGGTGGGTCCCGCGGCGGCGCGGGCGCGCGGCAGCGTCACCGTGAACGTCGCGCCGCGGCCGGGTGTGCTCGCGACCTCCACGTGGCCGCCGTGGCGCGTGACGACGTCGTGGACGGTCGAGAGTCCGAGCCCCGTGCCCTTGCCGGCCGCCTTCGTCGTGAAGTACGGGTCGAAGGCGCGCTCGCGCGTCGCCTCGTCCATGCCGATGCCCGTGTCCTCGACGCGCAGCAGCGCGGGCGCCTCGGGGCCGGCGCCGTTGGCGTGGGCCGCCAGCGCCGTGCACACGGTCACGCGCCCGCCGGACGGCATGGCGTCGCGCGCGTTCAGGATCAGGTTCATCGCGATCTGCTCGAGCGCGGCGGGGCCGAGGGCGACCGCGCCCACCTTGGGCTCGAGCTCGGTTCTCACCTCGATGTCCTCTCCGAGCAGCGGCTGTAGCGTGCGGACGAGGCCGAGGACCACGGCGTTGAGGTCGGCCACGGCGGGCTCGGGCGGCTGCGGCCGACCCGCGGCCAGGAGCTCGCGCGCGAGCCGCTCGCCCCAGCCCGTCGCCTTGCGGATCGCCTCCGCGCGCCGCCGCGTCGGGCTGTCGGCGGGCACGCCCTCGAGCAGCAGCTGGTTCTGGCCGGCGATGGCCGCCATCACGTTGCGGAAGTCGTGCGCGATGCTGACGGTCATGCGGCCGAGCGACCCGAGCGGCCGCGCCTCCGCCAGCTCGCGTTCGAGCGCGGCGATGCGCGCGTGCGCGTCGTCGAGATCGCGCCGGAGCGCCCCGATGTCATCCGAGGCGGTCGTCATGTCCCACGTCCAGCGGCGCGTCCGGCATGAGCGGCAAGACGATCCGGAAGAGCGCGCCCGCACCCGGCGCGCTGCGGACGTCGATGGCGCCCCCGTGGTCCTCGACGATCTTCTGCGTGAGCGCGAGCCCGAGTCCGGTTCCGCCTTCCTTGTTGGAGAAGAACGGGTTGAAGACGCGATCCAGGTGCGCCGGGTCGATGCCCACGCCGGAGTCCTCGACCTCGATGGCCACCCGCCGGCCGCCCGGCCGCGGTCCCCCGAGCGTCTCGGCCTCGCTCCACCCCACGCGCAAGCTGAGGGTGCCGCCGCGTGGCATCGCGTCGAGCGCGTTGGTCACGAGGTTGACGAGCGCGCGGTAGAGCGCCTCCTGGTCGGCCCACACGACCGGCACCTCGCGGCGCCAGTCGCGCGCCACGCGCACGCTCTGCGCCTCGAGGCGGTCGCCGTACAGCTCGAGCACGCGCTCGAGCAGCGCGGGCAGCCGCAGCGGCTTGAACGTCAGCGGCGCCGGCCGCGCGAGCTCCAGCAGCCCCTCGACGATGCTGTTGATCCGCTCCAGCTCGCGCGGGACCACCGACAGGAACTTCTGGCGGAACTCCGGGTCCTCGAAGCGCCGCGACAGGTGCCGGCTGAAGGTCAGGAGCGAGGTCAGCGGGTTCTTGATCTCGTGCGCGAGACCAGCCGCCAGCTCGCCGATCGCGGCCAGCCGGTCGGAGCGGCGCAGCCGGTCCTCGAGCTGCCGCACCCTGGTGAGGTCGCGGAACACGCCGATGACGCCGAGCTCCTTGCCCTCGCCCCCGCGCAGGGGCGCCGCCGACAGCTCGACCGGCATCGCCCGTCCGTTGCGGCGCCGCAGCGTCACCGTCACGCCGGGCACCGGCACGCGACTGGCCAGCGTCTCCATGAGCAGCTCGGCGAGATCGGGCGTGTGCGCGAAGACCTCGGTGCAGTACCGCCCGCGCACCTCGCCGGCGAAGAAGCCGGTCATCAGCTCCGCGGCCGGGTTCAGCGTGACCACGCGCCCGTCGAGGTCCACCGTCACGATGCCGGTGGTGAGCGAGGCGAGGATGTTGTCGGTGTACGTCTTGAGGTCGGCCAGCTGCTCGAAGCCGCGCCGCAGCTCGGTGTTCGCATCCTCGAGGGCCACGCGCTGCTGCGCGAGCTCGGCCACCATGTGGTTGAAGGCCGCCGCGAGCCGCCCGATCTCGTCGTCGGTCGGCGGCTCGATGCGCTGGTTCAACTCGCCACGCGCGATGGCGGCGGCGCCCTCCGCCAGCTGTTGCACCGGCCGGGAGATACGCCGGGCGATGAAGGCGGCGCTCACGCCGCCGAAGAGCAGCATGACCAGGGTGAGGGCCGCCAGCTCCGAGCGGGTCCGCACGATCTCGGCTTGCATGCGCTTCTTGGAGACGCCGACCCGCACCGTCCCCCACTTCTGACCGGTCACGAGGATGGGCACCGCGAAATCCAGCACCGACTGGCGGGCGGCGGACGTCTCCTGCATGACGGGCACCATCGTGTGCGCCGCCTCGAGGTCCACCTTCGACTTCAGCACGTGACCCACGCGGTCGGGGCTGCGGCTGTGGGCGGCCACCTTGCCCTCCGCGTCGAGCACGATCGCGTAGACGACGTCCGGCTCGCCGGCCGCGCGCGCCACGTTCTGCTCCAGCGCCGTGAAGTTGTAGAGCAGCAAAGGCCCCTGTGATACGGCGGCCAGGCTGCGGGCCATGACATCGCCGCGGCGCTCCATTTCCTCGACGATCGCCGCGCGCTGGTGGCGCTCGACGAGCAGGAAGACGCCGGTCATGGTCGGAGTGATCACGAGCACCGCGCCCCAGAGGAGGCGCGCGCGCAGCGTGCGCAGGCGGGGGCGGATCATCGCGCCAGCCACACCTTCCGCATCGGGATGTACGGATCGCCGAGCCCGTTGACCTCGACCGACCGCACCCACGGCTGGAACAGCCGCTCGTAGTTGTAATGCCAGACGGGAACGATCACCGCGTCGTCCATGATCACCTGCTCCGCGCGGCGGTAGAGCTCCACGCGGCGCTGCGGGTCGGGCGTCGTACGCGCGGTGGCCAGCAGCTCGTCGACGACGGGGTTGTGGTAGCGCGCGTAGTTGCGCGGGCTCTTCG
>QHRU01000029.1 GCA_003220225.1 Candidatus Rokuibacteriota bacterium
CGACTGGGGGCTCATCATGGCCGCCGGCGTCATGGTCACGATTCCCGCGCTCGTCTTCTTCATCGCCGTTCAGCGCTATCTGATCGCCGGCTGGGGCGCTGGCGGCCTCAAGGGCTAAATTAAATTAGTGACGAAGCAATAGGTTGTTCACCACCGCGGTGACAAGGAGAGAGCCATGCGGAAGATGCTCGCGAGCGTGATAACGGTGATGATTCTGACGGCGTTGGCCGTGAGCGTGGCGGCGCAGCCGAAGTACGTGCTCAGGTTCTCGTCGCCCAACTCCAAGGAGCACGCGTGGGGACGCAGCGCCGAGAAGTTCAAGCAGCTGGTGGCCGAGGAGACGAAGGGCCAGGTCGAGGTGCAGGTCTACCACTCCAACGCGCTGGGCGCCACGCGCGAGAGCCTCGAGATGACGCGCCTGGGCAGCACGGACTTCGTGCTCTGCGGCGTCGCCCACGTGAGCCGCTTCGTCCCGGAGATGAGCACCTTCGTGCTGCCCTATCTGTGGAAGGACACGGAGACGATGTTCAAGGCGCTCGACGGCCGCATGGGTGACACCGTCGATGCGCTCCTCTGGGAGAAGGGGTTCAAGGTCGTCGGCTGGTGGGACAACGGCTTCCGCCACATCTCGAACAACAAGCGGCCGATCCGGGTCGCGGAGGACATCAAGGGCCTCAAGCTGCGCTCGCTGCCGACGAAGATCCACGTCACGTTCTGGCGCGCGCTCGGCGCCTCGCCGACGCCCATGGACTGGGCGGAGGTCTATCCCGCGCTGCAGCAGGGCGTGGTGGACGGCCAGGAGAACCCGCCGGGCGTCGTCTTCTTCGAGAAGCTGCCGGACGTGCAGAAGTATTACTCGCTGACCAAGCACGTGAACGAGCCGGGCAACGTGCTGATGAGCCGCGCGGCCTACGAGAAGCTGCCGGCCGACATCCAGAAGGCCCTTGTGGCGGCGGGGAAGAAAGCGGCGGCGTTCGAGCGCGCCGAGAGCCAGCGGGACAACGACGAGCTCCTCAAGAAGCTCGAGGCGGCGGGGATGCAGGTCAACGCCGTCCCGGAGACCACCATTACGGAGCTCCGCAAGGTGGCGCACGGCCTCTACGGCCAGGCGCTGGCCGATCTCGGGCCGAAGGGCAAGGAGCTCGTCGACATCGGAATCGCGCTCAACAGGTAGCCATGCGGGCGCTGGTCCGCGGCGCGACGCGAATCCTAGAGGCGCTGACCCTCGTCGGGATCAGCGCGGTGTTCCTGACCGTCGTGGTGGAGGTCGTCCTCCGCTACGGGTTCGGCTCCTCGCTCATCTTCACCGAGGAGCTGACGCGGTACACGATGGTCTGGGTCGCGTTCCTGGGTGGAGTCGTCGCGCTGCGGGACGGCGCCCACGTGGCGACGGGCGGGATCGGCGATCGGTTCGGTCCGACGGTCGGCAAGGTCGCCTCGCTCGTCGCGGACGCCCTCGCGCTGCTCTTCCTCCTGACCCTCACGTGGGCGAGCCTCCAGACGCTGCCGAACCAGCGGGACCAGTTCACGACCACGCTGCACGTGTCGATCTTCTGGTTCTACCTCGCCATTCCCGTCGGCGCCGTGCTGATGGCGCTGGTCATCGTCGGACGGCGCTTCGGCCTGGTCGAAGCCCAGGGCAGCGACCTGCCTATCGAAGATCTGTGAGCCCATGCTGATCCTGGTGCTCGTGGCCGTCTTTGCCGTGACCATGGTGCTCGGCGTGCCGGTCGCGTTTTGCCTGGGGCTCGGCGGGCTCGCCTTCATCTGGCTGTCGGGCGTCGTCCCGATCGCGGTGCTGCCGACGCTGATGTTCTCGGGGATGGATTCGTTTCCGCTGCTCGCCATCCCGTTCTTCGTCATCGCGGGCGACGTCATGCAGCGCTGCGGCATCCTGCCCAACCTCATCGCCTTCGCCAACAGTCTCGTCGGTCACTTCCGCGGCGGGTTGGCCTACGTCGTCATCGTCACCAGCATGATGTTCGCCGGCGTGACTGGCGTCGCCCTGGCTGAGTGCGCCGCGATCGGATCGATGCTGGCGCCCAGCATGGTGCGGCAAGGCTACCCGGGCGGCTTCACCTCCGCCGTCATTGCGGGATCCGCCGTCATGGGGCCCATCATCCCGCCCAGCGTCGCCATGCTCGTCTTCGCCTATGTCTACGGCGGCGGCATCTCGGTGGGCAAGCTCTTCCTCATGGGGATCATTCCGGGCGTGCTGATCGGCCTGACGATGATGGCGTTGGTCGCCATCCAGGCGCGGCGGCGAAACTTCCCGGTGAGCGGTGAGCGGTTCAGCGTTCGCCGGGTGCTGCGGGCGCTGCGGGGCGCCACGCTCGGCCTCGTGGTGCCCGCGATCATCATCGGCGGCATTCTGGGCGGCGTCTTCACGCCGACGGAGGCGGGCGCCGTCGCCGCCGCGTACGGGGTGCTGATCGGCATGTTCGTCCTCCGCACGCTGTCCCTCTCGGATCTGAAGAAGTCCCTGCTGGTCGGCGCCAAGACGAGCGCGGTGATCTATCTGCTGCTCGGCACCTCCAACGTCGTGTCGTGGATCCTCGTCCGCAACCAGGTCCCCAGGGTCGTCGCCCAATGGTCGCTGGACTTCACCACCTCCGCCGAGGTGTTCATGCTGGTCGCCATCGGCGTGCTGTTCCTGCTGGGCCTGGCGCTCGAGGCGGTGCCCATCATGATCATGCTGATTCCGATCCTGGCGCCGGCCGCGGCGGCCTACAAGATCGATCCGCACCTGCTCGGCCTCGTCGTCGTGATGGCCGTGCAGACGGCGCTGATCAGCCCGCCGGTGGCGCTGAGCCTCTACATCGTCGCGTCGATCGTGAAGGCGCCGATGAAGGACGCCAACCGGGCCATCTGGCCGTTCATGGCCGTGGTGATCGGCATCACGATCGCGATGGCGCTCTTGCCCGCAGTGCCGTTGTGGATCCCGAAACGGTTCGGATTCTAAGGGAGAGACATGATGGACAAGGTCGTCATCGTCACCGGAGCCGGGCGCGGCATCGCCCGGCGCGTCGCCCTCGATTTCGCCGCGCAAGGCTGCCGCGTCGCCGTGGTGGATCTCATCGCGGAGCGTGCGAAGAACACGACGAAGGAGATCGAAAGCGCGGGCGGCAGGGCCCTGTCCGTGGTCTGCGACGTGCGAAGCGAAGCCTCCGTGCGCGACATGGTCGAGCAGACGGTGCGCACGTGGGGGCGGGTGGACGTGCTGGTCAACGCCGCCGGGGGTTACACGCTCGGCAAGGTGACGCACGAGCTGTCCGTGGCCGACTGGGACATGGTGATGGACTCCAACCTCAAGGGCACGTTCCTCTGCGCGAAGTTCGTCCTGCCGCACATGATCAAGGCCGGCGGGGGCCGGATCATCAACTTCGCCTCCAACGCGGCGCGCACCTCGAGCCCCGCGCTGGGCGTGCATTACACGGCGACGAAGGCCGGCGTGCTCGGCCTCACGCGACATCTGGCCAAGGAGTACGCGCCACACCAGATCCTCGTCAACACGGTGGCGCCGGGGCCCGCCGACGTGGAACGCAATGCCGAGATCCTGAGCCCCGAGGCGCGAGAGCAGCTGCGGCGTGAGATCCCGCTGGGACGCTTCGCGGAGCCCGAAGACATCTCGGCCGTGGTGCTGTTCCTCGCCAGCGAGGGTGCGCGGCACATCACCGGGCAACGATCGACGTCAACGGCGGCTACGTGATGGTGTGAACCCATGAACACGTACATGATTCTCTTCAACTACACGGAGCAGGGCATCCGCACGGTGCGGGAAGCCGGCGGGCGCCTCGACGGCCTCAAGCGGACGCTAGAGGAGCTCGGCGGTAACGTGCAATCCTTTTACCTGACGATGGGGCCGTACGACACGGTGGCCGTCGTCACGCTGCCGGACGATGCGACGATGGCGAAGCTGGCGCTGTCGCTCGGCGCCGTCGGGAACGTTCGCACGCTCACGATGCGGGCGTTCCCGGAGCCGGAGTATCGGGCGATCCTCGCGTCGCTCTGAAGGTCAGGGCCGGATCAAGGCTCGGCGCCCCAGCGTGGCGAGGAACGCCTCCGCGTTCCTCAGCGGGCGTGCGTGTCGATGCCGGTCAGGAACGCCACAGTGAGTGGCGCCGTGGCGCCGTGATACAAGGCCGCGAGGACGTTGTGCGCCTTGAAGGCATAACTCGTAAGCGCGCCGAGAAAGAGGGACACGATGATCGCCAGGATGTAGAAAGTCCCGATGTGGGGCAGCTCGAGACCCATGTCACCGGCGCCCTGCCGAACGATCTGGATCAGAAAGGGCAACGATCCGCCGACCGCGCCGAAGAGCAGCTGCCGCGCGGTTCCGAACGCGTCGCCCGTCAAGACTCAGGGGAACAGGAACGTCGAGAACGACCTGAGGAACGTGCCGATCGCTCCTTCTGTGCGCGACAGACCGAAGAGAATCACGAGAATACCGATGAGCGCCCACTGAGCAACGGCCGGAGTGACAAGCCGACGGCCAGGCTTCCCCGCGCTCGCGGAGCCTTGAAGGATCAAGTTATCAATCGGCATGGAAACACAGTACGCTCGCTCACTGAGCCTGACAACGTCCAGATTTCGATACAACCATTCAGCGGCTACGTGTTCCTGTGGCGAAGTGGGACCTCGATAATGCGAAGCCGGTGAAGGGTGCCGCATCGAAGGAAGTTCTCTGGCTGATCGCCAGCTGCAGGCCGAGGGGCGGTTATGAAGATTCGTAAGGTCATCGCAAATCCGCGGCGGAAGACCGTGGAGATCACCACGGCCCGGCGGAGCTTCGTCTACCCATTCGCCCGGTTCGAGCCCAGGCCCACGAGCGACGACCCGATCCGCACGATCCGGATCGATCGCGAGCTCGCGTCGGAGGGATTCACGTACACGCTGGCATCCGGTCGCGAGGGCAGCGTCCATATCGAGCAGGTCCTCGACTACAACAAGGACCCGGACCACCTGCGAGATCGCTTGCTGTACTCGCTGACGCTCGAGGCGCAAAAGCGCGTCGAGAAGAGTCCGCTGTCGCGGAGAGAGATCATCCGGAGGCTGGGCACCTCTCCCGCGCAGTTTTATCGCCTCCTCGATCAGACGAACTACAGCAAGTCAGTCGATCGGCTGGTCGCCCTTCTTCAGGCCCTTGACTGCGACGTCCGACTGACGGTCCGAGCGCGGCCGGCCTGAGGCCGGGTTAGTGGATGACGCCAGAACGGAAGCGATGATCTCGGCGCGAGCCCGCTGCATCTTCCGCTTCTTCGACAGCGCAGCCACGAGGGGAAGGACTTCAGAGAAACGAACGACTACGACGTGCGCATCGTGGACGGTCACGCGACAGAATGGATCGGCTAAGACAACGGCGGCTTCGATGTATTCGTCTTGAAGCCTCAGATGGCTGGCTGCGAGGCGATGTCGCAAGGCCATGGCGGCCGCCTTAGCTTGCTTACTGTAGCTCTTCACCGGGCGCCCGTTGACGGTCCAATTGTCTCCCTCACAGACAATCTCGCCGCGGACATTCTTGGTTTCAAGTACGAGGATGCCGCAGGGGCCTACAAGGACGTGATCGACATTTCCATGAGCGAGCACGACATCATTGATGAGGTAGTAGTCGTCTGAGAGTCGAGTCATGAGTTGAGTCACCAGGCGCTCACCGAGCCGACCTTTTCGTACCCGATATAGATTGCGGGCTAGTTTAGGTACCGACCGTTTCGCTGCTGCAATTACAAGAGCTGCCGCCAGGATAGGGAGGGCGTAGAGAAACCGTGATGTTCCGCGGCCTGCAACAATGGACAGCATCGTCAGGATTCCGGCTGCTCCAACGATTCCCAGCCCCGTCCACGACCACCATTCGCGTGCCTCAAGGTGCGATCCACCGGGGCGGAGAACTCTCATACAAGAGGAATAGCAGGCGCCGCGGAGCTTACGTGCCAAAAATCAGGAAGATGCTCAACGCGCCAGCGTGGCCAGGAATGCCTCCGCGTTCCGCTTCAGGACCTTATCCAGCACCTCCTCCCCGTACCCCTCGCTCTTCCAGTCGCCGAGTAGGCGTTCGTAGCCGAGTAGGGGATAGTCGGCGCCGAACATCACGCGGTCCTGCAGCCGCCGGCCGATCTCCAGCTTGAGGTCGGCGGCGAAGTAGCGTGGCGACCAGCCGTGCAGCTCGTACCAGACGCTGGTCTTGTGCAGCAGGATGGCGATCATCTCGGTCTGCCAGGGCCACGCCGGGCGCGAGGCGACGA
>QHRU01000030.1 GCA_003220225.1 Candidatus Rokuibacteriota bacterium
CACGGCTCCGCCGGGACGCTCCGAAGGCTGGGGGGTTTGGGGGGCCATCTCGGGGCCCCCCATTTAGAATGACCCCCATGTCCGCGCTCGACTTCGTCGCCATCGGCCACGTCACGCTGGACCGCTTCGGCGACGAGGTGCGTCCGGGCGGCGCCGCGCTCTACGCGGCGGTCACCGCCGACCGCCTCGGGCTCTCGGCCGGCATCCTGACGAGCCACGCCGACGACTTCCCCCTCGACTTCGTGCCGCCGGGCATCGAGGTCGTCTCCGTGCCCGCGCCTGCGACGACCGTGTTCGAGCACGCGTGGACCGACGGCGATCGGGCGCTCCGCGTCCTGAGCGCGGCGGTGCCGCTCGGCGAGGCCGACGTGCCGGAGGACTGGCGTGACGCCGGGCTGGTGCTGCTGGCGCCGGTGATGAACGAGGTGGACGCGCGGCTGGCCGCGGCGTTCGCCGACGCGTCGGTGGCCGCCGAGGCCCAGGGCTGGCTCCGCGGGCTGGCGCGCGACGGCGCCGTGCGCACGGTGCGCTGGGAGGCCGCGACGCGGGCGCTGCGCACGCTGCAGGCGCTGTTCTTGAGCGCTTCGGACGTGCGCGGGCAGGAGTCCGCGATGACGGAGTGGGTGCAGCGCGTGCCGATCGCCGTCGTCACCGCGGGGTCGCTCGGCGCGCTGCTCTACGTCAACGGCGACCGCTACGAGGTGCGTCCGCGTCGCGCGCTCGAGGTGGACCCGACGGGCGCCGGCGACGTCTTCGCGGCGACGTTCCTGGCGCGCTATCTCTATGACGCCGATCCGTGGGCCGCGGCGGAGGCCGCGACGTGCGCCGCCTCGCTGTCGGTGGAGGGCGTGGGCTGGAGCGCGGTGCCGGACGCCGCGGGCCTGGAGGCGGCGCTGAAGGCTTACCGGCGCGCCGCCTGAAGGCGCGCGATGGGCGCGCGATGGACGCCGGACGGTGCTACTCTGACCGGCGTCATGACCCGGGACACCCTCATCCTGAGATTCCACCGCGAATGCTTCACCGCGTGGGAGAGCGTGAAGCGCGCGACGCGAACCCGACGGTGAGCGGGCGCGATGTCTGCTGAGGCCGCACGGCGCGACGTCGCCCCGCAGTTCGACGTGGTGGCCATCGGCGCGTCGGCGGGGGGCGTCGAGGCGCTGCATGTCGTGGCCGCCGCGCTGCCCGCGGACTTTCCCGTCCCCGTGCTGATCGTCCAGCACATGGACCCGCGTCACAAGAGCATGCTGGCAGGCCTGCTCGGACGGCGCTGCAAGCTCCGCGTCAAGCAGGCCGTCGACGGCGAGGAGATGGAGGGCGGGACGGTGTACATCGCGCAGCCGGCCATGCACCTGGTGGTGCGGGCGGGGCGCCTCGTGCTGACCGACACGAAGCTCGTGCACTTCAGTCGGCCGTCGATCGACCTGCTCTTCGAGTCGGTCGCCGACGCCTACGGCGACCGCGCGATCGCGGTGGTGCTCTCCGGCTCCGGCGTGGACGGCGCCGACGGGATCCGCGACATCAAAGCCAAGGGCGGCACCACGCTCGTGCAGGATCCCTCGAGCGCGGCGCACGCGGGCATGCCGCAGGCGGCCCGCGCGACCCGGTGCGTGGACTTCACGCTGCCGCTCGAGGAGATCGGTCCTGCGCTGGCGAGCCTGGTGGCGCCGCCGGCGGGAGATGAGACATGAGCGACGGCGACGACGCGATCGGTCAGAGCGCGCCCGAGCTCGGCGAAGACCTCCGCGAGTTGCTCGAGAAGCTGAGCGCGCAGTACAACTTCGACCTCCGCGAGTACAAGGAAGTCTCGCTCGTCCGGCGAATCCGTGCGCGCATGACGCAGGTGCGCGCGGAGTCGGTCTCGGCCTATTCCCGCCTGCTCGACGAGAACGCCGGCGAGCACGTCGCGCTCATCAACACGATCCTCATCAACGTGACCGGCTTCTTCCGCGACTCGGAGGCCTGGAAGGTGCTGGCGGAGCACGTGGTCCCACGGCTCGTGGAGGACGCGGCAGACTCGCGGAGCCTCCGGATCTGGAGCACGGGCTGCTCGTCCGGCGAGGAGGCGTACTCCATCGCCATCCTCCTGGCCGAGCGCCTGGGGGCCCCCGCCGAAAACTACACGATCAAGATCTACGGCACCGACGTCGACGAGGAGGCCCTGACCGCCGCGCGCCAGGCCGTCTACCGGACGGAGCAGCTCAAGGATGTCCCCGACCGCCTGGTCGACCGTTACTTCACCCGCGAGGGCCAGCTCTATCGATTTCGGCGCGAGTTCCGCCGCTGGTGCATCTTCGGCTCCCACAACTTGACGCAGGCGCCGCCGCTGTCGCACATCGACCTGCTCGTCTGCCGGAACGCCCTCATCTACTTCACCGGCGAGCTGCAGGACCGCATTCTCACGCGCTTCCATTACTCGATCCGCGAGGATGGGTTCCTCTTCCTCGGCCGCTCGGAGTCACTCCTGGCGCGCTCGCGGCTGTTCACGCCGGTGCACCAGAAATGGCGCATCTTCAGGCGGACCTCCACCGCCTCGCGCCCCGCGGCCGCCGGGCTGTCCGAGACGGGGTCGGCGCCGCACGCCCTCGCGGAGGCGGCGGCGCCGTCGGCACGCGTCCAGCGCGCGCTCGACGCGCTGCCGGCGGCCGTCGTGGTGATCGACGTGAACGACACCATCCTCAGCTGGAACCCCGGCGCGGAAGCGCTCCTCGACATTCCGACGGCCGATGCCCTCGCCCGGAAATTCCGGGACCTCGACATCAGTTACCGGGTGGAGGGGCTCCGCGCGCGCATCGAGGACGTGAAGGCGCGGCACGCGGCCAGCCGCATGGACGACGTGATGTTCACGAGGCGCAACGGCGAGGCCGTCCACACGGACATCACCATCGCGCCGCTCTTCGAGGCCTCGCGCTTCGTCGGCGTCCTCGTCTACGCGCTGGAGGCCACCGAGCACGCGCGGCTGAAAGAGCAGATGTCCCGCATCGCCGAGCAGCACGCCACCGCCATCGAGGAGCTGCAATCGACCAACGAGGAGCTGGAGACGACGAACGAGGAGCTGCAGTCCACCAACGAGGAGCTGGAGACGACGAACGAGGAGCTGCAGTCCACCAACGAAGAGCTGGAGACGACGGTGGAGGAGCTGGAGGTGGCGAACGCGGAGCTGGGAACGCTCAACGCCCAGCTGGAGGCGCGATCGTCCGAGCTCAAGCGTCTCGATGCCTACCACCTGGGGCTGCTCAACAGCATGGAGCAGAGCGTCTTCGTCACCGACCGCGCGCTCGTCGTGACCAGCTGGAACCAGGCGGCCGAGCGAATGTGGGGGCTGCGCGCCGGGGAGGCCACGGGCCGCGACGTCATGGCGTTGCCGCTCGGCGATGCGACGCGCATCCTACGGACGCCGCTGGAGACCGTGTCGAAGCGCGGCGTACCTGTCGAGGTTCGTGACGTGCCCTACACGCTGCCGGGGGGAGAGGTGCGGACGGCCGTCGTCAAGCTCGCGCCGCTGCACGAGGGCGGCGGCGAGCTGATCGGCGTGATCGGCATCGCGGCTCCGAGCGAGACGCCGCGCGCCGGCGGCGCCAGGTGCCGCTGATCATGCCGCGCCGATGAGGCGTGCGAGCACGTTCGGGTCGACGGGCTTCACGAGGTGCTGGTCGAACCCCGCCTCGACGGCGAGGCGGTGGGCTTCGGCGTCGCCGTAGCCCGTGAGCGCGAAGAGGCGGACCGAGGCGCCGAGCCGCCGGCGGATCCGGCGCGCCACCTCGTAGCCGTCGATCTCGGGCAGGCCGATGTCGATCAACGCGATGTCGGGCACCCACTCCACCGCGAGCTTCACTGCCTGGACCCCGTCGATCGCCTCCTGGACTCGGTGGCCGTGGAGCTCGAGGACGACGCGGAGGAGCTCGCGGACGTCGCGGTTGTCGTCAACGACGAGGATCCGCCGAGCGGCGCGCGCGGGCTCGGGTTCCGCCACGGGTGGAGCCGACGCCGGCGCCTGGCGCCGAGGCAGCCGGACCTCGAACGTCGCGCCGCGGTCGCGTCCTGCGCTGCGCGCTGTGATCGTCCCGCCGTGCAGCTCCACGAGCGCGCGTGCGATGGTGAGCCCGATGCCGAGGCCGCCGGCGGCGCGCGCGCGCGTCACGTCGCCCTGCGTGAACAGCTCGAAGATCTTGTCGAGCAATTCCGGCTCGATGCCCATGCCCGAGTCGCTGACCTTCAGGACCGCGGTCTCGTCGGCGGTCGAGAGCCTCAGGTCGATCCGACCGGCGGCCGGCGTGTACTTCACGGCGTTGCCGAGCAGGTTGGTGACGATCTGCTCCAGCCGGATCGCATCGCCCGTGACGACGACCGGCTCGTCGGGCAGCTCCACGCGCAGCGCCTGGGCGCGCGAGTGGATGCCGAAGCTGGCGGCCTCGATCGCCTGACGCACGATGACGACCAGGTCCACCGACTCGAGACGCAACGCGATCTTGCCGAGCACCATACGTGAGACGTCGAGCAGATCGTCGAGCAACCGGGCCTGGTGCTTCACCTGCCGATCGACCACGCGCAGCGCCTGCTCGACGGTCCGGTCGCCGCCGGTCTCGAGGCGCTGGCGCAGCACGTAGCTCGCGCTCGCGATACCGGCGAGCGGGTTGCGCAGCTCGTGCGCGAGCATCGCGAGGAACTGGTTGCGCTCGTCGTCCGCCCGGCGCGCGGCGTGCACCTCCTGCAGCTGCGTCTGCAGGGTCTCGTTGGCGAGCTGGAGCTGCTCGTTCAGCGTCTGCAGCTCGTCCGCCCAGAGTCGATCCGACTCGCGTGTGTCGAGAGCGGCGACCAGCATGCCGGCGAGCCGGCGGTCGTCGGCCAGCATCGGCAGGACCCAGACGTTCCCGCGCCTCGCGTCCGGCTCACTCTCGTCGAGTCCGGCCGAGACGCGCTCCGATCGGCCCGTGCCCTTCGCCTCGGCCAGGGCCCGCGCGAGCGACGAACGCCAGGTGTCCGTCACGACGTCTTTGAAGTTGCTGCCAATCACCAGGGCACCGTCACGCACGAACATGGCCAATCCCGGGTGGTTGGCGGCGACCACGGTGTCGTCCAGGCCGAGCAAGAGCGCCGGCATCGGGACGGCGCCGATGATCATTCGCGGGTCGAACGGGGTCGCCATGTCGGGACCCATCTCCGGACCCACCTCGGGGAGTTGAGTCGCAGTGTCGTCCCGGGTCGAGAGGAAGTCAAGCCAAAGCGCGAGCACGTAATTTTGCAATGACTCGACGCGTGTACGCGCTGCCGCCGCGCCTCGGAGACTCGTCTGAGCCCAGCGTCGCGGGCGTATCGTGCCCGGGCTGTTGCGGGGTGCTGGCCGTCCACACGCAGGGCAAGCGGTCCGATCTCGTCTTCGAGTGCCGCGTCGGCCATACGTTCACCGTCCAGGAGCTGCTCGTCGCGAAGGAAGAACGTTACGAAGACGGGACCGTAGACGGCGTGTCGGGGCTGATCGCCATCAAGAAGGCCGGCGGGATGTCCCTCGTGCCGAGTCCGGCCGAGGCGCGATTCCACAACATGCCCGTCGCGGCGATCTGCGAGGACCACGTCGATGCCGCCCTCACCGTCGAAGAGCTCGCGCCCGTGCTGGCCCAACTCGCCCGCGGCGACGCGGTCGACGTGCGATGATCGGCCGTCTCGCCTTGACTTCGATCCGAGCCGGAGCCTAGGCTCGGTTCGATGGCCCGCGCGATCCGGATCACTGCTGGAGACGTGTCCGCCTCGGCCGAGCTGAACGACTCCAACACCGCCAGCGCGATCTGGGACACGCTGCCGATCGAGGCGAAGGCCGAGACGTGGGGCGACGAGATTTACTTCGGCATCCCGGTGCGCGCCGAGGCGGACCGGGCGAAGGAGGTCGTGGCGCTCGGTGACCTCGGCTACTGGCCGCCGGGTCACGCCTTCTGCGTCTTCTTCGGGCCGACGCCTGCCAGCCGGGGCGACGAGATCCGGCCGGCGAGCCCGGTGAACGTGGTGGGGCGCGTGAGCGGCGACGCGACGGTATTCAAGAACGTCCGCGCGGGGACGCGCGTGACGATCGAAAGGGGGGCCTCGTGAAGATCTTTCTCGACACGGCCAACGTGAACGAGATCGAGGAGGGCGTGGCGCTCGGCGTCGTCGACGGCGTCACCACGAACCCGTCGCTGGCGGCCAAGGAGAAGAAGCCCTTCCGCCCGCTCGTCGAGGAGATCTGCTCGATCGTGCCCGGAGACGT
>QHRU01000044.1:0-12518 GCA_003220225.1 Candidatus Rokuibacteriota bacterium
CGGGCGCGCGCGCGCCGCAGGCGGCCAGCGCGAAGACGAACACCAGAGGAATGAGACTCGCGCCGAAGAAGTGTCTCCTCACCATCGCTCCCTCCTTCAGATCACGCCGCGGCGGTGGAGGGCCGCCACGGCAGCGGTGTCGAGGCCAAGGGCGCCGTACACGCGCGCGTTGTGCTCGCCCAGACGCGGCGGGAACGCGAGCGGGGGCGGGTCGCCGACGGGCGGCGGCGGTAGCGCGATCGTCAGGCCCGTCCGCGGATCGCGCACGCGCACGAGTCCCGGCGCCACGAGCGGGTCCGCCATCACCTCCGGCAGCGTCGCGACGCGCGCCACCGGGACGTCCGCGCCTCGTAACAGCCCCAGCGTCTCCTCGGCCGTCAGCCGCGCGAGCCGCTCGCCGAGCGCCGCGTGCAGCCGCGCGGCGTCCGCGATGCGTCCCGCGTTGCCCGCGTACTCCGGGCGATCGATGCCGGCGAAGGCCGGCAGCGCGGCCAGCGCCTTCCACTGGGCGTCGTTGCCGATGGCGAGGTAGACGTGGCCGTCGCGCGTGGCGTGCACGCCGACGGGCGCGAAGAACTGATGCCCGCTGCCGCGGCGGCCGACGCGCTCGCCGAGGCTCTCGACGGCCACCGGCGCCACGAGCCACGAGACGGCGCTGCGAAACATCGCCACGTCGATCCGCGTGCCCTCGCCCGTCTTCGCGCGGCGGTAGAGCGCCTTCATCACCTCGCCGTACGCGTGCTCGGCGGCGCCCAGGTCCACCATCGGCGCGCCGAACGGCGTGGGCGGACCGTCCGGCTCGCCCGTGAGGGCCATGAAGCCCGCGCGCGCCTGGAGGACGGGGTCGTACGCCGGCTCGTCGTGCTCGGGCCCGAAGCCGCTGATGCCGAGCCAGATCAGCTCGCGGCGCACGGCCCGCAGCGTGGGCTCGTCGATGCCGAGCGCCGCGTAGGAGCGCGGCCGCTGGTTCGTCGCGACGACGTCCACGGGCAGCCGCGCCACGAGGTCGTGGAGCAGCGCGCGGCCCTCCGGCGTCGCGAGGTTCAGCGTGATGGCCTCCTTGCCGCAGTTATTCGGCAGGAAGTAGCCGCGCATGTCGGGCTCGCCGAGCACGTCCCGGCCGACGAAGCGGTTCGGATCGGGCCGCAGCGGGTTCTCCACGCGGATGACACGCGCCCCGTCGCCGGCGAGGCGATACGTCAGGAACGGCAGCGTCGTCGCCTGCTCGAGGGCGAGGACCGTCAGCCCCTCGAGGGCGCGGCTCATCGCGGGCGCCGGTCCACCACGCGCACCGCCTTGCCTTGCGGACGCTCGAGCGTGCCGGCCGCGCACAGCCGGATCTCGGGGCCGAGCGCGAGCGCGTCGTGCAGGTCGTGCTTGATGCGCGCCGCCACGCCGGGATCGCAGCCCGGCTCGGTCTCGACCACGACGGTCATCCGCTCGCCGCCGCCCTCGGCGTCGAGCACGATCTGGTACTCGTGGCTCACGCCGGCCTGCGCGAGCAGCACCATCTCCACCTGGCGCGGGTAGAAGTTGACGCCCTTGTAGATGACCATGTCGTCGGTGCGCCCGCGCAGCCGATCGAGCCTCAGCGACGTCCTGCCGCACACACACCTGGCGCGCGATACGACTCGCGTCAGGTCGTGGGTGCGGTAGCGCACCAGCGGCAGCCCCTCGCGCGTGAGCGTGGAGACGACCAGCTCGCCTTCTTCTCCATCGGGCCGCGGACGGCCCGTCGCGGGATCCACGATCTCGGCGAGGTAGTGGTCCTCCCACACGTGCACGCCGGCGCGCGCGAGGCAGTCGATGCCGAGCCCGGGTCCACCCGTCTCGGTCATGCCGATGATGTCGTGCGCGCGGATCGACAGCTCGCGCTCGATCCGCCGGCGCAGCGCGTCCGACCACATCTCGGAGCCGAAGATCCCGACGCGGAGCGAGAGCGCGCCGAGATCGAACCGCTCGTCGCGCGCCACCTCGATCAGCCGCAGTGGATAGGTCGCGATGGCGGTGAGCACCGTCGTCTTCAGATCGCGCATCAGCCTGAGCTGGAGCGACGTCCGGCCGGCGCCCACCGGCACCACCATGGCGCCGAGCCGCTCGGCGCCATAGTGGAAGCCGAAGCCGCCGGTGAAGAGGCCGAACGACGGCGTGACCTGGATCACGTCGTCGCGCGTGACGCCCGCCGCGACGTAGCAGCGCGCCATCACCTCGCCCCACTGCGCGACGTCGGCCGCCGTGTACGGGTTCAGGATCGGGTTACCGGTGGTGCCGCTCGACATGTGCACGCGCCGGTAGCCCTCACCGCACGCCAGACCGTACGGATAGGCATCGCGCAGCTCGTCCTTGGTGAGGAACGGCAGCCGCGTCCAGTCCTCGACGGTGTTCAGATCGCCGGCGCGCGCTCCGCCGAGCCGGCGCTGCCACGCGGGATTGCGCGCGCAGCGCGCCAGCGTCGCGCGCATGCGCTCGAGCTGCAGGGTGGTCAGCCGCTCGCGGTCCAGCGCCTCCAGCTCCGGCTGGAACATAGACGCGACGAGTATACCCGCGCGGCGCGTGGCCCTCGCGGAGGGGCGCGCCGCTCTGCTATGGTTGCGGCCGGCCGACTCGCCGAAGGAGGACGCACGTCATGCCCAAGCACGGGTTCAAGATGATCGACGCCGAGATGCACGTCATGGAGCCCGTCGACCTGTGGGAGCGCTACATCGAGCCCGAGTTCAAGCCGCGCGCGCCACGACGGCTCAGCGAGCGCCGGTGGGACATCCGCACCGTGGTCGAGGGCGAGGTCATGGCGTCCATGCCGGGTGGGGACTGGCCGGCGCTCACCGACGCCGAGGAGAAGGCGCTCGGCGAGCGCTACGCCGAGGAGATCAAGCGGAACTTCGACCCCGAGTCGCAGGTGCGCGCGATGGACAAGGAGGGGCTCGACCTCGCGATCCTCTACCCGACTTCCGCCATGTATGTCACCGCCTTCGACACGATGGACCCGCGCTTCGCGGCGGCCGCGTGCCGGGCGTACAACGACTGGCTCCACGACTACATCCAGGCCGCCGATCCCCGACGCTTGTTCGGCGCGGCCGCGGTGTCGCCTCACGACGTGGCGAGTGCGGTGACCGAGGCGCGCCGCGCGGTGAGCGAGCTCGGGATGAAGGCCATCTTTCTCCGTCCGAACATCTACAACGGCCGGCCGTGGCACGACGCGTACTACGACCCGCTCTGGGCCACGTGCCAGGAGCTGAACGTCCCCGTCGGCTTCCACGAAACCACCGGCTCGCGCATGAAGGCCGCGGGCGCCGACCGATTCAAGAGCATGGGCATCGCCCACATCTCGACGCACTCTGTGGAGCAGATGCTGGCCTGCATGGACGTCATCATGGGCGGCGTCACCGAGCGGTTCCCGCGCCTCCGGTTCGCGTTCCTCGAGGGGCAGTGCGGATGGCTGCCCTTCTGGCTCCACCGGATGGACGAGCACCACGAATGGCGCGAGCCCTACGGCGAGATGACGCATCTCAGCATGAAGCCCTCCGAGTACTTCCGGCGGCAGGGCTTCTGCGCGGTCGAGTGCGACGAGGAGTTCGTCGCCCGCGTCGTGGACACGATCGGCGACGACAACCTCGTCACGACCACCGATTACCCCCACGGCGACTCCAAGTACCCGGACGCCATGAACCGTTTCCTGGCGCTGCCGCTCGGCGACCGGAGCAAGAAGAAGATCCTCTGGGACAACGTCCTCCGGCTCTACAGCCTCTGACCCCGGCGACTATGCGGATCGGGTTCATCGGCGTCGGGAATATCGGCCGGCCGATGGCGGGCCAGCTGCTGGCGGCCGGCCACCCGCTCGTGGTCCACGACGTGCGGCGCGAGGCCGCCGCCGATCTGCTCGCCGCCGGCGCCGGCTGGGCCGAGTCTCCGGCCGATCTCGCGGTCCGGTCCGAGGTCGTCGCGACGTGCTTGCCCGGCCCCGCGGAGATGGAGCCGGTCTGCCTCGGGCCCCGCGGCATCCTCGAGGGGATCAAGCCCGGCGCGCTGTACGTCGACCACACCACCAATTCGCCGCTGCTCGTCCGGCGCGTGCAGGCCGCGCTCGCGACGAAGGGCGTCGAGATGCTGGATGCGCCGGTGAGCGGCGGCATGGAGGGCGCCCGAACGCGCGACCTGCTCGTGATGGTCGGCGGTGAGCGCGCCGTCTTCGAGCGCGCCCGGCCCGTGCTCGACGCCGTCGCCAGGCGCGTGCTCTACACGGGGGGCATCGGCTCGGGGTCGATCGCGAAGCTCATGCACAACTGCGCGAGCTTCACGCTGGACCTGGTGATGGCCGAATGCTGGGCGGTCGGCGTCAAGGCCGGCATCGCCCCCGAGGTCATCGTGGACGTCTTCAACCAGGCGGCCCTGGGGCACATGATGAGCCTCAAGGTCCGGTTACCCGCCACCTACCTGCGTGGGAACTTCGAGCCGCGGTTCTCGCTCAGGCTGGCGCGGAAGGACCTCGGTCTGGCGCTCGAGCTGGCGCGCGCCACGGGCGTGCCGATGCGACTGTCGGCCCTGTGCGAGCAGGAGATGGTCGAGGCGATCGGGCGCGGCTGGGCGAACCAGGACGCGTCAATCTTCCTCACGCTCCAGGAGGAGCGGGCGGGCGTTCAGGTGCGGCTGCCGCCGGCCTGACGCCGGTCCTCGTCAGATCGGTTCCGTGCGGCCCCACACGACGGCCAGGACCGTCGCGCCGTTCTGCGTCGTCACGCTGTGGACGCAACCGTTCGGCCGGTAGTTCATGTTGCCCGTGGCCACGACGCCCGACTCGTCCGCGTTCGCGCCTTCGACGAGGAAGATCAGCTCGTCACCGACGTGACGATGCGGCGGGAGCGTGGCCCCCGGCTCGAAGCGAGCCAGCAAGGCGCGGCGCTCGGTGACCTTGTCCTCCCAGATCCGCTTCTGGCGGACGCCCGGGCGCGTCTCGATCCACGGCAGCTCGCTCAGCGTGAAGATCTGCGAGCCGGGCGCGCGCCCCCGCTCGGCGGCCGGCTCGATATCGCCGGTGAGAACGGCGAGGACCGTCGCGCCGTTCTTGGTCGTCACGGTGTGGACGCAGCCGTCGGGCCGGTAGCCTACGTTCCCGGAGGTCACCGTCCCGGACTCGTCAGATAGCGCACCCTCGATCACGAAGATCAGCTCGTCGCCGACGTGTCGATGGAGCGGAAGCTGCGCGCCGGGCGCGAAGCGGGTCATCTGGGCGCGCCGCTTCGTCGCCTTGTCCTCCCAGAGGATCTTGAAGCTGACTCCGGGCCGAAACTCTTGCCATCCAAGATCGCTGATGGAGATGATCTGAGATCGCGGACTCGTCGTCGTCATCGTCCGTCGTCCTTTCGTTCTACGCGAACGTGGCTGTCTCTGCCTCCGCCTGCTCCAGCCAGAAGCGCATGTCCATCTCGCGATACATCGCCGTCGCGGTGGTGAGGTGCTCCTGGGCCGCTACACGCTTGCCTGCGCGCCAACATGTGCACGCGCCGGTCGACACGCTCGACGTCCTCGGGCCGGAGTCGCGCGAGCGCCTCGCGCTCGAGGGTCTCGAGCTCCGGCTGGAACATGTTCGAGCGCTGAGTATACTCGTCGTCATGCGCACACTGCTGATCATCGGGACCGACAAGGGCGCGTTCCTCGCGCGCAGCGACGCCGCGCGCACCGCGTGGACGATCGAGGGGCCGCTCTTCAAGGGCTGGCGGATCACCGCCATCGGCCGCGACGGCGGCCGGACCTTCCTCGGTGTCAACAGCTTCGTCTACGGCGCCACCATCCAGGCCAGCGACGACCTCGCGAAGTGGCGCCAGGTGGACGGGCCGGCCTATCCGAAGGACGGGACGCGCAAGCTCACGCAGATCTGGAAGGTGCAGCCCGCCGGCGGCGCGCTGTTCGCCGGGGTCGCCGAGGCCGGACTCTTTCGCAGCGACGACCGCGGCGACACGTGGAAACCCGTCGCGGGCCTGAACGACCATCCCACGCGCGAGAAGTGGATGCCCGGCGCGGGCGGGCTCTGTGCTCACGCGATCGTCGGCGATCCGACGAATCCGCAGCGCATGTGGTGCGGGATCTCGGCGGTCGGCGTCTTCCGCACCGACGACGGCGGCCGCACCTGGCAGTCGAAGAACCGCGGCGTCACCGTCGTCCTCGAGGACAAGACCACCAGGGACATCGGCTACTGCGTGCACGGCCTCGCCCAGGACGCGCGCGACCCGAACCTCATCTGGCGCCAGGACCACAAGGGCATGTACCGCACGCGCGACGGCGGCGACTCCTGGGAGAAGATCGAGCGCGGGCTGCCCTCCGGTTTCGGCTTTCCGCTCGTGCGCGAGCCCAGGCGCCGCGCGCTCTACGCGGTGCCGCTGGAGAGCGACGAGTTCCGCATGCCGCCGGGCGGCGCGCTGCGCGTCTACCGCAGCCTCGACGGCGGCGAGTCGTGGGCGCCGTCGGGCAAGGGCCTGCCCGGCGAGCACGCGTACGACGTGGTGCTGCGCGGCGCCCTCGCGCTGGACGCGCAGGATCCGCCCGGCATCTACGTCGGCACGACGGGCGGGACGGTCTACGCGTCGCGCGACGCCGGCGAGAGCTGGCAGGCGCTGCCGTTCGGGGCGCCCCGCGTCGTCTGCCTCGCCGCCTTCACCGAGTAGCCGCGACCCCGTGGCCCACGTCACCGTGCGGCTGCCGCGCCTGCTCGCCGGTTTGATCGGCGGCGCGCTCGAGACGACGGTCGAGGCCGACACCCTGGCCGCCGCCCTCGACACGCTGATCGCCCGCCATCCCGAGCTGGGCGTGCACCTCTTCGACGAGAGCGGCAAGTTCCGCGGTCACGTGCTGTGCTTCCACAACGAGGACAACACGCGCTGGCTCCCGAGCCTCGAGCGGCCCGTGAAATCGGGCGACGTGATCACGATCATGCAGGCGGTGACCGGCGGCTGAGCGCGAGGACACCCGCGCCGGCGACGAGCACGGCGCAGGCGATCACGAGCGCCTCGGAGAGACCGCCGTCCGCGCGAACCGCCTAGCGCACGAGGACGGGCCCGCCGATCTGCCCGACGGCGAACGCGGACGCCATGGCGGCGATCATCCGCACGCCGCCGACCTCGCGTCCCTCCTGAAATCCGGCCATGGTGATCACCGTGAAGGTGCCGCCGACGAGGAGGGCGCTGAGCATGATCGACCCGATCCCCGGCCGGATCACCGGAAGGACGAGGCCCACCGCCATCACGACGTGCCCCAGGCTCCACAGGCGGCGGTTGCCGAGCGACCTCGACAGTCCGGCCGCGGCGAACGTGGACGCGGCGGCGGTGACGCCGAACACGGGCCACGCCCATCCGAACACGGACGGATCGTCGATCGCCGCGCGCGCCATGACGGGAAGAAACGTCGCGGGAACGATGTAGCCGAAGCCGAACGAGCCATAGCACGCGACCAGCAGCATGGCGTCGGTGTCCCAGCGGCCGGTGCCCGTGCGTCGGCTCGCCTCCGACCGGACGTCGCGTCCGACGAAGCTCCGCCACACGACGGCGGTCGCCGCGAGCGAGACAAGGCCGAGGCTCAGCCACGCCTGCGCGGAGCTGGCGCGCCCGTGCATGAGCACGATGCACACGCCGCCGGCGGCGGCGATGCCGACGCCGAAACCGGCGAACACCGCGGCGTTCAGCAGAGGGCGCCGGAGCGGCGCGAGGCGCTCGAGCGCCCACGCCGACGCGAAGGGGAGAACCCATCCGGTCGCGATTCCCGCGATCAATCGCAGCGCGATCCAGGCCGGCACGCGCCGCTCGAGGCCCATGGCCAGCGTCGCGAGGCCGATCGTGACGAGGCCGCCACGGACCGCCGGCTGGATCGGCACCCGCACCGCCGTGGCGGCGAGCGCGCCGATGAGGGTGCCGAGATAGTTTGCCGAGGCGAGCCAGGCGCCGGCGGCGATGGAGAGGCCGGCGTCCACCTGCATCATCGGCAGGATCGGCGTGAACGCAAAACGCCCGACGCCCATCGGCACCGCGAGAGCCACCATGCCCGCCAGCGCGATGACCAGTGGCGACGACGCGCGCGCCGGCGGCGGCGGTGCCGACGCCGAAACCGGCGAACACCGCGGCGTTCAGCAGAGGGCGCCGGAGCGGCGCGAGGCGCTCGAGCGCCCACGCCGACGCGAAGGGGAGAACCCATCCGGTCGCGATTCCCGCGATCAATCGCAGCGCGATCCAGGCCGGCACGCGCCGCTCGAGGCCCATGGCCAGCGTCGCGAGGCCGATCGTGACGAGGCCGCCACGGACCGCCGGCTGGATCGGCACCCGCACCGCCGTGGCGGCGAGCGCGCCGATGAGGGTGCCGAGATAGTTTGCCGAGGCGAGCCAGGCGCCGGCGGCGATGGAGAGGCCGGCGTCCACCTGCATCATCGGCAGGATCGGCGTGAACGCAAAACGCCCGACGCCCATCGGCACCGCGAGAGCCACCATGCCCGCCAGCGCGATGACCAGTGGCGACGACGCGCGCGCCGGCGGCGGCGGCACCAGTCAGCCGGTCGGCGTATCGAGGGGTGCCACGGCGTTCGAGGAGCGCACCGGGTCCCCCGGGGCGCTCCGAGCGATGGGGGGCTGGGGGCCATGTCGGGGCCCCCCATCACTGAGGCACGACGCGCAGGATCTTGTCGTCGCCCTCGCGCGCGCTGCCGCGGCCGTCGCGGTTGCTGGTCGTGACGTAGAGCGCGCCGTCGGGGCCGACGACGACGTCGCGCAGCCGGCCGTGCACGCGCCGCAGGATCGACCGCACGTTGACCAGTTTCAGATCGGCGTCGAGCGTGATCTGGATCAGCCGCTCGCCGCGCAGCGCCGCCACCCACACGCTGTCGCCAAGCCAGGCGATGCCCGATGGCGCCCACGTGTCGCGCTCGGACTCGACGATGGGATCCACGTACCCGCGGCGCGGGGCCGCCGGATCGTCGGCCCCGGCGACGTCGGGCCAGCCGTAATTCTTGCCGGGCTCGATGCGATTGATCTCGTCGTGAGCGCTCGGGCCGTGCTCGGCGGCGAGGAGCCGCCGCTTGCCGTCCCACGCGAGGCCTTGCGGATTGCGATGGCCGAGCGACCACACCGGCGAGCCCGGAAACGGATTGTCGGCGGGCACCGAGCCGTTCGCTTCCAACCTCAAGATTTTCCCGTTGAGGCTGTCCCTCGCCTGGGCCAGCCGCGCCTCGCGCGCGTCGCCCATCGTCGCGTAGAGCTTGCGGTCGGGACCGAACTTCAGCCGGCAGCCGTCGTGCGTGGGCGCGCCGTGCATGCCGTCGAGGAGCACGCGCTCCTCGCCCGCGCGCCCCTCGCGCAGCGTGAATCGGGTGATGCGGTTGACGAGACTCCCCTGCCGCTCGGCGGTGTAGCAGACGTACAGGTGGCCGGTGTCGGTGAAGCGTGGATCGAGCGCCAGGCCCATGAGGCCGGCCTCACCTTGCGCGGCCACGGTCAGCGTCGCGACGGGGTCCGGCTCGAGCCGCCCCTCCTTCACGACACGGATGCGGCCGACACGCTCGGTGACGTAGAGGCGCCCGTCGGGCGCGAAGGCGAGAGCCCAGGGCACCTCGAGGCCGGTGGCGATCGTCTCCACCCGCGGCTGGGCGGCGGCGGGGGAGGCCGCCAGCGCCGCGAGCGCCAGCGCGCCGGCGAGGCGGCTCAGAAGAACAGCATGGCGACGATGAAGAGCACGACGAAGACCGCGGCGCCGATGTAGAACCATTTCTTGATCTTCTCCCGCAACTCCCGCTCGGCCCGCGCCTCGCTCGCCATGGCCATCCGGAACTTGTGCTCGACCGCTTCCTTCTCGGAATAGCTGTCGTAGTTCTCGTTCACGGCCTGCCCCTCCTTACTTCCGATCGTAAACGAAGGGGCCCCTCAGGCTCCACGTCCTTCGCCGAGGTAGGCGGCGCGGATGCGGGGGTCAGCGGCCAGCTCGGCACTCGGTCCGGCCACCGCGACACGGCCCGTTTCCAGCACGTAGCCGCGGGCGGCCAGCGCCAGCGCCCGGCGCGCGTTCTGCTCGACCAGCAGCACGGTCACGCCGTCGCGGTTGATCCGCTCGATGACACGGAAGATCTCGCGCACCAGGCGCGGGGCGAGGCCCAGCGACGGCTCGTCCAGCAGCAGCAGGCGCGGCCCCGCCATCAGCGCGCGAGCAATCGCCAGCATCTGCTGCTCGCCGCCCGAGAGCGTGCCCGCGCGCTGACCCTGGCGCTCGCGCAGCACGGGGAAGGCGGCGTAGGCGGCGGCCAGGCGCCCGTCCACCTCGCGGCGCGGCGTCGTGTGGGCGCCGACCAGGAGGTTCTCGCGCACACTGAAGTCGCCGAACACGTCGCGGCCCTCGGGGACGTGGCCGATGCCGGCGGCGACGATGGCGTCCGCCGTCAGATCGCGCAGGTCACGGCCGCGGTAGACGACGCGGCCGCGCTGCGGGCGCACGAGCCCCGACACCGCGCGCAGCGTGGTGGACTTGCCGCTGCCGTTGGCCCCGAGCAGCGTCACGATCTCACCCTCGCGCACGCTGAGCGACACGCCCTCCAGCGCGCGGCGCTGGCCGTACGAGACGCTGAGATCCTCGATCTCGAGCACGTCAGGCGTCCTCCGCGCTGCCCAGGTACGCCTCGATCACCGCGGGGTCGGTGGCGACCTCGCGCGGCTGTCCCTCCGCGATCTTGCGCCCGTAGTGCAGGACGACCACGCGGTCGGAGATGCCCATGACCAGGTCCATGTCGTGCTCGACGACGATCAGCGTCAGCCGCAGCTCGTCGCGCAGGCGGACGATGAAGTCCATGAGCGCGCGCGTCTCGGTGGGATTGAGGCCGCCCGCCGGCTCGTCGAGCAGCAGGCAGCGCGGCTCGGCGGCCAGCGCGCGCGCCATCTCCAGCCGCTTCTGCCGGCCCAGCGGCAGCCCACCCGCCTCGAGGCCGGCGACGTCGGCGAGGCCGAGGCGCTCGAGCAGCGCCAGCGCGCGCTCACGCGCCGCGCGCTCTTCCCGCGCCACCCGCGGCGCCCACAGGGCCGCTCCGAACAACCCGGCGCGGAGCCGCGAGTGCAGGCCGACCAGCACGTTGTCGAGTACGCTGAGCGGCCGGAACACCTCGGTGTTCTGGAACGTGCGCCCGATTCCGCGGCGCGCGATCGCGTGCGGCGCCAGCTCGAGCAGGCTCTCGCCGGCGAACGTCACGCGGCCGGAGTCCGGGCGATAGAGCCCGCTGAGGACGTTGAAGACGGTGGACTTGCCGGCGCCGTTGGGCCCGATCAGCCCGAGGATCTCGCCCTCCGCCGCCTCGAAGCTCACCTCGGCCAGCGCCGCGAGCCCGCCGAAGCGGATGGAAAGATCCTCGACGCGCAGCAGCGCCACGCGCTAGTCCGATCTGAGCCAGTCGGTCAGCGGCTTGAAGCGCCCCTTCTCCACGCGCACCCAGAAGCCCTGCTTCTGCGTCTCGTGGTCGGGGCCGATGGTGAGCGGCGGCAGGATGCCGCTGTCGAAGTTCTTGACGTTCTCGAGCGCGCCGATGAGCGTCTCGCGCGTGAGGGTGCGTCCGGCGCGCCGGGCGCCCTCGACGAACAGCACGGCCGCGAAGTAACCCGAGAGCGAGTAGCGGTTCGGCTCGTTCTTGTCGAAGTACTTCTGCATCGCCGCGCGGTACGCCTTGACGCCCGGCAGGTCGGAGGTGAGCGGATCGGGCCAGAGCGACAGGCCCTCCACGCCCTCGGTGGCGTCGCCGGCGAGCCCGAGGTACTTCTCGTCGGTGAGCGGGCCCGACGACACCATCAGGGTGTCCGTCCAGCCGATCTTCTGCCGCTCCTTGAGCGCCTGCGCGCCGGGCCCCGGCGTCAGCACGAGGAACGTGACTTGAGGACTCGCCGCGCGGAGCTTGGCGATCTGGGCACTCACGTCGGTGACGCCGCGCTTGACCGGCTCCGCGGCCGCGATCTTGAGATTGTGGCGCGCGAGATCCTTCTCGTACGCCGTCAGGAAGGCCTTGCCGTAGTCGTCGTCCTGGTAGAGCACGCCGAACGTCTTGAACTTCCGCTGGCCGACGAGGTAGTCGATCATCATCTTCGACTGCCGGTCGTAGAGCGTCATGCCGCTGAAGACGTACTTCTTGCCGCGCGTGATCGGCGAGCCCTGGAACGGAAACAGCAGCGGCACCTTGTTCTCCTCGAGGTACTCGAGGGTGGCCGACACCGGCGCCGTGCCCTGCGGCGCGATGACCGCGAAGACCTTGTCCTGCTCGACGAGCTTGCGCGTGTTGGCCACGGCCTCCTGGGGCTTGAAGCCGTCGTCGTAGTACACCGTGCGGACCTTGCGGCCGTTGATGCCGCCGGCGTCGTTGACGACCTTGAGGTAGAGGTCGACGCCGAAGCGCGTCGCCTGCTCGCCCGTGTAGGCCAGCGGGCCGGAGAACGAGTTCGAGCAGCCGAGCACGATCTCGGCGTCGGTCACGCCCTGCTGGGCGGCGCCCGGCCCGGCCGCCGCGAGCATGAGCAGCGCGATCA